>JBDTMI010000001.1:0-204687 GCA_039934355.1 Gemmatimonadales bacterium
ACGAGCCCACGACGTCAGCCTCCAGTCTGACCGCGCGGCCCGTCGGGACGCCTGCCCCACGAGCCCACGACTTCGGCCTCCAGTCTGACCGCGTGGCCCGGCGGGACGCCTGCCCCACGAGCCCACGACGTCAGCCTCCAGTCTGACCGCGCGGCCCGTCGGGACGCCTGCCCCACGAGCCCACGACTTCGGCCTCCAGTCTGACCGCGTGGCCCGGCGGGACGCCTGCCCCACGAGCCCACGACGTCAGCCTCCAGTCTGAACGCGTGGCCCTGCGGGGCGCCTGCCCCACGAGCCCACGACTTCAGCCTCCAGTCTGAACGCGTGGGCAGACGGGACGCCTGCTCCACATCCAAGATTTCGGCCTCTAGTCTGACTGCGAGAGCTGGCGGGACGTCTGCCCCACGTCCAAGATTTCAGTCTCCAGTGTAATCGCCAGCAGATTGACGTCCGGCCTCGATCGGAAAACCCACTCCACCCCGATCGGAAAACGGGTCGACCACCGGTCGACCCGTCATTGCAGAT
Source organism: Gemmatimonadales bacterium (assembly GCA_039934355.1). Classification (GTDB taxonomy): domain Bacteria; phylum Gemmatimonadota; class Gemmatimonadetes; order Gemmatimonadales; family GWC2-71-9; genus JADJOM01. Next base: position 526 of record JBDTMI010000001.1, read on the forward strand.
CATGCGGCCAGCTCCCATCGAAGGGCTACGACGCGCAGGCCAGGCCGAGCTTCCTGGCGTCCGCTAGCGCCCGATTGGTGCTCTTCCGTTCCTGCCGGTCGACCCCGCGAGTGTTGGACACTTCATCGAACGTGCGGGCCTTCACAGTCAAGTCGCTGGCCCCGCTTGCCCCGGTCTTGACGTACACCTCGAGGATGTCCACGGTCTTCCGGAACGTCGTCCCATTCCCCGCATCTTCTTCATTCCGCTTCTCACCGATGATGAAATGCGCCTTGGTGTCGTACTGGGTGCGCCGGTACTCCAGCGTCTCCAATTGCTTCGCCACGCAGGTATAGGCGTCCACGGGCGGGGCGCTTGAAGTACCAGCGAGCGTGGTGTACAGCGTGCCACCGGAGCAGGCGGCGAGGGTGGAGAAGATGACACACGTCACAAGGCGGCGCATAGACACGAGGTTGGAGGTGGAAAGTTGGCGGAATCTAGTCGGTTCCTGTTGCGAGGGCAGCCCGCCCAAGAATCGGGAAACAAAGCGGCCTCCCCGGAGGGAGGCCATTTGCACCAGCGAGGAGCGAGCGGCGCATGGCGCCACGCGCCCCGTGCGGGATTTAGTAGAACAGCATCAGGCCGAATGCCGCCGTGAAGGACTTGTTCTTGCCCGAGGCTTCCTTGTCCTTGGACCAAGCGTAATCGCCTTCGCCCACGACCTTGAGGGACTTGGTCGCCTGGTAATAGACGCCACCGGAGATCAGGCTGTTCTCGGTCTTGAAAGTCTTGGCGTCATCCTTGAGGAAGCTGGAACCGTAGCTGCCCGCGAGGGTCGCCTTACCGGCAGTGTAGGTCAACTGCCCGATGTAGCCGTAGCTGGTCGTCAGCTCGCCACCGATGACCGACGCGCCGCCAGAGATGCCGCCGAACATGAGGGTGGTGCCCAGGCCCTTGCCGAAGTAGCCGGAGCCGGTCAGTGAGAACTGGCTGGCCTTGTAGCCGATGACGGCGGCGCCGCCGACGGCGGTCTTCGAATCATCCGCGACGGGATCCTTGCCGTTCTGGACGGTGCCGCTGACGTTGAACGTGATGCTGCTCGCCTTGAACGTCACGTCGGCCTCGAGGCGCGGCGTGGTGAGTTCGGTATAGGTGCCGAACCTGCTGGGCTCCATCAGGCCAATGTTGAAGCTGGTCGACCGGCCGGCGGGCGAGGAATAGGTGAACTGCGGCACGAAGTTAGGGTAGATGTAGCCGTAGCCGATGCGGCCGAGGGTCGTTCCGCCGGGAGCGAGCGAACCGCTCAGGTTGTTCGGCCCGCCGACGCCAAAGAGCGTCTGGTCGTTCAGGATGTTGGCACGCTGGTAGACGCCGAGCTCCTTACCCGCGGTGATCGTACCCCAGCTGCCGCCGGCGGTCAGGAACACCTGACGCATGTCGATCTGGGCGCCGAAGCAGTCGTGGCTGTTGCTGCCGCACTGCACTTCTGGCGCGAAGCCGAAGTGGGCGCCGAGGTCGGTGTTGCCTTCCTTGCCGGTTGCGGCGAACGTCGCGAAGGCCGGGAGCAGGCCGGTGCCGTAGTACAGCCCCTTGGTGTCGCCGCCGTTGATCAGGAACTCGCTGGTGCTGCCGGTGGCGTTGTTGCTTTTGCTGAGCGACTGGTACTGGGCAAAGATGTTGACATTGCCGGCGAACGAGAAGTTCCACCCGTTCGACATCTGCATCGAGAGACCCTGGGCATTGGCCGCACTGGCCGCGCCCACCAGCAGGGCCGAGAACAAAAGAGCGCTACGCTTCATCGGTGCTTCTCCTGACTAGAAGAGGACTGAATCCACCTGCCTGCTTCAGAACCACACCTGCTGTAAAGACTGGAGCGTCGTACCAAGGGATTGGGTTCGTCGCTCAGGGACCCCGGCCGGGCGGGTGCCGGAACTGACGGTTCACCTCCCAGATGGCGTACCAGATGGGGAGGACGCGATGGTCCTCATAGAAGTAGTAATCTCCCAATCGGGCTGCATAAACATTCGGAGCGAACGGGAACGCCAGTCCTGTGGGGACTAGACTGTGCACCCGCTCCACCAGGGCGGCGGAATCCGGTGCGCCAGCAGCGAGTGCCTGTCCCACTGCGGTCCCGGCGAGGAACCCCGCCAGGTAGGCTTGTCGACTTGCCGGATCAAATTCGGCCCAGGTGTGTCCATCGGCCCGCAGCCACTCCGGTACAGCTATCTCCAGTTGCGCCCCTAAGATACCGACTGCCGCCGTGACCGCAACCCAAGATGTTCTAATTGCCATTAAAGTACTCGGAATTGAGTGGTTGGAGGCCGAATCAGCCCGTGGCGGGGCCGGGAGTGGAGCGGAGCCCGGACCCGAACGAGGCATCCCCTGCGGCCAGCATTCCCGGCCCCATCCGGCTGCCCGTCGTTCCTCTGATCTAGTCCCTAGGTTTGGGAGTTTCGATGAGCGCCGGGGCCTGGGCCGTCGCGCTGACCGCAAACCGGATCCACATGCCTGACAAACCGTGGCCGGGCACGCCGCAGAAAATCAGGTAGTCACCGGCCGGCGCTGCCGTGAACTTGAGGATGTCGGTGCCGAACTGGGCGATGCCCTCGCCCGCCTGCTTGCTGTAGGCCCGGGGGATCGCCGCGTCGCCCGCCATGTTCGGCATGGTGCCACCGCTGTTGATCACCATGGCACTGTGCGGGGTTCCGTCGTCATTGACGAAATTCATCACGGTGGTGCTGCCGACCGGGACGACCAGCGTCAGCTCACCATCCGTATACCCGTTGAAGTTGAACGGACTCTTCGCACGGCCAGGAATCCCGGCGATCAGCTTGAACTTCGCGGTGTTCGTGCTGGCGTTCCATTCGAGCCAGGTCGGATCCGGGCCGGGCGTCGCCGCGGCGCTCTGGGCCGAAACGACACTCGCGCTCAGGGCGCTGAGACCAAGGGGCAGGGCGATCATCCAGCGGCGCATGCCATTGCTCCAGGAAGAAAAAGGTGACGGGAGCACCCCTCCCGAAGGGGGGCACTCCCGCCGGTAAAACTAGTGTGACCGCGAACTCAGTGCATCGCTGCCATGTACGGCTTGGGCAGACCGAAGATGAAGACGCCGGCACCCAGCGGATAGTTGAGCTGGAAATTGCCGCCACAGGCGACACCGATGAACTGCTCGCCCTTGTACTGGAAGCTCATCGGGGCGCTGTTGCAACCGGCGCCGGCGTTGAACTGCCACAGCAGCTTGCCGGTGCGCGAGTCGTAGGCGTTGAAGTTGCCGTTGCCCTCGCCAGTGAACGTGAGGCCGCCGGCCGTCGCCAGACCACCACCCATCATCGGCTGGGCCACCTTGTTCTGCCAGACGACCTTGCCGGTGGCCAGGTTCAGGGCGGTGTACGTCCCATACTGCTCTTCCCCCGCGATCGCCACGAAGGCGGAGCCGAGCCAGAGACGCCCCTTCTCGTACGGGCCGGTGTGGGTGATGTAATTCATCGGCTGGTGCAATCCGGCGACAAACGCGTAGTTCAGCTTCGGGTCCACCGCGATTGGCGACCACTCGGCTCCCCCGTTCGCGCCCGGCAGCATCCGCGTGCCCTCGGCGGTGGGCTGGGCGAATATGTTCTCCTGCGGCGTGAAGTTCTCCGTGCGGCGGACCAGCTTGCCGGTGGATGCATCGAGGACGTAGACCCACGCGGTCTTGCCGGCATGCACGACGACCTTGCGGCCGCCAAGCGTGGTGACCACGGGCGGGGAGACCGCGTCTAGGTCCCACACGTCGTGCGGCACCGTCTGGTAATACCACTTGGTCTTGCCGGTCTTCGCGTCGATGCCGACGACGCAGTCGGTGTACAGGTTGTCGCCGGGACGAATGCCGCCATCGAGGTCGGGCGAGGGATTGCCCACGGCGACGTAGATCATGCCCAGGTCCTTGTCATAGGCCGGGGTCATCCACACGCCGCCGCCGCCGCGGGTCCACGCATCGGCGTATTTGGCGCTGTCGGCCTTCTCGGCGGCCACATTGCGGTGCAGGTTCGCGCCGTCCGCGGTGCTGCCGGGCCACGTGCCCCACCAGCCATTCGGGGCGACCGCATCAAACGTCGGGTCGCCCTTGGGAGCGGGGATCGAATACCAGCGCCACATCTGTTCGCCGGTCATGGCGTTGTACGCCGTCACGTGGCCGCGAATGCCGTATTCACCGCCCGAGACGCCGATCAGCACCATGTCGTCAATCACCAGCGGCGCGGCCGTGATGCTGTAGCCGTAGGCCGGATCCGCGACCTCGATATCCCACGCCACTTCGCCCGTCATCCGATCCAGCGCGACCAGGCGGGCGTCCATCGTGCCCATGTACACGTGCGGGCCATGCACGGCGACGCCGCGATTGTTCGGGCCACAGCAGGTAATGGTGCTGCCGAGCTTGTGCTCATAGCGCCAGACCTGCTTGCCGGTGTTCAGGTCGTAGGCGATCGCGGTGTTGAACGGGGTGGTCACGTACACCATGTTGTCTACAACGATTGGTGTGGTCTCGAAGCTGCCAAGCCGGCTGATGCCGGTCTGGAACACCGTGCGGGGGACCAGGTTGCGCACGTTGGTGGCGTTGATCTGGGTCAGCGTGGAGTACCGCTGGTTCCACAGATTGCCACCATACGTGGTCCAATTGGCCTGGGCCGGGAGGTTCGTGGCGCCAGCTCCGATGAGCAGGGCGACGACGGCCCAGTGCGCTCGAATACGCATAGGGTACAACTCCTGAAGTGAGAGAAGACACGGAAGGAACTTCGTACGCCCCCCCGGTCGGGCGGTGGAGAGACAGATCTGTCGCGATCGACGTGGTCGGGGACAGCCATGTATCAGAGTGCTACCAATATCCCGGGTTGGAAGTTCCCGTCAAGTGGGTTGAGCGCTACTTGAACAGGAGCGCCGCCTTCTTTACGGTCATCAGGACGCCCCACAACATGGGGATTCCCACCCCAAGCCACGCGGCGATCAGAACGACCGGGCTCGTGCCGCGGGCCGATTGGGAGTCCGGCAGGTTCGGCTTCATCGGGTCACCTCGATCGGGGATGCCTGCGCCGTGGTCCCGCCCGCGCCAGCCGCGGCTTCGCGGCGCAAATCGTCGTCGGTCATGAAATGCCGATCCGCCACCGGCCGGACCAGCAGATTACAGAGAAATCCCACCACCAGCAGTCCGGCGAGAATGTACATGGTGGTGTTGTACGCCTCTCCTGCGGCCAGGCCGCGGGCGAGCTGCCAGTCTCGCAGATAACTGACGATGGCCGGCCCCACCAATCCTGCCGCCGACCAGGCCGTGAGCAGGCGGCCATGAATGGCACCGACGAAGGCCGTGCCGAACATGTCTGCTAGGTAGGCCGGAATCGTCGCGAAGCCGCCGCCATACATGGTGAGGATGACGAAGAAGAGCGTCACGAAAAGCGGTACCGCCCCGGTGCGTCCCGCGAAGGGCACCGTGGCGTACAGCACGGCGCCGAGCGAGAAGAAGATCATGTAGGTTGGCTTGCGCCCGAGCTTGTCCGAGAGCGACGACCAGCCGATCCGACCGATCAGGCTCGCCAGACTGAGCAGGCCGGTGAATCCAGCGGCGATACTCGCGATGGCGGCCTTCTGCTCGGTCGTGAGCTCAGCGAGCGTCCCCGTCACTCCGATCAACCGGCCGCCGAAGATTTCCTGGATCATCGGGGAGGCCAGGCTGAGCACGCCGATGCCCGCGGTCACGTTCGTGAAGAGCACACCCCAGAGGAGCCAGAATTGCGGCAGGCGCCAGGCACGATCCACGTGGACATGGCGGCTGGTCTGCGCCGCTTTCTGGGTGGTCGGTGGAGTCCAGCCAGCCGGCTTCCATCCCGAAGCAGGAACCCGGTAGCCGAAGGCACCGGCGAGCATCGCGACGAAATAGAGCAGCCCCATCACCGCAAAGGTCTCCCACACTCCGACCGAGGTGGCCGATGCGAAGTGTTTCATCAGGAGGTCCGCGAGTGGCGCGCCGATCATGGCGCCCCCGCCGAAGCCCATGATGGCCATCCCCGTCGCGAGGCCCCGCCGATCGGGAAACCACTTGATCAGGGTCGAGACCGGCGAGATGTAACCGAGTCCAAGCCCGCAACCGCCGATCACCCCGAGGCCGAGCCACAGCAATTGAATGATGTGGAGGCGCACCCCAACCGCGGCGATGAGGAAACCACCGCCCCAGCAGAATGCCGCGACCACCCCGGCCTTGCGTGGTCCCACCCGCTCGAGCCAACGCCCGAACACTGCCGCCGACGAGCCCAGGAAGAAGATGCCGAGCGCGAACGTGAGGTTGACCTGGGTCAGCGTCCAGTCGCCCGCGATGGACTGCGTGATGCCCAGCACCTGCGTGAGCGGCTTCCAGAATACGCTCAGGCCATACGCCATTCCGATCGAGAGGTGAATGGCGAGCGCGGCGGGCGGGAACAGCCACCGGTTGAAGTCGGGGCCGGCAACGGTGCGTTCACGGTCGAGCAGACCGGCCATGGTGGAGCTCCGCAGAGGTAGGAAGGGGATCAGGGCCGGGGTACATTATCGTCCCGATGGAGAAAACGCTATTCCCGGGTACCGGGCTCAGGAAAGGCTTCCGATGCAGCTGATTCAGCGGGATTCGCTGCTGGTGCTCACCAGCCTGGTCCTGGCCGGTCCGGCCTCGGCCCAGTCTGCCGCCCTGCCCGCGTGGATGACGGTTGATTCGGCGAGCCATACCATCAGCCTCCAACTCAGGGTGGAGTCCGGCGGCCCCGACAGCAGCGCCACGATCAATGGCGCGCGGGCCGGCCGGGTGCAGGTCGTGGTGCCGCGGAACTGGAGCGTGCGGTGGACGTGGATCAATGCCGACAGCAGTGCCGCGCACAGTCTGGTGCTGATGGCGGAACGTGAGAAACTGCCGCTGCAGGGCGGGCAGCCCGCACTGGACAACGCCTGGACCCGCGCCGTTGTCACCGGGCTTAAGACCGGTCAGCGCGACCTCACCAGCTTTGTGGCGGACCAGGCCGGCTGGTACTGGCTCCTCTGTGGGGTGCCGGGACATGCACTCAGCGGGGAGTGGATCGGGCTGAAAGTGGATCGAGACGCCACCGAGCCAAGCGTGGTGGAAAAAATGTGAGGAGTGAGGAGGAAGTACTGCTCCTCACTCCTCACTCCTCCGTCAACAGCCGCTCGACCACCCGTCGGAACTCCGCCAGCAATGCGGTGTGGGCTGATCCGGTCACCGCGCCATAAAATCCCGCGTGAATCTGGCGGACCCGACCGTCTCTTCCCAGGAAAACCGTGGTCGGAAACGCGGTAAATCCCACCAGCCCTGGAAGCAGCGCCTCGACCGTTTCAACGTCGCTGGTACCGCCTAGCAGGAGCGGGAAGGTCAGCCCGAACTTGTCGCGATACCGGCGCACCAGCGGGGCGTCGAACGTACTGTCGCCGGTAACCTCGAAGGCCAGCCCCACGATCTCCAGCCCGCGGGAATGAAAATCCCGGTACAACTCGGCCAGCAGCGGCGCGGCGTCGTGGCACGTCGGACACCAGCTGCCGAAGATGTCCAGCAGGATGACCTTGCCGCGGAACCGCGCATCGGTCGAACGGACGAGTCGCCCCTCGAGGTCGGGGGCGGCAAAGGCGAAGGGCAGGCTTGAATCGGCGCGGGTCACCTCGGTCGGTGGGGTCAGGTGCCGGCGGCCGCTGCTCCGCACGGCCACGAACGGCGTCTGACTGCGCAGGCCGGCGTGGAAGATACCCCGCAGCGTGTCGCCGTCGAGTTGGGCGGTGAGCAGGTAAACGAATGAGCCGTCGAAGTGCCCCAGCCGGATGGTGTCGCCCGCCATCTCCCCGGCGAACCGGCCGTAGTCACCCGAATTGCTGATGACGGTACCCTCGAGGCCGCTCGGTACGTTCTCGATCAGGAGCACGCGTGGGGTGGCGTCGAATCCGCTCTGGAACCAGGCATCCCAGCGGCCGACCAGCGCGATCGGGGCGACGGCATGCGGGGGCGTGCCGCGCGCGGCACGGAAGGGAATCGTCCGGGGACCTCGTCGCCCGACATTGTGGTAGCGACCCACGAGGGAATCGCCCCGTTGCACCGCAGCGATGGAGGCGGCGTAATCCGCCAGCTCAAAGACGAGGCTGTCCCCTGCCTGCCGGACGCTTGTGAATGGCTGGCATTCCACCCCACTGCACAGCTGCCCGGTCCACCGGCCGCTCGAACCGGCGACCTGCAGCACAAAGGGCAGCGGCCCTCCGGCGAGATCCAGCGTGGCGCGCCAGGAGCCTGCAGGATTGCCCGGTCCTCGGCTGGTATCGTCGTGCCGCATGCCAAGAACGCCGAGCAGGCTGCCGACAAGCAGCAGGGAAGTCAGGGTGCGCTGCGTGGCTCGCCTCCGTGGTACTGCTCACCGGCCTCGACTGAAAAGGGAATTGTGTTGCCCGGCCAGGGTGCGGGACAAGGAAAGGCGGAGGAGTAGGCGCAGAAGGGATTGCGGGCCCGGTTGAAGTCGAGACGATATCGCTCGCTGCCGGCCGGGGTCAGCGTCACGAATCGTCCGGCGGGGTAGCTGCCGTGGCCACTGGTGCTGTCGCGAAAATAAATCAGCAGCTCCGTCTCATCCGCTTCATCGCCGGGGACACGGTATACCCGCAACCGCGTGCTCCCGCCCGCCCGCGCAACCTGGATGAACCCAGCCTCATGGGCCTCGACGTCGGTGCCATCGGGACCGAGGATGCGGAAGGCCTCGCGTCGTCCGCCCGGTTGCAGCGTCAGCGTGAGATCGAATCCTGGCGCCGGAGGAAACCAGGTGGGCGGTGCGAATCCTCTCACTGCGCCGAACGCCGCGATCACGCTGCGTCCCGGGAGACCGCTCGCGATCAGCGTGAAGGCGCCAACCGGTACCGGTCGTCCGCGAGGCAGGACCACCCGGTTGCTGTCTCGGCGAAATACCACGACCGTGCCCTCCTCACGGGCCATCCCGCGTCCGATGCCTGGCAGGGGAATATCGGACGGTTCCCTCCCGATACTGATGCCATCGCCAACGGGCTGGATGCGGAGGAGCGCAAACGGGGAGAGCGGGGCGGTCGCGAGCCATGCGGCGTACTCGTGGCGTTCACGTTCGAGGTCGTCGCCCTGCTGTGCGGCCATCGACGACAAAGGGCAGCTCGCCAGCACCAGCATGGTGACCCACCGGTGTCCCAGGCGTCCGCCTGTCACCTGCGTCATGACGCCGGCGGTTTCATGAGCTGGTCAGGGTGCCGACGAGGAATGGCGTCGTCGTCGGTTGCGGCGACCCGCCCGCGGGCTCCTCGGTGATCGCGGCGGCCGTCAGCTCCATGCCCTCGGGAACCTTGATCTCCTGGACCATGCCATGGCCGCTCGGCTCGGTGTTGAACGTGACCGAGGGAATCGGTTTGCCATTCTTCGGGATGAACCAGAGCTGGTAGGCGCGGGTCGCGGCCGCGGGTGACAGCTGGAAGGCATGGATCGTCAGCAAATTGGATTTGCGATTCCAGAAAAGCTGCACCACAGGTTGCGGCGTGCCCGGGGTACCCATCCGGGTCAACTGGACGTTGGGATCGAGGATGGCATTCAGTTCGGCCTCACGTCTCGCCAGTTTCGCGTCGCGGCTGGCGAGGGTCGCTTCAAGCTCGGAAATCGATGTGGTCTGCAGGGCGAGCAGTTCGCGGAGGGCGCGTTGCTGCAGCGCGAGCCCCGCGACGGCGACCAGACTCGCGGCCAGGCCGATCCACGCCACGACCTGGGTCCGGACCTTCGGGGCGGGGAGGTGCCGCACCTTGGCGCTGGTCGCCCGCTCGACCACCCGCTGCTTGAGGTCCGGGGACGGCCCGGCGCTGATGGCCGTCGTGGAGCCCAGGGCCATCAGGGCGCCCACCTCGCGGTACTCGGCCACTTCCCGCTGGCCGGCGGGCGAGGTGGCGAGCCACACTTCGAACGCCCGGCTTTCCTCGGCGCTGAGCGCGCCGAACGCATAGGCGGCCGTCAGCTCCAGCATGTCCTGCTCGTGATTGGCGCTCACACGGCCCCCTCGAAATAGTACGGACGCAGGGTATCACGGAGCTTCTGCATTCCGAGGCGCATCCGGGTCTTGATCGTGCCGAGCGGCTCCCGGAGCTGGTCCGCAATCTCCGACTGCGACAATCCTTCGTAGTAGGCCAGCTCAAGTGCCTGACGCTGCGGCGCGGAGAGGCTGCTCATGGCGGTCGCCACCGCCGTGCGGCGTTCAGCGTCCTCCAGCGCGGAGCCGGGTGAGCGAAATCCCTGGCTCATCGCGGGGGCGCTGCTGGCATCAGCCTGGGCCGCGGTCTCGGTGATCCGCGTGCGGCGGGCACGGGCGCGCACCAGGTCCAGCGCACGGCTCCGCGCCATCATGGTGAGCCACGCCGCCGCGGATCCGCGAGTGGTGTCGAACCGCGCGGCTTCCTTCCACGCCTGTGCGAAGGCCGCCATCACCACTTCTTCGGCGTCCGCCTTTTCCCCGGTAATCCGGAATGCGACGGCGTACAACACTGGTCCGAAGCGATCATAGAGCAGACCCAGGGCACTCTCGTCACCCTGCGCGACCTGAAGCACCAGGTCGGCGTCACGGGACGGCGTACTCGAGGTCAGCGAATCGGTCATGAGGGGGCGGGGTCTCGCGTTCCACGGTACCGGGTGGGCTGCGTCGGGGGACAGGGACGCCATGATTCTAAGTCCCCGGAGGAATTCCCCACAAGAGCGGGCCACAAGGAATGAGGGCGTCGCTCGTTCCGCGCGCGACACGGCGGCCCGGCTCATGGGAGGGATCTCGCCGAGCCGCCCGGAGTGAACAGCAGGCTGGTCCGATGCTCCCCATACTCGATCCGCACCACATTGACCTGATCCTCGAACAGCTCCATGTGCATCGCCTGCCGAACGCGGGCGCCTGCGAGACCGTGCGGCAAGGCGGCCCGCAGGGTAACCAGCGTGATATCGCCATCGATCCTGGTGCCAACGAGCGCCAGCGTCGCGGGACGGCCCGCGGGGTCGGCGAGGGTCAGCGTCGCCCGGACATATCGCACGAGGGCCGAGTCGTCGGCGGCGTGCTCCCGGGCGGCAACCGCACGATGCAGGTCATCAGTGAAGGCGCGCACCGTGATCTCGATCTCGCCCCGGTGCTCGCGCATGTCGGTGTGCGTGGTGTGCAGCGGATGCACCACCGGGGTGAGAAGCAGTCCCGCGACTCCCAGGACTCGGTGCAGCGTGATCACCGTCGCGCGGCGGGGAAGGCGGCGAGGGTCGCACGTGCCGTGTCCGCCGCGAAGGGATCGAAGTGCGGATTGATGGCCAGCGCCTCCGCGAGTCGGGTGCGTGCCGCGGTCGTGTCGCCCACCGCAAGGGCAATCATGCCTGCGTGGTAGTAGAGGAGTCCGTCCCGGGTGTGCTGTGCCAGCGCCGCGGCAGCGTACGACTCGGCGGCACGATCCTGCCCCGACCGGTGGAGCGCCCAGCCGAGGAGGTCCGCCCCGTAGACATCGGTGCGGGTGGCGTAGTCCTTCGTGGCGCGCGTGAGCATCTCCTCGACCCGCCGGCCGTGATCGAGCAGAAAGAGCGCCCAGCCGCGATGAAATCCGCTGGGCTGTTTCGACACGGCAACTTCCATCGCGCGGCTGTACTCCTCGGCCTGTGCCGTGTCGCCCTGTGTCGCGTAGCCTTCGGCAAGCAGTGCGAGCGTCATCGGATCGAACCGGCCGGCCAGCGCGCGCTCCGCCAGCGGGATGGCCGAAGGCCAGTCGGCTTCAGCGGCACTGAGCCGCGCCGAGGCGGCGAGCAGCTGCGGGTCATCCGGCAGCAGTGCGAGGCCCCGGGCGTAGTGGGTCCCGGCGAGGTCGGGGCGACCATTCTTTGCGGCCAGCTCTCCGATGCGCAGTTCCAGCCACGCGAGCTGTTCGGGCGGAACGCCGAAGCCGCCGGAGAGCGAATCACCCATCGCTTCGAGCATCGTCCGCGCCTCGCCACTGTGACCAGTGAGTTCCAGCCAGCGCGCGTAACGGGGAGCAACGGCTGGTGAGGAGCGGGTCAGGGCCACAGAGGAGAAGAGACGCCCAGCTTCTTCGTATCGGCCCAATTCCAGCGCAACCTCGCCGAGCGTGGCGCGGGCCCCGAGATCGCTGGAATCCTGGGCGACAAGTTGCTCCGCTGCCTGGTATGCCTCTACGAACCGGTGCTGCGCCATCAGGCTGCTGATGAGCACGCTCAAGGCCGCGGTGTTGCGTTTATGACGGGTCGTGAGACTTGCCCGCGCCAGCGACTCGGCGCGGAGGATGTCGTTCTCGCTGCCGCTGAAGCGCGCCCGCTGCAGGTATAGGGCACCGAGCACGGAACGATCGCGCGCGCCGTAGGGATCCCGCGCCACGCGGGCTTCATAGAAGGTGATGTCCTGATCGTGAATCCCTCGTGCTGCGGCTGCGCGATGAGCCGGCGTCTCGGCGCCGTCATGGTCCAGGTCATCTCGCGCCGACCGACAGCTCAGGGTGACGGTGGTCCATGCAAGGAGGAACAACCGTGGGAGATGCATGATCGATCCGCAGGGTAAGGCGCTGGCCCGAGGACCGAACGACTCGAGGAGGCGAGCCGTACGACCGCCGGGCCGTCGCATTAATCAGTTCGGTGCTGCGAGGTACGGGAAGGTCGTGGTGAAGGTCGTGGGCTCCGGCCCCGGGGCGGCGCAGTTGCCACAGGGTACGTTGTCGGTGATCAGACTCGGTGTCGTGTGGGTCGGGTCGGCGCCGAATGGATCACCGAACACCGCGAGCAGGGCAAGGTCGGTCACATCGTCGGACAGCAGACGACCGCCGTATCCGTTGGTAAAGGGTGCGAGCGGCAGCCAAGTGAGCCAGCCGGCGCCGGAGGCGGCGGTGGGATCCTTGTCAGTCTGGACGATCAGCATGTCGGGCAACAGGGCACCGGCCAGGACACCGACGTAGCCGCTGTCACGGCCGGCGAATGTCGTCGCCGATCCGAGCACCAGATGGCCGAAGATCTCGGGGCCGATGAGCGCGCCGTCCTGATCGGGGCCAATGGAACCGTGGGTTGGGTGGCTCCGCTTGTCCAGCAGGACTTCGCTGATCAGCGGATTGCCGAGGCGCTGGACCTGATTGTACGTCGTGGTTTTGCCGGGGCCGGTGCTCGTGTTGTTGTCGCTGCATGCGCCAACGGCGAGGACGAGTCCGAGAAGAAGGGCGCCGCCGAGGCTGCGCCGCATGGAACGGGTCTGCATGATGGGAAATCTCCGTTGCGTCGGTTAGCGGCTGATGGTGCCCCAGATGCCCAGCTTGCCCGGCGCGCCATTCTCCAGCAGGCTGCTCGGAAGCTCGACAACAATGGACAGGAGGTTGAAACCGGCGGTGTAATTGACGGCCTGGCCGACGGGCCGGAATGCGGCCGACGGCAGGGCGCACGGTGCGGCGAGTGCGCCGGTCACCGGCTTGCGGTCGGGCAGGATGCAGAACGCGGCTTCGAGATCAATGAAGAACGGATCATCGCGCGAGCCGGCAAAGGCCTGAATGTTCGAGCTCGATCCGAAGTTGGTGTTGAAATCCCCGCGGAGGACGCTCGCCTTTGTATTGACGGTATTCATCATGGCACCAACCGTGACACCGGCGTCGGTGGCGGAGAACGGCCCGCGCACGACGGCTTTCTGATTGCTGCCGGTGCCCTCGAAGGTGACCTGAATGATCCGGTCTTCGACGGCATCGCCGTCATTGTCGATCTTGAACTGATAGAGAATGTTCGGGTCAAACCGTGCCGCACCGGTCTGGGCCGGCGAGAGGAACGGGCTGGAATTCATGACGAGAACGATCCGGCCGGCGGTGGAGCCGGGAAAGGCATACACATCGCTCATATCCATTCGCGGATTGAGCTCCACTAGCGGGGTGTCCTGGTGATCGGAGCCCACTGCAACGCCGACTCCACCGGCGAGAGCGCCGGCGACGAGGACGAAGGCAGCGAGCCGCTGCGTGCGCGAAAGGGCGCGCCAACGGGTCATGGGAGTACTCCTGGTGCAAAGGGTATCGGGGCTGTGTAGACGCCCACGGTTCGAGCGACGACAGAGATGGATTCGTCGCCTGCACCCTCGTTACGCCAGTCGAGCGGGAGTGGATCTATCGGCGGGGCGGAGCCTGGAGAGGTCAGCCAATGGCCGTTAGCCGTTGGCGATTGGCACTCGTCTCACCAAGCTTCGCCCCGCCACCCGCCAGCGGAAATCCGATCGAGCCCACCGGCCGTAGTCGATTGGTTACCCTTCACGCCGCACTACCATCCGGAGTCACGTCCGTGTCGCGAATCCGCCGGCTCGGCCCGCTTGTCGCCGCGATCACTTTCTTCGCGGGTGCGCTGGAAGCCCAGGACTCGCTCCCGGCGTCGGCACGGGACACCGCGAAGGCCGTCGAGCTGCGCGCCATCACCGTGACAGGCCGCGCCGATGATCTTATCGGCACCGCGAGCACCGCCTCGGAAGGCCGGGTCGGCGCCGCCGATCTCCGGATCCGCCCTATTGCGCGGGAAGGGGAGCTTCTCGAGACCGTCCCCGGTGTCATCGTGACCCAGCACTCCGGCGACGGGAAAGCCAACCAGTATTTCGTACGCGGCTTTAATCTCGATCACGGGACGGATTTTCAGACCCGCATTGAAGGAATGCCGGTCAACATGGCGTCGCACGCTCACGGACAGGGGTATACCGATCTGAATTTCCTTATCCCGGAGCTGGTCGAGTATCTCGACTACCGGCTGGGCGTCTACCACGCGGAAGTGGGCGACTTCGGCAGCGCTGGCAGCGCCGAGTTTCATCTGGTCAAGCGCCTTGCCCGGCCATTCGTGACGGTGGGCGGCGGGGAGTTTGGTCTGGCCCGGGGCGCGGCGGGCGTCTCGGAGCGGGTGGGTAACGGCGATCTGCTGGTGGCGGGGGAGGTCAAAGGGTACAACGGTCCCTGGCAACTGGCCCAGCGGGTACGGAAGTTCAGTGGCGTTTCCCGGTATTCCTGGAATCGGGGCGCGTCGCAATTCTCCCTGCTGGCCATGGGATACCGCAACACCTGGAATTCCTCGGACCAGATTCCCCTGCGTGCAGTGCAGAGCGGGCTCATCTCGCGGTTCGGCAATATCGACAACTCCGACGGCGGCAACACCCAGCGCTACAGTCTCTCCGGTTCCTGGCGACATGTCGGTGACAACTCGGTGCAAGATGTCCAGCTCTTCGGCATCTACTCCGATCTCAGCCTCTTCTCGAACTTTGGGTACTTCCTCGACGATACGCTGCAGGGCGACCAGTTCAATCAGCGGGAACACCGTGTGGTCCTCGGCGCGAGCGTGAAGCACACCCAGCCGGTGGAGGCGATGGGCATCGGGCATGTGCTGAAGCTGGGGGGACAGACCCGGGCGGATGTCATTACCGGTCTGGGCCTCTACCACACTGTGGCACGGCGCCGGGTCGGCACGGTGCGGCAGGACGACGTGCGGGAGTGGGGTACGGGCGGATATGCCGAACTCGAATCGCGCTGGACACCGAGGTTCCGCTCGGTGCTCGGCGCGCGGGCGGACGTGTACGCCTTCAACGTCGATGCCCACATCAGCCAGAATTCCGGGAGCCGGACGGCGGCCATCGTCAGTCCCAAGGCTTCCTTCGTGTTCGCGCCCACGGCCGGCACCGAACTCTACCTTAGCGGCGGGCTCGGCTTCCACAGCAACGACGCACGAGGGACCACGATCAGCGTCGATCCGGTCTCCGGCGGAACGGCGCAGCAGGTGGATCCCCTAGTACGCTCGAGGGGTGCGGAACTCGGGCTCCGAGTGACGCCGCTGGCGGGATGGCGATCGACGGTGACGGCCTGGCTGCTGGATCTCGACAGCGAACTGCTCTTCATCGGCGACGGCGGAGCCACCGAGCCGTCCGCGGCCAGCCGTCGCCGCGGCATCACCTTCGCCAACTTCTACCGGCCCTTCCCCCAGCTGTCGCTCGACCTGGACGTATCGCTCGCCCATGCCCGCTTTGCCGGAGTGCCGAGTGGTCAGGATCGCATACCAGGCGCGTTGGAGAGCGTCGTGGCGGCTGGGATTACCTGGAGTCCGGTGGAGCGTGGGCTCTTCGGCGCAATACGGGTGCGCAATTTCGGCGCGTACTCGCTGATCGAGGACAACTCCGTCCGGGCCACCCCAACGACAATGCTGAGTGCCGACGCGGGATTCCTTGTGTCCGGGATCCGAATCCAGGCCAGTGTGCTCAATCTGCTGAACGCGCGGGATGACGATATCCAGTACTACTACGCCTCACGATTGCCGGGCGAAGCGGCGGGAGGCGTCGAGGACGTGCATTTCCATCCGGTGGAGCCGCGGCAGGTGCGGGTTTCGCTCGGATGGGGACTGTAAAGGAAGGCGATAGACGACAAGCGGGGGGGGCGTCCGGAACGGTCACCACTCCCAGAATCGCTCAGGCCGCAGCGCCGCGATCCGCTCGACTTCGTTCTCACCGTTCATCAGTTGGGCGAGGATCAGTCCGGTGATGCCGGCCAGCAGGACGCCGTTCCGGCCGTGCCCGGTCGCATACCACAAGCCTTCGAGACGCGGCTCCGCCCCCACGACGGGCAAACCGTCCGGTGTCACCGGGCGCAGGCCGGCCCAGGTGCGGAGCACCTCGCCGCGAGCCAATGTGGGTATCAGCGCGCTCACCCCGGTAAAGATCTCCGCCAGTCCCGCTGCGGTGACTTCGGTCGAGTAGCCGACCGGTTCCATGGTACTGCCGATGATGGCTTCCCCGTCTCGCTCGACCACGTACGCGTTTCGTCCCACGACGACGGCTCGTGGGGTACCTGTCGGCCATTGCATCGCGGCCATCTGGCCCCGGACCGGTTCGACCGAGAGCGGCCGGGGGAGACCGGCGAGGCGCCCGGACCAGGCCCCCGCGGCGATGACCACGGCGCCGGCGGCGTACTGCTCCCTGGCGAGTACTCCACTGACACGGTTCCCACGCCGGACGATACTGAGTGCCCGATCGGTGACGACGGTGACGCCGAGCCGGACGGCATCCTTGAGCAACGCCTCGACCAGCCGGATCGGATGCAGCGCCGCATCGCGGGAAGCAAAGAGTGCCCCGCTGGTGGGACCCACCCAGGGCCAGCGTCGCTTGACCTCCGCGCCGTCGAACCAGTCGCACACATGCCCCTGCTGTCGTTGCCATGCGACCTGGGACCGTAACTGAGCGGCATCGGCGTCATCCGCCGCGAGACGGGTGATGCCTTCCTGCCAGAAGCCAATGTCGATCCCGGTGCGTTCCAGCAGCACGGGCGCCAGTTCGGCGTAACGCTCCCGGCCGGCGATCCCAAGTTCAAAGAGCGGATCATCCTGCAGCACGCCAACTTGGGCGGAGAGCATCCCGGCGGCTGCGTGCCAGGCATCACCCTCGTCGCCGCCCCGATCAAGGAGCAGGACCCGGCGACCCGTCTCGGCCAGCTCGCGGGCGCACGCCGCCCCGACGATGCCGCCCCCCACCACGATCACATCGAAGGAATCTGTCACGTCGGCCGATACGAAACTTTGTGGAACGTGGCGCGTACAGGGCGCCACGTCTGACATCTCCTGGAGGAAAATAGCATGTTCCGGAACCTCTTCGGGTTCGCCCTGCTCGCGGTCGTGGCCTGGTTTGGACTCCAGCTCCTGTTCGGGCTGCTCGGTATCGCCCTCGGGCTGGTGGGTAAGCTGCTCTGGCTCGCCTTCCTTGGCTTCCTCGTCTACCTCGTGCTGCGAGTGTTCGCCCCACGCACCGCGGACCGCGTCAAGGAAACCATCTCGGGCAAGAGCTCCACGGCCCTGTAGACCCGCTGAATACCTTAAGCGCCGGCCCGCGAGATGATTGCGGGCCGGCGCTGGCCTTTTCCCTCCGGGGCCTTCCCCGCGTCCTATTGCTCGAGTGAGCTGTGGATATGGGCGATCCGCCAGCCCCTTCCCGCTGCCGTCGCCACCCGAGTAAAGACCACGGTCGCCCGTCCCTCGTGAAATCGGTCCTGATCCGCCGCCAGCCACCGGTAGTCAAAGGTGGCCCAGGCGAAGTTGCCCGTCTGGTCGACGCGGATGCTCCCCAACGCCACTTGCCCGCCCGCCTCGATGCCCGCGAAGCGCGGCGCGCTCGTTCGACGCTGGCCCGCGGCGATCACCTCGGCGTCCGCCACGAATAGCGAGTCCGCTCCCTCCATCCTCGCGTCCGCCTTCAGCGCAACTGTGGCCAGTGCCTCCAGCGCGTCGGTGTCATTCGACGGCAACGCGGCGGTGGGCCGGGGCATCGGCCCGGCCCCACACCCCGCCAGGACCAGCAAGGCGGTGCTAGCGCTGATCCAGCGCATCGGCAACGGCCCAGGCCAGCAGCGGGATCATCAATTCGTGATGGCCGGTCATCATGATGCCGATGCCGGTGCCGAGGGTCGGGCGCTCCACGACGTTCAGCCGTGGTCGATACTGTCGGATCATGTCGAAATCCGCCGCGAGGAATCCGGTCGGGCGTCCCTGCCCAAGATTGCGGGCGACGGTGAGCGCCTTGAGAAACACCTCGGGCAGCACCACCGCACTGCCGAGGTTGAGGACGACTCCCCCATCATGCAGGTCGGGGAGCGATCCCGCCAGTCGGCGGAAATCCCGGTGCGTGGTGGCGCCGATCGCCGCACCGTTGGCCGCTGGGTGCTGGTGGGTGATTTCAGCGCCGATGGTCGAGTGGACCGTCACCGGAACATTGGCCGCCTGACAGGCGATCAGCACCGAAGCCGCTCCGCCGGGCAGATGCGCCCGTGCCGTGAGCGCCCGTGCGATGCCCTCCCCCAGCCCCGCATCCGTCGCATGAGCGGCCGCGGCCGCCGCGTTCATCTCGGCGCCGGTCTCCTCGACCATGCCGAACGACCCGTCGGTCAGGCCGCGCTCGACCTCTTCGCTGGTGCCGCCGAAAGCGGCGAGCTCGAAATCATGAATGGCGGCCGCACCGTTCATGGCGATATGCGTCGCGATGCCGCGGCGCACCCAGTCGGCTAGCAGCGGTCCCAGACCGACCTTGATGACATGCCCGCCCACCAGCAGCACCACGCCTTTGCCGTTCCGGTGCGCGTTCGCAATCGCGCCCGCGATGGCACGCAACTGGTCGGCGGCGAGCGTGTGCGGAAGCTGGTCAAGGAACGAGTGAAACGAGCGATCGGCGCGGGTGGGGCCGGGCGGTCCGGCGAGGAGGGTGGGATCGAGTTTGTTGGGCCGGGTGCCGATCCCCACGGTTTTCAGCCGTGCGAGATCGGCCTCGCGGTACCCGCTCACGGCCGGGCTGGCTCCGTGCCGACCTTCTCGAGGATGAGGGTCACGGTGCCGAACGGCAGCTTGGATCGGATCTGGACCGGCAGGTGACGCTCGTCGTCGGTGAGCCAGAGCATGGCCTTGGCCCGCGGCGCGAACACGCCTTCCTCGCCGACTTCCGGATTGATGACGATGCACGGCGTGCCCTTGCCGCCGGGAATATCCATTTTTTCCCGCTTGATCACCCGGATGGTGACTGGATTCCATTCCTTACGAAAGTAGCGCTGATAGGTGTATGTCTTGCCCATCTCGAGCGGGATGGTGCGCAGGAAATAGAAGAACGCCGCATCGTCCAGGGGATCCGCGACGGACGGCTTGGTGCCGGGCCGGTTTTCCTGGGTATAGAACAGGGAATCGGGGAAGATGTCGTAATACTTCTTCCGTTCCTTGCCGTTCTCGACCAGATCCTGGTGAAAGCGGCGCGAGATCAGGTCCGCGGTCCCGGTCCACGAACGCATGACGTTGCGACTCTTGTAGAACGGCGCCGAGGCGTCCAGCCCGAACTCGAAGACGAAGGACTCGGCATCACGCACGGTGTCGATGGCCGTCACCGACAGCCAGGCGGTGCCCAGCCGCAGGAAGCCCAGCTTGGCGGCGTACTCGAGCCGTTCGCCGACTGCGAAGGGGTAGCTGGCGGCGGTCTTTGGCGGAGCAAGTGGTGCACGCGCCGCCGCCGGGGCAGGTGGGGCAGACGGGCTGGTCGAGATCAACGCGGCGCCGAGCGCCGCGACAAGGATCCTCATGGTGTGGCTTCCTCCAGTTCCTGTTCCTCCACGGTCCGCGGCGCGGATGCGCGGCGGGCCTCGGTGTTGCGCGGAGCCCGGATACGCAGGCGGCCCCCGTCCTGCCAGAGCTGCCGGGCGAGCGGCCAGGGATCCAGCCGCGAGGCCCGGGGTCGGAGGTCATGGCGCTCGACCACGGGGACGACATCGATGCGCCGGGCATGGCAGGCGAGGCGCGCGAGCAACTCCGCGTTCGCGGTCCAGCCATCGGTCGTGAGCAGCGGTCCGGCCTGTCCCTTGAGCGCATTCTTGATGCACATCAGTCGATAGGCCGTGAACCCCGACACGATATCCTTCACGCCCGGCACCGAGACGCCGCGCAGCAGGAAGCGCGCACCCTGCCGCACCCAGCGGATGCCGCGTGATGGTTCACCGGCGAGCGTCGCTTCTGTGGTCACGATGTCCGCGCCACCCTCCAATCGCTTGACGATTTCGGGCAGATACTCCGGTCCATGGGCGAAGTCGGCGTGCATCACGATGACGGCATCCCGCTTGGGCCGGTCGGTCCGCTCCACCGCGAGCCGGAGCAGCGCCTCCAGGGAGCGGGCGTAGCCATGGCGTTCACCGTGCCTGACAATCGTGAGTGGCAAGACCTTCGCATACGGCTCCAGCACCTCCACGGTGGTGTCGGAGGAGGCATCGTCCGCCACGAGAATCTCGTACTCGCGAGGAAAGGCCTGAAATGTCTTCCGGATCTTCCACAGCAGCAGGCCGACCGTCGCGGCCTCATCGTGGCTCGGAATGCAGAGGTAGAGCATGGTCTCCTAGGGTGCGACACACATCGAACGATACACTTGGATTACCCGCCCTGTCATCCCGGCGTCGTCGTACTGACACACCCGTTGACGGGCCGTGGCGGCAAGCGCCGCCGCCGCGTTCGGGTCCGTGAGCAGGGTGAGCAGCGCGGCGGCCAGGGCCGCCGGATCCTCCGGTGGGACCAGCAGCCCTGCCTCGCCGTCGAGCAATTCGATCAGCCCGCCGGTCCGGCTCGCCACCACCGGCACCCCCAGCGCCATCGCTTCGAGAACCGCGGCACCCAGCGCTTCGCGTCGGGAAGGATGCGCCAGCACCGTCGCCTGACGCAGCAGCGCGGGGATATCGTCAACCTCGCCGCGGAACTCGACCCGGTCGGCGATGCCGAGTGCGCGTGCCTGCCGCAGCAGCGCGGCGCGTGCGGGACCGGTTCCCGCGACGATCAGGCGCGTCGCGGGTCGGTGCCGGACGACGATCGCCAGGGCGGCAAGCAGCACATCATGCCCTTTCTCGGACGTGAGCGCGCCGATGGCGACAATAGGACCATCAGCGGCAGGTCTGGTCGACTGGGCCAGCAGTCGGGCGACGGGGACGGTCGAGGGAATCACGGTGATGCGATCGGCAGCGACGCCCCCATCGAGCAGCGCCTGCTCGACCGCGCGGGAAATCGCGATCACCTCGGTCGCCCGGGGCCACGGTCCATGGCGGCCGGGGACCGTGACACTGCGTCGTGTTGCCACGACCGGGCAGTGTCGCCAGCGACCCGCGAGATACCCGAGCATCAGGGCGTGACTGTCATGGGCATGGAGCAGGCAGGGACGATCGGTGTGGCGCAACAGTCGGTGCAACTCAATGAGAGCCCGCGGATCGGGACCCGCCCGCCAGGCGGCGCCGTGGACCGTCAGGCCTGACTCGGCCGCGGCGTGGGCGAGGGCACAGTCGGCGGCGGTGAAGAGGGATTGCTCCAGCCCGGGTTCACGCGCGAGCGCCAGCATCAGGTGCAGTACCTGGCGCTCGCCGCCGCGCCAGTCGCGGCCGCGGGCGACATGCACGACCCTCACGGCGCGGCGGCGTCGCGAAGCAGATTGCGGAGTTCCGCCAGACTGAACGGCTTCTGCAGGACCGGCCGGGCCTGCGCTTCGAGAAAGGCCATCGTGTCGCCGCGAACGGTATCGCCCGTACTGAACGCCACTCGGGCGGCCGCCTCGGGGGAGCGCACCATGAGCTGCTCGTAGAATTCCCGGCCACCGACTCGCGGCATCCGGAGATCGGAGAGGATCAGGTCGAATGAGCCGGCCAGCGCGCGCTCGAGTCCGGTGTGCCCGTCCAGCGCGGTCTCGACGACATGACCCCACGCTTCCAGCGTTGCGCGGAGATAGTGCAGGATGTGAGGTTCGTCATCGATCACCAGCACCCGAAGTCCGCGCGGCGCCGCCGGCTCCACCGGTGCCGGCGGGTGGATGCGGCCCGGGACGCGAGCCGGGAACTCCACCGTGAAGGTCGCCCCCGCGCCCGGCGCTGTGGCCAAGGTGATCCGGCCACCATGTTCCTTAATGATGCCCTGGCTGATCGAGAGCCCGAGCCCGGTGCCCTGGCCTTCGTCCTTGGTGGTGAAGAACGGCTCGAAAACCCGCTCGGCCACCTGGCTCAGCATCCCGGGGCCGTCGTCGGACACATCCACGGCCACCCCTTCCATCCAGCGTCTCGCCCGCACCCGCACCGTGCCGGGTCGATGCACTGAGATGATCGCCTGCGCGGCGTTCTGAATCAGGTTGACGAAGACCTGCTGCACCTGGTTGGGGCTCAGGTCCAGGTCGGGCAGGTCGGGATCCAGGTCGAGCTGAAGTGCGATGCGCTCGCCGCTCAGCTGGTTGCGGAATAATCCGATGGTCGCCTCCAGGATCGGAGTGAGGGAGGCGAGCTGCCGCCGCTCCTGTCTCCGGGCAAAGCTCAGCAGGTTCTTCACGATCTTCGACGCGCGCTCGGCCTCCTGCTGAATCACCCGCAGCGGTTCCCGCAGACGCGACGGAACGTCGGCGGTCTCAGCCAGGAAGTCGGCGAAACCGACGACGGAGGTCAGGGGATTATTGAGGTCGTGGGCGACACCGGCGATGAGTTGACCGATGGCGGAAAGTTTTTCGGACTGTACCAGCCGCTCCTGCAGCCGCCGTCGGTCGGTCTGGTCCTCGAAGACGAGCACCGTACGCTCAGGCTCGGGGGCCGTGGCCCGGAAGGTCGTGACCGCCAGGGTGCGTCCGCCGAGACTGAGCTCGACCGCGGTCGGCGTCTCCGCCGCAAGGGACTCGCGCACCGACTGGTGCCAGTCGGACGGCAACAGTTCGGCCCAGGGCCGGCCAGCCATTGGCGTGTTGTGACGGTCGAGCAGCAAGGCGAAGGCCCGGTTGGCGCGCTCGATTCGACCGGCCCGGTCGAGCACCACGAGTGCGAGATCTACCGCGTCGGTCGCGCGCTCCCAGGTCCGGTGGCTGGATTCGGCCGCGGCGACGAGCCGTGCCCCTTCCAGCGCCACCGTGGTGATTGCGACGAGTCCCTCGAGGAGCAGACGTTCCGTGAGAAGGAGTGGGCGGCCGCACTCCACCGCCAGGACACCGAGGAGGGCGCGACGGCCGGACAGGGGGAGGACGAGGAGCTCGCCCCCGTTCTGCGGTTCTTCCCAGGTGAGGCCGCTGGCGATGACTTCCGCCACCGCGGCGCGCAAACCGGGGTGTTCCGAGGCACCGCTGGCACTCTCCTCGTGTCCCTGCTCATCGAGGGAGATGGCCCGAACGTCCCTGGGCATGAGGGTTGCCTTTACTTCCTGAACCAGATGGTCGAGAAGCGTAGGAGGGCGCAGCGTGCCGGTCACCGCACGGGCGTACGCCACCAACCTGGGCAGGGCGCTTCCGCTGGCGACATCCCAGGCCGAGGTGACAGGCATTTCAGCGTGAGAGGAGTCGGTCATGATTCTGGCGAATACCCGTTGCCGGCTGCGTCCGGCCGACTTGCAGCTGGTGCTGCTGCTCCTGAGCCGTGGCTCGGCCGGTCGCCGAACCTCGCTGGAGCGCCGACTCGAACTGGAAGGCCCCGATCCCCTGCTGGATTCGCCGGAACTGGCGGAACGGCTGCTGGCGGTCCGTTCGATTCTGGTCCCGGGAGAGGCGCTGTTCTTCTACGTCCTGGTCCGGCAGGCCCTGCGCGCGGCCGACATCGATGACCGGGAGCTGGCCGACTACCTCGCGGCACTGTTGATGGAGTTCGGCCAGCGAGACCGGGCGACGCGCATTGACTGGCACGATGACCACTCGCATCGGTACCTCGTGGATATTCTCCTCGACCTCGAGGCAACGCAGGGCGAGCGCCGCTTCAAGGTGATGGTGCACCTGGGTAACTACGCGCTCTGGCTTGCGGGACTGTTCCCTCACTACATCGAAGCCCGTCGCCTCCGTCACGGCGGACCGGACCTCAGCTATTACGACGGACTGGGTCGTCGGGGCTTCGCCCTGGCCTCCGACCATTCGCTCGCCGATCAGTATCACCTCGACGGGATCCTGCAGGTGGCGGCGGAGCGGTATCCCGCCATCCGAACGGCGCTCAACGGACTCAGCGAGCGAGTGCTCTTCCCCAACGGGTACACTCACTAGGGAACCTCCCGCACCAATCGGGTGATGTATCCGGGACGCATCCGAGGTACTCGCCCAGGACCGCCCGCACTACCGCCGCGGGGCCGGGTGGGCCGGCTGCGCTTCCCGCACCAGGGCGGCAAAGAGTCCGTGATCGGGCGCCCCGCCATCGGCATGGAATTCCTCCGGATGCCACTGGACGGCCAGCAGCCATGGCGCGCCCGTCGCACTCTCGAGCCCCTCGATCTCGCCATCGGGGGCGGTCGCGGTGATCGTCAGGCCGGGGGCGAGGTCGCGCACCGATTGATGGTGGAAACTATTCACGTCGCACCTGGTGGTGCCGAGGGCGGCGGCCAGTCGGGACCCGGGGCGAAGCTCGATGGGATGGGTGCGGTCGTCCCGGCCGCCTGCCTGACGGTGGCCCAGCGCGCCGGGGCGCTCGCTCGGGATGTCCTGCCAGAGCGTGCCGCCTAACGCGACGTTGACAAGCTGGATGCCCCGGCAGATGGCCAGCACCGGCAGCCGGCGCTGCCACGCCTCCCGAAAGAGGGCGAGTTCGAAGGCGTCGCGCACCGGGTCAACGTCGCCCAGGGCAGGATGCGGTGGGCTGTTGAAGTGGGTCGGGTCCACATCCTCGCCGCCGGAGAGGACCAGGCCGTCCAGCGTGTCGAGCACCGTTCCGGCGTCCTCCAGCCGGATCAGCGGCGGCAGGATCAGCGGAATCCCTCCTGCACGGACCACGGCATGGACATAGGCGGCGTTCACCTGACTCCGGTCGGCGCCGAGGACGTGCCGGGTCACCCCGGTCACGCCGATCCGTGGTGCGGTCACGAGAGCACGCTGTCGGGAAAGAGCGGGCAGCCCGGGTCCTCGAAGCGGGTCGGATCGACCTGGATGCCGATCAGCGGCAGCATCAGAGTGTCGAGCGCGACCTTGCCGATGACCGGGGCGCCCCGGAGCGGCTCGGACTCATACAGCATCACGCCCCGCGCCCGCCCGGAAGGATCGAGAATCAGCACCCCGAATCCGGGGCGGATCGGCGCCGGAGGGCTGCCCTCGACACCAATCACCCACCCGCTGTCAGCGGTGCGACCGACCACTGCTTCGAAAGCGGGACCGGCCGCGACCCGCGCCACCAGTCGCGGGGGGAGGCCCGCTGGCGGCACGCTCAGGGTCTGGTCCGGAATGCCAAACTCCTGCAGCAGCATGGTGGCGCCGGCAATTGCTGTGATGCCACAGGTCCCGCCGGTCCGTGGAGGGCCGCAGCCGACGGTGGTGACGAGGGCCAGTCCGGAGAGGAATCGTCGCATGCTGCAAAAGTAACGCGCCGTCTTCCTTGACGCCCCCCGGGAGCCGCCCGTACCATTCCTCGTCCCTCCGACGCTGGATACTTCCTCGTGCTTGATGGGCTCAGGGCCCGGTTCGAGCGATTTCTCGCCGACCATACCCCGCCGGGTGACCCCCGTGCCCGTGCGGCCCAGCTTCACGCCGCCGTCCTCGACGCCAAGGTGGCGGTGGGCGAGATGCGCAGTGCCCTGCAAACGAGCGAACTGGCGCTGACGCTTCAGCGGCAGCAGCTCACC
The DNA here is from genome assembly GCA_039934355.1 of Gemmatimonadales bacterium. Taxonomy (GTDB): domain Bacteria; phylum Gemmatimonadota; class Gemmatimonadetes; order Gemmatimonadales; family GWC2-71-9; genus JADJOM01. The sequence goes on from JBDTMI010000001.1 coordinate 26,591, forward strand.
GATGCCGAACGCCGGGGTGCGCTCGCCGCCGCGGTCCCGGATCCGGAAACGGTGCAGGTGGCCGAGCAGTTCGCGGCACGGCACCGGGAGCGGATCGGACTACTGGAGAAAAAGGTGGCGGTGCAGCGCGACGAGCTCATGCTGGCGGAACGTGATGTCGCCCAGTGGACCGCGGAGTTGAAACAGAACCGGCAGGGCACCGAGGCCGGACCGACCCCCGCCCAGGCTGCCGCGTGGCGCGATCTCGAAGCGGCGGGTGCACCCCGACCCGAGACAGACGTCGAAGGTGAGTTGCTCAAGGGCCGGCTGGAACGGGCCCAGATGGATGCGGCGGTGCAGGCGCAGCTCGACCACCTCAAGAAAAAGCTGGGGAAAGAATGAACGACGGGGAAATGGGAAAAGGGAAATGGGAAAGGGGCGCTTTGTGGAATCGATGGCCGCGCATGGTCGCCCAATGCCCGCCCGCTGGAGCGGCGTGCATCGCCACACTGCTCGGGTTTTCCCTTTCCCTCTTCACTCTTCCCCTTTCCCCGCTCTCCGCCCAGCAGCCCCTCACCCCCCCGTCCCACTTCCAGAAGCTGGCCCACACCTACAGCATCGTCGCGTGGGACTCTCTCACCGGGGACCTCGGCGTCGTGGTCGAATCGAAGTTCCCCAATGTCGGAGGGATCGTGCCGTGGGGGATCGCCGGGGTGGGCGCCGTGGCCACGCAGAGCCTCGGCAACACCGCCTACGGGGAGCGCGGCCTCGAGCTGATTGCCGAGGGCGCCACCGCGGAGGAAGCGCTTCGTATCATCATGCGCACCGACACCATGCTGCAGGACCGGCAGGTCGGGATGATCGATGCGCACGGCAACTCGGCCAGCTTCACCGGGACGCGGACCTTCGATTGGGCCGGGGGCCGAGTCGGGTGTGGCGCGCTGATACCGGCGGCCGCCGACTCGGTGCGGGTGGAAGGTGCGCTGTCGCGTCCAGGGTGCCAGGTGCTGGGTGGCAAGGGCGCGGTGATCGCGGGACACGGCTACGCCGCCCAGGCCAACATCATGGTGGCGGACCTGACGGTGAAGAATCTGGCCGAGACGTTTGAACGTTCGACCGGATCACTGGCGGATCGACTGATGGCGGCACTCAAGGCGGGGCAGGCGGGGGGAGGCGACCGGCGAGGGATGCAGTCGGCGGCGCTGCTCGTGGTGCGGAAGCAGGGCGGCTATCTTGGCGCCAACGACCGGTTCATCGACATCCGGGTGTACGACGCGGTCGACCCGATCGCGGAACTCGAGCGGCTGCTGGCGTTGCATAAGCTGCACTTCTTTCCCAGCGAACCCGCCGACCTGACGAAGATCACGCCTGGGATCGTGCGACAGCTCGAGCCGATCCTCCTCGCTGAGCCGCTGGGCCAGTCGGAGAAGTGGCTCAAGACCGCGACCGGCACAGCCACCCCGACCTTTCTCGCCGCGCTGCGCGACTTCATGTACTGGGAGAATTACGATGTCCGCGTCCGGATGGACGGGATGATCGACCGCGTTGTCCTGCAGGATGTCCTCCGGAAGCGGCACCACTGACCCGCGCATTCCCGCGCGCACGAACGCCTTTCACTTTTATCCACGCCAGGAGTACCGCTTGGCTACCATGACCGGCTCGCACGGCAATCCCGACGCCGACCCCACCGACACCGCTTTCTTTGGCCACCCGCGCGGCTTGTCGACGCTGTTCTTCGTCGAACTGTGGGAACGCTTCAGCTACTACGGCATGCGCGCGATTCTGATCCTCTTCATGACCGCGACCCTCGCTGAAGGAGGGCTGGGATTTGACACGGCCAAGGGCGGGCTGATCATCGGAACCTATGCCGGACTGGTGTATCTGGCCGCCGTGCCAGGCGGCTGGCTCGCCGACAAGTTCATCGGACTCAGACGCGCGGTGCTTTATGGCGGCATCATCATCATGCTGGGTCATGTCGCCCTCGCCATCCCGACGGTGGCGAGTTTCTATCTCGGCCTCGCCCTGGTGATCATCGGGACCGGCCTGCTGAAGCCGAATATCAGCGCCATGGTGGGCTCGCTCTACACGCCCGAGGATCACCGCCGCGACGCCGGTTTTTCCATTTATTACATGGGCATCAATCTCGGCGCCTTCCTCTCGCCCCTGGTCGTCGGCTGGCTGGCCCAGAGCCCCGCGTGGAAGACCGCACTCGCCGGCTTCGGGATCGCGCCCGAATCCTCCTGGCACTGGGGCTTCGGCGCCTCGGCGATCGGCATGTTCTGCGGTGTGGTCTGGTACCTGGTGGGATGGCGGCACCTGGGCGATTCGGGGATGGTCCCCGCACCACCCACCGCGACCGATACGCATCAGAGCCGGCGACGCATCCTGACGATCGGGCTTCTGCTGATCGTGGGACTGATCGGGCTCCTCGCGGTGCTCACGCGGAGCGGGGCGATCGTGCTCACGCCGGAAAAGGTGTCGAAGACCTTTGGCGCCATCCTCGCCTTTACCCCGCTCGTGCTCTTCCCGGCGCTCTTCCTCTTTGGCGGCTATGACCGACAGGAGAAGAAGCAGCTGATCGTCATCATGGTGCTGTTCTTCGGGGCCGCGGTGTTCTGGTCGGTCTTCGAGCAGGCGGCGAGCACGCTGAACCTATTCGCCACCCGCAACACCGACCTCACTATCACTCGCGGCTTCGCCATCGCGATGGGGCTGACACTGCTGCTCCCCGCCGCCCTCGCCATACGGTGGTATCGCGCGCTTCCGGTAAAGGCGCCGATGGCGCTGGGATTCGCGGCAATGGTCACAGTACTGAGCCTCGGGGCGATCTACTACCTGTTTACCCACCAGGGCGAGGCGTTCGAGTCATCCTACTTCCAGTCGGCCAATGCCCTGTTCATCATCGTGCTGGCGCCGCTCTTCGCCACGCTCTGGGTGACCCTCGGTGACCGGGAACCGTCCAGCCCGGCGAAATTCGCCGTGGGTCTGCTGTTCGTGGCGCTGGGGTTCGCGATTCTCATCATCGCCGCACGGCTCTCGGCCAATGGCATCAAGGTCAGCCCGCTCTGGCTGGTCGCCACCTACTTCCTGCACACTATCGGCGAGCTGTGTCTCTCCCCGGTGGGCCTCTCCGCCATGACCCGCCTCGCCCCGCAGCGCATCGTCGGGCTGGTGCTCGGCATCTGGTTCCTCGCGACCTCGCTGGGCAACTACATGGCCGGGTTCGCGGCCAGTCTCTACGAGACGATGCCCCTCTCCACGCTCTTCGCCGTCGTGACCGGCATCGCGCTGGCGGCGACGATCGTGCTGGCGATGCTGATCGGACCGATCAAGCGGATGCTGGCGCGGGGGTAGGAAGCGGACGCCCGGGTGTCAGCGGTGTGAGGGTGATCGCCCCCGGACGCCCAACGGCGCGGCGGCCGTCACACAGTCCCGGGACCCGCATGCCCTCATGGTTTTCCAGGCGAGCACGGTTCGCCGTGCCCGGCGGGAGCACCATTGCCCTCGGACTGCTGGTGCATCGGAGAGGCGCGTTCCTTACGCCGCCGCTGCGCGACGTGCTTGGTGACGCCCTCTGGGCGACTACGACACTCCCTTCACCTGTGCCTTCGACTTGAAAATCCGGAACAGGTAGAAGAGGGACGGCAGCAGGACGATCGCCCCGAGCCCGAGCGCGCCCAGAGTCAGCTTAAGGGTGATGAGCGGCGCGGCGGCATCGGCAATCGAGAGCGACGGTGGCAGCATCCACGGGTACTGGCTCAGGGCCCAACCCCAGAGAATCCCGCTTACCTGGGCCACCGCCGCGAGGCGGGCCACCCGCCACCGGCGCTGCCACAGCGCCCCGAGCGCGATCGTCGCCGTCACACCGACGGCCAGATGGAATGGCATCGCACCAGGGGCGGTGACGAGGCCGTTCCAGACCAGCGGTGCGCCTTGCCATGCCAGGACCAGGGTCACTAGCGCCATGACGAACACCCCGCCGCCGCTCCACAGCGCCCGGCGGCGGAAGTCCTCCCGCAGTTCCGTCTCACAGGTTTCGTTCGTGAGGTAGACAGCCGCGAGGAATGCGAACAGCGCGAGGGTGAAGCCACCGACGCTCGCGGCAAACGGGGTGAGCCAGGGGGCCACGAAGTCGGCGACGAAGCCCTCCCCCGACGGGCGCTGCACCCGTCCCGCCGCGACGGCTCCCACGCCCACGCCCAGCAGCAGCGGCGTGACCAGGCTGGAAATGGCGAAGACCCGGCCCCAGCGACGTTGCGCCAGGCTGTCCTGCCCGCCGTAGCTGCGAAAGATGAAGGCCGATCCCCGCAACACAATGCCGATGAGAATCAGCGTGAGAGGAATGTGCAGGGCGATCACGATTCGGCTGAATGCCGGCGGAAAGCAGGTGAACAGCAGCACGACGACGAGGATGAGCCAGACGTGATTGGCCTCCCACACCGGTCCCAGCGCGTTGGCGATGACGGCGCGCTGACGCTCGCGCCGCGAGCCCTGCGCGAAGAGATCCCACACCCCACCACCGAAGTCCGCCCCCGCCAGCAGCACATACGCCGTCATCGCGAGGAGAATCGCGCCGGCCAGCAGATCCGCCGCCGTCAGGCTCATGGCGTCCCTCCCGATCGCGGGACATGGACCCGGTGCCACTCCCGTTCGTGCGGGCTGCGAATGATCTGGGTGTACAATAGCCAGGCCACGACGACGCCGAGGAAGAAGTAGAGCGCGGTGAACGTGACGAAGGTGTAGGCCAGGCCGGGCATCGGAGTCACCGCGGCGCTGGTCCGCATCACGTTGTAGATGATCCACGGCTGGCGACCGACTTCCGTGACAGTCCAGCCGGCCTCGATGGCGATGAACCCCATGGGCGCGGCGAGGGCCGTGAGCGTCAAGAACCGACGGTCGGCGGCGAGATCATGCCCGCGGAACAACTTGAACAGCGCCCACAGCGCGACCAGCGCCATGAGCGAGCCGAGCGCGATCATCGTCTGGAAGGCGAGGTGCACCGTTGGCACGTGGGGCCAGTCGGCCCGGGGGACCGAATCGAGTCCGGTCACCACCCGTTTCGGATCATGATGGAGGAGCAAGGAAAGCCCGGCCGGGATCTCGAGGCCCCAGTGCGTCGACCGGGATTCCATGTCCGGCAGACCGCCGATGAGGAACGGGGCGCCCGCCTGGGTCGTGAACAGCGCTTCCATCGCCGCGAGCTTGGCCGGCTGATGCTCGGCGATATTCCGTGCGCTGATGTCGCCGGAGAGAGGTTGCAGCAGCGCGGCGGGGGCTCCGACCATCAGGCCGATGGTGAGGGCACGCCGGTGAAAGGCGTTCAGGGGATCGCGCCGGAGGAGAAACGCGTGAATGCCGGCGACGGCCAGCCCGGTCGCGGCGTACGAGGCGAGCGTCATGTGCAGCACCTGCTGGATCGCCGCACTATTCGCCATCGCGGCGAGCGGATCGAGATCGGTGAACCGGCCGTCGACCAGGGTGAAGCCAGTCGGCGCGTTCATCCAGGCATTGGCGATCACGACGAAGACACCCGACACGACGCCGCTGATCGCGACGATGATACCGGCGAGCAGGTGGGCGCGCGGCGAGATCCGGTCCCAGCCATACAGATAGATGCCGAGGAAGATCGCCTCGGTGAAGAAGGCAAAGCCCTCGAGCGAGAACGGCATGCCGATGATCGGGCCCGCCAGCTCCATGAAGCCGGGCCACAGCAGCCCGAGCTCGAAGCTGAGCACGGTGCCCGAGACCGCGCCCACCGCGAAGAGGATCGCCGTGCCTCGGCTCCATCGCCGGGCGAGCTCGAGGTCGATCGGGTCGCCGGAGCGCCGCCAGCGCGCTTCGGCGATGACCATGAGCAGCGGCATGCCGATGCCGACGACGGCGAACAGGATGTGGAATCCCAGCGACATGGCCATCTGGGAGCGGGCAGCGAAGAGATCGGTCACGCAGACAATCTAGCCGGGGCTCACCCCCAGTCGACGCCGAGCCACCGCCAGACCTCACCGAGGGGACGCTTCGGCTGGCGGCACACGAAGATGGGCACGTCCTGCTCTTCATCCACGCCGAGAGGATTGTGGCTGCGGGCGGCGAGCGTCACCTCACCGAACAGCCGGCCGAGGTCCGCTGCGTCGTCGCCAATGACAATCACGACGTCGCCTGACCGCTCCCCCGGACCCCAGTGGTAGAAGTCGCCGTGGGTGCTGATGGGGTAGGGCAGCCCCAGGGCCGGCCCGTAGAGCGCCACCGCCGCGGCTCGGCCGTAGTTGTCGCCCACGATCACCGCGCCGGCCTGCTCCGACGGCGGGAGGGCATGGAACACCTCTGCCACGACATCGACCTGTTCGCGCCAGCCCGTCATGTCGGCGTAGTCCTGCGGCAGCGCGAGCGCGGTCCCGTAGTTGGTCGTCACCACGCGACTGAGGCCGAGCCGTGCAGCGTAACGGATCATCTGCGCCGGTGGGAGCAACGGGATGCCGATCGGCAGGAGCAACATCCCACCGCAGGCGAGGACGATCACGGTTGTCACCCAGAGCCGGCGACGCGAGGAGAGCCATTGTCCGGCGACGACCGCGCCGGCCGCGAGGAGCGCGGGATGCATCGGACCGAAGTAGTACTCCTTCCCCCGTTCGACGAGGAGCAGTGCGAACGCGATGGCGGCAACGAGCAGCACGCTGCGATAGGGACGGAGCGTCGCACTCCATCCCAGCCCTGCCACGCCGACGATCAGGAGCGGCGCGGCGATGCCCGTCAGCAGGAACTGCCCGGTGATGAACCCGGTCGCGGTAACATGCTCCAGCTGGGTCTCGCGCAGCACCTGCACCTGCGCGAAGATCGGCCAGCCCCAGTGTTGCTGACCGAGGAACGACGGCGCCGCGAGGACTAGCGTGATCGTCCCGGCGAGCCAGGGCCACCGGGTGACGAGGTCCCGCCGCAGTGGTGAGGCAAGAATCCCCACCACAAGTGCGACCCCGAACACGACTCCACTGAGCTTGGTCATCGCCGAGAGCCCCACGGCGAGGCCGAGGAGGAGCCACCAGGTTCTGGGTCGGCCCGCGAGCAGGGCGACCAGCGCCAGCGTCGCGAGGCACCACCAGAGCTGCTCGAAGACGACCGGCTGGAACAGCACCCCGGTGCGCATGAACAGCGGCGCCACCAGCAGGCTCAAGGCGGCGAGCACCTGCGCATGCGCTCCGCCACCCAGTATGGCGGTGAGTCGCGCCGTCAGCAGGATCAGGCCGACGAGGGCGAGCGCGGGGAGCAGGTGGATGGCGGTGAGCAGGCTGAATGGGAGCAGCCGGGCGACCTGAGCCAGCATCGCGATCATGGGCGGAAACTGCATACGGAGAAAATCGAGGTGATCCCCCATGGCGAGGTAGAACAGTTCGTCCCGATGGAATTCGTATCCGGATCTGGGCAGGAGGTGCAGGATCAGGGAAAGCAGCGCGACGATCCAGACGGCGCGCGGCAGTGGATCAGACCGATCCTGCATGCGATTTCCTGTGAGAGTGGGTCGGCGCCATGTACGCCGTGGATTGGGCTCGAGTTTCAGGTCGCAACAAACCTTAGGGGTACCTGCTGTGCAGGTCGGTGATCACCCCACAAGCGATCCGCACGCCAGAATTTCCGGTTGGATCGGTCAGCTCATCGTCCGGGTCAGCGTGAATGACCAGCGCCGTCCCGGGCCCGGCGATCGACGGGGCCGGCGGCTGAAGCGTGACGGCGGCGATCAGCACGCGAGCGCGTCCGACACCCTTCGGGTCTATCACCAGGTTGGGGAGATCGCCCTGGTGAGCGCCGAGGGGGTTCTTGTGGCCATGTTGTCTGGAGGCGGGGTTCAGGTGACCGGCGGCAGTAGTGAATGCCGGTGCCTCGCAGAGGCCCGCGTCATGGAGGTGCATACCGTGCATTCCCGGGGGCATCCCGGCGACGAAAACATCGAGTTGTACGCCGGCCCCGGTTTCGACGGCACTGACCTGGCCGACACGGCGGCCGGCGGAATCGATGATGGCAAACGTGACGCGCGATGCGGCATGGGTGGCGACGCTCCCGGCCGGAGTCGGGGAGGTGGAGTCGGTGGAGCGGGAATGACAGGCACCGAGCAGGAGCAGCAGCGAAAGCGCGGAGAAACGCGTCATGGGTCACTCGCGGAATGGTTGGTATCGGCGGGAAGATTGGCCTGGCTCCCGGACCAGGGGACGCGCTCGAGGGCGGTCCAGAGTTCAATGATGTTGCGGCGGTTCTGACCGAGATCGCTCTTGCCGACGCGCGAGCCACTGCGTACCAGGAGGGCGCTCTTGTCGTCGCGCGTCTCGACCACGATGTACAGGTCATCCACGAAGCGAAAGAGCCGAGTGGTTCGTGTCACCCACAACACGGCCCCACTGGTATCTTGCACCCGCCACCGTGGAAGGGAGAGGACCGCGCCGATGACGCGCTTGCGAACTTCAGCCGGTGGTGCGGAATACAGATGCGGTCGGAGGGCGGAGTCGGCGTGACCTTCTTCGGTAAGTGCGACATTTCGCCCCTGGCCCTGGGCGAGCAGGGCGCGGAAGTCGGCCTCGGAAGGGGTGGGATGGGGGACCGCCACGGTACAACCTCCAGCCAGTAGAAGCAGGCAGCTCAGGATCGGGAGGCGGGAGACGCGCAGGGAGTACCGGGGCGGGGCCCCGAGGTTCCTCATCTCGCCTACCCATCTTGCCGAGTGCTGGTGGGTTGGCACTATCGGTCCTTCCGGGGCCAGATCGTACGTCGCGCGGCCCGTGGGAAATCCATGCACCGGCGGCACTTGCAGAACAATACCGGATTCGCCGCTGAACTGGCGGCGCTGGGCACCCGACTTGCTCTTTTCGACTTGGTTCCCGAATTCAGGAGGGGGTCATGAAATTCATGCTCGTGGTCGCGCTGCTCCTTGGCGGCGCGTGGTACGTCGTGAAGACGCAGCTTCCGCAGCCGGGGCAGGGACCGCAAGCCGCCTCAGGCAAACGCGCGGCCGGCGCGGTGCTGCAGGCGATCGACTACTACAAATCTGCGCGACAGGTCTATCCGCAGGGGCTGGAAGACATGATCCCGGAATTCCTCTCCGGGATGCCGCACGTCGCCGACGGCGTGTCGATCGAGTATCAGCGCCTCGGGTCGAACTTCAAGCTGACCTTCAACTATCGCAACCCGCTGCCGGTCCACTGCAGCTTCGAACCTGCCACGCAGTGGGTGTGCGAGTGGTTCTGAGCTGAGCTAGAAGGCGATTTCCATCCCCAGCCGGAACAGCCGCGGCGGCCCGAAGGCGAACAGCGGCTGCGTAAAATCCCGGGCGGCCGCAAGATAGAGCGGTCGCAGTTCACCGGCCCCATCGACATATCCGTTGCCGTCCAGATCCGCCCACGGGCGATACCGCGGCGACTCAAAGGGGATGGGCGACGGGTTCGCGCTGAGCGCGGAATCCGCCAGCGCCTGAATGCCCGCCTCCGTCAGCACCGGCGTCCCGGTATCCCGCCGCACCGACACCACGTTTCTCCGATTCAGCAGATTCCGCGCATCGACGTACACGATGCCCCTGACCGCGCCCAGACGAATCGGGCGACGCACCAGCATGTCGAGCGTGGAGGTCCCGGGCAGCCGTCCATCGTTGGGCAGGCCCACGATGGAATCGCCCGCGGCGTTGGTGAACGTGAACGGCAGGCCCGAGGCCACCCGGAAGATCACCGTCCCCTCGATGGCGGCGAACGGCCGCACGCCGAGGACGCGAGGCCCGGCGGTGGCAGGCACCGCGCCGCTCACGATGGCGGTGAGGGTGTGTCGGCGGTCATAATCGAGCGGGAATTCGACCTTGGAGGGAAAGAGGGTATCGCCGCTCACCGGGTCGATGGTGAACGAGCGTCGGATGAAAAAGGCGCTGCTGGAGTTGGCGGTCGCCTCCTGCAGCGAATAGCTGACCCGCACGGCCCAGTTGTTCTGGAATTCCCGCTCCACGATCACCTCTGCGCCCTTCACCGACCCGGCATCGACATTACCAAAAATGCTGGAGTCGGGGTCCACGCTGAGCGGGACCGAGGCGACCAACCCGTCCAGTCGTCGGATATAGACGTTGCCGCGCACGCTCACGAACGGGACCGGCCGGATCCGCAGGCTGAACTCGTACTGGGTGGACGACTCGAAGCCGAGACCGGGATTGCCCTGCCGGGAGCGGCCGGTGCGGGTCGTATCGTCGAAGGCGGCATCGACCAGGTACTGGTAGTCTGGAGCCTGGGAAAACTTCCCGATGCTGGCGATGAACGTCGCACCCTTGAGGACGGTACTCACCGCGAAGCGTGGACTCAGTGACCGCTTGGCCTGCGCCGCCTTCCCCGGCAGCTCAGCGCGACCGCTGAATTGGTCGTACCGCAGGCCCAGCGTAATGGCGAGATCGGTGCTTCGGGCCTGCACCTCGGAATAGATGGCGCCTGACCAGGGCGAAAAATTCGCCGCGGTCGCCGCCGGGACGGTGTCGCCGGTGGGCAGGTAGCCGAGCACGCGCTGAAAGGTGCGCACGCCCTGGCCGGAGTATTCGCCGCCGAAATAGAAATCGGTGTTCCGGCCCGCCGGCACGCTCAGGTCGAGCCGAGTGCGCACTTCACGAAAGCGGTTCCATGCGAGATCGCCGCGGGGGCCGCGACCCAGGAAGAAGGCCGGGACCCCCCAGGGCGTCTGGTCGCTGAACGTCGGTGCAAGGAGGCCCGCGATCGGGGCACGGGCCCCCGCCGTATCCTGGGCCCGCGCGATTTCCTCGCCGACGATGCCGATCTTCTTGCCGGTGAAGGCACCGAACTGGTAGTCCGGCAGGCTCGACGGGGCTCCGCGGGTGAATTCCCGCGAGAAGTATCCTACCCGCAGGTCGGCAATGATATCCGGGCCGGCGAAAACCTTTTGCAGGTGAGTATTGAGCAGGTTGCCGCTCGACCGTCGCACGGGGGCGAGGTCGAGGTCGTACTTGTAGGCCGGATCGTAGAGCAGTCGCTGGTCGGCGGAATGGAGGGCCAGGATCCGGAGGGTCTGCTGGCTGCCCAGGGGAATGGTGAGCTTGGCGGCGAGATCGGCCTGCTCACCGCTATTGTGCGGCAGGAGCCATGGGGCATCATGCCGGGGATCGCGTGGGTTCGCCGGCCGGGGCGCGTTGATCGGATCGGCGTCCAGCTTGCCGGAGAGGTCGGCGACGGCAAGGAAACGGATTTTCGCCGGTAACGGTCCTTCGACCGAGACCACGCCCCGATCGAGACCGTAGTCGCCGCCGTTGCCGAGGGGCCGGTCGGTCTCATAGGAGAGCCGTCCGGCCCAGCGGTCGCCGCCGTCGCGGGTGGCCAGGTTGACCAGCGCCGACACCGCCTGACCGTAGCGGGCGGAGAATCCATTGGTCACGAGGGACGCTTCGGCGAGGAGAGCAGGGGGCACGCGGACCCCGAGCGAGCCGGTGGAGGCGTCCAGCTGGTTCTTGAGGCCGAGCCCGTCCACGATGAACGCCTGCTGGCCGAGTCGCCCGCCGCGATAGCTCTCGCCGACCGCACCAGCCGAGAGGGCGATAGCCTCCTCCACCGAGGAGACCGGCAGCCGGCGCAACTCTTCCGCGGTGAATCGCTGCTGGTCGGCGACCGCGAGGGGATCGAGCACCGAATCCACCCGGTCGGCGATGACCTCGATCGGCGCCAGGCCGATCGGATCGGCTTGCAGCGGCAGATCGAGCAGGGTCGTCTGCCCCGCGCGGACCAGGACGCTGTCGCGCGACAGCGGCCGATAGCTGATGGCCGCAGCGGCGACGCTGTGCCAGCCGGCGGTCACCTCGCGCAGCCGATATTCGCCCTGGGCGCTGGTGGTGACAGGATATCGGCCGCCATCCACGGTCACTCGCGCGCCGGCGAGCGGTGTCCCGCCGGGGCCCGCGGCTCGCACGACACCGGCGACGGTACCGACGGCCTGTGCGGCGAGAGGTGCACCCGTGAGCAGCAGTAGCAGGAGGCCTGCCCAGGGCGTCCTCATCTCACTCCTCGAAGAGCCAGAGGTCAGCCCGCCTGCTCGTCACGGTGTCAGCGCCGACAACGGCACCGCTGGAATCGAGGATGGGTGTCACGACATACGGAAAGCCCTCTGCCACCATCCGACTGCCGTCAGGCGAAAGCGCTGGTCGCCGGTAGAGCCGGTCACCATCGGGCACGACGGTTTCCGCACCATTCTGCAGATCAACCAACACGAGGTGACCGCCGCGATCCACCTGTCCCAGTCCCTGCAGCGGGAAGTCTCTGAGTCCCGGCTGGCCCCCAACGATGGCGGCGAGGCGCTGGCCAACCACGGAGGGGTCTCGGGCAATTCCCGCGGCGCCGAAATCGTGCACCAGCGTCTCCAGGCCGGTGGAGAGATCCTGGCGCAGCACCCGGGTGTCTCCGGTGATGGTGTAGTAGATACTCGTGCCATCGGGACTGGCGCTCACGGCGCTGGCGCCCGACGTCCCGGCGACGAAGTCGAGTGTCGGTACCGGGGCGGTGAGATTCAGCAACGTCACCTGGTCGCCAAGCCACACGGTGTCGGGGAAACTTGTGCCGAAGGATGCACCGAGGTAGAGCAACACACCGGGGCGCAGCCACTGCAGGAAGAGCGGCATATCGTGGGGGTGGCCGGCGGTGGTCGCGTAGGGAAACCGGAGCAGCAGTCGCACCGGAGCGTCGGGGACCGGCACCGCGGCCAGGATGGAATGACGGGGGGAGGAGTGCTCGACGACACCGAGTTCCGAGCGGCTCCATGCGAGCAGGTCCGGACCCGGGGCCGGCCTCTCGAGCAATTCGCTGGTATCGTTGACCCCGAGGGCCGGGCACTGCACTGCGGTTCGTGTCCCACCGGTGGAGGGCATCGTCACGATGCATGCGTCGTGGTCGCTGCGAGCGGAGTCGTGGGCAGAGTAGTACAGCCGCCGGCCATCGAAGCTCCAGGCGGGGGAGGCATCGGTCGCGATATTGTAAGTCAGTCGGATCGGCTGGCTGGCGGTGAAGGGAGTGTCAGCGCGCGGCTCATGATGCGCGAGAGGCTCCTGGTGCGCGCAGCCCACCGCCATCGCCACCGCGACCGCGCTCCGGATCCTCACGGGGACTCGAAGAGGTAAATGTCCGGGAGCAGGGGGCCGCGGGTATCGGCAATCGCCTCCGGGGCGATCCGACTTCCCTTCGCCGCCAGCCGGGGGGAGAGCGGCGTAACGATGCTCGCATCCTCGGCCGATCCGGGTGCCGGGTGCGCGCAGCCGGTGAGAACGAGAAGGCCAACGCACCACAATCGCGCCAGTGCTGGCACAGGGCGGGAGCGTATTCGCACGTGAATCCGGGTAGGCGGGAGGAGTGTTGGGCCGCTCGGCAGTGCGGCCTGACACACGGTAGCCTCGGTGACGACCGCGCCGCAATGCCGCCACACAACTGGGGAACGGGAGCGCGCTTCTGGGACGACCAATCCCACAACCGGACACCGCGGCGCAGGGGCGAGCCGGGTCACGCCGTTCAACTCCGTACGTGTCAACGGCTTCAGGCTTGAGCGCCACGCGCGGGGCAGGCATGCTTCTTTCCTTGTCAACGGCGCGAGACCTGAGGCACCCAGATCATCCGAGGACGTCGTGGATATAGCCCGTGAGCCCAAACCGAAGGGTCGGCGCTTCCTCTATATGGGGGGCGGCCTGGTCGCGTTGGTTCTGGCGACGGTCGCGATTTCGCGCCTGCGACCTGCGGCCCCGTCGGTGGAGCGCGGCACGCTCTGGATGGACACGGTGGTCACCGGAGCGATGACACGCGAAGTGCGCGGCCCTGGCACGCTGGTGCCGGAGCAGGTCCGGTGGGTGTCCGCGGTGACGGCCGGACGGGTGGAGCGGAAGCTGGTGCAGCCCGGTGTGCGGGTGACGGCGAGCACCATCCTGCTCGAACTGAGCAATCCCGACGTGCAGATCCAGCTGCTCCAGGCCGAGCGCCAGCTCACTGACGCGCAGGCCCAGGTTGTTTCGCTCAAGACCTCGCTGGAGACGCAACGCCTGACGCAGTCGAGCCTCGTCGCCCAGATCCGCACCGAATATCGCGATGCGATCCGCCGCGCGGCGGCCGATTCCGAGCTCGCCGCCGAGGACCTCATTTCCCGCGGCGACTACGATCGCTCCAAAGACAAGGCGACGGAGCTGATCGAGCGGCTGCAGCTGGAGCAGCAGCGCCTCACCCTCTACACCGAAAACATCCACTCGCAGCTGGAGGTCCAGGAGGCGCAGGTGGGACGGCTCCGCGCGGTGGCGGACTTCCAGCGCAATCTGGTCGACGCGATGGTGGTCCGCGCCGGTGCCGATGGGGTGCTCCAGGAGTTGCCGCTCGAGGTCGGACAGTGGGCCACGTCGGGCGTGACGCTGGCGAAGGTGGTCCAGCCGGAAAAGCTCAAGGCCGTCCTTCGTATCCCCGAGACGCAGGCCAAGGATCTCAGCCTTGGGCAGGCGGCCTCGGTCGATACCCGGAACGGCCTCGCCGCCGGCCATGTCATGCGGATCGATCCCGCTTCCCAGAATGGCACAGTGACGGTGGATATCGCCCTTGAGGGCGCGCTGCCGAAGGGCGCCCGCCCCGACCTGAGTGTGGATGGGACCATCGAGATCGAGCGTCTGGGCGAGGTGATCTCGATGGGCCGCCCGGCCTACGGTCAGGCCAACAGTGCGGTTGGCATTTTCCGAATGGTGCCCGGCACCGATGAGGCTGAGCGGGTGCGGGTCGATCTGGGCCGCAGCTCGGTCAACCGGATCGAGGTGGTTCGGGGACTCAAGCCGGGCGACGTGGTCATCCTTTCCGACATGAGCCGGTGGGACGCGGTGGAGCGGGTCCGGGTCCGGTGAGGCACGACCGGCGCGAACGCATTCCCCCGTCACGGCTCAACGTGTTTCCTGACGTTTCTCGTGCAGCAGCGATCCCGCATTCCTCCAGAGAGATCCCATGACGACGAACGGTTCGGCGCTGATCCGACTTGAAGGCCTCAAGAAGGTCTTCCTCACCGAGGAAGTGGAGACCCACGCCCTCGAGGAGATTCACCTGGAAATCAAGCGGGGCGAGTACGTCGCGATCGCCGGGCCCTCCGGTTGTGGCAAGACCACGCTCCTCTCCCTGCTCGGCCTGCTCGACACGCCGACCAGCGGGCAGTACTGGCTTGACGGCAAACCGGTGGCCCAGCTCTCCGCGGCGGAGCGCGCCCGGATCAGGAACAAGGAGATCGGCTTCATCTTCCAGGCCTTCAACCTGATCGGCGACCTGACGGTCTACGAGAATGTCGAGCTGCCGCTCACCTATCGCGGGCTTGGTGCGGCGGACCGGAAGCAGCGGGTGATGAACGCGCTCGAACGCGTCGGCATGGCGCACCGGGTGAAGCACTATCCGGCCCAGCTCTCCGGCGGTCAGCAGCAGCGCGTCGCGGTGGCACGCGCCGTCGCGGGAGAGCCGCTGATCCTCCTCGCCGACGAACCGACCGGCAACCTCGATTCCACCAACGGCGAAGCCGTGATGGACCTGCTGCAGCAACTGCACCAGGCGGGGGCGACCGTGTGCATGGTGACCCACGATCCCCGCTACGCGCGCAATGCACAGCGCGCCATTCACCTGTTCGACGGCCGGGTCGTGGAAGATCGTTCGCTGGAGCTCGCGGGCGCCTGAGTTTCGCATCATCTCCCCGAGGCCACCCGTATGCGAGTGTTCCTTGCCGACCTGCGCCACGCCCTTCGCACGCTGACCCACAGTCCCGGGTACGCGAGCGTCGCCATTCTCTCGCTGGCCCTGGGGGTTGCGGGCACGGCGACGGTGTTCACCGTGGTCAACGCGCTCCTGTTCAAGCCGCTGCCGGTCGGGGAGCCGGCGCGTACGGTGAGTCTCTACACCAGCGACTACAGCGGCCCGCTCTTCGGCACCTCGAGCTACCCTGACCTCCTCGCGTTCCGTCAGGGCATCCCCGCGCTGGATCACATCGTCGGCATGGGGCTTCAGCAGACCAGCCTGACGATCGGCGCCGAGCCGGTCCGGGTCACGCTAGCCATGGTCTCGGAGGATCATTTCAGCGGTCTGGGCATTCCGCTCGCGCTGGGGCGCGGGTTTTCGGTCGAGGAGAACCAGATCGGTGGCGCGGTCACCGTCGTGGTGCTCAGTCATGCGCTCTGGACCTCGCGATTCCACCGGCGGCCGGAGGTCGTGGGCCAGGCGGCCCTGGTCGGCGGCCGGCCCTTCACCGTCATCGGCGTCGCCCGGCCGGGCTTTAGCGGCTTGATGCGCGGGCTGGGTTTGGATGGATGGGTGCCACTCGCCGCCGCCCCACTGCTGCGCGCCGACCCGAGCCTGCTCACCAACCGGGGCGACCGGGGCCTGATGGTCATCGGGCACCTCGCGCCCGGCGCCACGCTGGCCCAGGCGCGAGCGCAGGCGGACGGGCTGTCCCGTCAGCTCCACGCGGACTTTGCCGGCGCCTGGACCGATCGGCAGGACCACGGGCGGACGATCACCCTCCTGCCGGAGGGCGAGAGCCGGCTCTTTCCTGGCGCGCGCGGCCCGGTGCTCGGGGTCAGCGCCCTCCTGTTCCTCGTGGTGCTCGCGGTCCTGCTGATCGCCTGCGGCAACGTGGCCAGCCTCTTCCTGGCCCGCGCGATGGCCCGCCAGCGCGAGGTCGCGGTCCGTCTGGCGCTGGGCGCGAGTCGCGGCCGCGTGGTGCGTCAGCTGGTGACTGAAAGCGTCGTGCTCGCCACGCTCGGCGGCGTGTTAGGCGGCATGCTCTCGTTCTGGCTGGCCGGGCTCCTCCTCTCCGCCCACCTGCCAATTCCGGTCACCCTCGCGCTCAATCTCGCCCCCGATCTCCGGGTGCTCGGCTTCGCCCTGCTGCTGTCGATCGTGACCGGCCTGCTGGTCGGTCTCGCGCCGGCGCTGCAGGCGTCGCGGCCCGAGCTGCTCTCCGCGCTCAAGGACAATACCGGCGGGTCGCTCTCCCCCCGCTCGCGCCTGCGCGGCGGCTTCGTCATTGGGCAGGCGGCGCTTTCCATCCTGCTGCTCGTCATGGCCGGCCTGTTTCTCCGTAGCCTGCAGCGCGCCTCGTCGATCGACCTGGGGTTCGGCGCGCGAAATGGTCTGGTGCTGGCGACCGACCTGGGACTCGCCGCGTATGACGAGGCCCGGGTGCAGCGCTTCCAGCACGAGCTCCTGCACCGGTCCCGCACCCTGCCCGGTGTAACGGCGGCGGGTCTCACCGGTGAGCTGCCGCTCTCGCTTTTCGGCAACCGCTCCGGACTGACCATCGAAGGATACGTGCCACAGGACCGGGAGAATCTGGAGGTCGGTCGGGGGGCGATCAGCCCCGGGTATCTCGAGGCGCTTGAGCTCCCGGTGCTCCGCGGTCGGGCGTTCACGGATCAGGATCGGACCGACGCGCCCCTGGTCGCGCTGGTCAGCGAGGCCTTTGCGCGACGATACTGGCCCGGGCTGGATCCCATCGGCCATCGAGTAAGCACGAGCGGCGAGGAGGGTCCCTGGCGAGAGGTCGTGGGCGTCGTGCACGACGCAAAGTATTCCACGCTGGGCGAAGAGCTCATGCCCTACTTCTATCTGCCGGTCGCCCAGATCAACGTGGAGCGCACGTCGCTGCTGCTGCGCACCCATGGCGTTCCGGCGGCGCTTATCGCGAGCGTGCGAGCGCTGGTCCACGATCTCGATCCTGCGTTGCCGGTCGAAGCGATCGGCACCTTCCAGGACCATCTCTCCTTCGCGCTGCTTCCGGCCCGGGCCGGCGGTCTGGCCCTCGGGGCCTTCGGGCTGCTCGGGCTGCTGCTGGCGAGTCTCGGCGTCTACGGCGTGGTCGCCTACGGCGTCGCGCAGCGGCGCCGGGAGATCGGGATTCGGATCGCCCTCGGCGCGAAGGGGGGAGCGGTGGTGCGCATGATGGTCCGCGACGGCCTGCGCCTGGTGTCGATCGGGCTGGGAATCGGGTTGCTGCTCGCGGGTGTCTCTGGCTTCCTCGTTCGCGGCCTGCTGTACGGTCTCACGCCGCTGGACCCGGTGGCGTTCATAGCGGGACCTCTCGTGTTTGGACTTGTCGCGTTGGGCGCCAGCTACCTGCCGGCCCGGCGCGCCACCCGGATCGACCCAATGGCGGCGCTCCGCGCGGAATAGCAGTCGAAGTAGTCGGGTTGGCGCTGCTCCGTCCTCACTCTTCGGGGAGACACCATGCGTGAGCTGATACAGGATATCCGTTACGCTTTCCGGGGCTTGCGGCAGAGCCGGGGCTTTACCACCGTCGCGGTGCTCACGCTCGGGCTCGGGATCGGCGCCAACACCGCGATCTTCTCGGTCATCAACAGCGTGCTGCTCCGGCCGCTGGGCTACCCAGATCCTGACCGCCTGGTGACGGTGGAGCATCACTATCCCACTCTCGGCGATCTGCATGCATCAGTTTCGGTGCCGGGTTTCCTCGCCTACCAACAAAAGCGCCAGATCTTTGAAAAGGCCGCAGTGCAGAACGGCTGGCAGCCGACCCTCACCGGCCGAGGTGAGCCCACGCGGGTCCTCGGTTCCCAGGTTTCCGGCGACTTCTTCGGTGTCTTCGGGGTACCCCCGGCGCTGGGTCGCGTCCTGGGGGCCGAGGAAGCCGAGGCCGGTCACGACAGGGTCGTGGTCCTGAGCCTGGGGATGTGGCAGCGCGTATTCGGAGAGGACCCCTCCGCCCTGGGCCAACGAGTCCTGCTCGACGGTGAGAGTTATGAAATCGTCGGTATCATGCCACCCGCCTTCGTCGATTTCTGGAACCGGCGGGCCGAGTTCTGGGTGCCGCTGGCGTTCACCCCGGCGCAGATGGACCCGAACCGTTGGACCAACGAGTTCCTGAGATTCACGGCCCGGATTCGCTCGGGAGAGTCGGTGGAGCAAGCGTCGGCGGACCTGGCAGCTTACGGGGTCCAGTTGCGGACTGAAAACCCGGACCGGTTCTCGCCAGACTGGGGCCTGCTCACCACCACGCTGAATGAGAAGGCCCGGGGACCGATGCGTGGCGCACTCTACCTGATGCTTGGCGCCGTCGGCCTGGTATTGCTGATCGCGTGCGCGAATGTCGCCAATCTGCAGCTGGCCCGGGCGGCGGCGCGCGGACGGGAGATCGCCGTGCGCGTGGCCCTCGGTGCATCCCCGGGCGCGTTGATGCGACAGTTGCTCACCGAGAGCATCCTGCTGGCGCTGGCGGGCGGCGTGCTGGGCGTGGTGCTGGCCGTGTGGAGTGTGCCGGCCCTGCTCGCGCTGGGGGGCGGTCGTGGGCTGCCCGATGCCAGTGATGTCCATCTCGACGGCAGTGTGCTCGCCTTTGCCCTGCTGATCTCGGTCCTGACTGGCATCGTCTTCGGGCTTGCCCCGGCGATCCGGGTCGCTCGTGCCAGTCTCAACGAAGCACTCAAGGAAGGCGGGCGTGGCGTGGCGGCGGATCGGGGCGGACTGGCGCTCCGCCGGAGCCTGGTGGTTGCTACGGTGGCGCTGGCGCTGATGCTGCTCGCCGGGTCGGGTCTCCTGGTGCGCAGCTTCGGGCGCCTGGTTGGCATGGATCCCGGCTTCCACTCCGATCATCTGCTGACATTCAATGTGGCGCTTCCGCAGGTGAAGTATCCCAACGATACGGTCCGGATCGCAGCGCTCGAGAGGATCACCAGTGCCCTGAGCAACATGCCTGGCGTCACCTCCGCCGGCGGCACGTCGGTGATGCCGTTCGGGGGATCATGGTCCACCGGCAGCTTCAGCGTCGAGGGTTTCCAGCCTCCCACCAACGCGCCGGGTCCCTGGGGGGACATGCGGACGGTGACGCCGGACTTTCTGCCGACGCTCGGCGTCGAACTGCTCCAGGGGCGCCAGTTCAATGGAGAGGATCGGGCCGGGGGCCGCGCCGTGGTCATTGTGGACGAGGAGATGGCCCGGCGATTCTGGCCCAATGAGAATCCCGTTGGCAAGCGGATCACGTTCAACAACCTGACCGACAGCAGCATTGCCTGGGTCGATGTGGTGGGCGAGGTGCGTCACACCATGCACGAGGGGCTTGATGCGCAGGCGCGGGTCCAGCTCTACTTTCCGCTGCAGCAGAATGCTTTGCCGTTTCTTGCCTATGCGGTCCGCGTCAGTGGCGATCCCAAGGCCATTGCCAGCCTCGTCCGGCAGGCGGTCGCGTCAGTCGATGCCGACCTGCCGGTCTCCAATGTCAGCACGATGGACGAGCTGATCGAGGGCACCACCGGCCCGCGCCGGTTCGCGATGCTGCTGCTGGGCTCGTTCTCGGTGCTGGCAGCCGCGCTGGCCGCGATCGGGCTGTATGGGGTCATGTCGTATACCGTCACCCAGCGTTCCCGCGAACTCGGCGTCCGCCTCGCGCTCGGGGCGGTGCAGCGTGATGTGCTGAAGCTCGTGCTGGGGCAGGGGCTCCGACTCGCCCTCATCGGTGTCGGAGTGGGCCTGGTCGCAGCCCTCGTACTCACCCGGCTCCTGCGGAGCATGCTCTTCAACGTGAGCGCGACCGATCCGCTCACCTTCGTGCTGATACCGCTGTTGCTGCTGGCCGTGACGCTGCTGGCCAGCTGGATTCCGGCGCGACGGGCGACGCGGGTCGACCCGGCGGTTGTGCTGCGCGCAGACTGAATCCCTCCCCGCATTCTCAGGGCAAACCGCCGGTTCGTCCCCGCCCGACCCGGGAACTACTCAACGCCTGGACGCGCATTCATGAGTTCACTGTTCGCTGATGTCCGCGCCGCGTGGCGCTCGGTCCGTCGCGCGCCGCAATTCTCCGTGATCGCCGCGTTGACCCTCGCGGTCGGCATCGGTGCCGTCACGACGCTCACCAGCATGCTCGACATGCTGCTGCGGCGTCCGCCAGCGGATGTCACGGCGCCGGCGCAGGTGGCCCGGCTGTTCTTCCATCACCGGAACCCGCAGTTCGGCGACTGGCGCAACTCGGTGGTGAGCTACCCCGACTACACCGACCTCAGGCAGGCAAAGAGCTTCTCGGCCGTCACCGCGGTCTATAGCGGGTCGGCCTCGATGGGGCGTGGTGCCGACGCCGCCCCAGTCGACCTGGCCGCAGTGACGGGAAGCTATTTCCCGCTGCTGGGCGCCAGCCCGCTGCTGGGCCGGCTGCTGGGCCCCGACGACGACCGGCTCGATGCCGGCGTCCCGGTGGTGGTGCTGAGCGAACGGTTGTGGCGTACCCGGTTTGGTGCCGGCCGGACCATCCTGGGACAGAGCATCGCACTGGACGACCAGACCTACACCGTCGTCGGGGTGACCCGACCCGCATTTGACGGAGGTGAATACACGGCACCGGACCTCTGGGTGCCATTCACCGGCGTCGCGCACCGGATGCAGGGCAACGACGAGTATCGCACCGACCGGGGATGGTACTTCATCTCGCTGCTGGGACGGCTGGCGCCCGGTGCCACGCGGGAAGGGGCCGCCGCCGAGGCGACCAGCCTGATCCGCGCAGGCCGCAGCGATTCCGCCACGGCAAACGGGTTTCAGGATGTCCAGCTCGGGCCCGTCATGGAGGCGGCCGGCCCGGATCACAGCGGCACCGCGAATCTGGCGCGCTGGCTCAGCGCCATGTCGCTCCTGGTGCTGCTGATCGCCTGCGCCAACGTGGCCAACCTCATGCTCGCCCGCGGCCTGACGCGCGGCCGGGAACTCGCTATCCGCAAGGCACTCGGCGCGGGCCAGCGCCGCCTCGTCCGGCAGCTCTTCCTCGAGGGACTGCTGATTTCGCTGATGGCCGGTTGCGTGGGGCTGCTGGTGGCAGCCTGGGGTGGTGGAGTGCTGCGCCACTACGTTCTCCCCGCCGCACTGGCGGAGCGATTCACCACCGACGGGCGGGTCTTCGCGATCGCGGCAGGGGCCACGCTGATCGCCGCACTTCTAGCCAGCCTGGTGCCGGCGCTGCAGGTGACGGGGAGTGATCTGACACCGGTCCTGAAGGAAGGTGGGCGCGGCAGCGGATTTCGGCGCTCGCGGGTGCGGTCCGGCCTGGTGGTGGCCCAGGTCGCGCTGAGCGTGCTGTTGGTGATTGGCGCCGGGCTCTTCGCCCGCAGCCTCCGCAACATCCTCGGCATCGATGTCGGCTACGACCGCGACCAGGTGCTGATGGTGAGCGCCGATCCCGCCTCGGTGGGATTCACCGGCCCGCAGACGGGGCAGGCCTTCGATGCCATGCTCGCGGCGGCGCGCGCCCATCCGGGGGTTGTCTCGGGGGCCCTGACGTATGGTGAACCCTTTGGCTGGAGCATGGCGCAGGGGCTGCGGATCGTGGGGCGGGATTCGCTCCCGCGGATGTCGAGCGGAGGGCCATACATCCAGCGCACCACGGCGGAGTTCTTCCAGACGATGGGGATCGCGTTGCAGCGGGGACGCGGCTTCACGGAGGCGGACCGCCGCGAGCACCCTGCCGTCGCCGTTATCGGTGCCACCATGGCGAAACGGTTCTTTCCCGATGAGGATCCGATCGGCCAGTGTCTTCTCCTGGGCAAGGAGGCGATGGACTGCACTGCGATCATCGGGATCGCCGAGGACGGGGTGCGTTACTCGCCGCGGGAGGAGCCGCAGGCGATTTACTATGTGCCCCTTTCGCTGCCTGGGGTCGAGACCCGCCACCTGACGCTCTTCCTTCGCTCCCGCGGCCCCGCGGCGGCCCTCGCGGCGGAGGTGCGGGGTGTGCTGCAGTCCGCTGCGCCAGGGCTGCCCTATGTCGAGGTGCGGCCGCTGAACCAGGTGCTGGAACCGGCGTACCGGGATTTCCGCCTTGGCGCCATGCTCTTCACGCTCTATGCGTTCGTGGCACTGCTGCTGGCGGCGCTCGGATTGTACAGCGTGCTCGCGTATGCGGTGCGGGGACGGACCCAGGAACTCGGGGTGCGCCTCGCGCTGGGTGCCGCACCGAGCAGCCTGGTGCGGCTGGTGGTATCCGACGGTGTGCGACTCACGCTGCTGGGCACGGCGCTCGGCATCCTCGGCGCGCTGGCGGCGGGGAGGGCGCTCGCCAGTCTGCTGTATGGTGTACCGGCCTGGGATCCGCTCACCCTCGGACTCGCCACCGCGACGGTCCTGCTGACAGCGCTTTGCGCCAGTCTACTACCGGCGCGTCGGGCCACGCGCATCGACCCCATGACCGCGCTCCGATCCGAATAGAGGCAACCCACGGGTTGCGTGCGTTCACCTCCCTCCGACACGAGGCCGATGCTCATGACCGCGCTCATCGACGATCTGCGGATCGCCTTACGCACATTGCGGCGGGCCCCCGGCTTTGCCGCCGCCTGTGTGCTGACGTTCGCGGTCGGCATCGGCGCCACCACCTCGCTCTTCTCGGTGGTTGACGGGGTGATCCTCCGGCCGCTCCCTTTCGCCAACCCGGACGACCTCTACTTCTTCTCGGAGCAGGGCCGCGATGGCGCCCAACGCCTCCCGTCGTACCCCAATTTTTCCGACTACCGCACGGAGGCGACGGCCTTCGCCGCACTGGGGTATGTCGTTGGACAGTCGGCCATTCTCCGTACCGGGGACGGCGTCACCAACTTCGCCCTGGGCAAGGTCTCCGACGGTTTCTTCCAGACGCTGGCGGTGGCACCGCTCCTCGGGAGAGGGCTCCTGCCGGAAGACGAGCGACCCTCCGCCGCCCCGGCGGCGGTACTGACCTACAGCTTCTGGCGATCCCAATTCGCTGGCGATCCGACGATCATCGGCCGGACCGTCACGACCGCCGAGGGCGGGCTGACGGTCGTCGGCGTCCTGCCGCCCGGGGTGGTCTTCCCCATCTGGGCCCAGATCTATTCGCCGCTGTCCGCCGGCGCACCCCCCGCAGCAATGCAGTGGCGGAATCTGCATGTAGACGGCGGGATGATCGCGCGCCTGGCCCCAGGTGCCGATCGGGCCCAGGCCGAGGCGCAGCTCGCCGCGCTCAGCCACCGGATGGCCGAAGCCTATCCTGCCGACAACGCCGGATTCAGCGCGCTGCTCACGCCACTCCGCGATACCGTGATCAATGGCAACGTGCGGACGCCGCTGCTGTTCCTGCTCGCCGCGACCGGGGTTGTGCTGCTCATCGCGTGCGTCAATGTCGCCAACCTGTTCCTTGCCCGTCTGGCGCGCCGGACCCATGAACTGGCGCTCCGCTCGGCCCTCGGCGCGGAACGGAGCCGGCTGGTGACGCAGCTGCTGGCGGAAGCGGTGCTGCTGGCCAGCGTCGGCGCGGTGATCGGGCTGGTGTGCGCCGCCCTCCTGATCCGACTCCTGGCGACGGGCGATTCCAGCGTCGCGATCGCCGTTGGCAGCTTCGTGCCGCGACTCGAGGAGTTGCGAATGGATGGCCGCATCGTGGCGCTCGCCGTCAGCCTCACGCTCGCCAGTGCGCTGGCCGCGGGCCTGGTGCCGGCGTGGACCGGCAGTCGCACCGATCTCGCCAGGGTGCTCAAGCAGGGGGGCGCACGGAACAGCGGCGGATCAGGAACCGCCGGCCGCCGGCTGTTGATCGGCGCACAGAGCGGGCTCGCGCTGGCGCTGCTCATTGGGGCGGGGTTGCTCCTGAACAGTCTTTGGCGCGTGACCAGGGTGGATCGTGGTTTCGAGAGCGCAGGGCTGCTGACGGCGCACATCTTCCCGTCGCCGCGGTACCAGGCGCCGGACAGCAACCTCCCGGAGCTGTATCGCCGCCTGGTCGATGCGGTCAGCGCGGTGCCCGGGGTGCGTGGGGTCGGACTGGTGAACCATCTCCCGATGGGCGGAGCGTGGACGGGCAGCCGAGTGAGCATTGATGGCGCGCCGATCGAGCCGGGGCGTGAGCTCACCGTCGGTGTCCGCTCCGTCAATCAACCCTACCTCGACGTGATGCGGATTCCGCTGCGGCGCGGCCGGTGGTTCTCCCCGGGTGACATGCGCGAATCGCTCACCGGGGTCGTCATCAACCAGGCGATGGCGGATAAGTACTGGCCCGGCGCCGATCCCGTCGGGCGTCGGGTTGCGTTTTTCAAGAGCGCCGCCGGCCGGGCTGATTTCGGACAGCCGCTCTCGGCGGAGGTCATCGGCGTCGTGGGCGACGTGCGGCAGTTCGGCCTGGAGCAGGCCTCGGATGCCGCGCTCTACGTCCCCTTCACGGCGGCGCCCTGGGGGCACACGTCATTTACGATCCGCACCACTGGCGATCCGGCGCTATTGATCGAGCCGGTGCGACGCGCGCTCGTCGCGGCCGAGCCCGACCTGGTCGTCGATGGGCTGACCCCCATGGATCTGGTGGTGTCGGGCACGCTGGTGACCCGCAACTTCCTGCTGCTCCTGCTCGGCGGCTTCGCGCTGACCGCGCTGGTGCTGGCCGGCATCGGTCTCTATGGCGTGCTCAGCCATCTGGTTGGCGAACGGACCAGGGAGATCGGGATTCGCCGCGCGATTGGTGCCAGCGAGGGCCGCATTGTGCGACAGATTGTGAGCGACGGGATGATGGCGGTGACCGGCGGCGCGGTGGCCGGACTGACGCTCGCATGGGGCGTCGGCCGGCTACTCGCCAGCCAGCTCTTCGGGGTGACGCCGACCGATCCATTCACCTGGCTCGCGACCACGCTGGTGCTGTTGATTACCGGGCTCGTGGCCTGCTATGGACCGGCCCGACGGGCCGCGCGCATCGATCCGCTCACCGCACTCCGGAGTGAATGATGGACACACTGCTGAAGGATCTCGTGTACGCCCTTCGCACCCTCCGGCGCAATCCGGGTTTCACGGCGGTGACCGTGTTGACGCTCGCACTGGGGATTGGCGCGAACACTGCGGTGTTCAGCGTCTTGTACAGTGTCATGCTCAAGCCGCTGCCGTATCCGGAGCCGGAGCGACTGGTCCGACTCACGCAACGGGGCGATGGCTACGAGGGGGAGCAGTCCCTCACCTACTCCACTTTCCAGTACATCTCCGCGCACCCGGCCGGACTGGAGGCATCGGCGGTCACCGCTTCGGTCGGCTTCAACATCGTCGCTCCCGGGGGCGCAGTGCGCGCAGCCGGCATGCGGGTCTCTCGGGACTACCTCCGCACGCTCGGGATCAGCCCGGCCATGGGCCGCGACTTTGTCACTGAGGAAGACCAGCCGGGCGGCGCCAACGCCGTGATCCTGAGCCATGGATTCTGGCAGCGCGCCTTCGGCGGGGACCCTCGTGTGCTCGGGCGAAGCGTTTCCCTCGATGGCGCCCCCTACCAGGTGGTCGGGATCATGCCGGCCGACTTCCACGTGACTCCGGCGGTGGAGGCCTGGTCGACCATCGCCCAGGTGGCGAACACGATCGGCAACGGCGCCAATCTCCAATTCGTGGGCCGACTCGCTCCCGACGTCACGCTGGCGGAAGCGCGGGCGCGGTGGCTGCCGACCGCGTTGGAGCTGCCGCGAGCCTTCCCGGGGAATTTTGATCCGGTGAACCGGATCGAGCTTGCCTCCGCACTGGGAGTCACGATGCAGGCGGTGTCCGGCCCCATGAAACTGCTGGCCGGCGCGATCGCCTTCGTGCTCCTGATCGCCTGTGCCAACGTGACCAGCCTGGTCCTCGGCCGGGGACTGGTCCGCAACCGGGAACTGGCGCTGCGTCAGGCGCTCGGCGCGAGCCGCGCCCGGCTGATACGGCAACTCTTCACCGAGAGCATTCTGCTCGGATTGATCGGTGGCGCCCTCGGGCTCCTCCTCGCCACCTGGGGCGTGCATCTGCTGGTCAGCGTTCTCCCCGGTGACCTCCCCCGCGGCGAGGACGTCCGTATCGATGGCGCAGCGCTGGGCTTCACCCTTGGTCTGTCACTCCTGGTCGGCATCGTGGTCGGCCTGCTCCCCGCCTGGCACGCGCGAGTCGGCCTGCGCGGCGGAGCACGCATCGAGGGATCCTCTCGCAGCACCAGCGGCTCGAGCCACACCCGGATGCGCAACGCGCTGGTGATCGGTGAACTCGCCCTGGCCCTGGTGCTGCTCACCGGCGCGGGATTGCTGATCCGCACCTTTGCAAACCTCGTGGCGACCGATCCCGGGTTCGAGCCGAAGCAGGTGCTCGCTGCCGAGATCTGGTTGACTGGAACCCGCTATGCGACTCCCGCCGCCACCAGCGATTTCTACGACCGGCTCACCACCGAGTTGGCGGGGGTTCCCGGGGTGGTGCGCGCCGGCGTGGTCGAAGCCGGGCTTCCGCTCGAGCGTGGAGGCAACCTCGCGGTGGTACTCGATGGTGCGCGCCTGAAAGGCACGATCGATTATCGCAGCATTACGCCCGGCTACTTCGACGTCCTCGGCGTGTCGCTGCGTCAGGGACGGGGCGTCGCGGTCACCGACGTCGCCGGCGGAGAGCCAGTGGTCGTCGTGAACGAATCGTTCGCCGCTCACTTCCTCGGCGGTGGCGGCGCGGCGCTCAATCGCCAGGTGTCCGTCAGCCATGACCAGTTGGCGCTGCGCCGGGTCGTTGGTGTCGTAGCCGATGTCCGCTCGTTTGTCGGCCTGCCGGCCCCACCGACAGTGTTCCTCCCTTCGGCTCAGACCCCGACCGAGTTGACCCGGCTGTTGAGCACCTGGTATCCGATCCATGTGGTGCTCCAGACCCGGAATGACCCCGCCCGGCTGCAGGAGGCGCTGCGCAGCACGATTCATCGGGTGGATCCCCAGGTTCCCGTGGGTCGGGTGCGGCCGCTTTCGGAGGTGCTCGCCGAGACGCTGTCCCTGCAACGATTCATCATGGTCGTGCTCGCCGCCTTCGCGAGCCTCGCGATGCTGCTCGCCGTGGTCGGGATCTACGGGCTGCTGTCGTACCTGGTCCTTCAGCGCACCCGCGAGATCGGAGTGCGACTGGCGCTTGGTGCACGACCGGTCGACGTGCTCCGCATGGTGCTGCGGCAGGGCCTGGTGCTCACGATGGGAGGCGTGGTCCTGGGGCTGCTCGGTGCCGCGGCGCTGACCCGGCTCCTCGCCAGCCAGCTGCACGGGGTCGGGTCGCTCGATCCCAGGACATTCATTCTCGGCGGGTCCCTTCTCGTCGTGGTCGGTCTCGTGGCGAGCGCCCTCCCGGCGGTGAGGGCGGCGCGCGTTCAGCCAATGCAGTCACTCAGGAGCGAATGATGGACACCCTGCTGCAGGATCTCCGGTACGCGCTCCGCGCACTCCGGCGCAGTCCCGGCTTCACGGTCGTCACCGTGCTGACGCTGGCCCTCGGCATCGGGGCGAACACCGCGATCTTCAGCGTGGTCAACGCGGTGCTCCTGCGGCCGCTGCCGTACGGAGCACCGGATCGACTGGTGATGGTGTGGGAGCGGAAGAGCGGAGGGCCCACCGACCGCAACGTCGTGAGTCCCGCCAACTATCTCGACTGGAAGGACCGCTCCTCCAGCTTCGAAGGTCTTGCGGCGTTCACCTGGTCCGGCACCACGTTGTTAGGCGACATACCGGAACGGGTGCAGGGCCGCAAGGTCACTCCTGACTTCTTCAGTGTGCTTGCGGTGGCTCCGGCGCTGGGGCGCACCTTTACCGACGAAGAGGCCCGCAAGGGACAGGGGCGGGTGCTGATCCTGAGTGACGGGCTCTGGCGGCGGCGGTTCGGCGCCGATCCAACGCTGGTGGGGCAGTCCATCGCTGTGGCGGGAGGGACCGCCACGGTCCTGGGTATCATGCCGCGCTCCTTTCAGCCGCTTCCATGGGGGCAGGAGGAATATTGGGAGCCGCTCACCCTCGGTGCGGATGACCACCTCCGGCGGGGTCGATATGCGCAGGTCATCGGACGGCTGAAACCCGGCGTGACCCTGGCTGCGGCGGAAGCGGAGATGGCGGGCATCGCCGGCGCGCTGGCGCAGGAGTATGTGGAGTTCAATACCGGATGGGGGGCAAATCTCGTCCCGCTCTCCGAGCAGGTGTCGGGCTCGTCGCGGCTGGCACTTCTGGTCGTCCTCGGCGCGGTGTCGCTGGTCCTGTTGATCGCCTGCGCGAACGTGGCGAACCTGATGCTCGGCCGCGCCGCCTCGCGTCGCCGGGAACTCGCAGTCCGTTCCGCGCTGGGGGCGCCGCGCTGGCGCCTCACTCGACAGTGGTTCACCGAAGGCGTCCTGCTGGCGTGCGCCGGGGGAGCGCTCGGAGTTCTCCTGGCGGTCTGGGGGGTGGATCTCCTGGTCGCAGCCGGACCAACCGGGATCCCCCGGTTGGCAGAATTGAGCGTGGACGGTCGTGTCCTCGCGGTCTCGGTGCTGGTGTCGCTCCTGGCGGGCGTGCTCTTCTCGTTGCCCGGACTCTGGGGCGGGGTGGCTCGACCGAGCGCGACCGGACTGCGCGAAGGGGCCCGCACCACGGCGGGCACCGGGGCGCGTCGTTTCCGTGGCGCACTCGTCATCGGCCAGGTGGCGCTTGCGCTGGTACTGCTGTTCGGTGCCGGACTGCTGGTCCGCTCACTCCAGCGGCTAACGGCGGTTGACACCGGGTTCGACCCCCGCAATCTCCTGACGGCGCAGCTGGACCTGCCCCTGGCGAGCTATCCCGACGACGCGCGCCAGGATGCGTTCTTCCGCCGACTGCTCGAGCGACTTCGCGCCACCCCGGGCATCGAGGCGGCCGGACTGGTCACCTACGTGCCGTTCATGGGCGCGGGGGCTGCCACCGGGTTCACCGTCGTGGGGCGGCCCCGCCCTTCGGCAGGTGAGGAGCCGGTGGCCGATATCCGGGTGGTCGATCCGGGATACTTCGATGCGATGAAGATTCCCCTGCGCCTTGGCCGCGGACCGACGGCAGCGGATGGCGCGGGTGCGCCGCCGGTGGTAGTGATCAACGAGACGATGGCGCGCCAGCTCTGGCCCGGCAGCGATCCGATCGGTCAGCGGGTACAGGTGAGCTGGTGGAACGAGCAGGCGTTGCCGGAGGTGATCGGCGTTGTGGGCGACGTGCGGCGCACCAGCCTCGATGAAGACCTGCGGCCGATGATCTATTATCCGATGGGGCAGAGCCCGACCGGGGGCGGGATGATGCTGGTGGCCCGCACCCGGGGGGACGCCACCGCTTCGACCACGGCCGCGATCCGCCAGGCACTGCGCGAACTCGATCCCGTTCTGCCTATCAGCGACGTTGCCACCATGTACAACCGCCTCGCTGCGACCATGACGGACCGGCGCTACCCGATGATCCTGCTCGGGCTGTTCGCCGGAGTGGCGCTGGCTCTCGCGGCCATAGGTTTGTATGGTGTGCTCGCCTTTGCGGTGGGAGAGCGCACCCGGGAACTCGGGGTGCGGATGGCGCTGGGCGCGCGACCCGTCGACATCGTCGGCATGGTCTTGCGCGGAGGGCTCTCCCTCACGCTCGCCGGCTTGGGATTGGGTGCGGTCACGGCCGCGATCGTTTCCCGGGTGCTCGGGCATCTGCTCTATCAGGTCCCGGCCACCGATCCGGCCACCTTCGGGGCGGTGTCGACGCTGCTGGTGATTGTGGCCGGCGTCGCCTGTCTCGTCCCCGCCCGTCGGGCAGCCCGCACCGATCCGATCGTGGTGCTCCGTGCCGAGTAGGCGGCCCGGACGGACGGCCCGCATCGTTCCCGTGGTCACCCTTCGGAGCACCTGATGATCAAGCTCGTTAATCTCGAGAAGTCGTTCGATACCCGACCCTCGCCGACCTTCGTGCTGCGTCGCATCTCGCTGGAGATCCAGGCCGGCGACTTCGTGACCATCATGGGGCCCTCCGGCGCCGGCAAGTCGTCGCTGCTCTCCATCCTCGGCATGCTCGACGGCGAGTTCACCGGTGAATACTGGTTCAACGGCCAGGCGGTGCACGGGATCAAGCCGAAGCCGCGGGCCGACCTGGCACGCAGCAGCGTCGGCTTCGTCTTCCAGCAGTATCATCTGCTCGATGACCTCACCGTTGCCGAAAATCTCGATGTGCCGCTGTCCTACCGGAATATGCGAAGCGGCGAACGGGCTGCCCTGGTCGGCGACACGCTCGACCGGTTCCACATGGTGGGCAAGAAGGATCTGTATCCCCGGCAGCTCTCCGGCGGCCAGCAACAACTCGTGGCGGTGGCGCGCGCGGTGATTGCCTCTCCCGCGCTGCTGCTGGCCGACGAACCCACCGGCAACCTGCATTCGGAGCAGGGACGGGAGATCATGGAGCTGTTCCGTCAGCTCAATCAGCAGGGGACGACGATCGTGCAGGTGACTCATTCGGAGGAGAATGCGACGTACGGGAAGCGGGTGGTGCGGCTGAAGGATGGGTGGGTGGTGGGGTGAGTGCGGTCAGCATTGAGCGTTCAGCGTTCAGCACTTGATCGAGGTGGTGAGACGAGCCACAAACCTTGCCAGCATCCGCTTCACTTCCACGACCGCATCGCTCACCGCCGGGAGGTCCTGCTCCACGCCGTACCCGAGGTCGGTCGCCAGGAGGAGCAGGTATTCCAGTTCAGCGGCCGATCCCAGCGAGTAGCGGAAAAATCTGGCGGCTTCGCGGTCGCTTCCCCGAGCGCTACCTTCCACAATATTGGCCGCGACCGAGACGGCCGCTCGTTCCATCTGGGAAATGAGCCCGAAACGCTCTTTCGCCGGTAGCGAACGTGTTACTCGATAGACCTCCAGCGTAGTGCGGTGCGCCTTCTGCCAGACTTTCAGTCGCCGGTATCCTTGCATGCCTGTCCGCTTGTGTGAGAGGCGCCGAATCTGTTGGAGTCTGACATGGCCAGGGTATCATTTGACCGCACTTCGAAGCATTCCTACGCGATTCGGGGGTAGGAGGGATGCTGAATGCTGAACGCTGAACGCTGAACGCTGAATGCTGAACGCTGACCGCCCACGGCCCATGCCTCTCCTTACGCCTCGCATCCTCATCGCCGACGACCAGGCCGATGTGCTTCAGGCCCTGCGGCTGCTGCTCAAGGGCGAGCATTTCACTGTCGAGACGACCAGTTCGCCCGGCGGTGTGCTGGCGGCGCTGGAGCGAAGTGATTTCGATGTCCTGCTGATGGACCTCAATTACACCCGCGACACCACCTCCGGCATCGAGGGCTTCGACCTGCTGAGCCGGATCCAGCTCCTGGACGCGATGCTGCCCGTGGTGGTGATGACGGCCTATGGGAGTGTCGAGGGCGCGGTGGAAGCCATGCGACGTGGCGCGCGCGACTATCTCGAGAAGCCGTGGGACAACACCCGGCTGGTCGCGGTGCTGAACATCCAGGTGGAGCTGGGCCGCGCGCTGCGCCGCAGCCAGCGGCTGGAGAGCGAGAACCAGATGCTGCGCCACGATGGGCTGCCGCCGCTGGTAGCGGAGTCGGCCGCCATGCGGCAGATCGCCCGCCTGATGGAAAAGGTGGCCCCGTCGGATGCGAATGCGCTGATCACCGGGGAGCACGGGGTCGGCAAGGAAGTCGCCGCGAACTGGCTGCATGCCGCCTCGCTCCGTGCCGCCCGGCCGATGATCACCGTCAACGTCGGCGGCCTCCCCGAGGGCGTGTTCGAGAGCGAACTCTTCGGCCACCTGAAAGGCGCCTTCACCGACGCCAAGGCCGACCGGATGGGCCGCTTTGAACTGGCCGACGGAGGCACCCTCTTTCTCGACGAAATCACCAACATCACGCTGGCGCAGCAGGCGCGGCTGCTGCGGGTGCTGCAGTCGGGACAGCTCGAACGGGTCGGCAGTTCCAAGACCCGCAAGGTCGATGTGCGGGTCGTGTCGGCGACGAATGCCGACGTGCGTGCCGAAGTGGCCGCCGGCCGGTTTCGCGAGGACCTGCTGTACCGGCTCAATACCGTCGAGATCCGCATTCCCCCGTTGCGCGACCGGCGCGAGGACCTCGCACCACTCGCGGCCCAATTCCTTTACCGCCATGCGACGCGCTACCGCAAACCGATCAGCGGCTTCCGGCCCGACGCCATGGAAGCGCTGCTGCGCTACGGCTGGCCCGGCAACGTGCGCGAACTCGAGCACACGATCGAACGCGCGGTGCTGTTGGTCGATGGCCCCGAGATTCGCCCGGCGGATCTTTCCCTCTCACCTCCAGGTGATGCGGCGGCGGGACTCGACCAGCTCACGCTGGAGGAGGTCGAGGGCGTGCTGGTCCAGAAGGCTCTGGCCCGCACTGGCGGCAATGTCTCCGAAGCCGCCAAGGCGCTCGGTCTCTCCCGCAGCGCCATGTATCGGAGGCTGGAGCGCCATGGCCTGTGAGGCGGGCCGGCGCACGGAATGATGTCGCACCCGCGGCGGGTGCTTGGGCTGGCGCTGATCACCGCGCTGCCGGGGACCGCGGTCGGGCTCTGGCTGCTGTGGCACGGCGAATTCACCTCCCGGGCCCAGTGGACCGTCACCGTCGTCATCCTGCTCGTCCTGCTGTTCGGGCTGAGCGCGCTGCACGAGCGCGTCATTCGCCCGCTGCAGACCCTCTCGAACGTGCTCGCCGCCCTCCGGGAGGGCGATTACAGCCTGCGGGCCCGGCGCGCCGATGCCACGGATGATCTCGGGCTGGTCTACCTCGAGGCCAACGTGCTGGCGGAAACGCTGCGTGGGCAGCGGCTTGGCGCCCTCGAGGCGGTGGCACTCCTCCGCACCGTCATGGCGGAACTCGATGCGGCGATCTTCGCCTTCGACGCGGACGGTACGTTGCGGCTGGTGAACCGGGGCGGCGAACGCTTCGTGCACCACCCCGGCGACCGGTTGCTCGGACGCACCGCCGCCGAGCTGGGCCTCGCCGAATGTCTCGCCGGGGAGACGCCGAGGGTATTGGAGCGGGCCGGCGCCTCGGCGACCCGCTGGGAGCTGCGGCGCACCAGCTTCCGTCAGGATGGACGTCCCCACCAGCTGATTGTCCTGACCGACGTGAGCCGTACCCTGCAGGCCGAGGAACGGCAGGCGTGGCGCCGCCTGATCCGCGTCCTCTCGCACGAGATCAACAATTCCCTCGCACCGATTCGCTCCCTGGCGGGCACACTGCAGGGGATCCTCGAGCGCGCGCCACGGGGAGCGGACGCCGAACAGGATCTGCGTCAGGGGCTCGGGATCATCGAACAGCGGGCCGATGCCCTGGGACGATTTATGGCCGCGTACGCCCAGCTCGCCCGGCTTCCGCGGCCGCGGCTGGCCCTGGTGGTGGTCGATCAGTGGGTGCGGCGGGTCGTCACGCTGGATCAGCGCCTGCCACTCCGCGTCATTCCCGGTCCGGATCTCAGCGTCACCGCCGATGGTGACCAGCTCGACCAGCTGCTCATCAACCTCGTTCGCAACGCGGCGGACGCCGTCGCCGGCACGGCGGGGCTGGTGCGGGTGGGGTGGGGCGAGGTGCGCGGTGGCGTCGAGTTGTGGGTCGAGGACGACGGACCCGGGCTCGCGGAGACGGCAAATCTGTTCGTTCCCTTTTATACCACCAAGCCGGGTGGGTCGGGAATCGGGCTCGCGCTGTCGCGGCAGATCGCGGAAGCGCATGGCGGCGAACTGTGGCTGGAGAACCGGACGGACGCGACCGGGTGCCGGGCGCGGTTCTGGCTGCCGAGCGGGATTCGGGGGGCCGCCCCGTGACCCGCGATCCAGCTCCTGCCGGCTATTCCGGCACACCACTCGTCAGGAAGCTCGGTATTCCCCTCGACACCCGTGTGGTCGTGCTCAACGCACCGTGGCCGTAGGCGGCGTTCGAGACGCCCCTGCCTCCCCGCACGCGACGCTCCTGACGCGCCGAACTCCCCTGATCACCGGACGCTCCGGGGCACGTACAATGCTGTGCACACTGTCCTATTCTCGGCCTCTGATCGCTGTTGCGGCCCGGTTTGACACCGGTAGTAGCCGCCGGTACGTTCGAGAGGATTATTTCTCACCAAATTCAGGTCCCCTTGGCTGAATCTGCCGTATCGCGGAGAGGCGTCCGCTCCGTCCAGCTCGCCAGAGTGCTGCGCGCTTTCCGCGTAGTCGTTGCGGCGACGCTGCTTACGACGTGCGGCACCGACACTGCGATGGGCCCGGGTATCCCGGTCCAATCGGCCGTCGACCTCACCGGCCTGCTGCGTGCCGGGGGCCCGATTCCCATCCCGATCGATACCGTCCTCGTCGAGCTGCGGCGGGTCTCCGACTCCTCTGTGGCGTTCACCCAGCAGGTGGATGTTTCGCGCTTCCTGCAGCAGGGAAACGATCTCATCCTGAGCGTCGCCCTGGCGCTCCGTACCACCCCGGAACAATTCTACCTTTTTGCCGAAGCACGCGGCGGGGGCGTGGTCTACTACACGGTGCGTTCGACCGTGACCGCCACGGCGGGGCAGTCGAGCCAGACACCCTCCCTCGTCCCAACCTATGTCGGACCGGGCAGCACCGCTGACAGCGTCGTACTGACCGTGGTCCCGAGCTCCGTCGCCGCGGGCGACAGCGCGCTCGCGACCGCGGTGGTGTACGACAACGATGCGCCGGTGGTGGGCGCACCGGTGGGCATCGTCCCGGCGGATACGGTCGCCGTTCGCACCCATGAGATCGGAGTGAACACGGTCTGGCTGGTTGCGCCGGCCACCGGTACGGGCAGCACACCCGTCACCGCGACCACGCCGACTGGCCTGATCACCCTCGGGCAGTTCGATTGGGCGGCGGGTGCCGGCGTTTCGTTCGTCACGGTGTTGCCCGCGACCCTGAGCCTCGCCCCCACCCAGACGTCGCAGTACACGGCGACGGCGTACGATGCACTCAACAACATCATCAGCGGCCTGCCCGTCACCTGGAACTCCAGCAATCTGGCTGCGGCGACCGTTTCGACCACTGGCCTCGTGACTGCGGTCGCCGTCGGCAGCAGCACAATCAGCGCGACCATTGGCGGCGTGCCCGGCACCAGCACGTTGACGGTGGCGACCGGCGCCTCGGGAGCGGCCACGGTCATCGCCGCGAGCGCCACCAGTCAGAGCGTCACGGTGAACCAGCTGGTCGCGGCGGTGCCTTCGGTCACGGTGCGCGATTCCTCCGTGAAGCCACTCGCCGGCGTGACGGTAACTTTTGCGATCACCGCTGGCGCCGGGTCAATCACCGGCGGTACCGCGACGACCGACTCGGTCGGCGTCGCGACTCTCGGCAGTTGGCGCGCGGGGACGGTGTCCGGCGCCAACACGCTCACGGCAACGGTCAGCGGGCTCACGCCGGTGATCTTTACGGCGACCGGTCTTCCGACCGCCGTCACCACGGTGGCGCAGATCTCCGGCAATGCCCAGACCGACTCGGCTAACTTTGTTCTGCCGCTGCCATTGATTGCGGAAGTGCGCGACAGCTTCAACAATCCGGTCCCGGGAGTGCCGGCCACTTGGAGCGCCACCGATGGGAGCGTGGCGCCCGCCGTGGATACCAGCGACGCCGCCGGCCAGGTGCAGGGCACCTGGACGCTTGGCGCGACGCAGGCGAATCCCACGGTCACGGTCGTTGCCGCCGGAGCGCAAACCAGCTTCTCGGCCACGACGCTCTTTGGCCAGCCGACGATCCTGCTGTCCTTTGCCGGCATTCCCGGCGTGGGCGTGGGGCTCACGTCCCTGGTCTACCTCGACCTCAATCAGGCGGCACCGGCTGGCGGCCTCGTCGTTTCGCTGGTCAGCGGGAATACGTCGTTCTTCACCGTGCCCGCCACCCGGACGATCCCGCAGGGGCAGACGCACGACAGCGTCGCCGTCACCGGTCTCTCAGCGGGGACCGCAGCACTCACCGGCAGCGCGTCCGGCTACACCAACGGCATGCTGACGGTCGATGTGCAGAACCGCAATGTCTCGGTCCCGGGCACCGTGAATGTGCCCTACGGCCAGACCTCCTCCCTGCCGATCACGCTTCCCGCGCCGGCCCCGGTCGGTGGCGTGGCCTTCACCGTGACCAGCGCCGATCCGACCCGCGTCGGCATCCTGACCCCGACGGTCACGATCGCGGCCGGTGCCTCGACCGGCAACGCGACCTTGAGCGGCGTACTCCCGGGCACGGCGGTGGTGACGGTGGCCAATCCGTCGTACGTCTCCGCGACCTCGAGTGCCACGACGACGGCCTCGCTCAACATCACCGTGCCATCGATCCTGATCAACGCGAGTTTCGCTTCGCCGATCACCATCAACTTCGAGAGCAACAATACGCCCGCCGCTGCGCCGGCGCCCGGCATCACCGTGACCCTGGTGCCGGCCAACCCGGCCTGCGTGGCGCCACAGAGTCCTGTCACGATCGGCACCGGCCTGGTGACCGCGACGAGCCTGCTCTCGTACGGCGGGAGCGCGACGCTCCCCTGCACGACGCAGGTCCTGGCGACGGCCACGAACCTTCAGTCCGACAGCATCACCGTGACGGTTAACCCGATGCCGCCGATCACGGTGAACACCAACTTCGATCAGGTGGGCCAGGGGCTGATGGAGGCGGGCAGCATCGGGCTCGGCGCAACGAATCATGGTGGCGTGACGGTGACGCTGACGAGCTCCGACCCGACCCGGTTCCTGGTGTCGACCTCGCCGAGCGTCGTAGGGGCGAGCAGCATCACGGTGCCAGTGCTGCCGCTGGTCGGCAGCTTCACGTACTACGCCCAGGCGCTCGAGGGCGTCACCGGCACGGCGGTCATCACGGCGACCGCACCGGGATTCGCGCCGGTGCCGGATACCCTCACGGTGGTGGTGCCGGGAATCGAACTGCAGGGTCTCCCGGCGACGACCACGAGCCTCTCGACCGACAACAGCCTGTATGCGCAGGTCGGACTGGTGAACGGGCAGCTTACCGCGCTCTCGCGAGTGCAGAATGTCCGGCCCGGCGGACCGGTGGTCGCGGTGACCTTCGGCCTCCAGAGCACCGGCGTCGGCACCATCATCGACAGCCTGACGACGCCGACCGGCGCCCAGAGCGGCCAGGCCCGGCTCCGGCCTGGACTCTACTACACCCAAACCGGTGGACCGACGGCGGGTGGAATTCTCTTCCATCCGGTGGCCGCAGGCTTCGATTCGGTCGGAGTGTCGGCGCCCGGTTTCATTTCGATGGCCAACGCGACGCGCGGCATTCAGGTCACCCAGCCGACGATCACCCTGAGCGTCAACTCGCCGCAGATCGGCGTGGGGCTGCAGGAGGGCGCCCAGATGTTCCTCTCCGCCAGCCAGCACGGCGGAGCGACCGTCACGCTCACCTCGCTGGACCCGACGGTGGTCCTGCTTGACACGCTGGTGAATGGGCCAGGCCACACCACCATCGTGAAGACGCTGCCCAACGGTCAGACCGGCCTCACCTACTACGCCCAGGTGGTGGAGTTCTCGCAGTTCCTTTCGGTGTCGATCGTGGCCACCGAACCGCGCTTCGCCCCCGACACCATCGTCGTCACCGCGGCCCAGCCTGGCGTGGAGCTGATCGGCTTGCCGACCACGACGACGACGCTCACGGGGAACAACAACCTCTACGCCCAGGTTGGACTGCCCAACGGCCAGAACACCGGCCTCGCCCGGGTGCAGAATGTCCGCGGCGGGGCTCCGGGACCGGTGCCCGTCACGTTCACGAGCCAGCCGACTGGTGTCGGGACCCTCGTCGATTCCCTGACCCAGCCCACCGGCACCGATACGGTGACG
This sequence comes from Gemmatimonadales bacterium, assembly GCA_039934355.1. Lineage (GTDB taxonomy): Bacteria > Gemmatimonadota > Gemmatimonadetes > Gemmatimonadales > GWC2-71-9 > JADJOM01. Next base: position 65,093 of record JBDTMI010000001.1, read on the forward strand.
GCGTTCGTCCAGCCGGCCATCTACTACTCATACCCGAGTGGGCCGATCACCGGGCGCGGCGTGGCATTCCGTCCGCTCACCGCTGGACGGGATACGCTCTCGGTCTTTGCCTCCGGCTACACGACGATGACAACAAACGGCATCCGGACCATCGACGTTACCCAGCCGGTATCCACGATCAACATCAATTCGCTGTCGATCGCGAGCGGGCTGCAGGAAGCCGGCGGCGCGTTCCTCTCGGCCAGCCAGCACGGTGGCGCGACGGTGACGCTGACCTCCACCAACCCGTCGGCATTCCTGATCGACACCCTGTCGAATGGGCCGGGCTACACCACGATCGTCAAGACGCTGCCCAATGGCTCCTCGAGCTTCACCTATTACGCCCAGGCACTCGAGTCGCAGACCGGGAGCAGCTACGTCCGCATGAGTGAGCCTCGATTCGCCAGCGACAGCGTGCTCATGACGGCGGTAGTCGGCGGTGTCGAGATCCAGGGCCTGCCAGGTTCCACCACACCGCTGTCGGCCGACAACAGCTTCTATGTCCAGATCGGGCTGCTCAACGGCCAGAATACCGGACTGGTCCGGGTCCAGAACCGCCGAGGCGGCGCCAGCGGGGTCCTGACCGCGACACTGACCAGCAGCGTGCCGAGTGTCGCGACGATTGTCGACAGCCTGAGCATTCCCAATGGTAACGCGACCGGGACAGCGCGCATCGCGCAGGGCATCTATTACACCCCGACCAGCGGGCCGGCGACCGGCGGGCTCGGGTTCCACCCGCTGCTGCTCGGTACCACCACGGTGTCGGCGACCCTGCCCGGCTTCATCACGGCGACGACCAACGGCGTGCGCACTGTGGGCGTGACCCAGCCGGGCATCACCCTCTCGGTCAGCTCCGGTGGCCCGGTGGGCAGCGGGTTGCAGGAGAGTGGATCCGGAAGCCTCGGCGCATCGCAGCATGGCGGGACGACGGTGACGCTCACCAGCTCCGACTCCACCGCCATCAAGCTTGCGCCCAACACCACCACGGCCGGCGCAGCCTCGATCCAGATCTTCGTGCCCGATGGCCAGCAGGGTTTCAGCTACTACGTGCAGGGGATGGAGGGCTTCGTCTCACCCTCGACCGTGACCGTCACGGCAGTCGCCTCCGGCTTCACCAACGGGACCGCCAGCGCCACGGTCCAGCAGCCCGCGATCGAGGTGCAGCAGCTTGGCGGGCCGTACACGGCGGGGGGCGCGGACGTGAACTTCTACGCCCAGATCGGCCTGGCGAATGCGCAGAACTCCGCGCTGATCCGGGTGCAGAACGTGCGGGCCGGCGGGCCGGGCCCGATCAACGTCAGCTTCACCAGTTCCAGCGTCGCCACCGCGACTCTGGTGGATTCAACCGGGACGGGCAGCCCCCGAACGGCCCAGATCCCCCCAGGCCTGTACTACACCTCCCCGAGCGGCACGGCGCAGGGCGGGGTCGCCTTCAGGCCGCTCGTGGCCGGGCAAAGCACCGTTTCCGCCTCCAGTCCCGGATTCCTGACCATGACCTCGAGCGGGAACCGGGTGGTGACGGTGCAGTAGGGCCGGCGACAGGCGGGAGGCGATGGGTGATAGGCTACCGTCACTTCATATCACAAAGTACTTGACGCATTCCCCTGTCCGCCGTATCATGCGCCATGCGCTCCCACCATCCCCTTCGACCACTCTCGCCTGAGACCCCTGCCGAGCCGCTCCAGGATCGGGCCCTCGAGAATCTCCGCTTCATCCGCGAAACCATGGCGGGGGCGAGCGCCTTCACCGGTGTGCCGGGCTGGGGCGGGGTAGGGATGGGCCTGAGCGCGCTGGGCGCGGCTTGGATCGCGCACCAGCAACCGACGGTCGAGCGGTGGCTGCTCACCTGGGTCGCCGAGGGGTGGCTGGCCTTCGCGATAGGTGGCGTGACGATGGTCCGCAAGTCCGCTGCGGGGGAAACGCCGCTGACCACGCGCGCCGGGCGCCGGTTCCTGCTCGCCTATGCGCCCCCGATCGTTGCGGGCGCGGTGCTGACCGTCGTCCTGTATCGCGCTGGGCTGACGGGATCGCTCCCCGGCCTCTGGCTGCTGCTCTACGGGGCCGCCGTCATGACCGGAGGCGCGCTCTCGGTGCCGGTGGTGCCGGTGATGGGGTTCGGCTTCATGCTGACCGGTGCCGTGACCCTGTTCCTGCCCGCGACGGCGGGCGACTACAGCATGGCGCTCGGGTTCGGCCTGCTGCACATCGGATTCGGCGTCTGGATCGCCCGGAGGTACGGTGGCTAAGTCCAATGCGGCCCGGAAGGCCGCGAGCGGGACCGCTCCTGCAGGTGGGAAGCGTGCACTGGCGGGGGTCGCGGGAGGGCGCGCCTCGCGGACGCCCGACCTCGACAAGGTGATCCATGAACGGGTGCGCCTGGCCATCGTGAGTGTGCTCGCGGTGAACCCGACGCTGAGCTTCAACGAGCTCAAGGCGTTGCTGACGATCACCGATGGCAACTTGAGCGTGCATGCCCGCAAGCTCGAGGACGCGGGGTATGTCGATTGTCAGAAGTCGTTCGCGGGCCGGGTCCCGAGGACCGAATTTCGATTGACGGCGGCGGGACGTCGTGCGCTGGAGCGCTACCTCGCGCACATGGAAGGCCTGATCCGGATGGCACGCGGCGGCTGAGCGCGCCGAGCCGGCCCGACCCAGCCCGGTGACGGGCTTTTTTCTCAGGGTATCACTTTATGACACCAAGTACTTCGTATAACGCCGACTTCCTTCCGGTGCCGATCCAGCTCTCGCCGGGCAGCGGCCGCCTGCTGGTGCCGCTCGCGCTGCTGGCCGTCGGGGCGGACCAGCTCTTCCGCGCATCGGCGGCCGGGCTCAACCTCACGCTCTGGGTCGGGGCGCTGGTCGGGGGCTGGTGGTTCGAACGGGGCGGCGCCGTGGCGGTGCGTGGCCGGGCGGAACAGGCGCTGCTGCTGGTGGCCCTGCTGCTCGCCGCGGGATTCAGCTGGCGCGAGAACGAGATGCTCCGTTTCCTGGACATCCTGGGCCTGCTGGTCGTGTTCGCGCTGCTGCCGTTTGCGGTCGCCCGGGAGGCGGGGCGGGGGGAGGGTGCGCTCTCGCTCGGACGGTTGTTCGCCCTGGGAGGCTGGCTCGCGGCTCGGGGCGCGCGGGGACCGGTGCCGGCGCTCCTCGAGGTGGGCGGGAGTGACGCGGGCCGCCGCAATCTCGGGCGGAAGGGGCCCGTCCCCTCGGCGCTGCGCGGCCTCGCCCTCGGCCTCCCGCTCGTGCTCCTCTTCGGCAGCCTCCTCGGCTCCGCGGATCCGCACTTCGGCGGCTTCCTGCGGACCCTGGTCTGGGTCGACCCGGTCACCCTCGGCTCGCACCTGCTGGGCCTGTGCATCGGGGCATGGATCGCCGCCGCGCTACTCGGCGGGGTGCTGCGGGTCGAACAGGATCGGGCGGCCGGCCCGCTCGCGGTCGTGCCGCGCTCGCTTGGGGCGATCGAGGTGGGACTCACGCTGGGCATGCTCGACCTGCTCTTCGTCGGGTTCGTCGCCTTTCAGCTGCCGTACTTCTTCGGCGGCGCCGACCTTGTCCTGGCGCGCGAAGGCTTGACCTTCGCGGACTACGCCCGGCGCGGGTTCGGCGAGTTGGTGGCGGTGAGCGCGCTGGTGCTGCCGCTCCTGCTGGTGCTGGAATCGCGAGTCAGTCGTGACGCGCCGGGCGCGCGGGCACTATTCACCGGTCTGGCGTACACGACCCTCGCCCTGCTGGTCGTGATCATGGGCTCGGCGCTGCACCGCATGGCGCTGTACGCGACACAGTTCGGGCTCACCGAGGATCGTTTCTTCGCCACCGCCTTCATGACGGGGATCGGGGTGACTGCGCTCTGGTTCAGCACCACGGTCCTGCGCGGGGCGGGGCATCGTTTCCTTCCCGGCGCCATCGCGGCATGGGTCGCCTGGCTGGGTGCGCTTCACATCGTCAATCCGGAACGCGTCATCGTCGAGACCAACCTGGAGCGCGTCGCCGAGGGACAGTCGCTCGACCTCGACTATCTCCGCTCCATGTCGACCGATGCCGTTCCCGCGCTGGTGGCCGGTGCCGGGCAGCTCACGCCGAAGCAACGCACCGCGCTCCGGACTGACCTGGGCCAGAAAGCGGCGCGGGGTGAGGCCGACATGCGCGCATGGCACTACGGCCGGGCGAGGGCTCGGCGGCTGCTCGACTCCGGCGGCATCTGACTTTCACTGAAGCGAGGAATCGATGTCCACCCAGGTTGGCTTCATGCTGTTCATGCTGCTGCTACTGTGGCTCGCGGCGGCCTTCGCGCTCACCCTGTGGGCCCGGTTCCGGGGACGGAAGGCGCTCGAACGTCACGCCATTCTGGGTGCCGGCGCGGGAGTCGGGGTGTACGGGATCGCTCTGCTCGGTGCCGGGCTCTCCAGCCAGCCGAAGGTACTCCCAGTCGCGGCGGAGAAGTATTTCTGCGAACTCGACTGTCATCTGGCCTATCGGGTCGTAATGGTGCGACCGTTGTCTGGGGGAGAGGGCCGGTGGGAGTTCCTGCTGCAGACTCGATTCGACGAGACGACGATATCGGCCCGCCGGTCACGGGTCGACCCGACGTGGCCTGCGCCGCGCCGAGTCACAGTCATCGGGAGTGATGGCGAGAGCTATCCGCTCGAGGCGTCGGCGGATGCGCAGGGGTCCAGGGCGCTGACGGAGCCGCTCGCACCGGGGGCACACTATATCACCCGGCTCGAAGGCGAACTGCCTTCGGGCGTCGTCCCGCAACAACTCAAGCTGCAGGACGACATTTTCCTGACCCAGTTCCTGATCGACAACGAACGCAGCCCCTTTCACGCGCCGATCCTCCAGGACCTTCCCGCGCCCGCCCCCAGCGCCTCATGATCCTGTGGATGGCGATGGTGCTGCTCGCGACGATCATGCGTCATGGCCTGGCCTGGCTCGAGGAGGCCGAGTTGTTCACCGCCGCACCTCCCCGGGATGCCTAGCGTGACGGCAGGCTCTTCCACGCGACGGTGAGGAATTGTTCCGGCGACAGGAACCCCTTGCCCCAGGGCTCGTTGAATTCATCCAGCAGGTGTGCGTTAAGCACCTGCTCGAGCGTGAGGCCCTTGTGTCTGGCGGAGAGGATCCTGATCCGCACCGTCGCAAGCATCTCCCGATAGCGGCGCAGATCGGCGCGAGTGCTGAGGGGTCCATGCCCGGGGATGATGCGGGTCGCGTCATCTGACAGCGCCAGTCCGCGGTCCGCGGCAGCGATCATGCCGTCGAGGGAGCCGCCGGACGAGTAATCGATGAATGGGTACTGGCCATTGAAGAAGGTGTCGCCCATGTGAATCACGTTGGCATGACGGAAGTGGATGACCGCATCGCCATCGGTGTGCGCCGATGTCACGTGGAAGACCTCGATGGTGTCCCCGTTGAAATAGAAAGTGAGTGTGTCGGTAAAGGTGATCACCGGGAACCCTGCCGACGGGGCGGCGGGCACCTTCGCATCGTAGGCCTCGATGAACTGTTCCCGGCTCATCCGCCGGCGCACGTTGTCGTGGGCCACAATCAGCACACCCTGACCACCCAGGGTGGCGTTGCCGCCGGTGTGATCGCGATGCCAGTGCGTGTTGATCACGAACCGCAGGCGGCCCGACTGAAGCTGATCAACCGCCGCGAGGATTCGGTCGGTGAGCGGGGCGTAATCATCGTCGATCAGGATGACACCATCGGCGCCGGTCGAGGCAGCGATGTTGCCGCCCTGGCCCTGCAGGAGGTACACTCCTCCAGCGACCGGGGTCGTCCGAATTGTCACGGTATCCGGTGTCTGTGCCGGCAGGGCGACGAGGGGCGCGAGTGTCGTCAGCGCGGTGAACCACCAAGAGGAGCGCGGCAACATTGTAACTCCGTGGAGGAAGTGGATGCGACGATTCACCATGGGACTGGCGGCCGCCCTTCTGGTGGCCTGCCAGTCGGGGGCACAGAGCCAGGTGGCACAATTGCAGGCGGATGAAATCCGCGCAACCGGTACGGTGGAGAAGGTGGAGGTGGGCGTCAACTGCTGGCGCCTCGCGGCGGAAGATGGCGTCAGCTACGAGCTGCGCACCGATCAGGCGCCCGCGGACCTGCTGGAGAACGGACGAAAGGTCACCGTGGTGCTCAAGCCGAGAACCGACCTGATGTCGGCGTGTCAGGTTGGGAAACTGGTCGACGTTGTGAGGGTGGAGTGACGGGGTAGGCGGCATGAGTCGGCGCCACCCTGCCCCCCGTCAGTCGCGCCGGGGGAGTGGGCCTGCTCTCCCCGGGAGCGCCCCCGGCAGTAGATTCCAGCCGACACCCATCCGGACATTTCTCATGCTGCGTCCCGTCGCCCCGGCCCTCGCCCTCCTGGTTCTCGCCGGCTGTGCAGGAACGGCTGGCACCCAACGCGAAGTCGATGGCTTCCTTGCGCGCTACGGTACGACGTACCAGTCGCTGTCGTACGCCGCACAGCAGGCCGACTGGGCGTCCCAGACCCATATCGTCGAGGACGACAGCAGCAACGCTGTCCGGACCAAGGCCGCCAAACAGGCCCTCGCGGACTTCACCGGCAGCATCGACAACATCACAACGATACGCGGGTACCTCAAGGAGAAGGCCCGTCTGACACCCCTCCAGGTGCGGCAGCTGGAGATGATGCTGTTCTTCGCGGGTGACAATCCGGCGACCGCTGGGGCGCTGGTGCAGAAACGCATCGCGGCGGAGACCGAGCAGACCGAGAAGCTCTACGGCTATGCCTTTCACCTGGGCGCCTCGGAGATCACGCCGAACGACATCGACCGGCGGTTGCGGGAGAGCACCGAGCTGAAGGAGCGGCAGGCGGTCTGGGAAGCATCCAAGGCGATCGGTCCGACACTGAAGCCCGGCATTCTCGCGCTGCGCGACCTCCGCAACGGCGTGGTGCAGGCGCTCGGCTATCCCGACTATTTCAGCTACCAGGTGTCGGCCTACGGCATGACGAGCCCCGAAATGCTGGCGCTGATGGATACACTCAACGTCCAGCTCCGTCCGCTGTACCGGGAGCTGCACACCTGGGCCCGCTACGAGCTGGCGAAGAAATATCATGCGCCGGTGCCGGACCTGATTCCCGCGCACTGGTTGCCAAATCGCTGGGGGCAGGACTGGAGCGACCTGGTGTCCGTCGCCGGGCTTGATGTCGACGCCGCGCTCAAGCCGCATGATGCCGAATGGGTGGTAAAGCAGGGCGAAGCCTTCTACATCAGCCTCGGCTTTCCGCCGCTGCCGGCGACGTTCTGGGAGAAATCGTCGCTCTATCCGGTGCCCGCGGGCGCCGATTTCAAGAAGAACACGCACGCCACGGCCTGGCACCTCGACCTCGATCAGGATGTGCGCTCGCTCATGAGCGTGGAGCCCAACCGGGAGTGGTGGGAGACGGTCCACCACGAGCTGGGCCACATCTATTATTTCCTCGCCTACAGCCGGCCCGATGTTCCGATCGTGTTGCGCACCGGCGCCAATCCCGCGTACCACGAGGGACTCGGCACGATGATCGGCCTCGCGTCGCTGCAGCACCAGGCGCTGGCCGATCGCGGGCTCATCCCGGCCGATGCCAAGATTGATCAGACCCAGAAGTTGCTGCAGGAGGCGCTCCAGTACGTCGTCTTCATTCCGTTCGCGGCGGGAACGATGCCGCGGTGGGAGCACGCCTTCTACGCCGACAGTCTGCCGGCCGATTCCCTGAATGCGAAGTGGTGGGAGGTGGCCCGCCGCTACCAGGGGATCGCGCCGCCGACGCCGAGGGGTGAGGAGTTCGCCGACGCGGTCACGAAGACCCACATCAACGACAACCCGGGCTTCTACTACAGTTACGCGGTGGCCCAGGCACTCCTCTTCCAGCTGCACGATCATATTGCCCGCGAGATCCTGAAGCAGGATCCGCACGATACCGACTACTTCGGACACAAGGACGTCGGCGACTTCCTCCGGACCATTCTCGCGCCGGGCGCGACACGTCCCTGGCGTGAGGTCTTGCAGCAGTCCACGGGGCGGACCCTGGATGCGAAGGCGATTGTCGAGTACTTCGCGCCGCTGGAGGCGTGGCTCCGCGAACAGAACGCCGGGCGTACGGCGACGCTGCCGCCGCTGCAGCATGACTGACAACCGGTTTTCCCGTCGGGGATTTTTGCTGGCTGCCGGCGGCCTGCTGGCCGGCGGCACCGCGCTGGGCGCCGACGCCTTCCGCATCGAACCCCGGCGGATGGAGCTGCGTCGGGAGGACATCCCGATCATCGGGCTGCCACCGGCATTCGACGGTTTCACCGTGGCGCACCTGAGCGATCTGCACATCTATAACGGCATCCATCCCGCGGCGCAGCGGGCGATGGAACTCATTGCGGATGCCCATCCCGAACTCACCGTGATCACAGGCGACCTGGCGGAGCATCAACCCCACCTGCCGGAGCTCGCGCCGTTCATCCGGGCCACCGCCGGCAGCGCGGGCACCGTGATCACGATGGGCAACTGGGAGTACGTCGCCGGCATCTCGGTGGCGATGATGGCGCGGATCGCCTCCCCCGCCGGCGCGGAGGTGCTGTGCAATCGATCATGGGTGCTGCGGCGTGGCGGAGCGACGCTGGCGCTGGTGGGGCTCGACGATCCCCGCGAGGGCATACCCGATCCGGCGGTCGCATTGCGCGATGTTCCCGGGGATGCCACCGCGATGTGGGCCTTTCATGCGCCGGGCTACGCCGATCAGCTCCGGCCCCTCGGCTTCCCCCGGCCGGCGTTCATGCTCGCGGGTCACACCCATGGCGGCCAGATCCGGATCCCATTTGTCCCGCCCATCACGCCAAAGGCAAGTGGACGATTCCTCGAGGGCTGGTATCACGACACCTTCGCTCCGCTCTTCGTGAATCGTGGAATTGGCACGAGCGGGATCCGGGCCCGGTTTCGATGCACGCCCGAGGTAGCGCTCTTCACCCTGCGGCGCGCCTGACATACCGAGCGGGATTCGCATTCTCCCTCCCTGCCTCCTGCTCCTACTCGTAAGCTGCGCAACTGGTTCCGATCCGGAGACCATCCTGTCTCCGGTCGCGGTCCCGCTTTCCGCCGCAGCCGACTTCGCCTGCGCCCTCGATTCGGTCGGCGCCGGCCATTTCTTCCCGGCCATCGTCGCGGGAAGCAATCACCGCTGCGCCGCGGAGCCGCGCCATCTACTGCTGGGGTTGCAATTCCAGCGGACACCTGGGCACCGGCCGCGCCGCCGATGCGCTCGAACCGGTGCCGATCGCACCGGTCGCGAGTTTTTGACGCTTCACGCCTCGGGCATCTCCTGCTTCATCTCCTTCAGTGCCTGCGCTGCGGAGCGGCCACCCGCTGTCCCGCGCCATCGTTGCGCAAACCGGGCCAGTTCCACGATCTGGCGATCCTGCCGCCCGGTCTCGTAGTACAACTCGATCAGCATGTTGCCCGCGAACATTTCCTCGCGCGGGGATACCCGGCCGTTGCGCACTTCCAGGTACAGGCGCTCGGCAGCAAGCGGATCGGCGAGGTGGCGACGGTAGAGATCCGCCAGCTTGAAGCGCGCGGCGTGATCATTCGGCGCGGTGATGAGGTGGGCCCGAAACTGCTCTGCCGCCTCGGGGTAGAACCCGCGCGCCACCAGCGACTCCATGCCGGAATGAGCCGGCTCCGGTGTCAGGTTGCCGCCCGCGAGGACCATTGTCGTGAAGCCGCTCGCGCTGCTGTCGATCAGGCGAAAGATCAGCAGCGCCAGGAGATAGAGCATCGGGAGGTCGAGCAGCAGCAGGAAGAAGAAGCCGACGGGGCTGATCCAGCCTCGGCCAAGCGCCATCGCTTCACCAATTGCCAGCAGGACAGTGCCCGGAATGGCGAGGCGAACAAACAGCTTCAGGAACTGGGCGCGCTCACCCGTGTCACCCGTGCCGGGCCCGGGGCTCACTTGCCCATCCGCGAGAGATCTGCCAGGAGCGCTTCGGGCCGCAGCGACCGACCGAGGAATGACTCCAGCACGGCGCGCGATGTCCGTTCCCGCCCGAAGCGGTAGATCTCGGTACTGAGCCAGGGATAGAGCGTGCTGTCCGCCGCCGAGAACGGGCCGCGCCTGGCGAGCACCCGTGCCCGGATGTCCGCGGCGATGAACGCCCCCAACGCGTAGTTGATGAGATACCCCGGGGCATCGACCAACTGGCCACGCATCGCCCACCAGCTCCACTCCGGGTGCGGCCGGATGTGCAGGTAGTCGCGGGTAATGTTGGTCCAGACCGCGTTCGGGTCCACTCCGGGACGGGAGTGCACCCGGAGTTCGAAGAGTGCCCATGCCATGTCGAATACGATCCCGGCATACTTGGCGCGGAGCGACGCGTGCGTCGTGATGCTGTCGCCGAGAAACCGCTGCTGCCACGCGGGCTCGAATAGCTCGAGGGCGGGTACATCGGCCAGCGCTTCGGTAAAGGTGTCGTTGTCGGGCCAGTCGAGCAGCGCCGGGCGCGTCCGGATCCCGGCGATGTGAATGGCATGTCCGGTCTCGTGCAGCAGTTCGGAAAGGTTGTCGAAGCCACCGGTGAGATAGGCCGTGAACACCCAGGGCTGATTCGGGGTGAACGAGGAATCGGTCCACTGACCTCGTGCCCCGATGTCGGTAAAGGCGACGGGATACTTGCCTGGTCGGGCCAACAGGTCGTAGCCGACGCGCAACCGCACGGGATCCGCGCCGAGCGAGCGGTAGTAAGCATCGTTGACCTGGCGGATATCGCTCACGTCGGGGAGGCGCGACCCGAAATGCCGGCTCGCCTCCCCGACCGAGTAGTACCAGTCCCAAGGTTCGAGCAGCGAGTCCGGCGTGGCATCACGCCAGGCGGTGAGAGCCCGCAGCAGCCATGCCTCCATGGCCAGCGTGGTGAGACCGAACGCCGGTGCCTTCGCCGCGATGGGTGAGGTGCTGCGGCCCCAGGCGTCCCGCCGCAGCTTGAGCAGGGTCCGGTAGGGACTCCCCGTGCGGTTGTCGCCATTGACGCTTCGCCACACCGGGACAAGTGCAAGAAAGAGCTGATGGCGCCGAATGGAGGATTCCTCATGAGCGAGGGTGCCGAGGACGCCAAGCCGGTTGAGCGTGTCGCCGCCGACGACGATCTGGTTGGCCGCGTCGGCATAGCAGGAGAGGACCTGCTCCGTGAGGCGACGCAGCCGATCGCCGACTGGTGAGGGGTCGACGGTGGGATCGGAACACAGCCGACGGGCGGAGTCCGGGTGCCCATCCGTACTTCCGGCCTGGTCCAGTCCGGTGATCCACGCCTCACGGATCGCGGCGAGAGCCACAGCATCCGCACTGCCGGATGGCGGCGTCGGGGCCATTGCGAGATCGGTGCGCAGCTGGCGTTGTTCGGCCTGGAGGCTATCCGCGACGGAGGCACTGGCCATTCCGGCGGGCGTCGTGTCCTGTCCCAGCACGGACATCAGCCGCCGCTGGTCATCCCAATAGCGCAGGCGCTGGTAGTGCTGCTCCATGCTGCTGAGCGTGGTGTGTGGTGCGGGGGAGGTCTGGGCCGCCGCCTCGCGCGGCGCGGCGGTGCCGACGGAAACGAGGAGCGCGAGCTGGGCGACCACGTGGGTCGCCCGTACGCGGCGCCGCGTCAGGCAAGCAGGGCGAGGCATCTGAATCATTCCTGCAGGTAGACGCGGAACCAGGGACAACGCTCCGCGCGCGCTTCGATGCCGGCGTGGGGAATGAAGCGACGCATGTCATGGATGTCGTAGTGCTCGTAGAAATGGTTGTCACTCCATGGACCGCCGTACGACACCCGCAGGGCCGGGGTGTAGGTGATCCCGGACTTGGCGAACAGTTCGACCCGGTCCTGGTCGAGTGGCATGAGCGGCAGGCTGTGCTCGTGGCCGGGGGAGCCGTCCATGGCGATCGTCATGTTCATCTTGAAGTCGAGACCACCCTCGGTCGTCGGCATCAGCCCCTGCTCCCTGGTGCGCCCGTCGGGTGCGGCGTCGAGCGAGCGCCAGGTCCCCTCGGTCGTACGGGTGGTGTCACGAGCGGACGCCGTCAGCAGGGTGCTCACCGCGACCAGAACGGTGACGAGCATGGGGTCTCCGGAAGGATGCGTACGAGGTAATCTGGGGCCGGAACGACGCGACGCAAGGCGCGCGCTTACTCTCCCGCGGCCAGGTTGAACATCGTGCGGAAGGCGCGGAAGACCTCGCGCATGTCGTCATGCCGGAAGCCGACGGTGCGCGACCCCGCACGGAGGAAGCCGGGTGGCATGGCCGCGTGGTCGGCGTGGACGCTGGAGGCAAAATCCACTTCGAGGCTGATCGGTGGACGGGGAAGGAAGGGGCGGACAGCGGGCCGACCCGCGGCGACGACGTCATGCATCATCTGACGGATCAGACCGCGGGCGACCTCAGGCGCTGCGCACCGTGCGGCATGGCGGCTGACCGCCTCCTTGACCGTCACGGTGTGCACGCCCGGCAACAGGGCCTCTGCTTCGCGGGCGCACGCGGCATCGCCCGAGACCGCCGCGATCGGGATACCGAACGCACCGGCCAGCGCGGCGTTGATGCCGAGCTCGCCGACCGGCAGCTCGTTGAGCCGTACCGCGAGAATCCGATCGGTGTAGGTGTGATCGAGAATCGCGTTGGCGGTCCCCGCCATGGCGTGGTAGCCGATGCAGGCCACGAGATCCCAGCCGAGTTCAATTCCTTCCATCATGGACCAGGTCTTTGGCCCGCCAGAAATCAGCTCCGCCGCCGGATGCAGTTCTTCGGCAAGGAGATTCCGCATGGTCCAGTGGCTGTCATTCACCATAACCTTGGTGGCTCCACCGGCGAGAGCACCCTCGATGGCGGCATTCGCTTCGAGCGTCATGAGGCGGCGAAAACGGGCATACTCCCCGGCGCACCGCGGATCAATAGGGTTGGTCTGGTCCTCGTGGACGACCCCGCCGATGCCTTCCATGTCGATCGAGAGGTAGACGCGCATGGCGGGAATGTATCCCCCGACGAGCGACTGGGCCAATGCCGGCCGGTCAGCGGGGACGCACCGTCACCTGCTGTCCCGCCTCGACGACCGTCATGCCGGTGAAGGCGCCTTCGATGCCAGGACCCCGCACCAGCAGGGAGTCGGGGGTGATGGTGAGGGTGGGGTGTTCGGCCAGCCCGGCCATCAGCACACTGCGGACTCCATTGAACAGCGGATGCGCGCCAGCGGGAACGGTGAGGGCCCACTGGTCCTGGATTTCGAGGCGCCCGCGCTCGCCGCTCAGGCGCAGATGTCGCTGGTGCAGGACTTCACCATCCGCGAGCGGCGTCAGGTTCAAGGGATCAAATCGTTCCGGCCAGAGCGGGGTAGCGTCGGGCAGCAGGATGACCAGCGTCCAGCCGGGCCTCGCCAGAAAGCTGCGTCGGAGCTCGGCCCGGGCCGTCAGGACGCCGGCCGATTCCCGTCCCGCCAGCGCGCCGGTCGAATCGATTTCGTGAGTAGTGAAATCAGCGCGACAGCTGATCGGTGCCACGGCGCGCCCCAGCAGCGCGTCGAGAGTGAGCATGCTGTCCCGCGTGAGTGCGCCGATCCAGTCCGCCTGGAGGTGGTCGAGGAGGAAGGCCTGCGCCGGGCCGACCGCATAGGCACGGAGCCGCATCGCATCCGGTGCGAACCCGTCCGGCGGGATCAGCGAATCCAGCGGCGCACCGCTTGCACGCCACTCGACATACGTGGCGAGCCCCTCGTTGAGGTCGTTGCCCCGCTCGTACGACATCGCCTCGGCGCTGATGCGGCGGACTCGCGCCTGCCGCAGCGCCATGGCACGCGAGGCCCAGCATGAGGCTTGGCCTGTTGGGAGCAGCGCCCGGCGGAACGCGTCTGTCTCCAGTCGCTGCAACTGCTGCGCGGCGGAGTCGGTGACGGGATACGTGAAGAGCGTTGCCTCGTTGCCATACCAGGTCGGATGAATCCGGGCTTGATAGACGTGGAACGCCTCGTGGATCAGGACTGCGGCGAGGCGGGTGAGGCTGACGGGATGGTCGGGGAGAAGCAGGGTCGCGGTTGGGACGCCGCCGAGCTCGACGTGCGTGTTGGCTCGGACGTCGGTGTGCCGCCCGGACATGACGTAGGTGTCGGGCATCTCAACGTCACGGACGAACCCGGCTGGCGGGGCCGGGTGGCGGAAAAGCCAGGTGGAGTGTCCGTCGTAGATCGCCAGCGCAGTGGACTCGGGCGAGAAGCCGGGCCACAGCGGCCGGATCGCCATCCGGTCGTACTCGATACGCAGGTCGCTGACCGGTCCCTGGGCCGCGAGCGGAGCAATGAGCAGCAGGCTGGGGAGGAGGAGACGCATGATGATTCGCCGGGGAGAGACAGCGAGGGGATGCGTCAGTCCGGGCTGGGGTTGCATGGGGGCGATGGCGAGCCGCAGCGTCCGGCGTTCACCGTTCAGCCGCCAGCTTACCTCATCAACATCCCCCGCATCATCGTCACCGCCTGGCCGCCAAGAAGCACCCGATCACCGCGCACCTGAACCTGGACAGTCCCGCCACGCAGCGAGGCCTGATACCCGACGAGCTCGGTACGTCCCAGCCTGGCACTCCAGTAGGGGGCGAGGGCACAATGGGCCGAGCCGGTGACGGGATCCTCGGCGATGCCGGACCCCGGCGCGAAGAACCGGGAGACGAAATCATGCGGGGCGCCTGCGTCGGCGCGCGCGGTGACGATGACACCGCGCACCGGGAGCGAAGCGAGGATGGCGTGATCTGGCATGAGGGCTCGTACCGCGGCTTCATCGGCGAGTTCCACGAAGTAGTCGAACTGATTCCGGCCGATCCAGCGTGGCGTGGTGATGCCGAGGGCTCGACAGAGTGCCTCGGGCGGGTCGCTCGCTTCGGCCCGCTTGGCGGGGAAGTCGAGGATGATCTGCGGATGCTCGCAGGTCGCGGTAAGCAATCCGCTCCGGGTGTGGAACCGGGCGGGCATATTGTGCGAGAGGTGGCCGTCCTCCCACAGGACATGCGCACTGGCGAGTGTCGCGTGCCCGCAGAGATCCACTTCCACCGTCGGAGTCAGCCAGCGCAGTCGCCACCCATCCGCTTCGGGGTGCAGGAAGGCGGTCTCGGCGAGGTTCATCTCCCGCGCGACCAGCCGCATCCACTCTTCATCTGCCGGAGCGGAGAGGAGGACCACCGCCGCGGGATTGCCCGCGAACGGGGTGGTGGTGAAGGCGTCAACGACGATGACCTTCTGACTCATGAGAGGATCGCGTCGACCTCGATTTCGATCATCATCTCCGGGTCGATCAGTCGGGACACCTCCACCATCGTCGCCGCGGGACGGATATCACGGAACACTTCCCCGTGTGCCCGCCCGAATGCTTCCCACTGGCTGATGTCGGTCACGAACATCCTGGTCCGGACCACGTCGCTCATCCCGGCGCCGGCTTGTCCCAGGGCGCGGGCAATGTTGGAAAGCGCTTGTCGGGTCTGGGCGTAGGGATCTCCCGGGCCGACGATGGTGCCGTCAGGGCCGGTGGCGGTGGTGCCGGAGATATGGATGGTGGAACCGATGCGTACCGCCCGCGAATAGCCGACGATGGCTTCCCACGGTGCTCCACTGGAGATGTTCTGCCGGGTCATGCCCGGAAGACTACCGGGCCGCCCCCAGCGAGATCAATAGCTCAGGACGTCGGGGCGGGGTCGGGCGATGCCGATTCGGTCGCCGGGGCGGTGGCCCCAGCAACTTCTGCCGCTGCGACCACAGCCGCTGCGGCCTCGGCCGCTTTGGCGGCGGCGTCAGCCTTGGCGGCGGCGGCGGCCGCCCTTGCGGCGACGGCGAGTGCGGCAGCTTCCCGTGCCCGCGCCGCGGTCAGCAGACCGGGCAGGAGCTTCTCGAGCCGGTGCACGGTCGCTTCGAGGCCGATCGGCTTGACGAGGTAGTCCGCGACACCGAGCTGGATGAGCTGGCGCACGAATTCCGGTTCCTGCGCGGAAGTGATGGCGATCAGTGCAGTGTCCTTCAGTTCCGGATGGGCCCGAAGCCGCTGCAGGAAACCGACCCCGTCCAGGTTGGGCATGAACATGTCGCAGAAGATGACGGCGGGGCGTTCCTGCTCTACAACCGCCCATCCCGCCTCACCGTCCTCGGCCTCGAGCACGTTGTGGGGGAAGAAACGGGTGAGCAGGCGCTTCAGCACCAGCCGGGCTACTGCGTCGTCCTCGATGACCAGGGCTTTCATCATGCTTGAGTATCGGCAGGCCGACGCGGAAGCAGGAGTCGGCGGACCACGGTGGTGAGCTCCGCCAGATCGTACGGCTTGGGGAGGTAGGCGTCCGGGATGGGGGCATCGGCCGGTGGCGCGCTGTCCTCATGGGTATAGCCGCTGGTGAGGATGACCGGGAGCGCTGGGACACGGCGGCGGAGTTCCGCGAGGACATCCCAGCCCGACATGCCGGGCATCTTGACGTCGAGCAGGACGAGGTCCACGGCGGTGCGATCGTCGCCCATGACGCGAAGCGCCTCCATGCCGTCACGCGCCTCCACCACCGTGTAGCCGCAGAGCCCGAGTGCCTGACAGAGTGGGCGGCGTACTGCCGCGTCATCGTCCACCAGGAGGATGCGACCGTTGCCGGTGCCGAGCTCGAGCGCCGGGGCGACCACCGGTACCGGGCAGGCCGCGTGGGAGCGCGGGAGAAACACCTGGAACGTGGTGCCGGCACCCGGCGCGCTCTCCACCGTGATGCCTCCCTCATGATGGCGCAGCACGCCGTAGGCGGTCGCGAGGCCGAGGCCTGAGCCGCGTCCCGCCTCCTTCGTGGTGTAGAACGGCTCGAAGATGCGAGGCAGGATCTCCGGGGGGATGCCGACCCCGGTGTCGCGCACATCGAGGCGGACGTACTCACGGCCGTTGGCGGCTTCGGGCGCGCCCAGGCCGAATACGCCCGCGGCAGCACGGGCCGAGGAGAGGGTGAGGATGCCACCAGTCGGCATCGCTTCCATGGCATTGAGGCCGAGACTGACCACCAGATCGGTCACCTGTTCAACATCGGCCATGATGCACCAGTCACCGTGATCCACGCGGGTGACCAGCGTGATGCGGGGGTCGAGGTCACGGCGCAGGACGCGCGCGGCTTCCTCGAGCAGCGCCCCCGGATCGGCCGGTCGACGAAAGCCGGGTGTGGGCCGGGCGAAATTCAGCAGCCGGCGGACGAGACGCGCTGCACCCTGGGTGGCCTCTTTCGCATCCAGCAGTTCGCGCGGCGGCGGACGATCCTGGGACGCAATACGCAACCGGGCGGCTTCGATACTCCCGTTAATGGCCGCGAGGGCGTTGTTGAAGTCGTTCGCGATCGCGGTCGCCAGTGTGGCGACGGCGCTCATCTTGGCTGACTCGCGCCGCTGGGAGGCTTCGAATTCGCGGGCCCCCGTCGCCTGCACCTGCAGCACGAAACGGCCCGGTGCGCCGGTGGCCAGCGTTCCGAGGGCGATATCGCAGGGAAACTCGCGTCCATCGAGTCCATGCCCCCGACAGCCCTGCCAGCGTTCGATCGGCGGCCGCGCGGGGGTGCGCAGGCGGCCACCGAGCCCGCCCCGACCGGCACCCGCATCGGGCAGCGTCACCAGTCGGTCGATCGGACTGTTCCTGAGCGCCGACAACGATCGTTCGAACAGGCGCTCGGCGGCGGCATTGCCGTCGCTCACCACCCCCAGCGGATCGAGAATGAGGACCGCGTCGGGCAGGCCCGCGAGAATCAGGCGGTCAGCGCCGGGGGCGGCGCCAAAGTCGATCGAGGGCATCGGGTAGGGTGCGAGGGAGGACTCGGGACGACGGGGCGTGGGCATGGGGCTCGCTCAGGCGGTGGCGCGTCGGGGGACCGGCGGGTGGGCGATGGTGCACATGGTCTTGAGCAGGCGCACCAGCTCCGCGAGTTCGTAGGGCTTCTGCAGGGCTGGGCAGCCGGAGCGCTCGAGGAACGCCACGGTCTCCGCGCCATTCAGATCGCCGCTGGTGAACACCACGCGACGCGCCATGTCGGGGAATTCGTGCTCGATCAGCGCGTAGAGATCTTCACCGGAAAAATCGGGCATTCGGAAATCCGAAATGATGGCATCGTATGCGTCGTGCCGGAGGGCGTGCGCAGCGGCCTGGCCCCCGGCGACTTCCGTCACCGTGAAGCCGTAGCGCAGCAGGAACCGGCTGACGCTCTTGCGGACCGCGGGTTCGTCATCGACCAGGAGCAGCCGGCCGTGAGAGGGATTGTCGACCGGTGAGCTCCGGGTGGCGGGTCCGAGGTCGGCCGTGCCCGGGGAACTGGCCTCAAGGCGCAACGGACGTTCACTCACCGCGAGCGAGGGCAGGACCAGCCGAAATCGCGCCCCGCCGCCTGGAGGCGAGGTCACGCCGATCTCGCCGCCATGCGCCCGGATGATCTCCGCGGAGATCGACAGGCCGAGACCGGTGCCTTGACCGGCCGGCTTGGTGGTATAGAACGGATCGAAGATCGCCTGCTGCATGCTCTCGGGGACGCCGGGTCCGTCGTCCTCGACCGTCAGCACCACGCAGTTCGGCCCGTCGGGTGCCAGCGTGAGGCGAATGGTGCCGTAGCCCCGCTGCGCCGTGATGGCCTGCTGGGCGTTGATGATGAGGTTGAGCAGCACCTGTTGCAGCTGATTCGCATCGCCCCGCACCCGGCTCCAGAGGGGATAGCCGTCCTGCGGATCGAAGTGGGGCGCCTGGAGCGTCACGTTGTGCAGCTTGAGGTGATGGCGGCAGAGTTGGACGGTGCGGCGCACGATGTCCGCCGTCGAGGCAACGCGCCATTCCGGGGTCTGCCAGCGGGCGGAGGCCAGCAGGCCGTGCGCGATATCGCCGGCCCGGCGCGCCTCGGCCAGGATCAGCTCGAGGTCCTCGCGCAGCTGCCGCAGGGGTACCCCGGCGGCGGCGAACTCGGGAGGCGGTCCCCAGCCATCGCGGCTGGTGCTGACTGGTGCGCCGGGCATGCCGGGACGGGGCCAGAACGCGAGGATCGCCTGGGCGCTGGCCACGATCGTGGCGAGCGGGTTGGAGAGTTCGTGCGCGATGCTCGAAGCCATGTGCCCGATCAGCGAGAGCTTGTCCCGCTGGATGCCGTCCAGGAGGGCAGGGCTCTCGACGCGGACCGGCCCCGGCTCAGGCGCGGATGGGGTCGACGGAGCCGGCGTTTCCATTCCGGGCCCCCTGGAAGGCGGCGTCGATGGCAGCCTGATCCGCCCGCGAGCGCTGCATGGTCGCGTCGGGGTTGAAGGCCAGATGGGCGGACGAGGCCGGCGAAGCGGACGCGGGGCGCTCGGAACGGGCGCCAATGGTCCGATCGAACAGGGCCGAAACGGCGCCGATCCGGGTTTCGAGGTCGAGCAGTGCGTGACCCACGCCCTCGAGCTGCTGGGTCGTGATATCCTGAAACTGGAGCAGGTTGTACAGCGCGCTGACCTGATCCCGCAGGACCTGGAACCTTTCGCCGGCGTCGGCGTGGTTCGCCTGGCGCTCGAGATGGCTGATCATCTCCAGCGACCGGTCGAGGCCATTCATCAGCTCGACGGTCGCGTTCTCGGTCGTGGCGGTCACGCTGGACAGCTTGTCCCTGGTATCTCGGATCCGCTCGACGGCGTGGGCCTCGATCGCCTCGCGGGTGAGCCGGATGCCTCCCATGACCGCGCTGATCTCGGCGTGCGCACGCAGCAGCACGGCCGGCAGTTCGGAGAGGTTGGGCTGGCCGGCCAGGAGGTGCACCAGCTCCCGGATGCGGGGCGAGGCCGACCATTCGGCACGGTGGCCCTGAAGTTCGGCAATGAGTTCCGCCAGCAGACCGAGCGTCGTTTCCAGCTCGGTGGCCAGCACCTTCACCTGGGCGGCGTCCATGTCACCCTCGGACGAAATCAGGTTGCGCCGGAGGGCAGGGAGAGCATCTGGTCGATCTTCTCCTTCAGCACCTGCGGCGTGAAAGGCTTGAGGATGTAGCTGGAGACGCCGGCTTCGACCGCCTGCATGATGTCCTCCTTCACGCTGCGGGTGGTCACCATGAGAATTGGGGTCTTGGCGTGCGCCGGGTTGCTGCGCAGTCCCTTGACGAAATCGAGCCCGCCCATGACCGGCATGTTCCAGTCGGTGATCACGAGCTCGATGCTCGCATCGCATTTCTGCAGCGCTTCACTGCCGTCGCCTGCTTCGATGACATCGGTGTAGCCGATGCTCTTGAGCGCGTTCACCACGATGCGCCGCATGGTCGCAGAGTCATCTACAACGAGACACTTCATGGTCCGTCTCCCAGAGCCTTAAAGGTCCTGCTCAGTGTGTACACGACGAGCTACCGTGTCGCGCACCTGGGCGGTATCGTAGAATCCTGAGGTCAGCCGTTGCAGCACATCGCGCAGCCGGCTGCTGGAGAGTCCGGAGGCGCTGGCGGCCCCGCGGGCCTCACCGGCCGCGCGGGCGTCGCTGGACAGCTCGACCTGGTCGCCAGTGGTACCCTCGGCCTCCCGGCTGTCGAGCCGGGGAACGCCGATGCGCATGTCGCCGCTCTGCCGCACTCCTTTGCTGCTGCCCGGTTCAGAGCGAGTGCCGGAGACGGGCTTCGGGGAGGTCGGATCGATGCTCATAGTTCCACTCGATTGGTTTCGGTGGCGGTGCCTAAACGAGGTTTCGGCGTGGCCATCAGTTCGCGCAGCATCTTGGGGGACAGTTGCAGTTCCGCGGCCTGATCTGCGCCCTTGGATCGGGCAAGCGACCGTGCCGCGTCTGACACGTGCACTACGTCCTGGGGAGTGGCCGCCGGCTGGGTGCTGTCGGGCCGGGCCGCGCTGTGTCCCCCTGAGTATTTCACCGGGGGGAGACTGCGTTCTGCCCCGCGGCTTGCGACTGCTTCAATCGTGGCCATGTAGCCTCCAGGTCCGGTTCTCTATACCCGGCAGTATCGACCGGGCACCCGGAAACTTGAGTCCCTACCCCCGCACATCCATCAGGCTGACCGGTTCCTCCGGATCCAGCCCTTGCAGCTCCCGACCCACCACCTCCTGCCGGGAACGGACCTCCCCGAGCAGGCGCAGCAATGCGGTGCTGGTCGCCCGGCCGTCGTTCGCGGTCGCGGCCACCATGTGGCGGAGGGCATCGGCCCGCGGGCCGGTAGCCTGCCGCTGCGCCACGGTCCGCTCCCGAAACTCCTGTGACGCACGTTCCAGGTCGGGGAGCAGATCGTCGCCCGCCGTGACCAGGTCGACCAGGACCGTCAGGTCTTCCTCCCGGAGCACGGTGCGTTCCGCCCCGGTCAGCGCGGCGAGACGGCGGAATCCGGCGCGCTGCTGTTCCAGACCCGCGAGGGCGGCGCGATACCCGGCCTCGGGAATGTCGCTCATGCCGGTTGAACCATCGATTCCGTCGCCAGCACCTCGGTCGCCGCCTGATCCCAGGCGCCGTGCAGCTCGGCGACCAGCTGGATGAGCCGGTCGAGTCGGGCGATCTCACCCCGCACTCCGACGGCCAGAATCTCCGACAGGAACCAGGCATAGAGCGAGACCAGATTCTCCGCGAGCGGACCCCCGGCTTCGCGGTCGAGCGTGACCAGCAGCTCGTTGACGACGTCCTGGGCCTTGCAGAGGCTCTTGCCCAGTGGCTCGAACTCCTGGGCGTTGAGCTGATGACGGCTCAGCCGCAGCGTGGCGAGCAGGTGCGAGTAGACCAGCACCAGGCGGCGCGGCGCCGGGAGGGTGAGCACTTCGACCTGATTGTACCGATCGATGCTGCGGCGAATCATGGGATGGCGACTCCGGGCTGGCGCGGGATGGGCGTACGACACGACCGCTTCTGCTTCACAGTATCGGCGCGACGGGCGCTGACTGAAGGGGAGGACTCACTGCCCCGCGCAATCTTGCGAACCACCGCGACCAGCCGCCGCGCGGCCCGGACATCGGTCCGGAACTGCTGACGCACGCTGGCACCAGGGGATGTGTTCCACGTCACCGGGTCGCGTTGCAGTAGCGCCGTCAGCGCCGCCGGGGTCCGGGCGACCGGGGTATCGGCATACCGGTCGAACCAGGGCTCGTCCTCGAAGGGATAGTAGACGGCGACCGGCACGCCGAGTGCCGCGGCGCTGAACACCGACGTGCTCTTGGTCCCGATCACCGCCGCGGCACCCGCCACGACTTCCCACATGTTGATCTGGCCGACCTGGATCGTGACCCCGCTGATGCCAAGCGTGCGGCAGAGCTCGGCGAGCCGTTCCTCCGAGTCGTAGAACGGATGACCCTTCAGCACGATCGGGACATCGGGCCGTGCCGCGCGCAGCGCCGGGAGCACCTCGGCGAGGAATTGGGTCCCCTGGTCATAGGGCAGCTCGGCGGTGTCGGAACTCGAACCGGTCGCCAGCACCACCCATGGACGCTCCACACTCGCCGACGCGGCCCGAAGCACGGCCGCCTCACCGGCGATCGGTGCCGTGCCCTGGGGCCAGCCGATGACATGGGTCGGACGGGTGAGGCCCCAGTCCGTCAGCTCGCGCGACACGGCGCGGCTCCACGTCAGCGTGTGATCGGCGATCTGGTGATTGCGGTCGCCCCGGCCCGCGGGGCGATGCGCATGATAGGCCCCGTGCTGCATGAGGATCGTGGGAATGCCGAGCGTCCGACAGGCGAGCATCCGGGTCCGCATGTGCGGCAGGAAATCCTGGGCGCCGAGGAGCGCCCGGACCTCGCCGGCACGATACGCCGCCAGGGCCCAATGCAGCGATTCACGCAACCAGGGCTGGTAGGTGATGAACAGGTGTTCGCAGATCTCCCGCTCCCACGGTGCGGCGGTGATGCCGTGCAGCGCCGGCCAGTGTGGGACAATCAGTGGTCGCGCGGGACCGACCGGAGTGGCGTCCACGGCGGGGCCACCGAAGGACCAGGGATCGCGGCGATCCATCACGATGCGCAGATCGGGGGCCTCCCGCAGCGGCCCGAAGCATTGGGCAATCTCGTTGGCATGAAAGGTCACCACCGTCAGCCGGCGATCGGCTGGCAGCGCAAGACCGCGCCAGTCCTCGCAGGCGCCTTCTTTCGCGAGCGGGGTGAGCGCCATGTCCTGGGCGGTGTGCAGCGCGCCGCCGGCCTGCGGTGGAAAACCGAGGGCGACAAGACCGCGTTCGCGGGCGGCGAGGGTGACGACGGCGCCGTGGGCAAAGCCATCGCCGTCGTGCACGATCCCCTGCGCCCCCGGGGCCAGGGTGAGGCCGGCCTCGATCAGCCGCCGGGTCCGAGCCCCGTGGGACAGCGTGTTGGCGAAGGCGTACTCGAGTGCCCACCAGCCCCAGCGCTGGTAGTCCTTGGGTGACACGGGCATCGCGCCGGCAAGGTGACGGGAGAGATCGTCCACGTGATCCTGGAGCGCCACCCGCTCATCCCGGCGGAACAGGTCGTCGACATGGAGGGCAGGCAATCCGAGGGCATGGGCCGCGGCGGTCACCGTGCGGTTGCGGCCGAGCACGACCAGCGGCGCCTCGCCGGTGCGGACCATCTCCCCCAGCAAATGGGGGGAGGAGAGCAGGGCGAGGAAGCTCATGGGGAGAGGGTCGTGATCGGCAGAGGAAACCCCGGACGGTTCAGGCGTTGTTGAAGCTGTTCACGTTGTTGATCGTCGCGAGGAGCGAACTCGACGAATTCTGCAGCTTGCTGATGGCGATTTCCATGTTCACGTATTGCTTCGTCAGCGAGGCACGCCGCCGCTCGAGGCGGGCATCGATCGCATCCGCCCGCTTGTTGAGGGTGGTCATCTGCTCCGTCAGCGAGGATTCGCGCTTGGACAGGACGCCCGTGGTGCTCTGGACCATGTCGTCCAGCATCCGCTCCAGCAGGGCGCCGGTGCCGAGGCTGATGGTCGCGGTTCCAGCGGCGCCGAGGGTCGTACCGGAATACAGCAGGCTCAGCCCTGCCACCGTCGTGCCGACGGCGCTCACCAGGGACTGTCCCGCGCCCGTCGCCGCCTCACCGTTGATCGTGCCGGCGACGTCTACACCGGCGTAGACGCCGGCGGCGATCGGCAGCGTGCCGCTCAATGTGCCACCGGCAGTATAGGCGACGGTGATGCTGCCGCTGCTGCCATACAGCGGCTGGTCGAGCGTGACCTGTCCGCCCGAATCCGTGGCCGTGAGCCCCAGGCCGGCGGCGGTGAAGGCGGCGGTGAGCGCGGCGGCGATCTGGGTGCTGGTCATGCCGTCGGTCAGCGTGATGGTCGCGGTCTTGGCCGTGGCGGCATCGGTCACCGTCATGGTGTCCGGCGTCGCATCATCGGAAAAGATTCCGCCGGCAAGCCCGGCACCGGTCACCGTCGCCCTGGTGGCGAGCGTCGTGATAGTGACCGGGTAGGTGCCGTCGCTCACACTCATCGGGGCCGCCAGGTAGGTCAGTCCCACCCCCGTGGTGGTGGAGCCCTGCTGCTGGAAGAGGCTGCGCAGGTCCGCGAGGCGGCCGGAGAAGAGGGCGTCGAATTTCGCGCTGTCGAGCGCCAGCTTGCCGTCCGCCTGCAGGGAGAGTCCCGCCAGGCCGGCGGAGTTCAGGTCGATCGCCGCCCCGCCGATGAACCGCTGCAGGGTGCTCGGCAGGCTGCCGCGGGCGATCCGCAACAGCGATTCGCCGTACAGCACCGGCTTGGTGGCCGTGTCGGCCGGCGGCGTCCCCTGCTCCTTCAGAAAGGCGGCCACCGCATTGTACGCATCGGTTACCGCCGTCATGGCGCTTTTGGCGCTGCTGCCGGAACGGTCGACCGTCAGCGTCGTCACGGCGCCGAGCTCCGCTGCCGTCAATTGCAGCGTGACGCCGGCGAGGGCATCGGTCACCGTGTTGCTGGTCCGGGTCAGCGGGACGCCGTTGATCGAGAAAACCGCATCAGTGCCGGCCTGGACCACGGCGGCAGGCGCGATGGTCGACGGTGCGGACAGCAGCCCCAGGGTCTGCAGCACGTTGCCGCTGACGTCGGACAGGGTCATGCCGGTGCTGCCAAGCGTGTCGCTGGTCAGGACCAGGCGGTTGGAGCTGGCGCCGATTGACAGGACCGAGGCGGTCACCTTGCTGGGACTGGCGCCGGTATTGGCGACGCTGATGCGGTCGCGGATGTCGCTGAGCGTATCGGTCGCGCTGATGGTGATTGCCGCGCCGCCGTTCACCGAGATCTGACCGCTCAGTCCGAGGGCGGTGGTGCTGCTGGCCTGCGTGGTCCCCATCAGCTTCTGCTGGGCGGCGAGCGAGGTGACCTGGACGGTGTAGCTCCCGGCCTGCGCGGTCGGGCCGGCGGAGGCGGTGGCAAGCTGCTTGATCCCGCTGGTGATGACGGCGCTGGCGGTCATCCCATCGAACGCGGAACCGTCGCGCAGTTTCTTCACCGACGTGCGCAGCGTTTCCAGCAGCGTACGGTAGGTCTTGTAGGTGGTCAGCTTGCTGTTGTTCGCCGTGACCTTGGCCCGTGCCTGCGTGGCCGGTGCGCTTTCCGCCGTGATGATCTGGTCGATCAGGTCGCGCCACTGGATGCCGCTGACGAGACCACTGACGGAACTGGTGGGTGTGGACACGGTCTACCTCCTGAGACGGGAACACCTCGGACGCCGGGAGACCCGACGTCCGAGGTTCATGCGTTTCCGACTAGCTCAACCCCGGAGAAGGGTCAGAATGCCCTGGGGCAGCTGGTTCGCCTGCGCCAGCATCGCGGTGCCGGCCTGCTGCAGGATCTGGGTCTTCGTGAAGACGGTCATTTCGTACGCCATGTCTGCATCGCGGATGACGGACTCCGCGGCAGTGACGTTCTGGATGATCGACGTCAGGTTGGTCTGCGCGAACTCGAGGCGGTTCTGCGCCGCGCCGATCGTGCCGATCGTGGTGTTCAGGGTGTCGATGGCGGTGTTGATCGTGGTCAGCGAGGTCAGAGCCGACGCGGAGGTCGACAAGGCCGTGGTGCTGATTCCGAGTCCGGCGGCGGTCACGTTGCCCAGGGCGATACCGATCTGGCTATTGCTGGAGGCATCGGAACCGATCTGGAACGAGGCGGCGGCGGCGGCGGTGCTGACGATCGTGGCACCAGTGCCGTTCGCTGCGGAACCATCGATGAAGGTCGAGCTGATGGTCACGCCCAGAGCGCTGAAGTTGAGGGTCTGCGCGCCAGGTGCGCCACCGACGCCGGCAGTCGCTGCCGTGGTGGAGATGTACTGCACCGTCTGCGAGTTGCCGCTCTGGTCCGTCAGGGTCGCCGAAGCGATCGAGCCGGTGGTTGCGCCGGACGCCAGCGCCAGGGTGTAGGTGGTCGACGCCTTGGCATTGTTCAGAACGACGGCCGCCGCAGTGGCGTTGGCCGAACCACCGATGGAACCACCGGAAACCAAGGCGCCAGTCGCGCTGGAGACCTGGGTGCCGTAGCCGCCGGCCAGCAGGGTCGCGCCCTGGTACTGGGTGCTGTTCACGATGCGGTCGACTTCGACCAGCAGCGACGCATGCTCCGCCTGCACCTTGCTGCGATCCGTGGTGCTCAGGTTGGCCGAGGCCGCCTGGGTCGCCAGTTCCTTCATACGGTCAAGCACGGTCGAGAGGACGTTCACTGCGCCGTCGGCGATGTTCAGCACCGAGCCGGCCTGGGTCGCATTCCGTGAGGCCATCATCAACGAGCGGCCCTCGGAGCGCAGCTTGTTCGCGATGCTCAGCCCGGCGGCGTCATCGCCCGCGCGGTTGATGCGGAAACCGCTCGACAGCTTGGCGATCTGCTTGTCGAGAACGCTGCCTGAGGCAGTGAGGTTCCGGTACGCGGTGTTCGCTGCGGCATTCGTGTTGATACGCGACATGGGAGTAGCTCCATAACCAACTGTGTCGGAGCGTCCCTGCTCCGGTCCTGCATGGGAACGGCGTCATTGCCGTCTGCAAAATGGTATCGGCGGTCCGGGGCAGAACTTGAGGTCGATGGAGGGTCGAGGTTGCCGCTGTCCGGCAGCCCTTGCCGGAAGGGGAGGGGGGGCGTTCAGTCAGTATGCTGTTATCGCTTGCGCAACAAGCAGTTAGCCGCGCGTGACCGGTCGGTATGCCGCTTGCCTTCCCGAGGGGCATGACAACAACTCGCTCTCGCACCCGCCCGCCTCGCGCGCCGAGGCCCCGTCCCGTGCCGATCCGTGAATGGATTGCCGCGCGGTACATGGTCGATGTCCCCACCTGCGCCGACCCGGCCTGTCCTCTCCATCATCCCGCGCCGGCTGGACCGCTGCCTGATCTGCGGATTCTCGCCCGCGTGGGCGACCGGATGGAGTTGACCGGGTCGCTGGCCTGTACCACCCTGGCCCGGCGCTGTCTCCACGATCCCGATGCGCTGGCCCTCGAGAACAGCGATGCCGCCGCCGCGCTTGGAGTCGTCCCGCGCCGAACCATCTCCGCCGACTCGCCTGCTCCATGGGAGCGCTACTGCGACGATATCCGCGCCGCGATGCTGACCCTGCTGGCGCGCGGAGAGCATTCTCTGGCGACCCGCCTGTTCTGCCTTGCGACCTTCGCCGAGCGTACCCGGCCTTTCTATTATCGGGGCGTTGAGGTGTTTGATGAGGCGGCGCTGGCCGGGGAGCTGGCCCTGATCGAGGATCCGGCCGAACTGGAGCAGCTCGCCCGGAACTTCGCGGCGATGAACCTCCCCGGTGCGGTCTCGCTCCGCGCAGTCGCCGAGGTGCTGAACAATCGAGTCCGCTATTCCAGTGTGGCGCGGTTCCGCGAGCTGATCCAGACGGTCTTCGGTGGATTTGCGGCCGCAACCAAGGACGGACCCGAAGCCACCGAGGCCGCCATCATTGCCGCCTGGGCCGAGCGTCGGTCAGGTTGGGAAGCCGGGCACGGAGACATCCTCGATCAGGCCTTCACCCGGTACGCCTCACTCTACTGGCTGCGGGACCTGTACACCGACGCGCCCGACCTGCTGGTCTACACCCAGAATCTCTGCCTCCGCCTCGCGGTGCTCAAATTCCTGTTGTTCTTCCATCCCTCCCTTGAATTCGGTGCCGACGCGCCCGATGCGGCGGAGCGGCTGACCGATGCGCTGGTCGAAGTGATGGCACTCTTCGCGGCCGCGGTGGAGGAGGATCCGGCCTTCCTGCGTGAATGCGAAGCGGCGCTGGCCCGGGCCGGTGTCCACACCCTGGGGCACACAGTGCTCCTCCTTGGCTGCTGAGGAGACTCATGCCATTGCACGGCAAGACGGTCCTGATCACCGGCGGCACCGGCTCCTTCGGGAACGCCTTCGCCCGCACGGTGCTCGACGAGTATGCCCCGGCGAAAGTCATCGTGTACAGCCGGGATGAGCTGAAGCAGTACGAGATGGCACAGCGCATCCAGGATGACCGGATGCGCTTCTTTCTGGGCGACGTGCGCGACCTCGACCGGCTCCGGCGGGCCTTCAAAGGCGTCGACATCGTCATTCACGCCGCCGCACTGAAACAGGTGCCGGCGGCGGAGTACAATCCCTTCGAGGCGATCAAGACCAATGTGCTGGGGGCCCAGAACGTCATCGATGCCGCGCTCGACTGCAATGTCGAAAGGGTGGTCGCGCTCAGCACCGACAAGGCCGCCAATCCCATCAATCTCTACGGCGCCACCAAGCTGTGCAGCGACAAGCTGTTCATCGCCGGGAACGCTTACGCTGGGGCGCGGGGAACCCGCTTCGCCGTGGTGCGGTACGGCAACGTGGTTGGGAGCCGGGGTTCGGTTGTTCCCTTCTTCCGCCAGGCGCGTGAGACGGGACGGTTGACCATCACTGACCCGCGCATGACCCGCTTCTGGCTCACCGTGGATCACGGCGTTCGCTTCGTGGTGACGGCGCTGGAGACGATGCACGGCGGCGAGCTGTTCGTGCCGAAGATTCCTTCCACCAATATCATGACGCTGGCCCACGCGCTGGCTCCCAACTGTGAAATGGACATCGTCGGGATCCGTCCGGGAGAGAAGCTGCACGAGCTGATGATCGGCGAAGATGACGCACGCCACACCCTCGACCTTGGGACCCACTACGTGGTCTGCCCCGAGTTCCCCTGGTTCACCAACGGCACCCGGAAGGGCCAGCCGGTACCCGAGGCGTTCACCTACCGCAGCGACACCAATCCCGATCAACTCGACGTGGAGGGATTGCGCGGCCTGCTCGCCGGACTTGGATTGTCATGACCTACCTGCCGTATGGCCGTCAGACCATCGCGGAATCGGATGTGCGAGCGCTCTGCGCCGCCGCCCGCGCCGATTTCCTGACCCAGGGGCCCGGGGTCGCCGCCTTCGAGGCCGCACTGGCGAAGGCGACCGGTGCCCGATTCGCGGTCGTCCTCAACAGCGGGACGGCCGCGCTCCACGCCGCCTACGCTGCCGCCGGTCTCGGTCCGGACGGCGTACTGCTCACCACCGCGATGACCTTCGCCGGCACGTCCAACGCCGCCCTCTACCTCGGTGCCTCGGTCCGCTTTGCCGATGTGTCACCCGGAACCGCGCTGCTCGACCCGGACGCGCTTCCCGATGATTCCCGGGTGCGGGTGCTCGCCCCGGTGCATTTCGCCGGACAGGTCGCCGACATGGAGCGGCTGGCGACGATCGCTGGGGAGCGCGGCTGGACTATCGTCGAAGACGCCTGCCATGCGCTGGGGGCGGAGTACCAGACTGCGGATGGACAGTGGCATGCCGTGGGAGCCTGTCGCCACAGCGCGATGTGCTGCTTCTCGTTTCACGCCGTCAAGCACATTACGACCGGAGAGGGCGGCGCCGTCACCACCAATGACGAGTCCTGCTACCACGCCATGCTCCGGTTCCGGACGCATGGTATCACGCGCGATCCCGCCGAACTCACCCGTGACGAAGGGCCGTGGTACTATGAACAGCAGGAGCTCGGCTACAACTACCGGATCACCGACCTGCAGTGCGCGCTCGGCCTGAGTCAGCTCAAGCGACTGGGGACATTCGTCGAACGCCGTCGGGCCCTGGCGGCTCGCTACGATGCGGCATTCGCCGCGCTGCCCGAGGTCCGGCCGCTGACGGTCCCGCCCCACTCCCGCGGGAGCTACCACCTGTATGTCGTGCGGGTCCCGGCCCAGCTCCGCCGCGCGCTGTTCGAGGAGCTGCGCGCCTTGGGGATCGGGGTCAACGTACATTACCTCCCGGTCTACCGTCACCCGTACTACCAGCGCCACGGCTTCGCTGGCGTCCACCTCGCGCAGGCGGAACAGTATTACGCCGAGACGATCACCTTGCCACTCTTCCCGACAATGGCGGATACCGATGTTGATCGCGTCGTGCAGGCGTTCGTCCTGGCGTTCGAACGCGTGACGGCGACGACCAGTGCCTGACACGACGCCTGATCTCACCCTCGAGGTCGACGCGGACGCGACCGCGCAGATCGGTGCCGGTCACCTGATGCGCTGCGCCGCCCTCGCGGAAGCCTGGCTCGACCTCGGACTCGGTGCCGTGCGGTTTCCCGGCGACGTGGACCTGCCATTCGCGGCGGCCCGCGCCAGTCTCCTGGCTGCCCGGGCGCCGGAGGGCGCAGGCGCCAGCACCGTCCTGGTATGCGACAGCTATGATCGAGCTCGTCGCGAGCGGGCGGCCCTGCGCGACGATGTGCGCGCCCGGATTCTGGTGGATGACCTCTGCGGCCCGGTCCCCGAAGGATTCGATGCCGTCTGGAATCCCAGCCCACACGCGAGCCTTTCCGATTATCCCCTCTTCGTCGGGGCGGTCCTTGCCGGTCCCGATGTCCTGCCGATCCGGACCGGCCTCCCGCGGTGGTGCAACGCGCCTGGACCCACGGCGGTCCTGCTCGGGGGTGGCCACCCGCCCCGTCACGTCGCGGCAGCACTCGAAGTGCTCGCGGCACGCCACAAGCCCGGTGATTTTGCCCGACTGGGTGACTGGATGCCGGCCGGCTGGGCTTCGCTGGATCCGCAGCAGCCGTGGGAGGGCATTGCCACGTGCGGTCGCCTGCTCACCGGTGCGGGTGCCACGCTCTGGGAAGCGGCGATGGTGGGCGTGCCCCTGGCCGTCGTGCTGCTCGCCGAGAATCAGCGACGCGGGTTTGAGTGGGCGGTGTACGCCGGCGTGCCCGGGGTCGATGCGCTCGCCGCGACGTCACCCGAATCACTGGCCGACCAGCTGGATCTCGCGCTGAATGCCGCTGTCGCGCTGCCCCCCCTTCGTTCGGGAACCAAGCGGGTGGCGCGGTGGATCGGTGCGCTGGCCGGAAGCCGGGTCCATGCCGACTCCGGTCTCCGGCTGCGTCCCGCGGTGGCTGCCGATGCCTATGCGCTCTGGATCTGGGCCAACGATCCCATAACCCGCTCGGCCTCCTTTGAGCGACCTCCGATCGAATGGTCCGGCCACCTCCAGTGGCTCACCGCCAAGCTCACCGATCCGACCGTGCTGATCTTCATTGCTGAATCCCACGCCGGTCGCCCGCTCGGTGCGATCCGACTGGACACGAAGGACCACTGGGGTGTGGCGGAACTCAGCTATGGGCTCGCGACCGAGGTGCGAGGTCAGGGTCTCGGGTACCAACTGGTGGCTACGGCGCTGCGGGCGTTGAAGGTGCTGCATCCCGCCACCCGGATCCATGCGGAAGTCGGGATCGCCAATCTGCCATCGCTCCGGATCTTCCGCCGGCTGGGGTGGAACGAGACGGTCGGGACGGATCGGGTGTGCTTTGATTCGGGACGGACCGGGTGAGCCTCCGGATCGGGAACGTGCCGGTGGGGCCGGGCAGCCCGGCGTTCCTCGTGGCGGAGCTCTCCGCCAATCACGGTGGCAGCCTGTCGCGCGCGCTGGAGACAGTGCACGCCGCGAAGGAGGCCGGCGCGGACGCGATCAAGTTGCAGACGTATACCGCCGACACCCTGACGCTGCGGAGCGACCGGCCCGAATTCACGATCCTGGGTGGCCCGTGGGCCGGCCGGACGTTGCATGATCTCTACACCGAAGCGCACACACCCTGGGACTGGCACGAGCGGCTTTTTCTGGAGGCGCGGAGCGTGAATCTGCCGATGTTCTCGACCCCGTTCGACCCGACGGCTGTCGCGCTGCTCGAATCCCTCGACGCGCCGGCCCACAAGGTGGCCAGCTTCGAACTGGTGGACGACGGGTTGCTCCGTCAGGTCGCGGCGACCGGGAAGCCGGTCATTCTCTCCACCGGGATGGCGAGTCGCGAAGAAATCGATCATGCGGTCGCGGTGCTTCGCGATGGCGGGACCCGGGACCTGATCCTGCTGCGGTGCACCAGCAGCTATCCGGCACCGGATGACGCGATGCATCTGCGCACCCTCCCGATGCTCGCGGCAGCCTATGGTGTTCCCGTCGGACTCTCCGATCACAGCATGGGGACCACCGCGGCGGTTGTCGCTGTCGCGTTCGGCGCCTGCCTGATCGAGAAGCATTTCACGCTTTCGCGCGCCGACGGCGGACCTGACGGACATTTCTCGCTCGAGCCGGCGGAGTTCGCCACCCTGGTGCATGAGGTCCGCCGCGCGGAGGCGATGCTGGGCGAGATCCGCTTCGGCGCAGGCACGGCCGAGGAGGGGAGCGTGCAGTTCCGCCGCTCGCTGTACGCCGTGGCAGACATTCGTGCCGGTGAGGTCTTCACGTCGTCGAATATTCGCAGCATCCGTCCGGGGCATGGTCTCCCCCCGCGCGACCTCGACACCCTGCTCGGCCGCCGCGCACCGCGCGATATCGCCCGCGCCACCCCCCTCACGCCGGATCTGCTGTCACATGCCTGACCGCCCGATCCAGCGCGTCGTACTTGGCACGGTGCAGCTCGGTATCACCTACGGCCGGCTCGCTGCGGAGCCATTGATGTCGCGGGCACAGGCGTGGAGCATCCTTGATGCGGCGTGGGCGCTGGGCGTCCGGGCGTTCGATACCGCCGCCGCCTACGGGGATGCCGTCGAACGCCTCGGCGGCTGGATGGACGCGCGCGGTGTTCGCGGCGAGGCGGAGATCATCAACAAGGTCGCCCCGAAGCCGGAGGAGGATATCGGCGCACGGGGCCTTGCCGCGGCGCTGCCCTTCGCCGGGGTGCGGCGACTTACGCTGCTTACCCATGGCGCGGCTCAAGACGGACAGCTCGCCGAGGTCCGCGCGGCGATTCCCGATCCGCGCGTTGCGCTGGGACAGAGCGTTTACTCGGCGGCTGAGGTGACGACCGCGATGGCCGATCCACAGGTGACGCGGCTTCAGGCGCCGGGCAACGTGTTCGATCAGCGCGCGCTGCTGGCGCGGGGCGCCTCGCGCTGCCCGCTCGATCTCCGTTCCGTCTTCCTGCAGGGCCTGCTGCTCGAAACGCCCGATGCCGCCGAGGCACGCGTCGCCGGGGCTGGCGCGCTAGCGGCGGCGGTTGCCCGTGCGGCGAAACACGCCGGGGCCAGCCGTGAGGTGCTGCTGATCGCCACGCTGCTCCGGCAGGCGCGCCCGTCGGATCGTGTGGTGATCGGGGTCGACGACCCCACGCAACTGGCTTCGCTTGAGGGATTGGGGCGGTTGGAACCGGCACAGGTGGCGGCATTCGTCCGACGTACCTGCGAAGAGCTTCCCGGGCCGATCGCCCCGTCCCTGCTGGACCCGCGGCAGTGGATCAGCGTGGAGGTCCCGCCGTGAAAGTCGTGGCGATTGTGCAGGCGCGGATGTCGTCCACCCGCCTGCCGGGGAAGGTGCTTGCACCGATCGGCGTGCTGACGATGATCGATCGGATGCTGGGTCAGGTGCGCGCCAGCCGACGGGTGGATCAGGTCGTGGTGGCGACCTCCGTCGATCCGAGCGATGACCCGCTGGTTGCCCACCTCAGTGCCGCAGGCGTCGACGTGATTCGTGGCGCCCTGGATGACGTCCTCGCCCGCTTCGCCGAGGCGGCGGAGCAGACCGGGGCCGACGTGCTGGTCCGCCTCACTGGGGACTGCCCCCTGCACACGCCGGACACGATCGACGAAGTCGTCGACGCGTTTCTTGCCGCTTCGGTGGACTATGCAGCGAATATCGATCCGTACACCCGGCCCGATGGCCAGGATGTCGAGGTCTTCTCCCGCGCAGCACTGGCACGCACCCTCGCCGGTGCTGCCCCCGGACCTGAGCGCGAACACGTGACGACCTGGCTCAGGACGGCCGGGGAGATTTCCCGTCTCGCCGTCCGCCATGTGGCGCATCCCGGTGCTGCCGATTTGCGCTGGACCGTGGATACCGACTCCGACCTCGGCTATGTCCGACTGGTCTGGGCCGAACTTGATCGTCGGGGCCCTGGCCCCCACGCCTACGAGGATGTTATGCAGGCCGTCACCGCCGTCGCTCCTCCGACTCACGAGGATATTCCCAATCGGGGTTATTACACCTCGCTCTTTGCCAAGGCCAGTGGTACCCGCGCCGCACCGCTCGTCATCCGCGAGAGCGAGGCCCTGCTCGCCCGGTCCGAACGGGTGATTCCCGGTGGTGCACAGACCTATTCGAAGTCCTGGAAGCAGCATTTGCGCGGGGTATCGCCCGTCTTTCTCGAGCGCGGCGCCGGCGCGATCGTCTGGGACGCCGACGGCAACGAGTACGTGGATCTGGTGCAGGGACTATTGCCCAATATCCTGGGCTACGCTCACCCCGCAGTCGATGCGGCGGTTGCCGCCCGCTGTCGCGAAGGCCACAGCTTCTCGCTGGCGCACCGCCTGGAGGTGGAGTTGGCGGAGCGCCTGACCGGAATCATCCCATGCGCCGAGATGGTCCGCTTCGGCAAGAATGGGTCGGACGCCACAGCGGGGGCCGTGCGCATCTCGCGCGCCTGGACCGGTCGGGAACGTATCGCCTGTTGCGGATATCACGGCTGGCAAGATTGGTATATCGGCGTCACCAGCCGACATATCGGGGTACCCGAAGCGGTGCGGTCGCTGACACACGCCTTTCCGTACAATGACCTGCCGGCGCTGGAGCGCCTCCTGGCCGCTCATCCCAGTGAGTTTGCCGCCGTGATCATGGAACCACTCAACTTCACCATGCCCAATCCCGGCTATCTGGAGGGGGTGCAGGAGCTGGCGCGCCGCCACGGCGCCGTGCTGATCTTCGACGAAATCTGTACCGGCTTCCATATGGGGCTGGGGGGAGCGCAGCGGCGCTTCGGAGTCATCCCGGACCTTGCCACGTTCGGCAAGGCGATGGGCAATGGCTATCCTATCAGCTGTGTCGTGGGCCGGCGTGACATCATGCGGACCTTCGAGGATGCCTTTGTCAGCTTCACGTTCGCGGGTGATGTCGGGGCGCTGGCCGCCGCGCAGGCGGTGCTCGATGTGCTGGAACAGACTGATGCGCTCGAGCGCATCGAAACCGCTGGTCGTCGGTTGCGCGACGGTGCATTGGCGCTGGCCGGGGCGGCTGGACTCGGCGCCCGGTTCTCCACGATGGGGCTCCCTGCGTGGGTACTGCTTCGCTTCCTCGATGCCAACGGCGCGGACGATCCGGTTCTGCGCGCGCTCTGGCTGCAGGAGGTTACCCGCCGCGGCGTCCTGCTGATTTCCACTCACAACACCTGCGCTGCACTCGGCCCGGCCGAGGTCGACCGCGTGCTCGTGGCATACGCGGAAGCGTTCAAGTGTGTGGGCGCTGAGATCCGCAAGGGTACCGACCTGGGCACGCTGCTCGATGCACCGGTGCCAACCCCCGCCTTCAAGGCTCGAGGCTAGCCATGCTGCAGCGAGAGGCATTCTCCTCCTCGGAAGCGGACCGCTGGTTCACCCGCAACAAGGCGGCACTGGCGGAGCGGACTCCCGAGACCGACCTGCCGCTGAAACTGCTCGAGATGTACCATCTGTCCCCGCGCCGGGTACTCGAAATCGGTGCGGCCAATGGCTGGCGCCTCGCGGAGATTGCCCGGCGCGGCAAGGCGTCCCGCCTGGTCGCGGTGGAACCCTCAATGGCTGCCATCGAGGATGGTACCCAGCGCTTTCCCGCGATCGAGTTCCGGCAGGGAGTGGTCACGGCGACCGGGCTGCGTGAACAGTTCGATCTCGTCATCGTGCACTACGTGCTGCACTGGGTGGATCGTGGGGAGCTGCTCCAGGCGGTGGCAGAGGTCGATCGGCTTGTTGCCGATGATGGCTACCTGCTGGTCGGCGATTTCTCGCCCGATAGCCTGACCCGGGTGCCCTATCACCATCGCCCCGATCTGTCTCTCTACACCTGGAAGCAGCCCTACGGTGCGCTCTGGCTCGCCAGCGGTTTGTATACCGAAGTTGCCATGCTGACCAACCATCATGGTGCCGGACTCGAGCCGGCCCCTGATGATCACGATCGTGGCGCCCTCTGGCTGATGCGCAAGCATGGTGCGGCTCGCTATCGCGAAGCAGGCTGAAACGCCGGCGGCGACAGCCGAACCTTTTCCACCGCTTGCGCGTCAGGCCTCCGTTCCGCAGGTCCCACTCCATATCCGATAGCATTCATTCCGCGATGGAGCATTCGTGACACGCCTCGGGCTCATCATTGGTGTGCTGTCCCTTGCCCCCGCCGTCAACGCCCAGACCGGCCTGCCCGCCGTCGATTCCGCCGCCGTTGCCCGCGCCGCCTGGCGCGCAGCAGCCCGATCGGAAAGCCCAGCTGCAACGCTGACATATGTGACTCATGCCGCGCGCGCGTGGCCCGGCCAGCCGGCGTACTGGAGTGCCCTCGCGGTCGTCGCTGCGCAGGCGAGCGACACCGCCCTCTTGACCGAGGCGCTGGAGCTGCTTGGAGGCCTGGGGGCTGGCGCCGAGGTGCTGGGGGACAGTGGCGTCGTCCGGATGTCCGCGGTCCCCGGTGTGGGAGCTGCGCTCCGTCGGCTCCGGGAGGCGACGGCCGAGAGGAGGACGGGACAAATCATTCGCAGCTCTCCCGATTCCACCGTCTACGCCGAAGGGATCGACGCCGATAGCGCCTCCGGCAGATTCTATGTCGCCAGTGTCCGTCACCGTACCGTGTACGCCGTCGAACCTGACGGCACCTGGCGAGACCTGGGCCTCTCCCGGGCACCCGACGTCGGAGCCATCCTCGGCGTGCGCGTGGCACCGGGAGGGAAGCAACTCTGGGTGACGACCATCGGCCTGCCGCAGATGCGCGGCTACCTGCCGGCGGATTCCGCGCTGGCCGCCCTTCTGCTGGTCCGCATCGCCGATGGCTCGATCGAGCGCCGCTGGGCTCTGCCCGCCGATGGCTCGCTGCATGTCCTCGGCGACCTCACCGTCGGGCCCGCCGGCGATGTCTTCGTCACCGATTCACGGCAGCCCCTGCTGTTCCGGCTTCGCCCGGGCGCGGATACCTTCAGCGTCACCCGCCACCCGCTCTTCCGCTCACTACAGGGGGTGGCCGCCACGCCGGACGGCCTCTTCCTTTATATGGCCGACTATTCACACGGGCTGCTTCGGCAGGACCTCCGCACCGGCGAGGTCATCCACGTGGCCGATGCCCCCGGCACCACCTCGCTCGGGGTCGACGGCCTGGTCCTTCGTGGCCGGTCACTGATCGGGGTCCAGAACGGATTTGCCCCCCCTCGCATCGCCCGGTTCGCACTCAGCGCCGGTGGGGAACGGATCAGCGCAGTGGAGGTGCTCGATCGTCAGCCGTCAGTCGCGGATGAGCCCACGATCGG
Organism: Gemmatimonadales bacterium; assembly: GCA_039934355.1. GTDB lineage: Bacteria > Gemmatimonadota > Gemmatimonadetes > Gemmatimonadales > GWC2-71-9 > JADJOM01. The sequence goes on from JBDTMI010000001.1 coordinate 102,739, forward strand.
AACCCTTGTTCCGGGCGGGTTCGTGTACGTCGCCAACAGTCAGTGGGAGAAGTACGACGATGCCGGACGGCGGCGCGAAGGGACCCATCTGGCCCCGACTCACCTGATTCGCATCTCACTCGCCCCCTGAACCGACGACCGGTCCTGCCGGGGCCCGACAATCTCAGCCGGGAGAAGATTGCCGGTTTGGTCCCAAGTGGCCTGTGACGCTGGGCCTTGATCGGTACCTTGACCGCTCGACGATCGCCCCTCAAGCTCATGGACTGCAACGCCTTCACCCTCCAGCCTTCGATCCGCCCCGCGATTCCATCTGTCCCGGCCCACTGATTGCCCTTGAAGTTCTCCGATCACCGCGCCAACTCGGCTGGAGGGAACCGATGCCGCTCGCCGCCCAGGAAATTGCGGCTATGGAAGACATCCTGCTGCTGGTTCAGACCGCCACCGATGCTCTCGTCGCCGGCCGGCCTGAGCAGGCCAGGCCATTCGTACTTCACGCGCTCGAGCTGGCCCCCGGTCACCCGGAGGTCCTGCATGTCAGTGCGCTGCTCGCACTCGCAGCGGGCCGTCCGGCTGAAGCCCTCGAGCTGATCGACCGCGCACTGACCCATGCGCCGCGGCATGCGGCGGCGCACCTCGCACGGGGCGAGTCGTTTCGTGCCCTGGGCCGTCCAGACGACGCGCTCGAAGCGTACCGGCAGTCGATTGCGCTCGATGCCGTTCCTGGGACGCCGTGGCGTCTGCTTGGGCATGCGCTGGGTGAACTCGGTCGCCCCGATGAAGCGCTGCGGGCCTATCGGGAGGCGCTCGCGCGCGAGCCCGCCGATGCCGACGCCGCGCTCCATCGTGGTCTGGCGCTCGAACACCTGGGCCGCAGCGATGAGGCTCGCGAGGCATTCGAGACCTCCGTCCGGCTGCAACCCGATTCGGCCGTGGCGCATGATCACTTCGGTCTCGCGCTGTACGCGGCGGGACGCATTCCCGAAGCCATCGAAGCGCTCAACCGTGCGGTCCTGCTTGATCCCGCGCGGGCACTGCCGTTCTGCCATCTGGGAATCGCCCTGACTGGCGCGGATCGGCATCAGGAGGCGATCGAAGCCCTTCACGGCGCCCTTGCACTCGATTCCCGCTGTCCTGAAGCGCATTGCGCGATGGGGGCGGTGCGCCGCGCCCTCGGGTACCTTGATCAAGCAGTGGCCGCGTATCGTGAGGCTCTCGCGGAGCGTCCCGATTTTGCCGAGGCCCATTTTCAGCTCGGTAGCTTGCTTGCCGAGCTCAACAAGCCGGTCGAGGCCCTGGCGAGCCTGCGGGCGGCGCTCGCCTTCCGGCCGGGCCATGCCGCCGGGTGGCGGGAACTTGGTCGACTGCTGCTTCGCCAGGATTGTGGTGGCGAGGCAGTGACGACGTTCCGCCGGGCGCTGGAGCTGGAACCGCAGGATGCCGACACCTGGTTCTCCCTGGGGACAGCGCTGGGGCTGGAACATCGCGCCGCCGAGTCGGCCGCGGCCTTCGGCCGCGCGACGATGATTCGGCCTGACTTCGCCGAAGCACACTGGCGCCGTGGTATCGCACTCGTCGCGGCCGGTGACTACGTGCTCGGCTGGGCCGAAGCGGAGTGGCGATTCAAGGTGCCCGGCGGAGCGCCGCAGCCGCGCGTTGACGGGATTCCGGCATGGGATGGGCGTCCCTTTGGCCGGGGAACGCTGCTGGTGCACGCAACCGATAATCCGGTGTCCGTCCTTCAGTATGCCCGCTACCTCCCGCTGGCGGCGGCGCGGGGCGCACGACTGATGCTGGCCTGTCCGGCGGCGTTGCGCCGACTGGTAGAGTCGCTGCCATCGATCGCGCAGGTCCTCACCCCCGAAGATGCTCTTCCCGCAGCGGACTGGCAGGCGCCGCTGGAGAGCCTGCCACACCTGCTGGGCGGGCTGTCCGCCGCGCCGGCGAAGCTGCCCTACCTGCCGGTCGCGACCTGGTCCGGACGGATCCCCATGCTGCCGTCTGCGAGAGGGCTTCGAGTAGCACTCTCGCTGGGCGGGCGCCCTTTCGATCCGGAACGGAGCGGGCTCCCCGCGGAGCTCCTGGCGCCCATCATCGCGCTGCCGGGCATCACCTGGTTCACACTCGAGCATGCCAACGCGCTGCAACCGATCCTCTTGCGAGCCCCGTCCGCTGCGGTTCATGATCTCACGTCCACGATCCGTGATTTCGCCGATCTTGCGGCGCTCATCGGGCAGGTCGACCTGATCATTACGACGGACTCCGCCGTGGCACACCTCGCCGGCGCGCTTGGCCAGCCGGTGTGGGTCCTGGCGCGTCAGGGGGATTGGCTGTGGGGCAATGCATCGGGATCGAGCGAGTGGTATCCGACCGCGCGTGGTTTCCGTCCCACCCGTCCGGGTGACTGGAGCACGGCGATCGAAGCGCTGCGGCGTGAACTGCAGGCAGTGCTGGCGCCGGAGGTGGGGATCGCAGGCTGAGCGTTGGCCGTGCACCGGCCGGGCGCGATACCCACGTGAACAGGTCCGGCCGCCGTGCCGAGCCTGCCAGCGGGTGTTTTCCGTGACCCTGCCTGCCGATCCATCGACACCGTTGGACCGCGGATCGAGACACCCGGCACGTCAACGCCCGAGAGACTCGGCCCCGTCAGTGTTACCTGACAGGTGGCCACGGCGCTGGGTGGGACTCTCCTCGACTCCAAGGTGGCGGCTTGACGCCAAAGGGCGCCGTACGCCGACGCGGAGGACGGATCCCGAAAAAGCTGCTAACGACCCATCTCTTATTTGAGTGCCGCCCTGAGATCGAGTTCGTGCCGGGTCTGGTACCGCGGGTCGGCCAGCACGACCTGGCGGGCATGGCGCTCTGGGAACTGGATCACGATGGGCCCCTGCAGGTTTGCCGTGCAGGCACCGCCCCGCTCGCGGGGGAGGGTGACAATCGACAGGACGGCGACGCGCTCGCCGGGGCCTGGATCGGGGATGCCGGGCAGGTCGACGACGTAGTCGGGGAAGAACTTGAAGGGATCCACCAGCAGGAAAATCAGCGTGCCATCGTCCACGCTCTGCAGCCAGAAGATGCCCTCCGGCGCCGCGGGGAGAAGCACGAAGCGGCGCTCGCCAGCGAAGCCAAGCATCCCCTCCGGCATGACGATGACATCCTCCAGCGCCAGCGACAGGGGGCCAAACAATCGGCTCGCGACCTGGAGCGATGTCGGGGGTGCGATATGCGCGGGGGCGCTCACCGGAGGTAGTCCGTCAGCGTCGTGTTCAGGATTCGCGACGCCGCCTGCAGCGATGCCTGCAGTGTGGTTTGCAGCGAGATGAGCCGGGTGCTGGCTTCCTCGATGTCAGTGTCGATGTCCCGGCTGCGCCGGAGCGTCAGATTGGTGGAGAGTGCGTCGGAGTTCTGCATGGCGGAGTCGATCTGCCCGACCCGGGCACCAGTGGTGGCGAGGAGGGTCTGGGTGTTGGTGAAGGCGGTGTCCAGCGCGGTCAGGGTTCCGGCGATGGTGGCCGGTGTGCCGGTGCCGAGCTGGGTGCTGAGCGACTTGAGGCCGGTCATGATACCGCTGTTGGTCAGCAGCTCACGTCCGGTATGATTGGTTGTAATGAGATACCCTTCACCGATCTCCGACTGGCGCTGGCCATCGTCGCCGAGATAGCCGCCCGCGGCGTCGAACGCGGGTCCACTCACCAGGTGCCCTGCGAAGAGGTACTCGCTGCCCACCTTGGTATTGCCGAGGGAAACCACTTGCTCGATGATGCGATCGACCTCGGACTTGGCCCCGGCGCGGGTCGTCGGCGTCGAAGTGGCGGAGCCTTCCTGGACGGCAAGCTGTTTGGCCCGTGTCAGCAGGTCGGTGAGCTGGTCGAGGACCGCTTCTTCGGCATCGGTCCGGGTCCGTGCGGAGGCGCTGTTGCGACGGTACTGCCCGATGCCGCGCAGGCCGCGGTCCGACGTCATGACGCTTGCGCCGGCGATGGGATCCTCGCTGACCTTTTCAAAGCGCTTGCCGCTCGAAATCTGCGATTGCGCCTGGGACAACGAGGAAAGGTTGCCTTGCAGGTCGCGGAGGATGCGGGACTGAAGCAGGCTGTTTGTGATGCGCATAGTTCCCCATTGCCCAAGGTACCGACCGCAGAGGCGCGGGGCTGGTCAGGGTGGCAATATTTTCCGTATCGGCTAGATTAGACAAAAGCTTTAGCTTTTCGATTTCCGCAGGCAAACGGCTACGCCTCGACGCACCGGCCCCCCCTGACCGCGCGACCGACAGTCAGCCGCCCATCGGCCCCCCATTATCGGGGGGAGTTCGGGGGATATGGCGACGATTCTCTGTGTTGACGACGAACCATCCACCGGCGTCGTCCTCGAGCACCACCTCACAAAGATCGGCCACCGGCCGCTCCTCGCGGCGAGCGTGGAAGAGGCCCTCCGCGCCATCGCGCGCACCCCCGTTGATCTGATCATCGCCGATTACCGCATGCCCAACGCGACCGGCCTCGATCTCCTGAGTGTCCTGGAGAAGGAGGGCTACCAGGTCCCCGTCATCATCATGACGGGCTACTCCAGTATCGAGCACGCGGTCATTTCCATTAAGTCGGGTGCGATCGACTACCTGACCAAGCCGATCCGGCCGGAGACGCTGGAGATCGCGGTCAATCAGGCGCTCGAAGTCGTCCGGCTTCGGCGGGAGAATGAGCAGTTCCGCCGCGAAATCAACAAGTTCCGCGCGACGCGGTCGCTGGTGGGCGAGAGCCTGCCCTTCAAGCGGGTGATGGAGATGGTCGCGATGGTGGCGCCGACCAGGGCGACCGTGCTGCTGGAAGGGGAATCGGGCACCGGCAAGGAGCTGTTCGCCCGCGCCGTTCACGATCAATCCCCCCGACATGATGGTCCCTTCATCACGCTGAACTGCGCCGCCATGCCCGAGGGGCTGGTCGAAAGCGCGCTATTTGGTCATGAGAAAGGGGCGTTCACCGGGGCCACGATGCGCTCGATCGGCGCCTTTGAGCGGGCCAACGGTGGTACGCTGCTGCTCGACGAAATATCGGAGATGCGCCTCGATCTTCAAGCCAAGCTGCTGCGGGTGATTCAGGAACATGAATTCGAAAGGGTGGGCGGGCAGACGCCGATCCGGGTTGACGTGCGGCTCATTGCCACTACTAATCGTGACCTGCGCGCCGAGACGGAGGCGGGGCGGTTCCGGGCCGACCTGTTCTATCGCCTGAATGTCGTGCCGATCAAGAGCCCTCCGCTGCGTGACCACCGGGAGGATATCCCGGCACTGGTGCAGCATTTCGCCCGTCGCGCCGGCGAGGAACTCGGCGTGGCAGTGACCGGTGTTGCCAGCGAGACGATCGACCTGCTGATGCGTCATAACTGGCCCGGCAACGTGCGCGAGCTGGCCAATGCGGTTGAACGTGCGGTGATTCTCTCCCGCGGAGGCATGCTGCGTCCCGAGGTGTTCCAGGGCGTGATCGACGCCGGTATCCCCCGTCCGGTCGTGCCCACGCTGACGGTTGGCGACGCGGTCCGGGCGGCGACCTCGTCCCCGGCGCCTGACATTCCGGCATTCAATCTGGACGAGTTGGAGCGCTTGGCCATTCAGCGTGCGCTGGTCGCGACCGCCGGCAACCGCACCCGTGCCGCCAAGCTGCTCGGCATCAGTGAACGAACGCTCCGCAACAAATTGAACGGCCCCAAGGAAGAGCCGGCCGCGCTCCCCTAGCCGCCGGCGACACCGGAAGTTTGTTCCGCCTTTACCATCCGCTCCTTCCGCACGGCCCGCCGCCTGGCGGGCCGTGTTGCGTTCTCCATTCCGCGACATCTCTCATGGCCATAACGGCTTGCGCGCTAATCGCGGGGCAGGACACGGGGCGGTATGCCGATTGCCTTCTCCGGTTATGGTCACTCCACCTTACGAGGTCGGCATGTTCTCAGGACTGTTCGGTTCCACGACCCGGATCGGGACCCTGCGCTGGAGTCTCGACGACTCCGCGCGGACCCACAAGGCGATCGCGGGACGCGTCGCGGGGGCGCTCGATGCAAGCGGTGATGCCGATTTCAACTCGGCGTTGGCCGCCAAGCAGGGACAGCCGCAGAAAGTGGATCTGGAATCGGAGATGGTGAATCTCGCCAGCACCCAGCTTCGGTACGATGCCAGCGCCAAGCTGCTGCAACAGGCCTATCAGGGGCTCAGGACTGCGATCAAGAGCAATGGCTAGTATCGGTGGTGCGGCCGGTTGGCCGCCGCGTCCGGTGAAGTCGCTGCTGGGTCCGCTGGGCATCAGCGCCTCCGGCATGGGTGCCATGAGTCGGGCGCTCGATGTCATCGCCGAGAATATTGCGAATGCCGAAACCACCCGGACCCCGGAAGGCGGTCCGTACCAGCGCAAGGTCGTGGTCTTTCAGCGGGCCGGTGCCGGCGTCTCTGCGGGCGAGGTGCTGCAGGATACGCGGGTTGGTGCCTCGGACTACGATCCGGGACATCCCGACGCTGATGCCAACGGCTTCGTCCTGCGGCCCAACGTCGACATCGCCACCGAGACCGTCGACCTGATGATCGCGCGACGGGTGCACGAGGCCAACGCGACCGTCTTCCAGGCGGCGAAGGCCATGCTCCGCCGCGCCATCGACATCTGAACGAGGATCACTCATGAAAATCCCCGGCGCACTCCCCATTGGTCCATCGATCGCCACGCGCATTACGCGCGCGTACGGCCTCCCCGGGCAGGTGGCTCCGCCCAGCCCGGCCGCCCCGAAGGCGACCGAGGTCACCGACGCCATGGCCGAGATGACCACGTCGGCCGACGGCGCGCAGGGCCTCCGCGCCGTTCTCTCCGAGGACGAGCGGGCCTACTTCGACCAGATCGCGCAGCTGGGGCCGATTACCTACGGTCCGGGCCGCCAGCGCGGGATGACGCCGGAAGCACCACGCGGGCTTCGCATTGACGTGACGGGCTGACCATGTCTTCACCCATTCGCCCTGATGGCCCACGCCTCTCGCCGCTGGACCGCGCCGTCGACCGCTTCACAACCCCCGAGCAGGGACAGGGGCCATCGTTCGCAGAAACGCTCACTCGCGTCGTGAACGACACGCAGCAGATGCAGACCGATGCGACCGATCTGATCGGGCGATTCGTGCGGGGTGAACCGGTGGAACTGCACCAGGTGATGGCCGCAAGCGAGGAAGCGGGCATTTCGCTGGAATTTCTGGTCGAGATGCGAAACAAGCTGACCGACGCGTATCGGTCGGTGATGAATATTCAGGTGTAGCAGGCGATAGGCGATAGGGAGTAGGCGGCGGATCGTGTAGAGGTGGAGGGTGGATGGCGGAGTTGCCACCGCCTTGCGCCGACCGCCCACCGCCTCCCCCAACGAGCACTCACTTGGACCACAATGACCAACGTACTTCCCCCCGCGATGCTCGACAGCGTTCGCCGCATGAACGGGAGCAACAAATTTCTCACGCTGGCCAGCCTGGTGGTTGGCATCGGCCTGATCTGGGCGATCACCCATTGGGGCGGTCAGCCGGAGATGGAGACGCTCTATCGCGGGCTGGAGCTGCGGGAGGCAGGCGCGATGACCGATGCCCTGACGAAAGCCGGGGTGCGGTATCAGCTGAGCGGTGGCGGCAGCGAGATCCTGGTACCGAATGGTGACCTGGCGCGGGCGCGGGTTCTGCTGGCCAAGTCGGGCCTGCCGTCGCAGGGCGGTGTGCAGGGCAATGAGATGCTGGACAAGCCGATGTGGGGCGTGCCGGAGGCACAGATGCGATCGATGGAGCGTCGGGCGCTGGAGGGAGAACTCTCCCGGACGATCGGCGAGATGGATGGCGTCGATCGGGCCGTTGTGCACCTTGGGCTCCCCGAATCCAGCCCGTTGCGCAAACTCGACCGGCCGGCCAAGGCGTCGGTCATGCTCACCTTGCGCTCGGGCCGGGTGCTTTCGCCTGAGGCCGTGCAGAGCATCACCTACCTTGTCGCCAGCAGCGTCCCGCAGCTCAACAGTGACCAGGTGGCGATTCTCGACAGCGAGATGCGGCTGCTGAATGCGCCCAACGATGGTTCGACCCGGGGACTCACCAGCCGCCAGCTCGAAATGCAGCGCTCGGTCGAGGAATACCTCGCCCGCAACGCCGAGCGGATCCTCGCGACGTCGCTTGGCGCCGGCGAGGCCCGGGTGCAGGTATCCGCCAAGCTGAACTTCGAGCAGGTGGACAAGACGGTCGAGACGTACAATCCTGATGGCGCGGTGCTGCAGAACGAGCAGCGGAGCGAAACAGCAGGCGCCGACAGCCTGGACGGTGGCACGGCCACCATTGTCAATAACACCTATCTGAACTCGCGCGTCGTCGAGAAGGTCGCCGGATCCATTGGTGGCATCGAACGGCTCACCGTCGCGGTCCTCATCAACGAAAAGGCGTTACAGCGCGCTGCGAGCGCCGGAACAACGGCGGCCCAGGCCCTGCCACGGTACGAGCAGCTGGTTCGCGACGCGATCGGGATCGATAGCGCGCGCGGCGACCGGCTGACCGCGACCGCGCTCCCGTTTGAAGCAGTGATGGCGGGTCCGGACTCCCTGGCGGACGAAGGAAGCGGGACAGTTCAGGTGCTCGTCGTGGCGGAGCGGTTCAGCCGTCCGATGCTCGGACTGGTGGGCATCATCGCGGCCCTGATCCTGGCGCTGCGGGTCCTGAAGCCACAGCGTGATGCCGGCGGACGTGCATCGGGAACCGGCGAGAACTCCGGCGGTGGCTCCCTGCCCTCGTCCGGCGATCGGGAACTCGATCTGCCCCCCGTGCGGGTTCCCGAACTGAGCTCGAGCACGACGCGCCTCAAGAGCGAGGTGCAGTCCGAATCGAGCCAGCGGCCTGAGGTGGCGGCCTCGGTTGTCAAAGCCTGGCTCTCGGCGGACGGCTGATGGCCGCCACCCTGGATCGGGAGACGCTCACGGGCGCTCAGAAGGCCGCCGTGCTGTGCATGTCCCTTGGCACCGAGGTGGCCTCGAAGGTCATGCAGCAGCTCGGGCCCGATCAGGTCGAGGTGGTCATGCGTGAGATCGCCGGCATGCCCATGGCGGACACGATCACGGTCGAGACCGTGCTCACCGAGTACCGCCAGGTGGCGCGTGCGGTTCAGTCGCTCTCCGAAGGTGGCATGCTGCGGGCGCAGGAGATCCTGGAACAGTCCTTCGGGCCCGTCAAGGCGAAGACGATCCTCGAACGCATCAGGGAACAGATGAACGATTCCGGCCTGAAGAAGCTGAAGAAGGCCGCGCCCGAAGTCCTGCTCTCCGTGTTGCGCGGGGAGCATCCCCAGACCCTCGCATTGATCCTGGCTCACCTGGACGTCAAGCAGGCCGCGACGGTCATCGAAGTGATGGATACCGAGCTGGCGAGCGACGTGCTCTACCGGGTGGCGCGGATGGAGAAGGTCTCGCCCGACATGCTCGCGGTGGTGGAGCAGGGCCTGGCCAGCAAGACCGATATCACGCTTTCGCAAGAGATGACGCTCTCGGGCGGGCCGGCTGCCGTCGCAAAGGTGCTGACGCTGGCGAGCGGCACGGTGGAGAAGGCGATCATCGAATCGATTACGCACCGCAATCATGAACTGGCCCAGCAGATCAGCAACCTCATGTTCGCCTTCGAGGACCTGACCACGCTGGACGGCAAGGCGATGCAGCGCATCCTGCGGGATGTGGACAGCAAGGAGCTCGCACTGGCCCTCAAGGCCGCGAGCGAAGCGCTGCGGGCGCACATCATGAAAAACATGTCGGAGCGAGCCGCTTCGGCCTTGCAGGAGGAGATGGAATTCCTCGGGCCGGTCCGGGTGAAGGATGTCGAAGCCGCCCAGTCGCGCATCATCTCGGCGGTCCGCAGCCTGGAAGAGTCAGGCGACATCGTCCTTGGTGGACGGGGCGGGGATGATGAGGTCATTGCCTGAGGCCGTCCTACCCGCCACGGCGGGCGCCAAGGGGTCAGCGGCGATCGCGCGATTCGCGCTGTGGCCGTTGCCAGAGTTCGCCCAGCGCCCGGAGCTGATGGGCGCGGCTGGCGTGAGCGAGCCGGTCGGACCAACGGCGGAGGAAGAAGCCTGGGTGCGCGGGCATGCGGCGGGGCGCGCCGAAGCAACGGACGAGGCCAATCGCACGCTCAAGCGGGCGGCGGGCCTGCTGGTCTCCACGGCCGAAGCGCTTGATGCCGCGCGGCTCGGCGTGGTGCGGGAGCTGGAGGATGCGGTCTATTTGCTCGCGCTCGCGATCGCAAAGCACCTGATTCAACGCGAAGTGGCCGCCGATCCCGCCATCGTGCGCGAGCTGGTCCATCGCGGGCTCGAGGCCTTCCCGGTCGGATCGCGGGTGGAAATACACCTGCACCCTGACGATCTGGCGGCGTTGCGCAGTCAATTCGAGCTGCCGGGCCGCGACGGCCATGCAAACGACCTGCAGTGGATGCCTGACGCAGCGGTGGAGCGGGGTGGGTGCACGCTTGAAACGCCGCACCGCGTCGTGGATGGCCGGCTGGACCTGGCGCTGGGCGATCTCTACAACCGGATGCGCGATGACTGAAGCGCTCGTGGTCCCACAGGGCGTGGCTGAGGGCGTCGCTGGCGGGATTCTCGCCGGCCGGGTCAGATCCGCCATCGATCGCGTGGAGAGTGCTCCCCGCTTCGCCGTGCATGGCCGGGTGACGCGGGTCATCGGTCAGGTGGTCGAGGCGTCCTCGCTCGACGTCGCACTGGGCGAGCTGTGTCGCATTGAGAGTCAGGGGCGCCCGCGGGTCACCACCCAGGTGGTCGGCTTTCATGAGCGCGGCATCCTGCTCATGCCGCTGGGCGAACTGGAAGGCATTCACCCCGGCGCCACAGTGCGGCCGATGCGGCGCTCCCTCGACGTGCGGGTGTCCGACGCGATGATCGGTCGGGTGGTCGATGGCCTCGGGCGCCCGCTTGATGGACTCGGACCCATCGGACCGGCCACACGCTATCCGCTCTCCGCTGAGCCGCCCCATCCGCTGGAGCGCAGCAGAATTGATCGGCCGCTGGGGACCGGAGTGCGTGCGATCGACGGGCTCATCACGCTGGGCCGCGGTCAGCGGATCGGCATCATGGCCGGCAGCGGTGTCGGCAAGAGTGTGCTCCTCGGTATGATCGCCCGGCGGACCACCGCGGAGGTGAACGTCATCGCCCTGCTGGGTGAACGCGGGCGCGAAGTGCGGGAGTTCATCGAGCGCGACCTGGGCCCGGAGGGCTTGCGGCGATCGGTCGTCGTAGTCGCGACGAGCGACCAGCCCGCGGTGGTCCGCGCCACCGGTGCCTCGGTCGCGACGGCGATCGCGGAATACTTTCGCGATCAGGGCAAGGACGTGCTGCTGATGATGGACTCCGTCACCCGGGTGTGCACCGCGTGGCGCGAAATGGGCCTGTCGGTCGGCGAGCCACCGACGACCAAGGGGTATCCGCCATCGGTCTTTGCCCAGTTGCCCCGGCTGCTGGAGCGCGCCGGGACCGGGAAGCGTGGCAGCATCACCGGGCTCTACACCGTGCTGGTCGAAGGCGACGACTTCAACGAGCCGGTTGCCGATGCGGCGCGGTCCATTCTGGATGGGCATATCGTGCTGACCCGACAGCTCGCGGCGCAGAAGCACTTCCCGGCGATCGATGTGCTCGAGAGCGTGAGCCGGGTACGCGATGCCGTGATCACGCCGGACCACCTGCAGGCCTCCAACACCTTCTTCAAGCTCGAGGCGGCCTACCGCAAGCAGGAGGACCTGATTGCGGTCGGCGCGTACAAGGCGGGCGGGGACAGGATCGCCGACGCGGCCATCGCGAATCGAGAGGAGATGCTGGCGTACCTTCGGCAGCCGGCCCACGAGGTCGTCACGTTCGATGATGCCCGGCTCAAGCTCGCCGCCCTGGTGCAGCGGGCCCTGCCCGGGAGGGCCGCATGAAACGGTTCGCCTTCAGGCTGGAACGTCTGCTCCAGTTGCGCGAAGCCGCGGAGCGGGAACGGGCCCGTGAGCTTGGTGTGGCCCTGCGCGAGGAAGCCGACCGGCGGGCCGACGCGGTGGCCGGGGATGCACGTCTGGCCGATGCACGGGCGCAGCGGACGGCGAGCGGGCACGGAGTGGTGCGCGCCGGCACGCTGCAGAACCTGGATCTCGCGGTCGGTGCGCTGGCGCGTGAGTCCAAGGCGCTGTCCGACATCCATGAGCGCAGTCTCGACAAGGTGGAGTTGGAGCGGGGACAATTCGAGCAGGCCCGCATGGCGAAGCGAGTGCTGGAACGGCTTCGCGAGCAGCGTCTAGCGGCGTGGCACGAGGCGTACGGCCAGTGGGAGCAGGGCCAGATGGATGAATCGGCCAGCCAGCGTGCTCACACCAAGGGGGCCTTGTGAAGAAGGCAATCATCTTTGCCGTCGTCGCGTTTCTTGCCTCACTCGGCGGGACCACTGGCTACCTGGTGCGAACCCACAAGGCACCAGTCGCAGCGGTGGACTCGCTGGTCGCGAAGGGCGACTCGACACGGTCCGACAGCACCCACGCCGACACGACGCATCGCGAGTCCGTCGGTACGGACACGGCGCGCGCGAGTCGGCACGACAGCACTGCCGAGGTGGCCGCGACGGATGCGACCCCTCCTTCCGCGGCGACCGCGTCGGCGGCACCGCCTGCGAAACCCGCACAGGATCCGATCGCAAAGGCGGGTGCCTACAAGCAGGTGGCCCGCGTGCTCTCGGCCATGAAGCCACCCGAGGCCGCCAAGGTGATCGCGTTTCTGACCGACGATGAAGTTGAGGGGCTCTTGCGTTCCGTCGGTCCGCGACAGGCGGCGGATTTTCTCACCAATATCCCGAAGGAGCGGGCGGCGGTGCTGAGTCGCCGCCTGCTAACGCCCAGATCAGTGGGAGCTACCCGGTGACCAGTCCCCTGACGCTGCTGGCCACCCTCGCGTCGCCCGATCCCGTTGCGGCGCCGGATCCCTCGGCAGATCCCGCGCTGTTCGGCGCGATGCTGCTCGCAGCCATGAAAGTGCCGGTGGTGGCCGCCGCCCAGCCGCAGGTGAAGCTGACGGCCCCGCCCGGCGTACCCCTCCCGGAAGGCGCCCCCGACGGTGCCATCCCCGAGTCAGGTGCCACAGGAGCGGATGCGCAGACCACCGATGTCGCGACGGGCGTGCCGGCGACAGGCAGTCAGACCCGAGGACCGGGACAGGTGACGATGGGAGACCCGGCACCGCCGCCGGCCGTCCGTGTCGCCCAACGAGTGCGGGACGAGCCGGTTGCGGTTCGCAAGGAAGGGACGCCGGTCACTCTGGGTGTCGCTCCCGGTGACCCGCGGCTGACGGTGGACCCGACCACGCCTACCACGCACGCAATCGTCCCGCCCTCGCACGGCCGGGACGAGCCGACCGGGTTGAACGCATCGCCTTCAGGCAAGGATGGAGCTCTGCTCCTCCGGGAGCCGGCCGTCGCGGCCAGTGAGAAGGCCAGAAAACCGGACGGGGCAACGCAGAGCGGCGGGGTAGCGCGATCGCAGGGAGCGCGCGGGGACGCGGTTGCACCCGAGCCCACCACTCCGTCAGATCTGCCGCGATCGCCGTCGAAGGTGGATACCTCGGCGACGCCAGAGGTGCCACCGCGCGAGAAGCGGTCCGTGGTTTCGCGCCCACCTTCGGTTCACGTTCAGAGTGTGGACGATGTGATCACGGTTCAGAATGTGGCCGCCCAACCGTCAGCCATGCCAATCGTCCAGGCGAACGCAGACGGAGGAGATGTGGCCGCATCCGAGGAAGCCACGAGAAAGGTGGAGCCAGTCGTGGATGTCGCTCCCGCGTTGGGCGTCGCAGCGGCTGCCGCGGGCATCGTATCACTCCCGGCACCCGCGAAGGTGCAGGCGCGCCAGACCGTTGGACCAACGCCCGGGCCACACCGAAGCGATCGGGCAGTCCCGGGAACCGGTCAGGACTCAGGTGCGGCCGATGCCTCGAACGCACAGATGGAACACGGGCTCAGCCGTGAGCCGCGTGGCTCGCTCGCGAATGCTTTCGCGCATGCGCTGGCCGACCTGGTGGGTGAGGGGACAGTTGCCGAAGTGAAAGTGACCCGCGGGAGGCAGGAACCCGGGGGCAACGAGGCAAAGTCGGCCGCGACACCATCCAGTCAGAACGCGGCATCACCGGTGACGGTAGCCGCCATCACGGGAGAGGCAATTCCAGATGGGCCCGCCCGCCGTGCTCCGGTTGCCGCCGCCGTGCCCACGCAGTTGGCATCGATGCCGCTTGCCGGGCCTGCCGCGTCGGTGATGCCGGGCCGGGGGCGCACGGTGCCGGTGGCGCCAAAGCTGCCGACCGACCGGCAGGAGATGCCTGACGAATTGCGGAAGCACGCGAGCGAGGCGGACGATACCGTGAATGGGACCAGCACATCGAGCGACGCGCCAAGTGATGTCCACGCCAACAGTTCGTCGGCGCTGGCCGGTCAGATCGAGCGGAATACCGGCGCCACCACGCGATCGCATACCGCCGATTCCGGCGAGGCACGCAACCTGCCCAGTAGGGATCAGAACCGAGAAGCACCGGCAGGCCTTGCCGATCGTGTCACGCTGCAGGTGACGGATGCCGAGGGCCGACCGACCCGCATCCGGGTCGCGGTGCTGGGCCAACAGATCCGGGCCGTGATCCTGCCGCCGGACAACGAGTCGGCCCGCCAGCTGGAGCGGCGGATGGACGATCTGCACGCCGCGCTCGTCAGGCAGGGGTTCGTGGACCCGCGGGTCTCGGTGCAGCAGTCCGTCACTGCGGAAGCGGCAGCCGCATTTGCTTCCCCGAACCGATCGGATGTCCCAGGACCGCGCGGCACGGAACAGCCGGCGGGTGAACCACGCCAGGGATCAGGCCGCCGCGATCAGCAACAGCAGGGGGAACAGCAGCGGCATCCCCAGGGGCGATCCCGATACCGGGATCCCGAACTGAGCGAGAGGGAGTCGGACACATGATCACCACCAATGCAGTGTATACCGGGCAACGAGGCAACGCCTCGTCTGGCGCGGCCTCGTCGGACCAGATCGCCGGCGCCGGCGGCAAGATGGGCAAGGATCAGTTTCTGCAGCTGCTCGTGACGCAGTTGCGCTACCAGGATCCGATGAATCCCTCGAAGCCAGAGGAGTTCGCGGCGCAGCTGGCGCAATTCAGCAGCCTCGAGAGCATGCAGAACATCCAGGATCTCCTGCAGGGCCAGAACGACACATCCGCACTCAGCACCCTCGCGATGAAGGCCGACCTCGGCGCTTCGTTCATTGGGCGCAACGTGATCGCCGGTGGAAACGCGTTTGAGGTGACCGGCAGCGATCCAACCACCGTGACCTGCGATGTCGGCGGGAACGGCGGCAAGACGACGCTCAAGGTGCTGGACAGTTCGGGCGCCGAAGTCAGCAGTCAGGAACTCGGATTCAAGGGCGCAGGACGCCAGACATTCAATGTCGGTGGGCTTCCCGCCGGCGAATACACGTACACCGTGACCGTGGCCGATTCAGCCGGTACGGATGTCCCGGTTCAGACCTATTCCTCCGGCATCATCGATGGGGTCTCTTTCGCCGGCGGCACGGTATCGCTCCGGGCCGGAAACCTCACCTTCGCGCTGGACAATGTGGTCGAAGTGGAACGCGCGCCCGCAGGCGCGACGACCCTGGCTGCCGTAGCCAAGGCTCGATTCCTTCCCATTAACGTGGAGTAGCTCCTGCCATGATGCGGTCGCTCTTTGCCGGCGTCTCCGGTCTGCGGAATCACCAGACACGGATGGACGTGATCGGCAACAACATTGCCAACGTCAATACCGTGGCGTACAAGTCGTCCCGGGTCACCTTCGCCGAGGCATTCGCTCAGCTGCTGCAGGGCGCCTCGCGGCCGCCCGGTGACCAGGGCGGCATCAATCCGATCCAGATCGGGCTCGGTTCCAAGATCGGCTCGATCGACATGAACTTTGCCCAGGGCAACCTGGAGTCAACCGGCCAGAACACCGACCTCGCCATCCAGGGCGACGGCCTGTTCGTGCTGAGCGACGGGAACCGGAGCTATTACACCCGGGCAGGCAACTTCCAGCTCGATGCGAACGGCCGCATGGTATCGCCGGCCAACGGCTTCAAGGTTCAGGGCATCAACGCCGACTCGAATGGCGTGCTGTCCACCGGGGCCGCCGTGCAGGACATCGCGCTTCCGTTCGGCAAGAAGAGCCCGGCTCAGGCGACGTCGTCCGTCACCCTGACCGGCAATCTGGACGCGCGGGCCAAGCCGCTGGGAACGATCCTGGCGACGCAGGGTCGCGTCTTCGGCGTCGAGCAGGACACCAGCAACGTGGGCGCTGGCTCGGACATGAGCGGCCTGTATGCGAATGGCGCGGCCAACAGTTCGATCTTCGGCATGGTGCCCGACAGCACCACGGTGACGATCACCGATGGCACCAACAGCCAGACCTACACCTATGTGAAGGCGGACACGGGCGTCGGAACGTTCGACTTCCACAGTCTCAAGGATCTCGTCGCGGAGGTGAACAATACCTTCGGGGCCAGCGGGGCCAACACCATGAGCGTGGCGCAGAACAACGCGACCGGCGCCCTCACGTTTACCGCGACCAGCGCGGTGAATATCGACATCACCAGTTCGAATCCCGCCCTGATCAAGGCGCTGGGCTCGGCCAACGGCAGTCTCGCCGCCGCGGCCACGTCGACCACCGACCAGTTCAGCCACATCGCCGCCGGGACCGACCTCGTCACCAATCTGCGCAATGGCAGTGGCCTGAGCCTCGGCCTCGCGGTCGGCGACGCGATCGTCGTGGATGGCAATAAGGGCGGCACGGCGGTGGCGTCCGGCAACATTGCCGTGGCTGCCGGAACCACCTACGGGCAACTGCTCTCCGGGATCGATACCACGCTGGCCATCGCCAATATCTCCGCCTCGGCGATCGACACCGCCACCGGCGCGCTCAGCATCACGGGCGACGGCGGCACCGCCAACGCCTTGACCGGCATCAACATCCGTTCGGCCGCAGCGGGCGCCACGAACTTCAATGGTGTCTTCGACAGCCGGGCCGGCAACTATGTCGAGCGCCAGGCGGCGACCGATGCAACCCACCAGGCGGCGATCACGGTCTACGACTCGATCGGCACACCGATCAGCCTGACCATGACCTTCACCAAGGATCCGACCTCGCCAAACCGCTGGACCTGGGACGCGAGCGTCCCCACGCCCGGGGCCGTGACCGGTGGTGGCAGCGGCTTCGTGACCTTTGACACCGATGGACGGTTGGAGACCTTCGCCTACAACGGTGGCGCCAGCAGCATGCAGTTCGATCCCGGGAGCGGGGCGACCGCGCCGGTGGACATCAAGCTCGACACTGGTCTCCTGGGCGACATCAACGGCCTGTCCCAGTTCGCGAGCTCGTCGAATGCCGTCGCCAGCGAGCAGGACGGTTACACCATGGGCAATCTCAAGGACATCAGCGTCGATTCCCGGGGCATCATTACCGGGTACTTCACCAACGGCGTCAACCAGACACTGGCACAGATCTCGATGGCGTCGTTCAACAACCCCAGCGGGCTTCTTCGCCAGGGTGACAACATGTACGCCGAGTCGGCCAACTCCGGCAGCGCAATCGTCGGGTTCTCCGGCACGAGCAACCAGTCCACGATCACGCCGGGCGCGCTGGAAAGCTCGAACGTGGACCTGTCGGAAGAGTTCACCAACATGATCATCGCGCAGCGCGGCTTCCAGGCCAATGCCCGCGTGATCACGACGGCGGACGAGATGCTGACGGAGCTGGTGAATCTGAAGCGGTAGAGCTGAGAGCTAGCAGCTAGCAGGGATCAGGAAGTCGCTGTACGGGACTCCGGGATGGGCCGACCGCCGTGCGTTACGGGGGTCGGCCTTCTTCGTGCGCGCCAGCCAGCTGTCAACATTCAGCTACCAGCCTTCCGGCAACTCCTGACCGCTCCCTCGGCACTTCTTTCCTCATTTCCCCCTCCGTGCTTCGCTCACCTTCGGTAGCTCGTGCAGTGACAAGCGCTTAGCAGTGCGGCAGTCACTGGTACGCGCGTTGCCTTCCTCCCTGTTGTGCAGGCCGAAGTGACCATCCCAGGAGATCATCACCGATGTCAGATGCAGCGGCAACCGATGGCGCGGGCGTCGTCGCGCCGGTCAGTGGCAAGAAAGCGGGCTTGGTGGCGGGCTTGACGCTCGCGGGGGCCCTCGCCGGGGGACTGGTGGCAAGTCTGGTGATCGCCCCGAGGATCATTGCGCGCAGCGCTCCCCCCGCGGTTACGGACAGCGCGGCCGCTGAGGGACATGCCGGCACCGACGGGCACCCCGCCGAGGGTGGCGAAGCGGGTGCGGCCGGTGAAGGCGAGAAGAAGATGATCCAGTTGCCCAACATCGTGGTGAATCCGGCCGGTTCCCAGGGCAGCCGCTTCCTGATGGCGACAGTCGCCGTGACGGTGGCGGATGAAGAGGCTGAGAAGGTGCTGCGGGCCCATGAGGTCGAGTTCAAGGACAAGGTGGTCTCGATCCTCGAAACACTCACCATGGCGCAGCTCTCCGCGCCCGGCGCACGCGACACGCTGAAGCTGCGGATCGGCATCGCCGCCGGGACGATCATCGGACCAAGAGTTCCCGTGAAGGTTTTCCTGCCACAGTTCGTCATCCAGTGAGCATCTGATGGCAGACGTCTTTTCTCAGGCGGACATCGACTCCCTTCTCAAGGGCTCCACTTCCGGCGGGATGGTTCCGGGGGCGGTCGAAGTCATTCCCTACAACTTCCTGCGCCCTCCGCGGATCGCGAAAGACCGCCAGGCGCTGCTCAACGGCATCTACCAGCGGATCGCGGTCTCGCTGCAGTCCATGTTGTCTTCCCGACTGCGCACGGCGATCGATGTCACCCTGAGCAGCGTGGAACAGGCGACGTTCGCGGAATTCATCTTCTCGCTCGCGACGCCGAGCGCGGCCTACATCTATCAGCTCGGTGATCGTGTCGGTGGCCAGGGGGTTCTCGACCTCGGCTCGGACTTCTCCTATTACCTGATCGACCGGCTCTTCGGCGGTCCCGGCGAGGCGCAGGACATGAAGCGCGCACTGACGCAGCTGGAACGCGGCGTGGTGCGCAGCGTGGCCGACAAGACCTGGGGTGTCGTCGCGGAGGCCTGGGCGGATCATCTCACATTTACCCCGGTCTACAACGGGTTCGAGTCATCGCCCGACGCACTGCAGGTCGCCAACCGCGAGGACAACGTGCTCGTGGCGAACATCGAGGTGCGGGCCGGCGGTTTCAGCGGCCTCATGACGATGTGCATACCCCTGCTGGCGCTCGAGGCGTTTCTCCAGGAAAAGCCGACCCGGCATTCGCATACCGTCCGTGCCTCAGCCAGTGAACGCGAGGCCACGCGCCAGATCCTCGAACAGGCGCTGCGCGGTGCGCGCCTCGACCTGCGCGCCCGGTTCCCGCTCTTTCACCTCAAAGCGCGTGAGGTGGGCAACCTCGAAGTCGGACAGGTGATTCACACGGGGCATCCATCGGACGTTCCGGTGGAACTCCTGGTCCGTGGCCAGCGCCGGCTCCTCGGCACGCTGGGGCAGAGTCGTCGATATGTCGGTCTCCGCGTGACCCATTTCCTCAACAGCCAGCGGTCCGAGGGACTTCCCCGGATTGTGCGTGGCAGGGTGCTCTAGACCATGGAACAAAGTGAGATCGATCGCCTGATGGGCAAGAGCCCGTCCGCCGGTGAAGCGGCCCGCGTGCCGGAGCTTTCCGAGTTGCCGGCCGTCAGTGCGGCTGTTCGAGGCGCGGTCGCCGCGTCCGGATCCCTGGAGACGCTGCTGGATGTGTCCCTGCCGGTCGCTATCGAGTTCGGGCGCACCCACATGACGGTGCAGGAAGTCCTCGAACTGGGCAGTGGCTCGGTGATCCAGCTGGACCGGATGGTCGGCGAACCAATCGACATCTACATCTCGGATCGCAAGCTCGCCGAAGGCGAGGTCGTCGTGATCGGAGAACACTTCGGCGTGCGGATCACGCGCATCCTGGCGAATGCCGAAGCGGTCGGGGCCAGTCGGGAGAACGCATGATGCTGACTGCCATGGCCTCGCTGCTGATCACCCTGGGCGCACTGGGGGGCGGCCTCTGGCTGCTTCGTCGCTTTGTGCCGGGCGCCCGCAGCGGGGCGGTCTCCATTCCGCTCAACGTGTTGCGGCGGGTGGCCACTGGGCCGAAGCATGGCGTGGCACTGCTGCAGGTCGGGGAGCGGGTACTGCTCGTCTCGCTGGCCGAAGATGGTGCGCGGCTCCTGACCGAGATCGAGGGCGAGGACCGCAAGGCGGCTCTCACCCCGGTCGGCGTCTCGGCGCCATCGGGCGCCACATCGGCGATCTTCCGCCTGCCGTCGCGCCGTTCCGGGATCCTGCGCTGGCTTCCTGTCGCGCTCGCACTGCTGGCCATTCCTTCGGTCATGCCGGCCCAGGCGGCGCGACGTGCCCCTGCGGCGGTTGCCGCTGGTGCGGTCCAGGGCCCGACGGCGCCGCGAGTCACGGTCACGATCGGCCAGGGCAGCGATCAGCTGCAGCTCTCCGGCGCCGTCGGCATCGTGGTGTTCATGGGCGCGATGACGCTCCTGCCCGCCATGTTCCTCCTGATGACCAGCTTCACCCGCATCCTGATTGTGCTGCACTTCGTGCGCACCGCGATCGGGACCCAGACAGCTCCACCGGGCCAGCTGCTTGTCGCCCTCGCTGTACTGATGACCGGCATCGTGATGCGTCCGGTCATGGAGCAGGCCAACACCGAAGCACTGCAACCCTATCTCGCCGGCCAGATGCCGCAGGCCGAGGCCTATCAGAAGGCGCTCGTCCCGATGCGCCACTTCATGCTTGTCAACACCCGCGAGAAGGACCTGGGCGTGTTTGCGGAGCTGACCGGGCAGGAGGAGGCCGACAGTCTCGAGGCCCTGCCGACGCTGACGATCACCGGCGCCTTCGTGACCAGCGAACTGCGCACGGCCTTCCAGATGGGCTTCGTGATCTTCCTCCCCTTTGTGGTCGTGGATCTGATCGTGGCGTCGGTGCTCATGAGCATGGGCATGTTCATGCTCCCGCCGGTCATGATCTCGTTGCCGTTCAAGTTGATGCTCTTCGTCCTGGCCGATGGCTGGACCCTCGTGGTGCAGCGTCTAATCACCAGCTTCCAGACCTGATGCCATGACCTCCGGACTCGCGATCGAACTGATGAATCACGCCGTCATGCTGGCGTTGATGGTCGCGGCACCCCTGCTGATCACCGCGCTCCTGGTGGGCGTCCTGATCAGCCTGGTGCAGGCGCTGACCCAGATCCAGGAACAGACCCTGACGTTCATCCCCAAGCTCGTGGCGCTTGCGATCGTGTTCCTGATCGCGATGCCGTGGATGGTCCGCCAGCTGGTCGACTACCTCGCTCAGTCGATCGATTCGCTTCCCGGAATGGTCGGATGAACCCGCCCGGACTGCTCCAGCTCATTGGCCTGCAGGACTGGCCGACGTTCGTGCTGATCAGCGCCCGCGTGTCGGGACTGTTCTTCGCGGCACCGCTCTGGTCGATGACCGAGCTGCCCAAGTCGGTGCGCGGCGCGCTCGCGGTGCTGCTCTCGGTCATTCTGCTGCCAGTGGTAGCACGGCCGCCGGCGCTGCCCGACGACATGCTGGCAATGTCCATGATCCTGGCGGGTGAAACCCTGCTCGGGATCGCGATCGGGCTGACCGGTGCGCTGCTGATGCACGGGATCGTGCTCGCTGGCGAGGTCGCCTCCATGCAGATGGGGCTGTCGCTCGGCCAGGCGCTCGGTTCGCTGCCGGAGGGTGCCACCGTCGGCGTGGGCCAGTTGAAGGGCTACTTCGCCATGCTCATCTACCTCTCCGTCGGCGGGCACCTGATGCTCTACCAGGGATTGGCCGAAAGCTTCAACACCGTGGCGCCGGGCCGGGCCTGGGAAGGAATGGCGGGCGGGCAGGTCATTGTGAATATGGCCGGCATGATCTTCACGACGGCGGTGCAGGCTGCCGCGCCGATCATCGTGGCCCTTATCCTGACGAATCTGGCGCTTGCCATTGTCGGCAAGGCGGTTCCCCAGCTCAACGTGATGATGCTCTCCTTCCCGATCACGATCTCCGTGGGCCTGATCGCGCTTGGTGCCTCGCTGCCGTTCGTAGCCACGTACTTCACCGGCAAGGTCGAGGGACTACCCGGCATGGTGACGCAAACCGTCGACGCCTTCAGCCCGGCGGTGAGGTAGATCATGTCAGAATCCGACGGCCAGGAAAAGACCGAGAGCGCGACCCCGCGCAAGCGGGAGGAGGCGGCGCGCGAAGGCCGCGTGCCACGGAGCGCCGAGCTGTCCGCGGCGACCTTGCTGCTCGCCGGCACGGCGACCCTGGCGCTGACCGCGGGTGGCACGATCGCCCGCCATGCGGTGGACTTGGTGCAAGTCGGTCAGGGCTGGCTGCTGGCCACGCCGATGACGGATCGTGACTTGATCGGCATGGTCCAGCAGGTTGGCCGGGCCACGCTGCTCGCGCTGGCGCCGTTCTTTCTGGGCGTCATCGCCATCACGCTGCTGGTCAATGCGGTGCAGGCGCGCGGTATCATCTCGATGGAACCGCTCTCGCTCAAACTGTCCCACATCGACCCGATCGCCGGCCTGGGCCGGATTGTCAGCCTCGATGCCGTCGTCAACGTCCTGAAGGCGTTGATCAAGCTGACCATCATCGGCTTCGTGGCGTGGCGAGTCTTCAGCGGCGCCTGGACGGAAATCCTGACGACGAGCGGTTCGTCGGTTCCGGCCATTCTCGGCGTCACTCGCGCCCTGATGATCAAGTTTACCGTCCTCGTGGGCCTGGCCTTCCTGGCGATCGCGCTGTTTGACTACGGCTACCAGGTGTGGCAGTTCGAGAAGAATCTCCGGATGAGCAAGCAGGACGTGACCCAGGAAAGTCGCGAGACGGAAGGCGACCCGGCCGTGAAGGGCCGGATCCGTCAGCTCCAGCGCACGATGGCTCGCAAGCGGATGCTGACCAAGGTCGCGACCGCCGACGTCGTGGTCACGAACCCGACCCATATCGCCGTCGCCCTCAAATACGACCCGCTCATCTCGGCGGCGCCGATCGTCATCGCCATGGGAGAACGGCTGATGGCACAGCGGATCAAGGACATCGCCCGGCAGGCTGGCGTGCCGGTCATCGAGAACAAGCCGTTAGCGCGGGCGCTGCTCGCATCCGCCAAGGTGGGCAAGTCGATTCCGCCGGCGCTCTATGTCGCCGTGGCTGAGATCATCGCCTTCGTGTTCCGGAAGAAGGGCAGCAATCTGCCGGCGCGGAGGGCACGGTGACCGCGCCAGCCGCTCCTGTGGGCGCCCTGACCGGGACGCATGCGGGTCACGCCGGAGGCGCCGAGCGTTCCCGGGTGGTCCGCAAGGGTGGCAGCGCAACTGCCGAGGCCATGCTGCAGCGCTTCGGTGGAAGCGCAGAAACGTGGCTGGCGCTGGCGGTCGTGGTCATCGTGGCCCTGCTAATCGTGCCGCTGCCACCCGTCATGCTGGATGTCCTGCTGGCGACCAGTCTCGCCATTTCCATCCTGGTCCTGCTGGTCACGCTGTCGGTCTCGGACCCGCTCGAATTCAGCATCTTCCCGAGCCTGCTGCTACTGGTGACGCTGCTTCGGCTCGGTCTGAACGTGAACTCCACCCGGCTGATCCTGAGCCAGGGACACGCCGGTGCCGTGATCGCGGCCTTCGGCAACGCGGTCATTGGCGGCAACTTTGTCGTCGGTCTCGTGATCTTCCTGATCCTGATCGTGATCAACTTCATGGTGATCACCAAGGGCGCCGGACGCATCGCGGAAGTGGCCGCGCGATTCACCCTCGACGCGATGCCCGGCCGCCAGATGGCAATCGATGCCGATCTCGGCGCCGGCCTCATCGATGAAGCCGAGGCCCGCCGTCGCCGGCAGGAAATCCAGCGCTATGCCGACTTTTTCGGCTCGATGGACGGTGCCGCCAAGTTCGTCCGCGGAGATGCGATCGCCGGTCTCCTGATCACCGGGATCAATCTGATCGGCGGGTTCATCATTGGCGTGACCCAGCAGGGGATGAGTGCCTCGGAAGCGCTGGGCACCTTCACCAGCCTGACGGTCGGTGACGGCCTCGTCACCCAGATCCCCGCCCTCATCGTCAGCACCGCCGCCGGCATCATCGTGACCTACGGCGCCAACAGTCCGGCCATGGGCCCGACGATCGCCCTCCAGCTCACCCGGCATCAGAACGCATTGTGGATGGCGTCGGCCATCATCGGGCTGCTCGGGCTGCTGCCCGGCTTCCCGCTGCTGCCGTTCCTCGTGCTGTCCGCGGCGCTGGCCGGGATCGCCTGGGTGGTGCGCGGCAAACAGGAGCGTGAGCGGGTGCCCACCGCCGAAGTGCAGACCAAGTCGATGGCGAAGCCCGAGAGCACGCCGATCAAGGACCTGATGCAGGTCGAGCCGCTCGAGCTCGAGGTCGGCTATGCCCTGGTGCCGCTGGTGGATGAGAGCCAGAAGGGCGACCTCCTGCAGCGTATCGGACTCATGCGCAAGCAGCTCGCGCTGGAGATGGGCATCATCGTGCCACCGGCGCGCATCCGCGACAACATCCAGCTGCCGGCCACCGAATACGCCATCAAGCTGCGCGGCGTGCGCGTTGCCTCGGGAGAAATTCTGCCGCGCTATCTGATGGCCCTGGATACGACCGGAGTGGCCGCGCCGATCGACGGCATTCGCACCACTGATCCGAGCTTCGGACTCCCGGCCCTCTGGATCACGCCGGATCGCCGCACCGAGGCGGAGGCCCACGGCTACAGTGTGGTGGAGCCGCAGACCGTGCTCTCGACCCATCTCATGGAAACCATCAAGCGCCACTCGGCCGAGTTGCTGAGCCGGCAGAACGTGCGCGAGCTGCTGGACGCCCTCAAGGAAACCCATCCGGCTCTGGTCGACGATACCGTCCCCGGCAAGCTCTCCCTCGGCACCGTGCACCGGGTGCTGCAGCGGCTGCTCCGGGAGGGTATCCCGGTCCGCGATCTCGCGCTTGTGCTCGAGACCCTCGCCGATGCGGCGGAGGTCACCAAGGATCCTGAAGCGCTGGCGGAGCAGGTGCGTCGCTCGCTGAGCTCGGTGCTGGTGCAGATGTACGACGAGGGCGACGGGAGCATCAGCGGGATCACCATGGGCCCCCGGCTGGAGGCGGCGCTGATGGGCCTCTTCAGCCCGCGCCCGGCCCGCGAAGGCGCCCGCGGCATCGAGCCGGAGGAGCTGACCGGCGCGCTCCGGCAGCTCAACGATCTCATGACGCTCCACCGCCGTGATGGACAGTACCGGCCGCTGATCACCCCGCCCGCATTGCGGGTCGGCGTGCGGCGACTGGTCGAACCTGTGATGCCGTTCCTGCCGGTGCTCTCGTTGGGCGAGCTGCCGGCTCAGACCCCGATTCAGAGTCTTGCTACCTGGGAGTTGCCCCGTGCCGCTTGAATCCTTCATCGGTCCCGCGGTGGACGTACTGCTGGTGCGCGCCACGGAAGCCCTCGGCGTCGACGCCGAAATCATTGCCGTCCGCACGCTGCGCACCGCCACGGGCGGAACGACCTATCAAGTCATCGCGGGCGATGCGGATAGTTCCGCCAGTGAGCGCCAGCGCATGGGCCCCGACGGGGGCAGCCATCCGCTGCTCAAGAGCAATCCCGGACCCGAGGACTTCGCCCGCACCCGCGAGGCGGACACCGGGCCGCGCGTCATCGCGTTCGTCGGTCCGACCGGAGTCGGCAAGACCACCACGATCGCCAAGCTCGCCACGCATGCCGAGTTCTTCCGGGGCAAGCGCGTCGGCCTGTTGTGCCTCGACACCTATCGGGTAGGCGCGGTGGAGCAGATCCGCACCTACGCCGAGATCGCCGGACTGCCCTGCGAAGTGATCTACGAGTCCTCAGATATTCCGGCCGCGCTGCGACGCCTTGCAGACCGCGACCTGATCCTGGTCGATACGCCCGGCCGCGGGCCCCGGCTCCACGCCGATACCGCGCAGGTCCGCCAATGGCTCTCGCAGCTCGCGCCGCATGAGGTCCACCTGGTGCTGCCCGCCGGGCTGCAGGCCGGCGTGGTCCGCCGGACCGTCGAAGGGTTCCGGTCTCACGGCATCAGCCACCTGCTCGCCACCAAGATGGACGAGGCGCCCGATGACTGGACGCTGTTCGATCTGGCCGCCGAACTGCGGGTGCCAATGCGCTGGCTGTCGGATGGGCAGGAGGTACCGCGGGATCTCAAAGCGGCCGCTCCGCGGCTGCTGGCCTCCGTCGCGGCCATCCGGATCAATGCTGCCGTGCCTGCCGAGCTGGTTCCATGAGAGACCAGGCCGCAGTGCTCCGCGCCATGATGTCGGAGCGCCGCCCGGATCGGGCGGAAGCCTCGGGCCCGCCGACGCTGGTCGTCGGTAGCGGGAAGGGCGGGGTGGGGAAGTCGGTGGTGTCGGTCCTGCTGGCGCAGCGGCTTGCCGCCGAAGGGCGCCGTGTGCTGCTGGTCGATGGCACCCAGAACATGGGCAATCTCCACGTGCTGCTCGGCGTCCAGCGCCCCAGCCGGCTGGAGCACCTGCTGTCCGAGACGATACAACCGAAGGATCTGCTGATCCCGGTGAGCGAGCAGCTCATGCTGCTCCCCGCCGACAGCGGTGATGAAGGACTTTACGCCCTCCCGTCGGTGGACCGCGCCCGCCTGCATCATCGGCTGAGCACGATGTACGACGACTTCGATGCCGTCATCATCGATGCCGGTCCGGGCCTCGAGAGCGTGGTGCGGGTGGCGACGATGCGGGCCACGCGACTGGTGATCGTGACCGTGCCGGAACCGGCGGCCCTCACCGATGCCTACGCCACGATCAAGATCGTGCATATGCAGGTCAGCGATCTGCCGATCGACGTCATCGTGAACCGGGTCATCGAAGCGAACGACGGTCCCGCAACGTTTGAACGATTGGCCACGGCGTCGCAACGCTTTCTGCACCGGGAGCTCCGCTACCTCGGCGCGCTCGAGGAGGATGACGCGATCCGCCATGCCGTGCGCCATCCCGGACGTCTAGTGAGTGGCCTCGGCTCCGGTCCCAATAGTGACACGCTAACGCAGGTACTCGAACTCCTTGACCTCCCTCTAGCTGCGGGGGCGGTACGATGAACGCCTCGGACGAAGGAATCACCATGACCACCATGACGAGCTCGACACCCAGTACGATGACCGATGCGCTCTGGCAGCGGTACCGTTCCACCGGAGACCAGGAGGCGCGTTCGCAACTTCTCGATCGGTATCTCGGCCTCGTGCATCACGTCGCACGGCAGATCGCCGTGCGGGTCGCGGATGTGGTCGAAGTGGATGACCTCGTGAGCGCGGGAACGCTCGGGCTGGTTCAGGCGCTTGAGTGCTTCGATCTCTCCCGTGGCCTCGCCTTCAGCACCTATGCCATGCGGCGCATCCGGGGCTCCATTCTGGACGAACTGCGCAGCCGCGACTGGGTGCCGCGTTCGGTCCGCGCCAAGGGCCGGCAACTGGCGACCGTTGTCGCCGCGCTGCAGGGACGGTTGGGCCGCGCACCGGAGGCGAGAGAAGTGGCCGGGGAGCTCTCACTCGACATGGCGACCTACTGGCGCTGGAAAGAGGAAGTCGATGGCGCCGTACTGGTGTCACTCGATGGGTCAGCGAGCCCGGATCATCACGAATCCGCTTCGCTGGAAGACACCCTGGCGGACCACGCCATTCCATTGCCTGGCGCCGGGCTGTCGGAGGATGAG
Source organism: Gemmatimonadales bacterium (assembly GCA_039934355.1). Classification (GTDB taxonomy): domain Bacteria; phylum Gemmatimonadota; class Gemmatimonadetes; order Gemmatimonadales; family GWC2-71-9; genus JADJOM01. The sequence continues at coordinate 130,599 of JBDTMI010000001.1, forward strand.
ACCGTCGCCACGCTCCGGCTCGCGATCGGGATGCTGCCGCCGAAAGAGCGGACCGTGCTCGCGCTGTACTACTACGAAGAGCTGAACCTGCGACAGATCGCCGAGGTCCTGCACGTCACCGAATCACGGGTCTCGCAGATCCGCACCCAGGCACTCAAGCGGCTGCGCCAGCGGATGGCGCCCACCCGGGAGGGCGTGTGAACCCGAAACTCTATCGTATCGTGGCCGGATTCCTGTGCGTCTTCGTGGTGATCTCGCTGGCGCCACACGCGTCCGGGATGGTGCATGCGGTGGTGGCCTCATCGTTCTGGCCAACCGCCTGGGCGAGCATCTCCGGGATGTCGTGGCCGAAGGGCGCACTGGCATCCGTGAAGACCTCCCCACTGTTTGATCTCTCGGGCCCGCTGCCGCTCGCCGTCGCCGCAGCACTCACGCTGTTGCTGATTGCCAGCATTACGCGACGCCACCTCAGGAGCCGGTCCGCGGTGCCGGCGTCAGCATCGGGAGGCGTCGTGAACACCAGTCTTGTCCGGTCGAAGGAACGGTACGTCGCCACCGCGCGGAAAAATGAATCGCTCGGGGCAGGGATTCGTCAGGCTGTGGCACAGGGCGAACGTGCTCCTGCGCTCGCGCGTCGTCTTGGCCTGTCACAGGATGCCATCCGCGCCGCAACCGGTCGGTCGTCGTCCGGCAGTGTCGCACCAGTCAAGCCGTCGCTGCAGCTGCGGCCCCGGGCTTCGGTGGTGCTGCGGGCACCTGCCGCGCTTCCGAATCGTCTGCTCCCCCGGATCTACGCCTGAACCGGTCCGGCGCTTCGCATTCCGCGAACGGTCCCGTTGCCGTACCGGCGACCGGACCTGCCGCCCGGAAGGCAACTCTTTCCGGCCGGGGTCGATAGCGGCAGAAACGCTCCCCACGATCAGAATCCCCCCACACCGTGAAGTGCTTGCCGGGCCAGTGCTTACCTCCCGGGCGGAGGAAACAGCGGAAAGGCATAGCGATTGCCTTCTACTGCAGCAACCGGGAGAGCACCAATGGGACTCAGGGCTATCCAAAGCACCGCGCGCACGCTCAGCTACTACACCAAGCTGCAGGCGCTGACCGCGAACAATCTGGCCAACAGCGACACCGAAGCGTTCAAGGCTGACGTCATGACGGGTCACCGCATCGGTGCGGCAACCTGGCCAGTGCCGGTACAACAGACCGACCTCGCTCAGGGCGCGATCACACCGACCGGCCGCGATCTCGATATCGCGCTCGATGGTTCCGGCTTTCTCGTGCTGCAGACCCCGAACGGCGAGCGTCTCTCACGCAACGGATCGCTCGCGCTGGATGGCGCCAATCGTCTCGCCGACCGGCATGGCAATCTGCTGATGGGCGAGAACGGTCCCATTGCCATTCCGATTCGTTACAGCAAGCTGGAGATCCAGGCCAGCGGCGACGTGGTGGTCGATGGAACCCGCCTCGATCGGCTACGGATGGAGACAGTCGAGGACCCTCACACCCTCCTGAAGGAGGGCGCTGGACAGTACAAGACGAATTCCGCCACGATCCCCGTTGACGTCACGGGCACCGTGTTGCGTCAGGGATCGACCGAAGACAGCAATCAGGACACCCTGCACGGCATTGTGGACCTGGTGACGATCCAGAGAGCCTATGCCGCGAACGTCGATTCGCTCAAGGCGCTCGACAGTGTGCTGGGCAACGTCGTGAATGAAGTAGGGAAGGTCAGCTGACAGCCGAATGCTGAACGCTGAATGCTGAACCCTCACAGCCGGACTCGACAGGAGATCACCGCCTCATGAACCCAGGACTTCGCGCCTCCGCCAGCGGCATGCGCGCCCAGCAGACCCGGATTGACGCGATCGCCAACAATCTGGCAAACGTCAACACCACCGCGTTCAAGCGGAGCCGGACCAACTTCGAGGACATGTTGTACGAGACGCTGCAAGGCGCGCAGATCGTTCACTACGAGGGCACCGACACGCTGGCGCCGGTCCAGATCGGACGCGGCGTGCGACTGGCCGACATCCAGCGGATTCATACCCAGGGCGCCTTCGAGCGCACCGACAATCCGTTCGATCTGGCTATCGAAGGCGAAGGCTTCTTCCAGATCGAGCTGCCCAACGGCAGTCTCGCCTATACCCGCGATGGCACCTTCGGGCGGGCGGCGGATACCGGTGCCCTCGTCACCCACGCCGGATACCTGCTGTCGCCCGAGATCACCCTTCCCGCCGACGCCACCCAGATCGGCGTCTCGCCGACGGGAGTGGTCAGCGCGGTCCTGGGGAGCACCGGCGAACAGGTCGAACTCGGCAAGATCGAACTGGCACGCTTCGCCAACCCGAGCGGGCTGTTGAGCCTCGGTGGCAACAACTACGCGGCCAGTCCCGCCTCGGGCGATGCGATGACCGGCCTCCCCGGTGAGGATGGATTTGGGCAGGTCGTGCAGGGATCGCTCGAGGCATCCAACGTTGAAATCGTGCAGGAGATGGTCGACATGATCACCGCCCAGCGAGCCTACGAGGTCAACTCGAAGGCGATCAAGACCGCCGAAGAGATGATCCAGACTGCGACCAGTGAGCTCATCCGCTAGACGTTGCGTGTCCGCCCTGTCGCTGGTCGCCGCGTTGACTGCGCCGCTCTTGGCCCAGTCGTCAGAGCGGCGCCCCGACCCCGTTGGCGATGTGCCAGTTGGCTTCGCCGCCCGAGTGGCGGTGGAAGTCGCCCGGACATGGGACGTGAGCGCGGAGGACGTGGTGCTCACCTTTGGGACGGGGTCGCTCGCGGGCGTTCCGGATGCCAGTCCGTTTCGGCTGCTCGGTGCGGGAGAGAATGGCTGGTTCGCCCTGGTCGTGGAGCCGGTGGGTGGGCGTCAGATCGCCGTGCGCCTCCGGGCCGGGCGCACCACCCTGCGACAGGTCGCCACTCGCGCGCTCCGGATTGGCGTCCGTCTTGTCGCCGGGGATATCCGTGAAGAATCGTATCGCATGTGGGGACCGCCGCCGACAGACCGCGTGGCCCGGGCTCAAGAGGGCTGGGTGGTGCGACGGACGCTCGGTCCCGGCACGCCGCTCGACTTGGCCCATGTCGCCCCGCCGCCATTGGTGGAGGCTGGCCAGCCGGTGCGGATTGTCTGGTATGAAGGATCCGTCTCCATCGCGCTGCAAGGCACCGCGATGAATGACGCTGCGATGGGAGAGTCGGTCCGGGTGCGCACCGGTGGTCGTACTGGTGTGATCCGCGGACTCGTTACCGCTTCTGGTGAAGCAAGGATGCCCTGATGTCCATGATTCCATTGCGCCCGCTGCTCCTGAGCCTCGCGCTGCTGCCGGCAACCGGCGCCGCACTGGCGGCACAGGTTGCACCGGCGGCGCCTGCGGCCAACCAGGCGCCGGTGCCGGCCACACCGCCCGCGATCCAGTCCGGGCCAGCGCCAAGCCGGGCTGGGTGGTTCAGCGACAAGCGTCCGATGCGGGTCGGTGACCTAGTCACCATCGTGGTGGATGAAGCGGTCAATTCACGCGAACGACAGACGCGCAACGCCTCGGCCAAGCGCTCGCAGCAGATGGGCCTCAATCTGAACGTGGGTCCGGTGGCCATCGGCCCGAAGAAGGGCTTCGAGAGCGGCGTCGCCAATGACGACCGCAACACCGGAGAAGCGAATCGCACCGGTGACCTCACCGCGACGATCAGCGTCCGGGTCGTGTCGATCGAACCGAGCGGCATCGCGCACCTCAAGGGTGAGAAGACCGTCGGCGTGGACGGGCGCAATCAGGTCATCACGATCGAAGGCGTCATCCGGCCGGAAGATCTGTCCGCGCAGAACACCGTCTCCTCCGCCCGCATCGCCGAATCGGTGATCACGTACAAGGGCAAGAAGATCGGACCGGCCAAGGGCATTCTTGGCAGCATTCTTTCCATCTTCTGGCCATGACCGCCGCGACGACTCGAGATCCCGACATGCTGGCGGCCCGGTGGTTCACCGCGGCCCTGCTCCTCTCCGTCCTGATTGCCACGGGCCTTGCCGCCCAGGCGACGCAGCGGGTCGGTGATCTCACGCAGCCTGCCGGGGTGGTCCCCAGGCGATTGATCGGCTACGGCATCGTCGTGGGCCTGGATGGCACCGGCGACAAGTCGTTCGGCTCGGCCAATGGCGGCACTCAGACCGTGCGCTCGATCGCCAATGCCCTGCGGCGCCTGGGCCTCGAGGTGCCGGCAGAACGACTTCGGCCCCGGAATGTCGCGGCGGTCATCGTCACCGCCGAGGCCTCACCCTATCTCCGGGCTGGCGGACGCTTTGAAGTCCAGGTGAGCTCCATCGGTGATGCGACCAGTCTGCGCGGAGGCGTGTTGTGGACGACGCCGCTGGTCACCGATGTCGAGCAGGCGCCGGTGGGGACCGCGCAGGGGCCCGTGCTTCTCGCCGACGAAGATGGCAGGCAGGCCATGCGCCGGGGCAACTCGGCACGGATTCCTGAAGGCGGTCTGCTGGAAGTGGAGCCGACGCAGCTCGTGGCGCTGACACCCAGACTGCTGTTGCGTTCTCCCGGACTCGCGACGGCGCAGCGGGTGGCTCAGGCCATCAATGCCGCGCTCGGCGACAGCACGGTGGCCAAGGTGGAGGATCCCGGGGCGATCGTCCTCAACCTCGGAGCCCGGGGTGCCGATAACCTGATTGGACTCCTCGCACTGGTGGACACGATCGCCGTCCGAATGGTTCCCGAAGCGCGAATCGTGATCGACGCTCGGAGTGGGACGGTGGTGACCGGCGGCACAGTGCGCATCGGCGCCGCTACGGTGAGTCATCATGGATTGACGCTGCGAATCGGAGGGCCGGCTGTACCGGTCGCCGGGACCGATTCTGCCGGTGGAGGTGGGCGCCGGAGCAGCAGCGAAGGATTGCTCGCTGTTACCGAAGGGGCAACGGTGCAGGAGGTCGCGGCGGGGCTGCATGCCGCTGGCGCCCGGCCGCAGGAGATCGCAGCGATGTTCTCGGCGCTGCGTGAAGTGGGCGCCCTTGGGGCGGAGCTGGTGGTCCGATGAGCGCGCCCACCAAGCCGATCAATGGAGCCGCACCGCCCGTCGTCAAGATGGATCGGGAGCACACCAAGCTTCACAAGGCGGCGCAGGATCTCGAAGGGATTTTCATCGGGGAGCTGTTCAAGGCGATGCGTGCGACGGTGCCGGATGACGGGATCCTCTCGCAGGCGCCGGGCCAGGACCTGTTCCAGGGAATGATGGACGACCGCATGGCCGCATTGCAGGCCCAACGGTCCAAGAGTGGACTGAGCGAGTCGCTGTATCGCCAGCTGAGCCGGCGTCTGCCCGATGTCAGCCAGCCCTAGGAGAAGCATGACACCTCCGCATGGATTTCAGGAATTCATCGCCGCCGGTCCAGGCACCACGGAACGGCTGACCGATCTGGCCGACGCGCTGGTGTATGAGGCGGGCGTGATCGAAGAGCTGCGTCAGGCCCTGCTGCGGCAACGGGCCGGCGTCGCCGCCGATGACGCGGACATCGTGGAATCGGCGATTCACGCGATGGGCCGGACCCTGCTCACCCTCGACGAGGCCAAGCGGCGCCGGGCCGCCCTGACGGCGCTGATCGCCGGCGGGGATCCCGCACCGCTCGAGCGACTCGAGACGATTTTCGGCGGCGTGTTGCCGCGGGAGGTCGAAGAGGCGCGGACCCTGGTCAAGCGCGTGGCGTTGCAGGCGGCGCAGGATGTCGCCATCAACCAGCACATTCTCAAGCGGGCGCTGGAGGCGGGCGATGTCTTCCTCCAGCGATTGTTCTCCATGGCCGGGGACCCGGCGCCGGGCTATCATCGCGGCGAGCATGCGCTTGAGCCGAATCCGCAGAGCGGATTGATCCTCAACCGGATGGCCTGACCATGAGCCTCACCAGCCTGCTTAGTATCGCGCGGGGCGCCCTGTTGACACAGCAGAAGGCGATCGACGTGACCGGGCACAACATTGCCAACGCCAATACGCCAGGGTTCTCGCGTCAGCGCCTCACGCTGTCGGTGGCCCAGCCGCTGCAGAGCCCGATCGGTCAGTTTGGCCGGGGGGTGACCGCAACCGGCCTCGAACGTTTCCGGGATCAGTTCCTGGATCAGAGTTTCCGGACTGAAAACGGGGATCTCGGACGTTTCACGACGCAGAACGATGTGCTGAGTGAAGTGGAGCGGGCGTTCGGCGAGCCATCCGACACCGGACTTGGTGCCGGGCTCGATCAGCTCTTTGCGGCTTTCGGCGACCTCGCCAACGACCCGACCAGCCCGACCGCGCGCACCCTGGCACGCCAGGCGGGTGCCAGCCTCGCCCAGACGTTTCAGGACACCGATCGGAGGATCGCGTCGGCCGCGACCCTGGTGCAGAGCAAGCTGACCGGAGTGGTCAGCGACATCAATGAGATCGCGCGACAGATCGCCCAGCTCAACATTCAGGTGCAGGGCACGACCTCCGGCGGCCGAGAGGCGCCGGATGTCAAGGATCAGCGCGACAAGCTGGTGGACCAGCTCTCCGGCCTCACGGGTGTTCGGGTGATTCCCCACAACGACGGCACCATCGGCGTCGTCGCCGGCGACGTGCTCCTCGTCGACGCCGGACTGGCCACGACGCTCGAAGTCCGGGATGAGGGCAATGGCGTCTCCGCCGTCGGCATCCTGAATTCATCCCGGAGCCTGAACTTCCAGTCGGGCGAACTCGCGGCCTTGACCGAACTGTCCGCCACCACGCTGCCGGGGCTGCACACCCAGCTTGATGCCCTCGCCCGAGGCGTCGTGACTGAGGTGAACACACTGCACGCCGGCGGGCGCACCCTCAGCGGGGCGACGGGGGTCAACTTTTTCGATCCGACAGGGCTCACCGCTGGCTCGATGCAGATCAGCCTCGACGTGAAACAATCCACGGACAATATCGCCGCCGGCGCCAGCGGTGCGCCCGGTGACAATGCGGTCGCGTTATCGATTGCGGCGCTGCGGTCCAGCGGCGTCGCCTCCTTTGGCGGACAGAGCCTCGGCGAATCGTATCAGCGGCTGGTCGCGGATCTCGGGACTCAGGTGCGCGATTCCGGTCGGAAGCAGACGGCGCAGGATGTGGTAGTGACCCAGGCAGACACGCTGCGTCAGAGCGTGAGCGGTGTGTCGATCGATGAAGAGATGACCTCGCTGATCTCGCAACAGAACGCCTACTCGGCGGCCGCGCACCTCGTGAACGTGGCCGATCAGATGATGCAGGACATACTCGCGATGGTGCGATAGGGCAGGACGCCCAGGAAGGTCACGAACGTGCTGATCTTGAATCGTCGCCAGGGAGAGGCGATCATCATTGAGGGGGGCATCCGCATCGTGGTGCTTTCGACCGATCGGCGCGGCGCGCGGATCGGAATCGAGGCACCGACCTCCGTGAACATCCAGCGGGAGGAACTGGTCTCCCGCATGGCGGAGGAGAATCGTCGTGCCAACGCCCGCTCCACCGGCACCGACTGGCTGACCGACATTCCGCTGAAGAAGCCCACCGAGTGAACAGGAAGTGGCGGCGCTGAGAGCGCCCCGACTGTGTATCAAAGAGCTGGCAGGACCGCCGCTTCGGGCGATCCTCCGCGTCAGGATCCTCGGCGCCAGGTCGGCAGCATGACGAGCGCCGCGATGCCTCCTCCTGGGGCAGTGGCGAGCGTCAGGTCTCCACCGTGTCGTCGGGCCAGCCAGCGTGCCACCGTCAGTCCGATCCCCAGCGCACCTGGGCGTGTCGTGACAAACGGTTCGAACGCCGTTGCTCCCAGCGCGACCGGCATGCCCGGACCGTTGTCCTCCACCCGCAAACAAATCATCCCGTTATCGATCGAGGCCGCCAGCACGACGGCGCCGCGATCCGCCGGACCGATCGCCTGCTTCGCGTTCATCAGCAGGCTCAGGAGCAGATGGCGCAACATCGATTCTTCGCCGCGCACGGGCGGCAGTCCGCCGGGCAGTCGGAGTTCGATCTCGACCGCGGGAAGGTTGCGCTGGTACCGCTGCAGGTCCGCGACGCCGCCGAGAAGGTCTTCGACGATGACAGGAGCGGGCTCGCTCTCGGCCGGGGCATACACCTCGCTGAAGCTGCCGATCGTCTCGGTGAGGTGCTGGACGGCCTCGCTGACGGCGCTGCGGAGTCGGCCCGTTTCCTGGCCGGAGAGGAGGTCGGCGTGCGGGTCGATGAGGAGAATGAGGGTTTGCAGCGGGCCGCGAAGATCGTGCGCTATGCCCCGCGCCAGGGACGCGACGATGGTCGCGCGGTCGGCGCAGAACAGGAGCTGTTCGAACTGTGGTACGGACTGCAAGTGCGTCAAGGCGGGTACAGCGGCTATGGTCACGGCGCGCTCCGGGGGGCGCCGAACTCTACGATGCCCCCGGTGGATCTGCAAGCGCTCCCCGCCTCCGGCCGCAGTGGCCTGTGCTACAGCCGCCGGATCCAGGCGCCATCGATGATGGGATCGGCCAGGTGCCGACGCTGGATCACCACCAGCATGCTGTCGGAGATCGTGGTGTCGCGGGTCAGCAGCTTGACCCCGGAGCTGGTGAGCAGGTCGGCGGCGAGCACCATCCCGACGCGCAGCTTTTCGATGGTCAGGTGCGTTCGGGTGGCGCCCCACTCCTCGAGCGGGCGGTCCAGCACGACCGACTCGAGGTGCACCAGTGCCAGCGGGTCATAGCGCGTGCCGGAGTGGATCTGCAGCGCTGCGATGACATCCGCCGCGGGCCGTGCCGTCGTCGTGGCATCGCCCTCGACCTGCAGCAGGAACTCCAGACAGACCCGGAGGATTCGGGACCGGAGCGGGATCTGACCCGACACGAAGTGGTTGGGCGACCCGGTGCCGTCCCAGTTTTCATAGATGTCACCGATGATTTCGGAGACACCTTTGAGCCGTTCGACCGATTCCAGCAGCGAGGTGGAGACGACGGCGTGGTGCCAGCCGGGCTGGATCGGCCCGTCGGCGCGATGATCCACCACCCGGCCGATTTCATGGAGCTGGGCGGCCAGTTCGAGGTCGGGTAGCAGGCTGGTCGGGATGTCAAACCGTTCGGCCACGCGTCGCACGAGCGCACTCAGGCGCTTGCCGCGATCCGCTGCGCCGGGGAGTCCGAGGTCGAGCAAGTGCAGCAGGAGCCCCAGGAGCTGCTCGAAACTCCGGCCCAGCTCGCCGTGGAGCGACTCCATCTCCTGCTTGTCGTTCCGGAGTTCGTCCTGCAGCCGCTTGAGACGGAGGCTGGCTCGCACCCGGGCAATCAGCTCCGGCACTTCGATCGGCTTGGTGAGGTAGTCGTCGACACCGCTGTTGAGGCCTTCGACCTTCAGCTTCGTGTCGCTGAACCCGCTCAGCACGACGAACAGGCATCCAGCCAGCAACGGCTCCTCCCGCACCTTGCGGCAGAATTCGAAGCCGTTCATCTCCGGCATCATGTAGTCGGAGACGATCAGGTCGGGACGGATTTCCCTGGCGCGCGCCAGCCCCTCCATGCCGTTCACGGCCGTGGCGACGCGCAGCGCCGGCTCATGCTCGAGCACCGCGCGGAAGTGGGCCAGCGTGATCGGGTCGTCATCGACCAGCAGCACCGTACTGATCTGGGTGCTCACTCGGCCCCGGCCACGGTATGCGCGCTGCCCGGTCCCGCCGGTGCGTGGGCGGTGTCCTGCGCGGTGATGATAGTGTCGCCAGGCAGGCGGGCCGCGGTCGTGGGGAGCAGCATCGTCACGGTGACCCGGCGGTTGGCGTCGGCAAAGGGGTGTTCCGGATCGCGCAGCCGGCGGTCGGCCCAGCCACGGACCTGCTGAACCTGCGCCTCGTTGAGCCCGCCGGCCAGCATGATGCGCCGCGCCGTATTGGCCCGGTCCACGCTCAGTTCCCAGTTGCTGTAGCCGTCGGCCCGGTGATAGGAGCGGGCATCGGTATGGCCCTCGACCACAACGGCGTTCGGTATGCTGCCGAGCTGCTTGCCGAGAAACTCCAGAACGGTGGCACCCGCCGCCTTCGGAATGGCACTGCCCGATTCGAAGAACACACCGGTGGAATCCTCCAACAGCTGAATACGCAGGCCCTCCGGCGTGACTTCGATCTCGACATGTTCAGCGAGTTTGGCCAGGGCCGGCACTTCGCGGATCTCCTGCCGGATCGTCTCGGCCAGCGCCTGCAGCCGGTCCCGGCGGAGATCGATGGCCTGGGTGGACGACATGATGCGGGGACTCATGGTCTGGGCGCCTTCGCCCGGCATGATCGAGCTGCCGAATTCGTCGGCCCGGCCGAGCGGGTCCTGGAAATAGCCGGCGATGGCCGACTTCACGTCGCTCGACTGGTTGACCAGCCAGAGCACGAGGAACATCGCGAACATCGCCGTCATGAAGTCGGCAAACGCCACCTTCCACGCGCCACCGTGATGGCCATGCGCGTAGATCTTCTTCTTAATGATGATGATCGGCTGTTCACGTGCCTTGTTCACGGGCTACTTCCCGGCCTTCGCGGCCTGTTTGCAGGCGGCTTCCATTTCCTGGAACGTGGGGCGAGCCTTGCTGTAGATCGCCCGGCGGGCGAATTCCACTGCCACGATCGGCGCGAAGCCCTTGGCGAACGCGACCACGCTCGCCTTGAAAAAAGCGTAGAACCGGGCCTCCTCCCCATTGTTGTGTTCCATGGCGGTGGAGAGCGGACCCAGAAAGCCGTAGGCGAGCAGGACACCCATGAAGGTGCCGGTAAGCGCGGCGCCGACCTTCTCACCGATCACTTCGACCGGCCCCGCGATGGCGGCCATGGTCACGACGATGCCGAGCACGGCGGCCACGATGCCGATGCCCGGGAGCGCGTCGCCCACCTTCTGGAGCGCGCTGGCCGGCTTGTTGTCCTGTTCGTGATGGACGTCCATCTCGCCGTCCATCAAGGCGTCAAGATCATGGGGCGGGACGCTGCCGACCAGGACAAGGCGAAGCGAGTCGCACAGGAACTCCATGGCATGGTGTTCCTGGACCACCTTGGGATACTTCTTGAAGATCGCGCTCTTGTCCGGATCCTCGATATGGGATTCAATCGCAACCAGGCCATCCTTGCGGGCGACCTGGAACAGTTCATAGAGCATCTTCAGCGCATCGAGGTACAAGGCGCTGGTGAAGCGATTCCCCTTCATCACCGCACCAAGCTGACTGCCGATGCCCTTGAGTACCGGTGCGGGGGTGGAGATCAGGACCGTGCCGAGGGCAATGCCCAGGATGACCACGAGCTCGGAGACATGGAACAGCGCCATGATCTGGCCGCCGGCGATCGTGAAGCCGCCCGCGACCGCGCCAATGACGACGAGGATGCCGATAATGGCGATCATGAGTAGGGTATCTCGGACATGGCTGAAGTATCGGACCCGTCTGCCGATACCTTGAGAAGCCGGAAGAGATGCCGGGAGCCCCAGACGAAGGACGTGCGTGGCCTACATCATCAATGGAATGCGGGAGCTGCTGGAGCGGGGGGAGCAGCTGCCCACCCTCCCCACTGTCGTGTTCCAGCTCCATAACGTTCTGGAGAACGAACACGCCGGCGTTGGTGAGGTGGCCGCGATCATCGAGCGCGATCCCGCGCTCACCACTCGGCTGCTGCGGGCTGCCAACTCGGCGGCCTTTTCCCGCGGTGGGGAACGGGTCGGTTCGGTAGCAATGGCCGTGTCACGTCTCGGGATCAGTCAGATTCGTGCGATTTGTATCGTGCTGGCGGTGGTAAAGTCCTTCCGTTCCCGGGCTGGTGGGCTGGATCATCAGGCCTTCTGGGTTCACTCTGCCGCGGTGGGTATGACCGCGCGCCTGCTGTGGAGCCGGTTCGGTTCCGACCCCGCCATCAGCGCTGATGACCTCTACGTGGCGGGCTTGCTGCACGACACCGGGCTGCTGGTGCTGGAGCAGTTCTTTCCTGAAGAATTTGCCGGTGTGCTGAGTACCCGGGCCGCAACAGGAGGGCGACTGTGGCAGGCGGAGGAAGACGAATTGGGGATGGACCACGGGGCCGTTGGCGGGCTGCTTCTGGGCCGCTGGTCACTGCCACCGCATGTGGCGGAGGGAGTCACCAACCATCACCACCCGCATCAGGCGGAAGCCCAGTATCAACAGGTCAGTCGAGTCGTCCAGGCCGCCGAGGTGCTCTGCACCGAGTATGGCGCCGCGCTCGCCGATGAGGGGACGGCCGATTTCTCACCCGAGGATGTCCTCACGGAGCTCGGCCTTGATGAATCGGAGATCGCCGCGGTGGTCGCCGAGATCCCGCCACTGGCGGAAGAGGCGGGGCAGTTTCTCGCCTGAATAGTAGGGAAGGCGATGACAAGCGGGGCGACCAGTGCTGCACTGGTCGCCCCGCTTTCAGTCCGGCTCCGGCTCAGCCGGGCGATCGGTGAAGTCGATGTACCAGGCGAGCCAGGTAATCGTTGCTCAACACGATCATCACAAACAGGGCTTTGACCACGGCACCTCCGGAGGTGGCTTGTGCCGAAGGAAAATGCAAGTTCGACGCCACAGTGTACCGGTCCCTCGCGAAGATGCAGGTGGTCGATGCAATGTTCAGTATCACAACGACTTACCTGAGCACCGCGGAGGTGACGATGCAGGGATTTCGATGTTGCGTCGATGCCGAAAGTGTCCTCTCCGGACACGGCTACTGTCGGCGGGCCGGAGGGGACACCGGTATTTGCTTTCCTCTTATAGGCTCCTTCCAGCGCGGCTCAGGTACGGGATTCAAGGCACAGTGGTTCGGCCATGCTGGTACTGAGAAGCGGGTAGACATTACGACTTCTGTCCCCACACTTTCAAGCCAAAGCCCATGAGGAGCATGTGGTTAACTGGGAGGCTGTCCCAGGCGCTGCCGCCTTTTCCGCCGGCATAGTGGTCAGCGCGAGGATCTAATTCATGGCCTCTTCGGCGCGCCGGCGGGGCCAGTCGCATCTCGCGCCTCATTACCGCAGCTTCGGGGTCGATAGTGGGGCTGGAGCTCCGTGCGCTTTCGGGCGCACGACGGCGGCCACACACGGTCCGACCGGAGGGTCCCGGTCAACGGAAGTTGTTACCTGCGAGGAGCCTGGTCATGAAGTGGACGATTCAACGCGCACTGCTCGCCCTGTCACTTGTTGGTGGCGGGGTGGCGTTCCTCGTGGGCGCGGTCGGCTATTACAACGCCGCCAGCGCGGCAATTCGGGTTCACGGGCTGGTGCGGCAAACCATGGCGGTTCGGCAGGCGATGCAAGCCGACATGATGCACGATGCCCTCCGGGCAGATGTGTTACGTGCGATTTTCGTCGCCCGGAATGCGCCGCAGGAACGGGACGCCACCCTCGCAGATGTCGTCGACCATATCGCCGAGTTCCGCGGTGCCCTGGCGGGGAGTGCGATCCTCGCGTCAGGTGTCGGCGTGCAACGGAGGCTGAAGGAGCTTCAGCCGGCGCTGGTGGAGTATCTCGCCAATGCGGACACGATCTCCCGACTGGCGTTCCGCGACCGTCTCCAGGCCGAGCGCCGCTATCCCGAATTCCAGGCGGCATTCGAGCGGCTGGAGGTGGGGATCGGGGCATTCGGTGACAGCGTCCAGGCAAACTCGGCGACGCAGGAGCGTCTCGGCATCGCGGCTGATGGGCGAGCCCGGAGCCTGATCATCGGATTCGTTCTCATCGGTGCCGCCCTCGCCATCGTTGTCGGTCGGGGCATCGGGCGGGGCATCACGACGGCGGTGCAGGAGCTGCTCCGGGCCAGTCGCGCAGCGGGTGAAGGCGACCTGTCGGTCCGAGCCGTTGTGGCGAGTCGGAACGAACTGGGCGAGGCGGCCGAGGCGCTCAATCATGCGGTCGCCGGAATGGGCGAGGCACTCGGTGCTGAACGGGTGGACTGGCAGGAGGTTGGTGCGCAGCGCGCGGAAGTGGTGCGGATGCGCCAGCTGGTGGAGAATGCCCCGATCAACATCATGTACGCCGACCTCGATCTGACCCTGAACTACATGAATCCGGCGGCACGCGACACCTTCCGCAGCCTGCAGGCATATCTGCCCGTCAACGTCGACACGATGCTGGGTCGATCGATCGACATCTTCCATCGGGACCCCTCCCATCAGCGGAAGCTGCTCGCGGATCCGAAGAACCTGCCGTATCAGGCGCGATTCCAGGTAGGCCCGGAGACACTCGATTTTCAGGCCCGCGCGATCCGGGATGAAGGCGGAGCGCACGTCGGCGCGATGGTCACCTGGGAAGTGGTCACCGGGAAGCTGGCGGCCGAACAGAAGATCAAGGATGCACAGGCCCGGGAGCTCAGACTGGCGGAGGAGCGTCGGGCTGCCGAGCAGCGGGAGTCGGGGCAGCGAGAGCGCGAGGCTGCGGAGCGGGAGACGGACCAGCGCCGACAGGCGGAGACGGAGCGGGCCCAGGCGGAGGAGTTGCGTCGGCGGGTGGATGCGATCCTCGCCGTGGTGGAAGCAGCGGGTCGAGGCGATCTGACGCAGGCGGTGCCGGTGACTGGCGACGACGCGGTGGGGCGTCTGGGGTCCGGGCTCGAGTGTTTCCTGACCAACCTTCGCGTCTCGATCGGGGAGATTGCGCTGACGTCGGAGTCCGTGGCGGCGGCGTCACACCAGGTGCGCGGCGTCGGTGAGCGGCTCGGTACCGCGGCCGGTGAGACGGCGGCCCAGGCCCAGGTGGTGGCGGGTGCGGCGGATGAAGTTTCACGCAATGTCCAGACGGTGGCAGCCGGTACCGAGGAAATGACGGCCTCGATCCGGGAAATCGCTCGCAATGCGGCGGACGCCGCACGGGTAGCCCATCAGGCGGTGAAAGTGGCGGAACGGACCAACGGCAGCGTGGGCAAGCTGGGCGAATCGAGTGTCGAGATCGGCAAGGTGATCAAGGTGATCACGTCGATCGCGCAGCAGACCAACCTCCTCGCCCTGAACGCCACGATCGAGGCGGCACGCGCCGGGGAAGCGGGAAAGGGATTCGCCGTGGTGGCCAACGAAGTGAAGGAACTGGCCAAGGAGACCGCCCGCGCCACCGAGGAGATCGGCCGGAAGATTGAGACCATCCAGGTGGACACCCGGGATGCCGTCGACGCGATCTGCGAAATCACCGAGATCATCGCCCAGATCAACAGCATCCAGACGACGATTGCCGGTGCGGTAGAGGAGCAGACCGCGACGACAAACGAGATGAGCCGCAACGTGAGCGAAGCGGCCCGGGGCGCGCAGGAGATCGCCCAGAACGTGCAAGGTGTTGCCCGTACGGCGGTGGGGACGAGTGAGGGCGCCACCCAGAGTCAGGGTGCGGCGGCGGAGCTGGCCCATGCAGCGCAAGCGCTGCAGGCGCTGGTTTCCCGGTTTCAGATCGGCAGTAAAAGCGGATCACCCGCGCGGGCAGGGCCAATGCTGGATCTCCGGCGAACCACGACCGCCGGCCACTGAGGCGGGACCTGCGCGATTCGCTCAAGTGGCACCCGGGTGGTAAACGGCCCGTGGGAGGCCGCGCCTCGCAGGTCCTCGCCCTCAATGCACTTCGTCCGCTGTACGGTACGCGCGTGACCCCCTGCCGGCTCGCAGGGGAGGCGCCGGCTGGCCGGAGTCCCCGCTCGATGGCGGTGCGCCTGCTCAACAATCGATTGTCACGGGCCGATAGTCGCACCAAGGGGTGGGGTTACCCCGGTGCGTGGCAGTGCGTCTTGCCCCGGAGAACCGAGCATGAGCGAAATGGATGAAATCGTCAAGGAGTTCCTCGTCGAGAGCGGCGAGGGGCTGGATACCCTGGACCGCAACCTCGTCGCACTCGAGAAAGCACCGGGCGACACGGAGCTCATGGGCGGCATCTTCCGCGCGATTCACACCATCAAGGGGACCAGCGGATTTCTCGGCTTCGGCAAGCTCGAATCCGTGACGCATGTCGGGGAAAGTCTGTTGTCGGACCTGCGCGACGGCAAGCAGACGTTGACGCCGGAAATCACCAGCGCACTGTTGCGGCTGGTCGACGCAGTCCGGTCCATCCTGTCGGCCATCGAGGCGACCGGGGTGGATGGCCAGGAGGAGTTTCCGGAGTTGATCGATCAGCTCACCCGACTGCAGCAGGGCGAGCCCGGGTCGAAAGTGGAGGTCGTTCCGGGAAACGCGCAGGGGGCGGTATCGGTGAAGAAGCGGCGCAAGACTCGCCCCGTCGCGGATGCGGCACCCGCGCTGCCGGCCGCCCCTGTCGCGGCACTGGCACCGCTGGTCGTCGCAGTGGCGGGTCCGGACGTCGTCGAGGCTCGCGTGCCGCAGGCGTCGGACAGCAACATCCGGGTCGATGTCAGCCTGCTGGACCGGCTGATGAATCTCGTCGGGGAGCTGGTACTCGCACGCAACCAGATCCTGCAGTACACGGCGACGCAGGATGATGCGGGATTCGTGGCCACCTCCCAGCGACTCAACCTTATCACCTCGGAGCTGCAGGAAGGGGTCATGAAGACCCGCATGCAGCCCATCGGCAGTATCTGGGCAAAGTTTCCGCGGGTGGTGCGGGATCTCTCCCTCGCGTGCAAGAAGCAGATCCGCATCGTAATGGAAGGCGAGGAGACCGAACTCGACAAGACGATCATCGAGGCGATCAAGGATCCGCTCACCCATGTCATCCGCAACTCCGTCGACCATGGCATGGAGCTACCGGCCGACCGCGTGGCGCGGGGCAAGACGGCCGAGGGTCGCCTGCTGCTGCGCGCCTATCACGAAGGTGGCCAGGTCAACATCGAGATCTCCGATGACGGGGCCGGTGTGAATGTGGAGCGTGTGAAGGCGAAGGCGCTGCAGAAGGGGTTGTTCACTGCCGACCAGCTGTCCCGGATGAGTGAGCGGGAAGTCGTTAACCTGATCTTTGCGCCCGGGTTCTCGACGGCGGAGCAGGTGAGCAACATCTCCGGCCGCGGGGTCGGAATGGACGTGGTGAAGACCAACATCGAGAAGATCGGTGGCACGGTTGATGTCCACAGCGTGCCCGGCCAGGGGACCACGCTCAAGATCAGGATTCCACTGACGCTGGCGATCATACCCGCGCTGAATGTGTCGAGCGCCGGTGATCGCTTCGCGATTCCGCAGGTGTCGTTGCTCGAGCTGGTCCGGCTGGACGGGGACGAGGTGCGCACCCAGATCGAACTGGTGCTCGGCACGCCGGTCTACCGACTGCGCGGGCGGCTGCTGCCGCTGGTGAGCCTTTCCCATGCGCTGGGCATCGAGCCTGACTTCTGGGGCGGGCAGGGCCGGGAGCGCGAGGTGGTGAACATCGTCATCCTGCAGGCTGACGAGCAGGCCTTCGGCCTGGTGGTTGATGACATCTACGATACCGAGGAAATCGTCGTGAAGCCGCTGGGAAAGCAGCTCAAGGGCATTCGAGCCTTCGCCGGTGCGACCATCATGGGCGATGGCCGCGTGGCGCTGATCCTCGATGTGATGGGCCTGGCGCAGAACGCTGCGGTGATCTCCGACAGCGGCAAGCGCCGCGCGGCCGAACGCGAAGCGGAACGTCGTGACCCCGACGCGGGTGAGCGTCACACCCTGCTGCTGTTCCAGCTCGGGCTGGATCGACGGATGGCCATTCCCCTCAACCAGGTGGCGCGCCTCGAGGAGTTCCCGCGCAGCGCGGTGGAGCGTACGGGAAAGCACCAGGTGGTCCAATACCGTGGACGGTTGCTGCCCATGATCCGCCTGAGAGAATTGCTGGGCGAGGTCTCAGGGCCGGTGGAGCGCGACCCGATGCAAGTGGTGGTCTACCACCACGACGGCCGGGATCTCGGTCTCGTGGTGGAGAATATTCTCGACATTGTCGAGGAAAACCTGACGGTTCACCAGCGCGAGCGGGAGGGTGCCGTTTCCGGGACGGCGGTGATCCAGGGCAAGGTGACCGATCTCCTTGATGTCCGCGCCCTGATCGACAGCGCCGACGTGTTGCTCTTCGCCGCCACACCGGTGCCCGAACCTCAACTGGCGGGAGTCTGACTCCATGAGCACCGAACGCCAGTTTTGCACCTTCCACCTGGGGGAACTCTTCTTCGGTATTGAGGTCCTCCAGGTCCAGGAAGTGATTCGCGCCCAGGCCATGACCCGGGTGCCGCTGGCCCCGCGGGCGGTGCGCGGATTGATCAACCTGCGGGGGCAGATCGTCACCGCGATCGATCTGCGCGAACGGCTGGGCCTGCCACCGCTCGAGGGTGATCGGGCACCGATGAATGTCGTGGTCCGGACAGATGAAGGGGCCGTAAGCCTGCTGGTGGATGACATCGGCGATGTACTGGACGCCGCAGAAGAGGACTATGAGGATCCGCCAGGGACGATCAGTCCCGCGGCCCGGGAGCTGATTCGCGGAGTCTACAAGCTGCCGGGACGGCTGCTGCTGGTGCTCGATACCGACACAGCGCTGAGTCTCGAGCCAACCGGCGCCACAAGTCGATAATGCTGTCGATCGTGGCGCGCATGCCGCGACGGATCACCTGCGGCACGAATCGCGTGCCGCCGACCCCTGAATCGGAGAGGGCTGCGACCCTCTCCCCGTAGAGCAAGGAGTGCGTGTCATGACTGCTTCCCACGACGTTGCGAACCGGGCGCTGCCCGCGACCGGTGCGTCGCTCGATCCCCTGTCTGCGAGCCGGCTGCTCGAGGCGATCGAGCGTGCCGAGACGATCCTGTTCCTGGCCGATCGTGACCAGCAAGTCGTGGCTGCGAGTGCGCGAGCTCGTGCGGTCAGTGCCAGGCTGGGATTTGCTCCGTCCGGAATTGAAGGCGCCGATCTGGCCGCACTTCATGGGGCGCCGGCCGGCTTTCGGGAAGCCGCCGCCGGGGCCGCGAAGATCCCACACGAGGTCAAGCTCAAGGGTGCCGACGGCGTCTACAAGTCCACCACGACCGCCATGACGGACCCCTCGGGCCTGGTGACGGGCTATGTCTCGACCTGGGAAGATCAGACCAAGCGCAACCGGGTGGAGACCGAACTGGGCCGGGTCCTCTCGATGATCGAGAGCACCCCGACGTTCACGATTTGTGGCGATCCCGACCTGACCATGCAGTACGTCAACCCCGCGGGCCGGGCCTCCCTCGACGCGCTGGCGGCCGTGCTACCGATACAGGCGAGCGAGCTGCAGGGCCGTTCGATGAGCGGCTTCTTTGCCCAGCCGGCTGAGGTGGAACGCAGGTTGATGGATCCAGGAAATCTTCCGTACCGCGAGCGGCGCAGCTTCGGGTCGGAAACGCTTGATCTCGTGGTGTCCGGGACCTTCGACCATCAGAAACACTACATCGGCCCGATGCTCACCTGGGTGGTGGTGACCGAGCAGCTCAACGCGCAGCGCGAGGTGGAGGAGGCGCGCGAACGGGAGCGGACCGAGGCAGTGGCGCTGCGAACCAAGGTGGACCATCTGCTCTTCGTGGTGAGCTCCGCATCGCGGGGCGACCTGACCCAGGCGATCACGGTGAGCGGCCAGGACACGATCGGCCAGCTGGGCGAGGGGCTCGATCGATTCTTCGGCGATCTGCGCGGCAGCATCGGCGAGATCGCGGGGCACTCCGACACCCTCGCCGCCGCCGCCGAGGAACTGACGGCGACGGGCAAGTCGATGGGCGAGACCGCAAGCGAGACCCGTGACCGCGCCGAGATGGTGTCGCGGGCGGCGGGCGAGGCCAACCTCAACGTGCAGACGACCGCCGCGGGCACCGAGGAGATGGTGGCCAGCATCCGCGAGATCGCCAAGAATGCCGCCGAGGCGGCGCGCGTGGCGCATGATGCGGTCGGTCTGGCGGAGCGGACCAATGGTCTCATGGCTCAGCTGGGCGAATCCAGCCAGGCGATCGGCAAGGTGATCAAGCTGATCACGTCGATCGCGCAGCAGACCAATCTGCTCGCGCTCAACGCCACGATCGAAGCGGCGCGCGCCGGGGAGGCAGGGAAGGGCTTCGCGGTGGTGGCAAAGGAAGTGAAGGACCTGGCCAAGGAGACCGCCCGGGCCACCGAGGAAATCAGTGAGCGGATCGACGCGATCCAGGGCGACACCGGCCGCGCGGTCGCCGCCATTCGCGATATCGGCGGGATCATCGGCACGATCAGCGACATTCAGACCGCGATCGCCGGCGCCGTGGAGGAGCAGACCGCCACGACCCAGGAGATGACGCGCAACATCACCGCCGCGGCCCGTGCCACGGGGGAGATCAGCGGCACCATCACCAGCGTCGCCGAAGCTGCCCGGAGCACCAGCGACAGCACGGCGAGCAGCCAAAAGGCCGCCCAGGAGATGGCGACGCTGGCGGTCGACTTGCGGCGGCTTGTCCGCCGCTTCAGCCACTAGGCGGACACCATGATCGCGATCTCGACACCCGGCCCCATCCGCTGCGACGCGGTTGCACCCACCACCACCATCGCTGACGCCGAGACCATCGTCCGGGTCCTCGATGCGGTGCAGCGGGCTGCGACGGTGAAAGGTGCGATCGCCGGCGCGCTCCAGGTGGTGCGCGAAGCGCAGGGGTGGACCTACGCCGCGTATCTCAAGCGTGATCCGGTGGATGGCCTGCTGAAGTGTGCCATGGATTCGGGTCAAGTGGGCGAGGCCTTCCGGCAGAAGACCCGCGCCGTGCAGATGCAGGAGGGCGAGGCACTCTCGGGGCGGGCGTGGCGGGCCGGTGACCTGGTCGTCGTCGAAGACTTTTCCGCGGTTCCCGAATTCGCCCGCGCCGTCGTGGCCCGGGAAGTTGGCATTCGCACCGCCGCGTGCGCCCCCATGTTCGTCAACGGCGAGATCATCGGAACCTTGGAGTTCTTCTCCACCGAGCTCCGGGTGGTGCTGCCGGGCGAGGCACAGGCGCTCCGGCACGTGGCGCAGGTCATCGCGGCGGGGATCGCCCGCGTGAATCTGGCACGCTTCGCCACCATGCTGAACAATTCGCCGGTCAACACCATCTCCGCGGACAAGGAGCTGGTGGTGCAGTACCTCAATCCGGCGGCGCACAGTTGTCTGGCGCAGCTGGAAGAGCACCTCACGGTGACGGCGGACCTGATCCTGGGCCGGCCGCTCGAGGCGATTCACCCGACATTCCTTGCGCTCCGCGAGCGACTCACGAATCCCGCTCGGCTGCCGCATGAGTTCCAGCTCGAGCTGGGTCCGGAAACGCTCGCCGTCCAGGTCAGCCCGACCTTCGATGCGAGCGGCCAGTTTCTCGGTCCGATGGTCTGCTGGGAAGTCATCACCGCGACGCTCGAGGCAGAGCGGGCGATCCGGCTCGCGCACGAACGCGAACGGGAACAGGGCGCAGTCCTGCAGGAAAAGGTGGACCAGATGCTGGCGGTGGTACGTGCCGCCGCCCAGGGCAATCTGACGCGGCGCGTGCCGGTGCAGGGGAGCGATGCCATCGGCCAGCTCGGCGAGGGCCTCAGCGTGTTACTGGATGGATTCCGCGCCGATTTCCGGCGCATGGGCGAGCATGCCAGCACGCTCGCCGGCGCCTCGGAAGAGCTGGCCGTCGTGAGTCGGGCGCTGGCCGAAACCGCGGGGCGCACCACGGATGAGGCGGAGATCGTCTCCGCGGCGGCGGGGGAGGTCTCAAGCAGCATTCAGTCGGCGGCAGCGGGGACCGAGGAACTCAGCGCCTCGATCAAGGAAATCGCGCACGGCGCCGGGGAGGGAGCCCGGGTGGCGCAGGAGGCGGTGCGCGCGGCGGCAGAGGCCGATCGCGCCGTGGCCACCCTCGGTGTCGCGAGTGGCGAGATCGGCAAGGTGGTGAAGGTCATCACCGCGATCGCCCAG
This sequence comes from Gemmatimonadales bacterium, assembly GCA_039934355.1. Classification (GTDB taxonomy): domain Bacteria; phylum Gemmatimonadota; class Gemmatimonadetes; order Gemmatimonadales; family GWC2-71-9; genus JADJOM01. The sequence continues at coordinate 152,376 of JBDTMI010000001.1, forward strand.
CAAACCAATCTCCTCGCGCTCAACGCGACGATCGAGGCGGCACGGGCAGGCGCGGCAGGGCGGGGTTTTGCGGTTGTCGCGAATGAAGTCAAGGAGCTGGCCAAGGAGACCGCCCGGTCGAGCGAAGACATCGGCCGAAAGGTGGAGGCCATCCAGGCCAGTACCACGGGTGCGGTTGCGGCGCTGCGTCGCATCGGTGCAATCATTGGCCGGGTCGCCGACCTGCAGCAAGGCATTGTCGGGGCCGTCGAAATGCAGACCAGCGCCAGTCAGGAAACTGCGCGAGGATTGAGTGAGGCGGCGCGTGGGGCGGGCGAGATAGCCCAGAGCATTGACGGGCTGGCGCGGGCGGCCCGAGGGACTTCGGCGAGCGTCGCCGACAGCCAGCAGGCGGCCAGTGATCTAGCCCGGCTGGCGGAGGAACTGCACTCCATGGTCGGGAAGTTCCAATGCTGAGCCCAGCACCCGCAGGCGCAGGAAGTGGCTCGGCAGCTGACGCAGGCCATCGGGACTGCGGGCCGCCTGGCGGCGCTGCGGGAATCGCTGGGCGACGCCTCGTCCCCGTCTGAGGGCCCGGCCGCGTCCTTGGGGACGCCGATACGGCGGCACGGGAACCTGCGGCGCATCGACGGCCTTCAGTTCGCTGCCGGTCGATCCGAGAATTCCTGTAGGCCCGCGGAGGGGCTGGCGCAGGATGAGTCCAGCACCGTGGTGGAAGGGTAGCCGGGAGCACCGGCGTGAACGTGCCTCAGTCGCAAGCCTTTCGAGAAAACCAGGCGTCGATGGCTCTCAGTCCTCCGGACTTTCAGTATATCAGCCAGCTGGTGCGCCAGCGGTCGGCGATCGTGCTCGAGGTGGAGAAGGGCTACCTGGTCGAGGCCCGGCTCACCCCGCTGGCCCGGGCTGAGGGGTTTGCGTCGCTCGAGGCGCTGATCGGCCGGATGCGGGCAGAGCCTTTCAACAGCCTGCACCGCAAGGCCGTCGAGGCGATGACGACCAACGAGACCAGCTTCTTCCGCGATCTGCACCCGTTCGAGGCGCTGAAGCAGATGGTGATCCCGGCCGTGCTCGCCCGGCGGAGCGCCGAGCGCCAGCTGAACATCTGGTGCGCGGCCTGCTCCAGCGGGCAGGAACCGTACACTATCGCCATGACGCTGATGGATGCCTTCCCGGAGCTCGCGACGTGGAAGGTGAACATCCTGGCCACTGACCTCTCCAGCGAGATGGTGCGGCGCAGCAAGGCGGGGCGCTACGGCCAGATCGAGGTGAACCGCGGACTCCCCGCAGCGCTGCTGCTCAAATACTTCGAAAAGAAGGGGACGGAGTGGCTGGTGAAGCCCGAAGTGCAGCAGTGGTGCGAGTTCCGGGAACTCAACCTGATCGAGTCCTGGGGGCCGATGCCGACGATGGACGTCGTCTTCCTGCGCAATGTGCTGATCTATTTCGACGTGGAGACCAAGCGGGCCATCCTGAACAACGTGCGGAAGGTGCTGCAGCCCTGGGGCCATCTCTTTCTGGGCGGCGCCGAAACCACGATCAATCTGGGCGACACATACGAACGGGTACCATTCGACAAAGCCGGCTGTTATCGGCTCAAGCGGTCCTAGGAGGACGGCATGCAGTTTCTCGAGGAGGAGATCAGCCAGGTCGCCAGTACCGTGTGGGAATCGGTGCTCGGCATCGGCCTGGTCCGGCAGTTCGAAACGCCCGCGACGCCGACCGACGTGATGTCGGGGTGCGTCCAGTTCAGCGGCGCATGGGAAGGATCATGTGTGATCGAATGCTCCGCCGCGTTCGCGCGGCGCGCGGCTGGCACCATGTTCGGCATCGAGTCCTCGATGGCCTCGGTGGCCGATACCCAGGACGCGATCGGTGAGCTGGCCAACATGACCGGTGGCAACGTCAAGGCGCTGCTGCCCGAACCTTGCCGGCTCTCGCTGCCGAGCGTGTATGACGGCGTGGACGGCAGCAGGCGGGCCCCGGGCAACGAGGTGGTGACCACCGTGGTCTTCGACTGCGAGGGATCAGCCCTTGTGGTACGGCTGCTCAAGAAGTCCCTGCCGGGGAATCTCTAGGAGGGTTGTATGCCCGACGATCCCATCCCCCATCGCCGTGAATTCAGCCGGGTGCCGGTGCAGCTGCGCGCGGAGATGTCCGTGGCAGGTGTCCAGCTCCCGGAGGGAGTCATGGAGAGCCTGAGCCTCAAGGGTGGTTTCTTCCGCGGCACGACGGTGCCGCCGGTAGGGACGCGCTGTGACGTACGGCTGCACCTCGAGGGCACCGAAATCGAGGTCCATACCCAGGGGCATGTCGTGCGCCAGTCAGTGGAGGGCGCCGCGATCCAGTTCGACCAGATCGTGGGTATCGACAGCCTGGAACACCTCCGCAACCTGGTGCTCTACAACTCCCATGACCCGGCGCAAGTGGAGCAGGAATTTCACGATCACCTCGGGCTGCTGCGCGACACCTGAGCGAGAGGGCGGTCTCCCGGGCCGGCCGATCAAGCTTTTCCTTTTGGGTGCCGATATTTGAGACGAGACTCCCGGAAAACGGTGCGCGGGCCTCCGGTACATCGGGCGGCCGTGGGGAGGGCGGGGGGCGGGGGGCGGATCGGGTTCGCCGACCGTGGAATACGTGGGTCCGGATCGACGGCTTGTGGCGGCGAGGGAACATCCCGACGAAGGAGGCAGCTGTGCGCGCGCTGATCGTAGACGATTCCCGGGCCATCCGGAGCATCATCAGCAAGTCGGTGAAGGAACTCGGCTTCGACGTGCTCGAGGCGGGCCACGGGGCCGAGGCGTTGGAGCGCCTGCGGACGGACGGTGCGGTCGAGCTTGCGCTGGTCGACTGGAACATGCCCGAGATGAACGGCTTCGACTTCCTGGTCGCGGTCCGCGCCAATCCGGCGTGGAAGGACATGATCATCCTGATGGTCACGACCGAGACCGAGATGAGCCAGATGCAGCGTGCGCTCGACGCCGGGGCCAATGAGTACGTGATGAAGCCGTTCACCCGAGACGTGCTGCGGGAAAAGCTGCAGCTCGTGGGTCTGGCGACAGCCTGAACCGATGGCCAAGATCCGGGTGCTCGTGGTGGATGACTCCGTCGTCGTCCGTCGGCTGGTGACCGACCTTCTCTCCGCCGACCCGGACGTGGAGGTCGTGGGTGTGGCCGCCAACGGGAAGCTGGCGCTGGCCAAACTCGATCAGCTGACCCCGGACCTGGTCACACTGGACATCGAGATGCCGGAAATGGACGGCCTCGAGACGCTGGTCCATCTCCGCAAGCGGTACCCGACGTTGCCGGTGATCATGTTCAGCACGCTGACTGAGCGAGGCGCGGGGGCCACGATGGAGGCGCTCGCGTGCGGGGCCTCCGACTACGTCACCAAGCCCGCCAATGTGGGCAGCGTGACGCAGGCGCAGGCTCAGCTCCGCGAGGAGTTGATCCCGAAGATCAAGGCGCTGTGCGGTCGTGTGGTCGTGACCCGGCTCGCAGTACCGACGGCGCCAGCGCGCGTGCCCCCAACCGCGTCGCCCTCCCGCGCCGACATCCTCGCCATCGGGGTGTCGACCGGCGGGCCCAACGCGCTTGCCGCCCTGCTCCCCGCGCTCCCGGCCGATTTCCCTCTGCCAATCGTCATCGTGCAGCACATGCCGCCCGTCTTCACCCGGTTTCTTGCCGAGCGGCTGAGGGGATTGTGCCATCTCGACGTGCAGGAAGCAGAGGACGGCGGCGTGGTGCGACCCGGGCTGGTCTGGATTGCGCCGGGCAATTTCCACATGAAGCTGCGCCGCGACGGTACCGATGTGAGGGTCGTGCTGGACCAGGAGGCGCCGGAAAATTCCTGCCGCCCCTCGGTCGATCCGCTCTTCCGGTCCGTCGCCCAGCTCTATGGCGCCCACACGCTGAGCGTCGTCCTCACCGGGATGGGACAAGACGGCCTCCACGGAGCGGAGGCGATCCGGCAGGTACACGGTCAGGTGCTGGTGCAGGACGAGGCGACCTCGGTGGTATGGGGGATGCCGCGGGCGGTGGCGTTGGCCGGGTTGGCCGATGGGGTCCTGCCGCTGGGCCTGATCGCCAGTGAACTGCTACGGCGCGCCCAAGTCGGGCGCCCGCTCCGGTTTGCCCAGCCGCTCGGACGATGAACACTCCCGCACCGACCGCGCTTGGGGTGGCGGAGTTCGATTTTCTCCGCGCGCTGGTCCGCGATCGCTCCGCGATCGTGCTGGACCCGGGGAAGGAATACCTGGTGGAAAGCCGCATGCTTCCGGTGCTGCGCAGCGAGTCGCTGGCCAGCCCCGTCGCACTGGTGGCCGCGCTGCGGGCCGCGCCGCGAGGTGAACTCGAGCGGAAAGTGGTCGAAGCGATGACGACCAACGAGACGAGCTGGTTCCGGGATGTCCACCCGTTCAATGCCCTGCGCAGCGAGTTGCTGCCGGCGCTGATCGCGGCGCGCGCCGCGGAGCGGAAGCTGCGCTTCTGGAGCACGGCCTGCTCCAGCGGCCAGGAGGCGTACAGCCTGGCAATCACGCTCGCCGAGCACTTTCCCCAGCTGCGCGCGTGGGATGTGCAGATCGTGGCCACCGATCTCTCCCGGGAAATGGTCGATCGCACCCGGCAGGGACGCTACGGCCAGCTGGAAATGAATCGCGGCCTGCCGGCGCAGCATCTGATCAAGTATTTCGAGCGCCAGGGAATTCACTGGCAGGTCAAGCCGGAGCTGCGGCGCCTGGTCCACGCCCGGGAGATGAACCTGATCGACCCCTGGCCGGTGTTCCCCCGGTTCGACGTCATCCTGCTGCGCAATGTCCTGATCTACTTCGATCTTGAGACCAAGCGTCGCCTGCTCCGCCAGGCCGGCGGGGCCCTCCTCCCTGACGGTGTCCTCTTCCTTGGCAGCGCGGAGACGACGGTGATGGTGGATGATGGCTGGGACCGGGTGGCCACCTCCGGTTCGGTCGCCTACCGGCGTCAGCCGGCGCGGACCGGCCCAATGGCGGTGGTCGTATGAGAATCCTCCTCGCGGATGATGATCCGGTGTCCCGCCGCATCCTGACCGCGGTGCTGGTCGGCCTGGGGCACGAGGCCGTGCCCGCGCACGATGGGGCGGACGCCTGGGCGCGGTTTCAGGCCGAGTCGCTCGACATCGTCATCACCGACTGGATGATGCCGGAAGTGGACGGGCTCGAATTGACCCGCCGCATCCGCGCCATGCCCAAGGCGCGCTACACCTACGTGCTGCTGCTCACCGCCTTGCAGGGGCGGGCCCGGTACCTCGAGGGGATGGATGCGGGCGCGGATGATTTCATCAGCAAGCCGGTGAATCGCGAGGAGCTGCACGCCCGCCTCCGGGTCGCGGAGCGCGTCCTGGGCCTGCAGCGCGAGGTGCACCAGTTGCAGGGTCTGCTGCCGATCTGCTCGTACTGCAAGCGCATCCGGGACGAAGCCGATGCGTGGTCGGAGGTCGAGGACTATGTCTCGCACCGGAGCGAAGCCCAATTCTCCCACGGGATCTGCCCCTCCTGCTACGACGAGCACCTCAAGCCCCAGCTCGAGCGGGCCACGGCGGCTGCCGACGCGCGCGCGGCCTCCCGCCGGGACGGAGGCGCCGCATGAGTTCAGGACTCTCCATGCCCTCGCGCCGACCCACCCCCGTGGACGATCTCACGCCGGGCCTGATCCTCGGCGAGAACGTCAATGATGCCCAGGGGCGTCTGCTCATGCCCATTGGCACCGAACTCACCGAGCGTCACCTGCGTGCCTTCCAGCTCTGGGGCATCATGGCGGTCCGGGTGCGCGGTGCCGAGGGTGAGGAGGAAGCGATCCCGGAGGTCTCCCCCGAAGCGCTGGCGGCCGCCCTGGAGCGGATCCTGCCCCGCTTCGTGCATAACGACATTCATCATCCTCTCATCGCCCTGCTGCTGGAGGAGTGTGCCTTCCGCGAAGCGCGGCGGATGGTCGGGGGCGGTCATGCGTAGGGCATCGGACCTGCTGAGGGGCATCGTCAGTGTGGCCTCGTTGCCGGGCGTCTACATCCGCCTGTCGGACGTCGTCAGCGATCCCCGCAGCTCGGCGGCCGATGTGGGGCGAGTCATCGCCGAGGATCCCGGTCTGACCGCGCGGCTGCTGAAGCTGGTCAATAGCGCGATGTACGGCTTCCCGTCACGGATCGAAACGGTCAGTCACGCCATCAGCATTGTGGGCACCGCCCAGTTGCAGGACCTGGCGCTTGCCACCTCGGTCATCCGGCTCTTCGCCAGCATGCCGCAGGAACTGGTCACCATGGAATCGTTCTGGCGCCACAGCGTGGCCTGCGGTGTGGCGGCCCGGGCGCTCGCCAGCCGCCGGCGCGAAGTGAACGTCGAGCGCTTCTTCGTGGCGGGTCTGCTGCACGATATCGGGCGACCGATCATGTACATGCAGGTTCCGTCGGAAGCCCGAGCCGCGGTGATGCGAAGCCGCGAAACCGGAGAGCCGCTCTACGGCGTCGAACATGAACTGCTGGGCTTCGACCACACCCATGTCGGCCTGGCGCTGCTCGAACAGTGGAAGCTGCCGCCGAGCCTGCGCGAGCCCGTCGCCCAGCATCACCACCCCGAACGGGCCAGCCGCTTTCTGGTGGAGACAGCGGTGGTGCATGTGGCCGACGTGATCGCCAATGCGCTGCGGTTCGGTTCGAGCGGTGAGCCGGGGATTCCGCCGCTCTACCCCGAGTCCTGGGACGCGATCGGGGTACCGGTCACGGCCATGCCCGATGTGATCGCCGAAGTGGAAGAGCACTACGAGACCGCGGTGCGCGCCCTGGCGCTGGATCCCACATGAGCACGATGCTGAGCGGGCCGGCACCGAATCCGCAGTGGCTCCTCGATGCGCTCGACATGGTCGCCTCACTGGGTACCTTCCGCGCCGACGATGCCACGCGGGCCTCGCCGGCCGCGGTGCTGGTGGCGGCGAGGCCGGTCGTGCGCCGCCTGGCGGATTTTACCGAATCCGCCTTTCTCCTGCTCGAAGCCGATGGTCTGGGATTCCGCCTCGTCGATCCGGAGCCGGCCAATGCCGCCGCCCGGCTGAATGCGGAAGTGGACGCGCAGGTCGCCGACGGGGTGTTCGCCTGGGCGATTCAGCGCAACGCACCGGTGCAGGTGCCGTCCCGCACCCGTCCGGGCGCGCAGGTATTCCTGCATGCGCTCGCCACCCGCTCCCGCGTGGTCGGCATGTTCCTCGGCATTACCCCGGGCGGTCTGGATCAGGCGCCGGATGGGTACCAGAAACTGCTGTCGATCCTGCTGAGCAACTGTGCCGGCGCACTCGAGAGCGCGGCACTGTACCGTGAGCTGTCCGATTACAACGAGGGGCTGGAGCGGGTCGTGGAGGAGCGGACCCGCGAACTGGTCGCCTCGAACGAGCAGGCGCAGGCGGCCAATCGGGCCAAGAGCGATTTCCTCGCCAACATGAGCCATGAACTCCGCACACCGATGAACGGCGTGATCGGCATGGCGAGCCTGTTGCTCGATACCGCGCTCGATACCGAGCAGCGCGACTGTGCCGAGACGGTGCATCAGAGCGCCCTGTCGCTGCTGGCACTGCTGAATGACCTGCTCGATCTCTCCAAGATCGAAGCAGGCCGGTTGACACTCGATCCCGTGCCGTTCAGCCTGCGTCAGGCGATCGCGGCGCCCGCGGCGCTGCTGACGGTGCGCGCGCGTGAACGCGGACTCATGTTTGTCACCCGGATCGCACCCGGCATGCCGGACGAGGTCATGGGCGATGGCGGCCGGTTCCGGCAGATCATTACCAACCTGGTAGGGAACGCGGTCAAGTTCACCGAGCGGGGCCATGTCATTGTCCGCCTCGAATGCCTGACGCAAACCCCGCAGGCGCTCACCGTGCGCCTCTCGGTCGAGGATACCGGCATCGGGATCCCAGTGGACAAACGCGACCACATCTTCGAAAAATTCACCCAGGCCGATGCCTCGACCACCCGCAAGTACGGCGGCACCGGTCTTGGTCTGGCTATCTGCCGTGAACTGGCGGAGATGATGGGCGGATCGATTGGTGTCGAAAGTGTGGAAGGGAAGGGCAGCACGTTCTGGTGCCAGTTGCCGTTCCGCACCGTGACGGGATCCGTCGCGGCTTCACCGGCGCCAATCCCGGTGCCGCCATCGACCAGCCGGCCCGCCCCCGAGCTCTCGCCGGGGGCGCAGGCCGTGCTGCGCATCCTGCTGGTCGAGGATTCGCTGGTGAATCAGAAAGTGGTGTTGAGCATGCTCCGACGGCTGCGCTGCACCGTCGAGCTGACGAGCAACGGCCGCGAGGCACTGTCCCTCATGGAGCGGGAGCCATACGACCTGGTGCTGATGGATTGCCAGATGCCGGTCATGGATGGCTTCACCGCGACGCTGAGGCGCCGGGCGGCGGAAGCGGCGGGCGCCCCCAGGCGCACGATCGTCGCGATGACCGCGCATGCGATGCAGGGTGACCGGGAGCGGTGTCTCGAATCCGGCATGGATGACTACCTCACCAAGCCGATCAGCACCGAGCAGGTCGCCCAGATCCTGGAGCGGTGGTTGCCCGGCCGGATCCGTCCCGCTGATCGCCTGGTGGTGGTGGCAGCCCCGGGGCCTGCGCTCGACCAGTCGGTGCTCAGGGGGCTGGAAGCGCTCGAGCGGGACGGTTCCCCGGGCCTGGTGGCCGATGTCATCCGCCTGTTCACGGAGCAGGGCGAGGAACACCTGTCCGCCATCGCGACCGCCGTGGAAGAGCACACTCCAGTCGTCCTCGCGGCGCATTTGCACGCCCTGCGGGGCGGCGCAAGCTCGGTCGGTGCCGTCCGGCTGGCCGTGACCTGCGCGGAGATGGAGAAGCAACCGGGCGCCTCACCCGACGTGCTGTCGCAGGGGCTGGACCGGCTGAGAATTGCCTACGCGCAGGCCCGTGAGGCATTGCAGTCACCGCACTTGGGGGGCCTGCCCTGAGGTCGTATCAGGCGGCGGTCGTGTGGTGACAGGCCACCGCGCGTTCCCCGATGGTGAGGAGACCAGGGGCCTCGGTGTGACAGCGGGCATCCTTGAGCGGATGGGGGCAGCGAGGGTGAAAGTGGCACCCGGTCGGCGGCGCGGCCGGATCCGCGGGATCACCGCTCAGCACCGTTGCGGGCGCGGTATCCTGCGCGTCGGGGTCGGGGGCGGAGGCCAGTAGCGCACGGGTGTAGGGATGGCGCGGGTCCCCGAGCACCGCCTCGGTGGGCCCCGATTCCACGATCCGCCCGAGGTACATCACCGCCACCCGCTGAGCGACCTGGCGCACGACGCCGAGGTCATGGGCGATGAAGAGGTACGCGAGGCCTCGTCGCCGTTGCAGCTCCACCAGCAATCGCAGCACCTGGGCCTGCACCGAGACGTCGAGCGCTGAGACCGGCTCATCGCAGACCAGCAGGGCCGGTTCCACCGCAAGCGCGCGGGCGATGCCGACCCGCTGCCGCTGACCGCCCGAGAGCTCGTGGGGCCGCTTCCTCGCCCACGCCGGATCCAGCCCTACTTCCTCCATCAGCATCGCGACCCGCCGCGGAATGTCGCGCGCGGGCACCAGGCGGTGAATCTCCAGCCCCTCCGCGATCGCATCGCCAATCCGCATCCGCGGATTGAGCGCGCTCGAGGGATCCTGAAACACGATCTGCATCCGCCGGCGAAGCTGGCGCAGCGGCGCCGCCGCCAGGGTGAGGAGTTCGGTGCCGTCAAACGTCACACTGCCGCGAATCGTGGGTCCGAGGCGGAGTACCGCGCGTGCGACCGAGGATTTCCCCGATCCCGATTCTCCCACCAGCGCCAGCGTCTCGCCTGCCGCGATCGAGAAGCTCACGCCATCGACCGCGCGCACCACCGGTCGCGACCAGAACAGCCCGGTCGTGTGATAGTGGACCGCGAGGTCCCGCACCTCGAGCAGCGGCGCCGTCACGGCGCCGTCCGTGGCAGCCAGCAGCGCATGGTATGTCCCGGAGCCACCGGGACGACGGGCGGCTGGCTGGTGCAGGCGGGCATGCGGCGCGGGCATCGCGGATGAAAACGGCACCCGGCGGGCCAGTCGTCGGGCGAAGGCACCGATCCCCCGATCGGCTCGACGAGGCGGACCGGGCCCCGGAGCCGCGGGAGCGAATCGAGGAGTCCGCGGGTGTACGGGTGCCCCGGCGTCGCGAAGACCGTCCTGGTGGCGCCGGTCTCCACGATCCGCCCCGCATACATCACGGCGACGCGGTCCGCCCGGCCCGCGACAATCGCGAGGTCATGGGTGATCAGCAGGACGGCCATGCCGCGACTGGCGCGGAGATGATCGATCAAGGCGAGGATCTGTGCCTGGACCGTGACATCGAGCGAGGACGTGGGTTCATCGGCGATCAGCACCTCCGGCTCGCCGGCCAGCGCCAGCGCCAGCAGGACCCGCTGCCGCTGTCCGCCACTCAACTGGTGCGGGTAGCTCGTCAGCCGGCGGGCCGGATCGGGGAGCGCGACTTCGGCGAGGAGCGCCTCCGCCCGGGCTCTCGCGGCGCTACGCGAGAGCGGGAAATGGGTCCGGATGGTTTCGCACAGCTGATCGCCAATCGTCAACACCGGATTGAGGCTTCCCAGCGCATCCTGCATCACCAGTCCGATGCGTCGCCCCCGGATGCGACGCAGAGCGTCGCCGTCCAGCGACATCACATCGATCTCGCCGAGTCGGATGCTGCTGTCCGAGGTAATCGTACCGGGGGCAGGGACGAGACGGAGCAGCGCCAGGCTCGTCAGACTCTTGCCCGAGCCCGACTCGCCGACCAGCGCCAGCATCTCGCCGCGCTCAAGGGTGAAGTCGACCCCGTCCACCGGCCAGGCGGGAGCGGCGCGGCCGGGAAAGCGCACCCGCAGTTCACGCACCTCGAGGACGGAGGTCATCCTCCCTCCGCCTGTGCGTGACTGAGCGCGTCACCGACGAGATTGACGGCGAGCACCGTCAACACGATCGCCGCGCCGGGGGCGAGGCTGGACCACGGCGCGGAGACGATATACGGCTTGGCGTCGAGGATCATGCCGCCCCACGACGGCGTGGGCGGCTGCACACCCAGGCCCAGAAACGAGAGACCGGCTTCCAGGAGGATGACATCGCCGACGGCGAGCGTAGTCGCGACCGCGAGCGGGCCAGTGACGTTCGGCAGCAGGTGCGTGAAGATCACCCGGGAGGGCCGGGCACCCAGCGCCACCGCGCCGCGGGTGAAGTCGAGTGCCTTCAGCCGCAGCACTTCGGCGCGCACCAGGCGGCTGGTCCCGAGCCAGCCGGTCGCGCCGATGCTGAGGATCAGGATGCCGAGCGGGATATGTTCGAGGGCGGCCACGAGGAGCAGGAGGAGGAAGAGGCGCGGCACGGCGAGCGTGGCGTCCACCAGCCGCATCAGCACGCCATCGACCCAACCACCGGCGTAGCCTGCCACCAGGCCGACCAGCGTCCCGAGCGTCACCGACATCAGCACTGCGCCGGCTGCCACGAGCAGGGAGATCTGTCCGCCACGGACGACGCGGGCAAACACATCGCGGTTCAGGTTGTCGGTGCCGAGCAGGTGGTGGGCGCTCGGTGGTTGCGCTCCGCGCACGATATCCGGCTGCACCCGATGGTCCGGCAGCATCGGGGGGAGCGCAATCACGGCGAGGATGAGCAGCAGGAGGATGACGGTGCCCGCTCGTCCAGCCGGATCGGCCCAGAGCCGACGTCCGAGCTCATTCATGCGTCACGCAGTCGCGGGTCGAGCCAGCGATGCAGCACATCGGCCAGCAGGTTGCCGCCGACCACGGCGGCCGACACCAGCAGCGTCGTCCCCATGATCACGGGATAGTCGCGACTCGCGATGGCGTCGGCCGCGAGCGAGCCGAGGCCCGGCCAGACAAAGATCGTCTCGACGAACACGGAACCGGCCACAAGCATGGGCAGCCAGAGGCCGAATAACGCCAGCATCGGGCCGACGGCGGCGCGCCAGGCATAGCGCCAGCGAATGACCGATTCGCTGAGCCCGCGGCTCCGCGCCGCGCGGACCGTCACCAGCGCGAGCGCTTCGGTCAGTGCACCGCGCTGATAGCGCGCGGTCGCCCCCAGCGTGACGAGCGTCAACGTAAGTACGGGCAGAACGAGATGCGGCAGGACATCCATTGCGCGCGCCGCAAACGATGCACCCGGACGGAGCCACGGTGACGTCATGAACGCCACGGGCAGCCAGCGCAGCTTGATGCCGAAGGCCCACGCCAGTACCAGGCCGAGCCAGAAGGACGGCATGGCGTAGAGCGCGAGCGAGATCGCACCCACCGCACGCTCTCCCCGCGTCCCGCGATGGGTGGCCTGCCACGCGCCCAGCCAGAGGCCGAGCGTCAAATTCAACAGCAGCGCGCTTCCGCCAAGCAGCAGCGTGGCGGGGAGACGCTCGGTGACGAGCGCGGTCACCGGCAGGCCGCCTCGCTCGATCGAACGTCCGAGATCGCCGCGCATGAGCTGGGTGACGAAGACGAGAAACTGCCGGGTGGCGGGCTGATCCAGCCCGTAGCGGGCGCGCAGGGCCGCGATAGCCTCGGGCGGCATCGGCCGGTCATCGGAGAGGCGCGCGAGTGGATCACCCGGCACCAGGCGCATGAGGAAGAAGATGAGGCTGACGGCAACGAAGTAGGTGAGCACCGCCTGCAGGCTGCGGCGGAGCAGCCATCCACTCACTGGCGGTCTCGCTCCAGCTGCTGACCCGGCACCACGCTCCACTGCCACACGTCGGCCCAGAGCGATTCCGGCCGCAGGGTCACGTTGGTGAAGCGGCGATGCAGGGCAATGACCGGGACCTGTGCCGCGATGAAGATGGCCGGGACATCATCCGCGATCCGCCGAACCGCTTCCCGGTAGAGCGGACCAGGATCCGGTGAGGTCACCGCCGCCTTGGCGATAAGGGAATCCACGATCGGATTGCAGTAGTGCCCCGCGTTCGTGGTGGTGGGGGCGGCACAGCTCCAGCTCTGGGACAATCCGGCCGGCGTCGGATCCTGGGTGACGGCGTAGAAGTCGAGATCGAACTTGCCGGCGTCGCGGCGCTCGATAAATACCGGGATGTCGAGCGGTTCGATCAGCAGTTCGATCCCGAATCGACGATACGCCTCCTGCATCTGGGCCGACATCTGCCGCCGCGGCGCGACCGGTGCGGGGACCATGGCCGTCAACTGCAGTTTGCGCCCGTCCTTGTCGAGCATCCCGTCGCCATCATGATCCAGCCACCCGCGGGTGGCCAGCAGCCGGCGCGCGAGTGCGGTGTCGTAGGGCAGGGTCGGCGGTGCCGCCGCGTTCCGCCCGACCAGCGCCGAGACCGGCGCGCTCGGCGTTCGGGTAAACGGACCAAAGGCAAGTTTACTGACGGTTTCGCGATCAAACGCGAGGACCAGGGCACGCCGGAGGACCGGATCGGCGAGGATCGGGTGCGGTTGGCTGGTGTCGGCGGGATTGCGGAGATTGAGCGTGGCGTACTGGAGGTTCAGGCCAGGCACGGGGTAGTAGAAAAAGTCGGGCAGTTTGTCGATCCGCCCCGGATTGGGCAAGGCATAAATGTTGTCGACGGCATCCACCGTGCCCGAGAGCAGCAGGTTGAGGCGAGCTTCGCCATCGGCCGCCACGAGGAAGAGGATCCGTCGCACCGCTGGAGTTCCGAGAAAGAAGCTCGTGTCTGCCGCAAGTTCGAGCAGCGTCCCCGGCGCGCGGCGGCTCAATCGATACGGCCCGTTGCCAACCGGCTGCTGGATGAACGCCGAGGTGGCCAGCGACTCCGGGATGATCGACGCGAGCAGATGGGCCGGCAGCGGCGGGGCGTGATACACCGCATCGTAGAGCTGCTCAGGATAGGCCTCGGTGAACCGCACCGTCAGGTGGCGCGCGTCGTTCGCGGTCACGGTGGAAATGCGGCGCAACAGCGTGGCGAGCTGGGGTGAGAGCTTCGGATCGCGGGCGCGATTGAGCGCGAACGCGGCGTCCATTGCCGTGACCGGCCTGCCGTCCTGCCACGTGGCACGCGGGTCGAGCTCGAAGACCAGGGTCCGCGGATCACGACGGGTCCAGCGCCGTGCGAGACGCGGGAGAAAGCTGCGCTCGTTGGTGGTGCTGACCTCAGGTCCGACGTCGGCCAGGCGGAGAAAGATCAGGTCGCTGATTTCGCGATTGAACTGTTCATTGCGCCAGAGCGTCGGAACTGGGCTCAGGGCTTCCCGCGGGCCGGCCACCACGAGCGTGCCAGTCCCGATCGGCTGCTGAGCCGCGAGCGAAGGCCCACTGGAGAAGAGGCAAAGCGTGAGGAACAGCGGACGGCCGCGCATAGGTGACTCCAAGGTAAGGCCGGGCGGCGAACTAGCGCCACCGCGTAATCGCGCTGACGGCCCTATCGGCGCCAGGTCCAGGCGGGATCGCGGAAGCGTTCGGCATGACGTTCGGCGAGCCGGTCGGCTTCCCCAGACTCCAGCACGGTGTACGGCCCGAGCCATCGCCGGAACGCGGCGCCGATCACCTCGGCCATTTCCTCGAAACTCACCGGCCGCTCCAGTATCTCGCTCAGCGTGACCTCACCGCCTGGGACCACCGCGCCGCGGGTGACCTGCGCCACTATGGACTGATCGTCTTCCAGCAACACGCTTCCGTGCTGCAGGAGCGCGCCGCCCTGCCGGAGCTGGGCGCTGCCGACCAGCTTCCGCCCCCGTACGATGACCTCGCCGCCGAGTGCACCCTGAAAGCAGGCGCCGGCGTGGAGGCCCGGGGTGCGCGTGGTCGGGGCGAGCTCAGCATGAACACCGATCGAGCGGAGCGCGTCGGCGATCGTCTGGTGGATCTGCCGGCCACTCTCGCGCAGGCCCCCCCATCGGCTGATAGGAGCCACGAGACTGTAGGTAAGCTCACGAGCGTGCCACACTGCCCGGCCACCGGTGGGTCGGCGTACGGTGTCGAGTCCGAGCGCAGTGATGGTGGGACGGTCGTACCGGCGCAGCGCCGCCTCATGCCGACCGAAGGAGAGGCAGTGTGGTGACCACCGGTAGAGCCGCACCGTCCCGTTTCCGGTTCGCTCAGGTTCCTCGAGCAGCGCCTGGTCCAGGGCCATCTGGAACCAGCCGGGACGGGGGACGGGGTCGAGGTGGAAGGTCCAGTGCATGGGCTGGGCGCCTATCGCCCCTCTGGTGAAGACCGGACGCCTTCGCCCACACCCCGCCTACGTCGCCCCGTACTCCGCCATCGGCGGACAGGTACAAACCAGGTTCCGATCGCCGTAGGCACCATCCACCCGGCCGACTGTGGGCCAGGTCTTGTGTTCCCGCAGTCCCGGCGCGGGAAAGGCCGCGCGCTCCCGGGTATAGGACCGGTCCCACACGTCGCCGATGACCTGCACCAGGGTGTGCGGTGCATTGGTCAGCAGGTTGTTCTCCCGCGGGGCACGACCCTCCTCGATCTCCCGGATTTCCTCCCGGATGGCGATGAGCGCATCGATGAACCGGTCGAGCTCCTCGCGCGGCTCGCTTTCGGTCGGTTCGATCATCAGCGTGCCGGGTACCGGGAAGGAGACCGTCGGCGGATGGAAGCCGTAATCGATAATCCGCTTCGCGATATCCTCGACCTCGATCCCGGCGCTCTGCTTGAACGGCCGCATGTCGACGATGCACTCGTGGGCCACCAGGCCGTTGGTGCCGCTGTAGAGGATCGGGAAGTGGTCGGCCAGCCGGCGCGCGATGTAGTTCGCGCTCAGGATCGCGACTTTCGTCGCTTCGGCCAGACCGTCGTGGCCCATCAGCGCGATATACGCATAGGAGATCGGCAGGATCGCCGCACTGGCCCACGGCGCGGCGGCGATCGTCCCGCAGCTCTGGGCATGCCCCTGCGGGACCACCGGGTGATCGGGCAGGAACGGCGCCAAGTGCGGCGCGACGCAGATCGGGCCCATGCCGGGACCGCCACCGCCGTGAGGGATGCAGAAGGTCTTGTGCAGGTTCAGGTGACAGACATCGGCGCCGAAATCCCCGGGGCGGCAGAGCCCCACCTGGGCGTTCATGTTGGCGCCGTCCATGTACACCTGCCCACCATGGTCGTGGACAGTGCGGCAAATTTCCCGAATCGAGGCTTCGAAGACGCCGTGGGTCGAGGGATAGGTCACCATGAGGCAGGCCAGCGTGTCGCAGTGCATCTCCGCCTTTGCGCGCAGGTCGGCGAGGTCGACGTTGCCCCGCTCGTCGGTGGCGATTGGGACCACCGTGAGGCCCGCCATCACCGCGCTGGCGGGATTGGTGCCATGCGCCGACATCGGGATGAGGCAGGTGGTGCGGTGGACGTCGCCGCGGGCGCGGTGATAGGCGCGAATCACCAGTAGACCGGCGTACTCGCCCTGCGAGCCGGCGTTCGGCTGGAGCGAGACCCGGGAAAACCCGGTGATCTCTGCCAGCCAGGTCTCCAGTTGATTGAACAGCAGCTGGTAGCCCTGCGCCTGCGAGAGCGGGACGAAGGGGTGCAGCCGGTTCAGCTCGCGCCAGCTCACCGGCATCATCTCCGTCGTGGCGTTCAGCTTCATGGTACAGGAGCCGAGCGGAATCATCGCGGCGGTGAGCGAGAGATCCTTGGCTTCCAGCCGCTTGATGTAGCGCAGCATCTCCGTCTCGCTATGGCAGCGGTGGAAGACGGGATGGATCAGGTACACGGAGCGTCGTGCCAGCGCGGGAGGAATCGGTTCGGGTGACACGGCGCCGCTGCCCAGCATGTAGGGCAGCGCGACATCAAGCGAGAAGACGGAGATCAGGTCGGAGAGATCGGCCACCGAGGTAGTCTCGTCAAGCGCGACGCAGAGATGGTGGGAGTCGAGCACCCGCAGGTTGATTTTCCGGTCCCGGGCGGCGTCGAGGATGCGCTGCAGATTGGCGGAGCGGACCTCGACGCAGACCGTGTCGAAGAAGTGCTCGTGAACCACATGGTAGCGCAGGCGGCGCAGCGCGTCGGCCAGCATGGTCGCCTGGGTATGCACCCGCTCGGCGATCCGGCGGAGCCCGTCGGGGCCGTGATAGACCGCGTACATGCTGGCCATCACCGCGAGCAGGACCTGGGCGGTGCAGACGTTGCTTGTCGCCTTGTCTCGCCGGATGTGCTGTTCCCGGGTCTGCAGCGCCATGCGGAGTGCCATGCGTCCGCTGGAATCCTTCGACACGCCGATGATCCGGCCCGGCATGTGCCGCTTGTACGCGTCCCGGCAGGAGAAGAACGCGGCGTGCGGGCCGCCGTAACCCATCGGCACGCCGAAGCGCTGCGAATTGCCGACGGCGATGTCCGCGCCCCACTCGCCTGGAGGGGTGAGCATGGTCAGGGCCAGCAGATCGGTGGCGACGGTGACCACCGCCCCGGTGAGGTGCGCCCGGGTACAGAGAGGGGCGAAGTCCTGGACGCTCCCGTCCGTGGCGGGATACTGGACCAGGCAGCCGATCGTCGCGGCCCCGAAGACCATGTCGTCCGCGGCCACGACCCGGACATTCACCCCCTGCGCTTCCGCGCGGGTGCGGACGACGGCGATCGTCTGGGGGTGACACCCCGGATCCACCAGATACTCCGGCGTGCCGGTCACCCGCTTCACTGAGCCCGTCAGGTGCATGGCCTCGGCGGCAGCGGTGGCCTCGTCCAGCAGCGACGCGTTGGCGACGGGCAGACTGGTGAGATCGGCGACCATCGTCTGGAAGTTGAGCAGCGCTTCCAGGCGTCCCTGCGCGACCTCCGCCTGATACGGGGTATAGGCCGTATACCAGCCCGGATTCTCCAGGATGTTCCGCTGAATCACCTGCGGGGTGAAGGTGCCGTAATACCCCATCCCGATGTAGGAACGGAACACCCGGTTCTGCGCCGCGATGCCGCGCAGCGCCTGGAGCACTTCGCGCTCGCTCCGATTGGGTGGCAGGTCGAGCGGGCGGCGCAGCCGGATATCCTCCGGCACGACCGCGTCGATGAACTGATCCATGGAGGCGTACCCAAGCACGCCGAGCATGTCGTGGATGTCGGTGCGCCGAGGACCGATGTGGCGGGCCACAAAGCGATCGGTCCGAAGGAGCGTGTAGGCGGCTGCGGGCGGTTCAGTCATGGCGGATCATGGGCCCAGGCGACTCACGGTTCATTCGCCGATTTTCGCTCCGTACGCCTTGGCATCCAGCAGTCCGGTGAGCTCACCCGGGTCCGACATCCGGAGCCGGATCATCCAGCCCGTCCCATAGGGATCCCGATTGATGAGCCCCGGGTCCCCCTCCAGTGCGGCATTCGATTCGACAATCACGCCGCCCAGCGGCGAGAACAACTCCGAGACCGCCTTCACCGCCTCGACCGTCCCGAAGACACCCATGCGGGTGAAGGACGCGCCTGCCTTCGGGAGATCAACGAACACGATGTCCCCCAGTTCCCCCTGGGCGAAATCGGTGATGCCGATCTCGACCACCGCGGGGTCGCTCGTGCGGCGTACGTACTCATGCTCGGGGGTGTACAGCAGTCCGGCGGGAATGTCGGCCACAAAAGCGCTCCGGAGTGGGTCAGGCGGAAAGTCTAGGCCGGGTGGGAAGTCGGGGCAAGAGGTCCCGCAGGAGCTGCATAAAGATGCTACGCGATCACCGCATCCCAGACCAGCCGCGCCCGGCCGCGAAGTGTGACGCGATCCTCATCATTATCGATCACGAACGGCCCGCGGGGCGGGTGGCCACCCCGCCAGGCGCGTTTCGTGGCGCTGGCCTGCTGTGCCGCGATCATCCCTCGGGCTTCCGCCTCGCTCAGCCCCCGCGCAACCAGCCGCGCCAGTCGCACCGGTTCCGGGGCATCGACCAGGACCACGGCGTCGAAGGCGGAGGGATCGAGCACCTCGAAGAGTAACGGAATGTCGCTCACCACGATGGCGTCGCCGCGGCTGCGGGCCGCATCGACCAGCGCGAGCCGCCGGGCCTGAACCGCGGGGTGCACCAGCGCTTCGAGATCATGGCGGGCATCCGCGTCCGTCACGATGATTGAGCGGAGCCGGGGACGGTCGAGGGAGCCATCGGGGAGCAGGGTGCCGTCGCCAAAGCGGCGGACGATGGCGGCGAGCACCGGAGATCCGGGGGCCTGGACCTCGCGGACCAGATGGTCGGCGTCGATGACCGTGGCGCCCCAGTCGCGGAACAGGGCGGCGACGCTCGTTTTGCCGGCGGCGATGTTGCCGGTGAGGGCGATGTGGCGGAAGGGTGGCATCGGATGGGATTCAGCGTCAGAGCATTGAGCGTCCAGCATTCAGCGGCCCGCTCAATGCTGAATGGTGAACGCCGAACCCTCACAACAGCGCCGTCTGATCCTCATCCTTCCGCGGCACCCGGTGGCAATGCCGGCAGCGGGCCTCATACGATTCCCGGCCCCCCACGAAGATGGTCGGCGCGTCGTAGCGGGCCGGCTTGCCGTCCATCAGCCGCTGGTTGCGGGTGGCGAGGTCGCCGCAGATCACGCAGATGGCCTGCAGCTTGTCGACCGACTCGGCAATCGCCAGCAACTCCCCCATCGGGCCGAAGGCTTCGCCCCGGAAGTTGGTGTCGGTGCCGGCCAGCAGCACCTGCACCCCGCGGGCGGCCAGCGCACTGGCGACCATCACGATCTCATTGTCGAGGAACTGGGCCTCGTCGATGGCCACGACCTCAGTGTCGGGTCGGACCAGGCGGAAGATCTCGGCGGCCGCGTCCACCGGCATCGCTTCAATCTCCCGACCGTCGTGGGTCGAGACGCTGTAGAGGCCGGCGTAACGGGCGTCGAGGTGCGACTTGAACACCTGCACCTTGCGCCGCGCAATGATGCTGCGGCGCACCCGGCGGATGAGCTCCTCGCTCTTGCCGCTGAACATCACGCCCGTGATGACTTCGATCCACCCGGGGCGCGAGCCGTGATACATCCGCCTGCCTCGATGCGTGAAGGAATCCAGAAGGGAGGGGAGACGATACGCCCGCGAAGGGGAGCGGTCAAGCGAGCGGGTGGCGCGGCTTGCGGCCCGCGAGAATCCGTCGCCATATTGCGCCCCCGTTTCCTCCCCCTGCGACAGCGATGGAGCGACCCGTGAACAAGCAGGAACTGGCGCAGGCGCTGGCGGCTCGACTCGATTGCGCCAAGGCGGAAGCGGCGCGGATCGTCGACGCGGTGTTCGGAACCGAAGGGCTGATCGCGGGAGAACTGAAGCGCGGCCGGAAGGTGCAGATCAGTGGCTTCGGCAACTTTGAATCCCGCAAGCGCAAGGCCCGCACCGGTCGCAATCCGCGCACCGGGCGCGCCATGTCGATCAAGGCCTCCGTGGCGCCGGCCTTCCGCGCGGGGAAGGGCTTGAAGGACCTCTTGAACCGCCGGTAGGCCGCCCCGCCGGCCGGCTGCCTCCCGGGCGGTCGCTGCCGCCATCCAGCTTCGCGATCACCTTCTTTCGCCGGATCGCCCGACCGGTCAGCCGCCGCGCCAGTTCCTCCGCTCCACCCGCCGGCACTTCCACCAACGAGAACATCTCCCGGATCTCGATCTTCCCCACCGAGCCGCCATCGAGGCCCAGTTCCTTGGTCAACGTTCCCACGATATCGGCCGGCGTGACCCCGTCCTTCTTACCGATCCCGATCCAGAGTCGCGCGACCGCCGAAACTGCAGCGGCGCTCGGCACCGGCACCGCCGTCGGCGCCGTGGCGCTGGGCGCGAGGGGCGCTGAGCCGTTCATGCGGTAGAGCGCAGCCGCGACTTGTGCCGGGTCGTACCGCTCGAAGAGTGGCGCGAGCGCGAGCAGTTCGCCATCGAGCTCCCCTCGCGTCAGCTCCGCGGTCACTTGCGCCCGCCGGGACGCGGCGCGGCTGCGCGCCGTGTCCGTCGCCCCACGCAGAACGACCATCGACGACCGGGATGCGAGACGGCCGAGGTAGCGTGCCGCCGTGGGCGAGGCGAGGAGGACGACCTCGCCCATGGTGCGCAACTGCGCCAGGCGTTCCGGGGTCGGCAGATCCCACGCGACAATCAGCGCAGCGGTCGTGGCGTCGCCGGTCGTCACGGTCAGCGTCGGGTCGGCGACGGGAAGTGCCGCCCGAACCCGGGCCACGCCGGTCTGGTCGGCGCACCAGATCACGGTGCTCGACGGATCTTCCGAGTCCAGCAGACTGGTGAGGGCAGTCGCGCGACCGGACCAGCTGGCAGGCACGGCGCGGAGCACCGGGGTCGGAGGGACGGACATTCCCGTCGGACTGAGTGGCCCCGTCAGCAGCGCCTTGCGCGCGTAGCGCTCGACGACCGGATGCGCTTCCCGCGGCTCCGCGAGGACCACGATCCGCTGCGCGTCGGCGGGCAGGTCCTGCATCAGCGGCACCAGCGACTCGGCATCCTCGAACTGTTCCGGCCAGAGCAACACGATGTGGCCGAGCTGGTCGGCCTTGAGCACGCTGCGCTCCAGCAGGGCGAGGGCGGCGGCGGGGGTGGTGAGGAGAAGCCGGAGTTGACCGGCGCGAAGGCGGCGGGTGGCGCGAGCGGGTGTGGCGGAGACGAGGCTGGGAAGCGAGGCGGCCTGGGCCAGCGGCAGCAGCACCGCGGCCCACTCATCGAGCGCATGCTCGGGGGCCAGGAGGAGTGCGGTGCCAGATCCCTGGGCGAGGGCGCTGACCAGACCGGCGAGCGCCGGCGTGGCGTAGCAGGCCGCCGGCGGCCAGGCGAGCGCGAGGTTGGTTCCACGCGCGGCGGCGGGGGTCTGATCCCGAACCGCCGCATCGGCGGCGGTGTATCCCAGCGTCTCCAGCACACCCGCAACGGCGGGCGTGAGATGCAGCTCCACAAGTCCGGACATGACCATCCTCGATTGTCAAACAGCGGCACTGATGTGACCGAGGGCACAAAGTAACCAAGCTATTGAGCCGGGGCCAGTTGACATCGCTCGGACGCCGGGAAACCTTACCCCATCCTGATCCACCCGATCATGGTTTTCGCCGTCGGGCCGCCGCCATTCGCGCGGTCCCGCGTCTCGTTGCTATTCACCTCCGCGCCGGAATTCCGCATGTCGGACACCCTGTCGGCCAACATCGCGTACCTCAAAGCCTCGGAAACGGTCGCGATCAGCGCCGAAACCAAGCGCCGTCGCGCCGCGGGGGAGGACATCGTTGACCTGAGCGTCGGTGAGCCGGACTTCGACACCCCGAAGCTGGTCGGTGAAGCGGGGATCACCGCGATCCACAAGGGTTACACCCGGTATCCGCCGAACGCCGGGATCGTGGAGCTGCGCACGGCCATCGCGCGGAACCTGTCGCTCATGTCCGGCGGGCGCGCACTCAATCCCGACCAGATCGTGATCAGCAACGGCTCGAAACAGTCGATCTTCAACGCCTGCTTCACGCTGTTCGGGCCCAAGGACAAGGTGCTGATTCCCTCGCCGGCGTGGGTGTCCTACCCCCAGATCGTGCATCTCTGCCGGGCCGAGCCGGTCGCGGTGCCCGGCGATCCCGAGTGGGGCCTCAAGGTCTCGGTGAAGGATCTGGAGCAGCGCACCGACAAGCTGGTCAAGGGCCTCATCCTCTGTTCGCCCTGCAATCCCACCGGGGCGACCTACACCGCGACCGAGATCAAGGCGATCGCCGAGTGGGCGCGAAAGCATGGCATCTGGATCATCGCCGATGAGATCTATCGCAGGATCTACTATGGCGACGGTCCCGCGCCGTCGTTTCTCGACCTGCCGGATGAGTACCTCGAGCGGGTCGTGCTGATCTACGGCGCCGCCAAGGCCTACGCGATGACCGGCTGGCGCATCGGAGCCGCCTACGCCCCCATGCCAGTGGTCAAGGCGATGTCCGCGCTGCAGTCCCAGATGACGACGGGCGCGAACCACCCGGCGCAGTGGGCCGCGGCGGCCGCCTTCGGCGATGACCGGGTGGAGCCGGACGTGAAAAAGATGGTGGCGGCCTTTCATCGTCGGCGCGACCTGGTGGTGTCCCGCTTCCGGGCCGAAGCGCCCGGGGTCGAATTCGTCGATCCGACCGGCGCGTTCTATTTCTTCTTCCGCATCGATGGCGTCACTCCGGGGCTCACCGGCACCGGCTTCTGCGAGCAGGCCATGGCGGCCGGTATCGCCATGGTCCCGGGGGCGGCGTTCGGCGATGATCGCTGGGTGCGGATGAGCTACGCCACGTCGGATAAGGAACTGGCGACCGCGCTGGACCGGATCGTCGGCCTGATCTCCCGTCTGCGCGCCAAGGCGGCGTAACGGTGACGACCCGCAGCTGGACTCGGCTGCGTCGCGCGGTCGCGGCGCGCGGCTTCACCCCCGCCACCTGGATTCCGGCCGCGAGCGAAGGTCGGGCGGAGGCCGCGACCATCAGGCCGGCGCGGGTGCTGGAGGACCTGCCGCTCTCGGGCCATCGGGTCGGCGCCCCCGAGCCGTGGCCCGGCACCGTCGCCTTTCTCGATGGCATCCAGCGCTATGAAGTGATGGCGTATGCGGGGGCCAGTCCGGTCGTCGTGGCGGAAATCGCCGCCGCCGTACTGGAGCGTCGAGACCGTCAGCTCCACGTCGCCCGGGTGGCTCGCCAGCGTCTCGTGATCGCTCGCCCGGGGGTGCTCGACGACCTGACGGAGGCCATCGAAGGCTACGAAGCCGTCGAGTTGTCCGACGAGGGGCCGGTCCACCCGGTGCACGATTTCCTCCTCGCCCGGCGAGAGGTGGACGCCGCACGCGGTCGGCTGGAGGTGAAGGTGGGCCACGGGTATCGCGCCGACTCCGATGCCTGGCTGATCATCGACGGCTCACTGGCCGAGAGTCCGCAGTGGGCCCAAGACCCCCGGATGCTCGGCATCACCAAGAGCCACGCGACGCTGCCGTTTGCCGATGACGATCTTGAGGCGTACCTCCGCCTTCCGTCAGGCCAGCGCTCGCCGGTCTTCGAGCCCGCCGGCCGTGAAGTCGCCCCGGTCTATTCCTGGGCGCTGCGATTGTGGCCCTGGGAGGGGAAGGATCTGCTTCACGGCCTGATCCGGGTCGAGGCCGCCGCGTCGCTCGACACCCTGGCCCAGGCCGACCAGATCTCCCGTTGGCTGCTGGCCGAGCGCGCCCCGGTCAGCACCCCGGATCCCCGGTGGGACCGGCTGCTCTACGGGATCCGGGCGGTGGAGGAGTATCTCCGGGCGAGTGGGGAGCGGTAGGACAGAGGCGATCGGGGGTTGGGCGATTCGGCGGTTAACTAATCGCCCACTCGCCGAATCGCCCAATCACCAGTCTGCCTAGTCGCCCACTCGCTGAATCGCCCACCCCGCCGCTGCTTATCTTCCCCGCCATGCCTTTCCCCCCCGTCGGCCGCGTCGTCGCCACCGAGTTCAAGCCCTCCACCCCGCATGAATTTCACTTTTGGACCGCCCGCGACTCGGCGGTCGGCATCGGGGCGATCGTCCGGGTGAACGCGCCGGGCCGCACCGTGTTCGCCATCGTCACCGACGGGTTCGCCTATTCCGACCTGTTCACCCCCATGCACGATGTGATCGGCGCCGACGGGGATCCGTCGTACACCGGCTTCGCGCCGACCGAACGGGCCGAGATCCGGTTGTATACCGCCGCGGTGCTGCGCCAGGTCCCGGAGGAACCGTTGCAGCCGGTGCCGCTGGGGGAAGTGCACCTGGCTGGAGATACCGACGTGGTCGAGGCGCTCCGCATGGATGCGTACCTCGGCACGGCGACACCCAGCGGCATCCCGATCGGCGTGTATGCGGCCGGCGGGCTCCAGGCGCCGATCTACCTCGATGCCGATTTTCTGCTCGGTCCCGAGGCGGCCCACCTCAACATCACCGGCGTCTCCGGCCTCGCCACCAAGACCAGCGCCGTCGAGTTTCTCCTCTCCAGCATCTTCCAGACATTTCCGGCGCACAAGGGCAGCGTCGCCGCCATCTGCTTCAACGTGAAGGGGCCGGATCTCTGCTTTCTGGATCAGCCGGCGACGGTGAGTGACGCCGACGTCGCGATCTACGCCCGCCTGGGCCTGAAGGCGGAGCCGTTCGCCGACGTGACGGTGTACGCCCCCTACAAGCCTGATGGCGTGAACCTCAACACGCTGCGCACCAACGAGGCCCTGGCCGGCAACACGGTTCCGCTGGTCTGGGGACTGCGCGAAGTGCTCGAGTACGCCGACGTGCTACTGAATCGTGACGACGTCGACGCCAAGGCGGGGGCCTTCATCGATTTTCTCAAGGAGCGTGTGGTCGGCCGGTCGTTCGCCGATGTGACGCTGAGCGATCAGCCGCTCGAGGTGAAGAGTTTCGCGGATCTCGAGGATTTCTTCCGGCGCATCTTCGACTTCATGGAAGTGCAGGCGAAAACGAGCGAAGTCTGGCGCAACCATCATCTCGCAACGATTCGCAAGGTGCGCAACCGGCTCGGCAACATCAGCGTTCGCGCCAAGGGGCTGGTCACCGATCTCGGCCACGCCAGCGACCTGCCCTGGGGCGAGATTGCCGACCGCAGCATCCATGTGGTCGACGTTGCCGGCGTCGATCCTCTGGTGCAGGACCTGGTCTTCGCCCGGATCGTGTCCCAGCTCCGCGAGCATCTGGAACGCCGCGACCTCGGCGTCGATCACGTCGTTGTCTTTGTCGATGAGCTCAACAAGTACGCGCCGTCAGACGGACCGGACACCTACGTACGACGCATGCTCCTCGACCTCTCCGAGCGGGGGCGCTATCTCGGTCTGGTGCTCTTCTCAGCGCAGCAATTCCGCTCGCAGGTGCTCCGGCGGGTGGTGGGGAATGCGGGGACCGCGCTGTACGGCCGGATGGACATGGACGAGCTCGCAACCCCGGGCTACGGCATCCTGTCGCCCGCAACACGTGCCAAGCTGGCCGCCTTGCCCAAGGGCGAGCTGATGGTCCGGCATCCGCACTTTACCCAGCCGCTGTTCGTCCGCTTTCCGCGGCCCGCGGTGCTCCCCGGCCGACTCGGTGTCGAGCGCTTCCCTCCCGCCGGCGACCTGCCGTTCGCGCATGCCGTGGCGCGGCAACTGCGGGCACTTGATCGCTCGGTGACGGCGATGCAGATCGAGGCACTCATCGAGGGCCGATCCGAGGACGATGTGCGCCGCGCGCTCCACGCCACCCGACGAACCCGGCCGGACAGCGTGCTCGGTTTCTTCACGTCACAGCTCGGGGCGCGGGTCGAGCGCGAAATCGCGTCCTCCCGTGGCGTACCCCGATTGCGGAAGAACACCGACCCGTACGGCTGACGAGACTGCCCGTCGCCCTCCCAATCATGCCGGGCCCCCGAGCCGCCTTCAGCGCTGGGGCCCACTCCCCCCGACCGGAAAGCCGTACCTCGGTTCGGACCGCCGGGCGGCGTCGAGGCGACCCTCATGCGCCGCGAGGAGGTCGCTGCGGCTGAGGATGCCCAGCAGACGGCGTCGGCCGTCGGCCGAGATCACCGGCACCCGTCCGACCCGTTCATGGACCATCAGGTCCGCCACTTCCCGAAGCGTGCTGGTCTGGTACGCCGCCACCAGCGGCCGATGGATGACACTCCCCAAATGCAGTCCGGCGTCGATGTCGGGTGCCAGCAGGTCACGCCGCGTCAGCACGCCGAGCACGCGATCCTCGTGATCCACGATGGGGAATCCCTGATGGGAGGCGCCATCTGCCCCCCGCAGCAGCCACTCCCGCGCCTCCGCCACCGTCTGATCCGCTGAGAACCGCACCACCGCGGGGGTCGCCCGCTCTCCGGCGTAAACTCGCTGCAGATGATCGACGCTGTATTCGGCATCGACCGCGACGCCGCGGCGCGCAAGGCGCTCGGTCATGATCGTGTACCGCATCCGAGCCAGGGAAATCAGGTAGGCTCCGGTGCAACCGGCGAGCAGCGGCAGGAGGCCGAGCGGCTGCCGGGTCGTCTCGAAGGCAAAAACGACTGAGGTGAGCAGCGCCCGCGAGGCGCCGGCGAAGATCGCGGCCATCCCCACCAGCGCACCGATCCGGACATCCAGGCCCAGGCCCGGCACGAGGAGGACGGCGCCCCGCGCCAGCAGCGCGCCGAGGCCGCCACCAATCGTGAACAGCGGTGCCAGTGTGCCTCCGGCGGTCCCGCTTCCGAGCGCGATCACCCAGGCCAGTGTCTTCAGGACGACCAGTACCAGGAGCGCGCGCCCGGCGAGATCGCCCGCGAGGATGCCGCTGATGTTCGAGTACCCGACGCCGAGCACTCGCGGGTCCAACCAGCCCGCCACCCCGACCACCACGGCCCCGAGCGCCGGCCACCACATCCAGTGGATGGGGAGGCGCTCGAACAGGTCCTCGACCCGGTAGAGGGTGGTGGTGAGCACCACCGCGACGAGGCCGACCACGGCGCCCAGCACCACGTAGGTAGCGAGCGCCCCCCCGCCGGGGGAGGCGATGATGTCGGGGATGGGGAAGACCGGCGCGATGCCGCGGAACAGGTAGCGCACGGCCGTGGCGGCGGACGACGCAAGCGCGACGGGCGCGAGCGAGCGGGGCCGGTACTCGAACAGCAGCAGCTCCACGGCAAGCAGTGTGGCGGAGACCGGGGCGCCGAACGTGGCGGCCATGCCGGCCGCGGCGCCCGCGGCAAGAAGAATCTTCCGTTCGTCGGCGCTGACGCGGAGCAGCTGGCCAGCGAGCGAGCCAAGCGCTCCTCCGCTGGCGATGATCGGTCCCTCCGCGCCGAAAGGGCCACCGGTGCCGATGGAGATGGCGGTGGAGATCGGTTTGAGGATCGTGATCCGCGGGGGAATCCGGCTCTCGTGCAACAGGATCCGTTCCATGACCTCGGGGATGCCGTGGCCGCGGATGGCCGGGGAGCCGTAGCGCGCCATCAGGCCCACGATGAGCGCGCCGATCACGGGCACCAGGATCACCCAGGCCCCGAGATGGTGGTCGGCGGGTGTGGCGAAGCCGAAGGACCACCTGCCATGGAACGCGAGGTTGGTGATACCCCAGATCAGTGCGGTCAGTGCTTCGGCGAGGAGCCCCGCGCCGATCGCGATGACGATCGCCGCACCGGAAAGGAACCAGAGCCGGCGGTCCGGGAGGAAGGCCGGGGGGACGATCAACTCCGCCGGTATGCCTGGTGCGTTGCCACTCGCGGGTTCAGGGCTCATCGAGCGACAGCAGCTGGAGACACGCCCGGCACTTGAGATCCCGGGGCAGCCGGTAGGGGGTGCCGTTCAACCCCAGCGGTTGCTCTACTCCACATGCGGGGCAGGTGCCATGGATCCGGTGGAAAAGCGTCCGTTGCAGCGCCCGCCGGACGCCCAGGACCAGCCCACCGAGGATGGCCACCGGGGGCACGGCGAGATGGACAAAAGGGATCGGGAGGACCAGGATCGCGATCCCGAGACCGACGAGCGGGGCGAGCCCACCCCGTCGCAGCCGCTCCGGCAGCGTGAGGCTTGCGATTTCGGCGGTGGCGGTGCCTGGCGGGACGCCGATCGCCGACAGCCTGAAGACCTGGGTGCGGAGTTCCATCAGGCGTCAGCGAAGAAGAACCGGGCCTCGACCGCGCCGGCTTCCATCGCCCCGACCAGCACCTGCAGCGAGCGGCGGATTTCCTTTACCCGCCGTGCGGGCATGGCGGCGAGGCCATGCAGCAGCCGCCCCTGGGCGGGCTCGGGGGTCTCCCCGGCGAGTGCCGCTCCGCGTTCCGTCAGTTCGATGCGCACGAAGCGGCGGTCGCCCTTGGCGCGGGTGCGGCGCAGCAGTCCCCGCCGCTCGAGCCGGCGCACGAGCAGCGACGCGCTGCTCTGGTGGACCAGGAGCAGCTCGGCCAGCTGGTTCAGGGTGCAGGGGCCCGCCCGCAGGGTCTTGAGGGCCCAGAGCTGCGGTGCGGTGAGGTTCCAGTCGCGCCGCACATCCTGAGAATAGAGCTCGAGGGCGCGCACGATGCGACGCAGGCCGACGACGATGGCGCGGGCATCGGCGGTACCGGTGGGGGAAGGTGGCATCCGGGAATAATGTATGGACATCAATACATCTTCAAGTCCGACGGTGCCCCGGTCGGGTCAGGCCCTTACCAGTGCGACGGCTCCCCTTAGAATTCCCCCCGTGAAGCTCGCCCATCTCGCCGATCTGCATCTCGGCTTCCGCCAGTTCCACCGTCAGACCCCGACCGGCCTCAACCAGCGTGAGGCGGACGTCGCGGCCGCGTTTCGTGACGCGGTCAACCAGGTGATTGCGACTCGGCCCGATGCCATCATCGTCGCCGGCGACCTCTTTCACTCGGTTCGGCCGACCAACCAGGCGATCCTCTTCGCCTTTCAGCAATTCCACCGGTTGCGAGAGGCCCTTCCGGACGTGCCGCTGATCCTGCTCGCCGGCAATCACGATACACCCCGCTCGGTCGAGACCGGCTCCATTCTCTCGCTGTTCGAGTCGCTCGGCGCCGATGTGGTGGCGGATGAGGCCCGCCGCCTGGTCTATCCGGCGCTCGGCCTTTCGGTACTGGCCGTTCCCCACGCGGCCCTGCTCTCGCCGGAGCGGCCCGCGCTGCGTCCCGCCGGGGACGAGCCGCACCAGGTGCTGGTGATGCACGGCGAGGTCGAGGGCATTTTCCCCGCCGATCGCACCTCCGCCGAATATGGCGGGGCCGTGATCGAGCCGGAGGATCTCGCCCGCGGAGGATGGAGCTATGTGGCGCTGGGCCACTATCACGTTCAGCGGGAGGTGGCCCCGCGCACCTGGTACAGCGGCGCGCTCGAGTATGTCAGCTCCAATCCCTGGGGCGAGCTGGCCGACGAGCGCGAGCACCAGGTGCCCGGCAAGGGCTGGCTGCTGGTGGATCTGCCGTCGGGCTCGGTTGAACGGAAGCCGGTGGCGCGCGCGCGCGGGGTGGTCGATCTCCCGTTCATCAATGGCGCGGGACACACTGCGCTCGAGCTCGACCAGCTCCTCGCGGCGGCCATCGCCACGGTGCCCGGTGGCCACGCCGATCAGGTCGTCCGCCAGGTCGTCCGCAACGTGCCGCGTCATGTGGGCCGGGAACTGAATCACGCCATCGTCCGGCAATGGAAGGCGGAAGCGCTCCATTTCCAGCTCGACCTCCGTCGGCCGGAATCGCATCGGGAGATCGGGGTCGGGTCGCCGGGGCGCCGGCAGACGCTGCCCGAACTGGTGCAGGATTTCCTCGAACGGCGGCTGCTGCCAGGCGACATCGATCGCACCGCCTTCGTGCAGGCCGGCGTCGCGCTCGTGGCCACGGTCGAGCGCGAGTGGGCGGAGGGCTGATGCAGCTCGAACGCCTGCAGCTTCAGAACTTCCGCCAGTACGAGAATACCGAACTCATCCTCGGCGCCGGCCTGACCGGGATCATCGGACCGAACGGGGCTGGGAAGACGACGCTGCTCGAGGCGATCGCCTGGGCGCTCTACGGGGCCGATGCCGCGCGGGGCACGCGTGATACCATCCGGCGTCGGGGCGCACCGCCTCGGGCGCCGGTCCGGGTCGAACTCGATTTCGTCCTCGGCGCGCATCGGTATCGCGTGGCTCGCACGCTCAACGGGGCGGAGCTGTACCAGGACGCCGACCCGGCGCCGATCGCCAACAGCCTGCAGTCGGTCACCGAGCGAGTCGCCCGCCTGCTGGGCATGAGCCGCGAGGAGTTTTTCAACACCTATTTTACCGGCCAGAAACAGCTCGCGGTGATGGCGGCGATGAAGCCGGTCGAGCGGGCCCAGTTTCTCTCGCGTGTGTTAGGCTATGACCGGCTGCAGGTGGCGCAGGACCGGTTGCGAGAGCGTCGCACGATGGTGCGGGCGACATTGCAGGGTCTGGAGGCCGCGCTGCCGGACCCCGCCGAACTGGATCGCGAGGCGGCCGCGGCCGCGGAGCGAGTGACGGTTGCACGGGACGCGGAGGCGCATTCGGTGGCGGCGCTGTCGGTGGCGGAGGCGCGGCGCGGCGAATCGGATCCGCGCTGGAAGCTGCTGCAGGCGCAGCGCGAGCAGGTGGCCACGCTGCAGAGCGACCTTCGGCTGGCCGAGCACAAGGTGGACGCCGCCCGGGACAGCTTCCAGCTGCTGGATCGGGAACTGGTCGCGGCCAACGAGGCGCGGAGTCGCCTCGAAGGCCTGCGGGATCAGCTCGCGCCGCTGGAGGCCCTTCGCGCCGAGCGGCAGCGACTTGATGACCTCGCCGAGGCCGCGGGTCGCCGGAAGGTGGCGGAGGCACAACTGGTCGAGGCGCGTCGCGCGCTCGAGACGCTGCTGGCGCGGGCCGCGAAGCTGCCGCCGGCCGACGCGGTGGAGCAGGCCCGGGCGCGAGTCGAAGAGCTCCGTACCCAGTTGCAGCAGGTGGCCGACGTGGTGGAGGAGGCACGCACGGCCTGGGTGCGCGACCTGCAGGACGCCAAGACCAAGCGCGAAGCACTGCGCGACCAGTACCGCGAACTCAAGGAACAGCTCGAGCAGATCACCACGGCGGGAGTCGCCGGCGCCTGTCCCACCTGTGCCCGGCCTCTCGGCGCCGAGTACGATAACGTGATTGGTGTGCTGGACCGTCAGCTGCAGGATGTGCTGTTCAACGGCAAGTATTTCAGTTCGCGGGTCGAGCAGTTGGAGCAGGAGCCGCCCGAATTGCGCGAGGGCGATCGTCGTAAGGACGCTGCGGAGCGCGAGCTGGCCGAGGCCGGCAACCAGCTCGGCCGACTCCAGGCCCAGGCCCAGGACGGACCGGCGATCCGGGCGGAGCAGGCCCGCCTCGAGCTCCGGATCAGCGAGCTGGCAGGACAGGTCGAGAGCGGCCCCGCCGGCTATGATGCCGAACGCCACGCCACGGTCCGGCGGGAACTTGCCGCGCTTGATCCGCTCGCCCTGCAGGCGGAGCGCTGGCGGGCGGCGGCGGAGCGGGCGGAGAAGCTGGTGGCGGATGCGGAAGCGGCCGAAAAGGCGCTCTCGCTCCAGGAGCAGCAGGTACGTGCCCTGCGGGAGCAGCTCATGGCGCTGGGCTACAGCGAGGCGTTGTACCTGGCGGCACGGGAGTCGCATGAGCTTGCCGAGCGCGATCGGCGGGAGGCGGAGATGGGGATTGTGCGGGCGCGGGCCGAACGGCAATCGGCGGAACAGGCCGGTGAGGGTGTGGCCCGCCGGCGTGAGGAGCGGGCCACGCGAGCGGCCGAGGCGAAGCGCACGGCGGGCGAACTCGCGCTGGTCAACGAACTGGACCGGGCGCTCACCGACTTGCGGACCGATCTCAATCTTCAGCTGCGTCCCGACCTGTCCGAACTAGCCAGCGGATTCGTGCGCGACCTGACCGCGGGGCGCTACACCGAGCTCGAGCTCGATGAGGACTACGTCGCAACGCTGCTCGAAGGGGGCGAGCCGAAGCCGGTGATCTCCGGCGGGGAGGAGGACCTCGCGAATCTCGCGCTGCGCCTGGCCATCAGCCAGATGATCGCTGACCGGGCCGGTCAGCCGCTCTCACTGCTCGTGCTGGACGAGGTCTTCGGATCTTTGGACGAGGAACGCCGCAACGCGGTCGTCGACCTCCTGCGGAGCCTGGCGGATCGATTCCCGCAGGTCATCCTCATTACTCACATCGACAGTGTGCGGGAGGGATTCGATCGGGTCGTGCGGGTGGAGCTGGACAGCAAGAACGGCATTGCGAGCGTGCGCGAGGAAGCGCCAGGAGTGTCCGATGGCCTGGCTGCCTGATCGCCAGCAGGTCCGCGGTCCCGAGCGTCCGGCGCTCCGGGATATCGAGCCGCTGAACCGCGTCTTTGCCGACGCGTTCACCGATCGGTATCGCCGGGACGGGATGAGCGGCGTGCGGGTGCCGCACCTCAATCCGTCGATCTGGCGCTACGCCATCGAGGACGCGGGCGAAGGAGCCATGATCTGGCGCGATTCCGATGGGTCGCTCTGTGCCTTCAACATGGTGCATCTCTCCGGCTGCGAGGGCTGGATGGGGCCGCTCGCGGTCAGGCCCGACCGGCAGGGCAGCGGGCTGGGCAAGTTGATGCTCCAGTCGGGGATCGCCTGGCTGCAGGCCCGCGGCGCCCGGACGATCGGACTCGAGACGATGCCGCGCACCGTCGAGAACATCGGCTTCTACAGTCAGCTCGGGTTTGTTCCCCGGCACCTGACCGTCACGCTCACCCATGATCTCGCCCGGCGACCGACGGTCGCGCCACGGGTCCTGTCCGCCGCGGGCCCCGAGCGCGCCGCGCAGATCGGCAGTTGCGCCTCGCTCACGGATGCACTCGTGCCAGGGACGGATTTCACCCGCGAACTGCAGACGACGACTGACCTGCGGATCGGGAATACGCTGCTGGAGCGGGAGGCCGACGGGACCCTGACGGGCTTTGCCCTGTTCCACACCGCCCCCCTTGCCGCCGGACGGCCGCAAGAGGAACTCCGCATCCTGAAGCTCGTCGCCCGCGACATGGAAACCTTGGAGCGCCTATTGGTGCAGGCAGAGGCAGCTGCGGTCAGTGCCGATATTCACCGTGTCAGCGTGCGGTGCCAGACCGCGGGGAGTGAAGCCTACCAGCACCTGGTACGCCGCGGCTTCCGCACCCATTGGACCGACTTGCGCATGACACTGGCGAGTCATCCCGAGGCGGTCGTGCCGCCGGGTGCGGTGGTGTGGTCGAACTGGGAGATTTGAACGGCAGGCGCCGCTTCTCCCCCATACACCGCGCTCGCCCGGTACCGCTCCAGCAGCCGCGCCAGCAGCATCTTGCCGAGCACCGCGAGCGGGATCGCGAGCAGCAGTCCGGCGAAGCCCAGCACCGCACCGCCAAAGGTGAGGGCCAGCATCGTCGCGACGGGGTGCAGTCCCACCGACCCTCCGACGATTCTGGGGCCGGTCACATTGCCATCGATGAACTGCACGACGAGAAACACGCCGCCGACCCGCAGCAGGCCGCCGATGGGGTCCGGCATGGTCAACGCGACGATGAATGCGGGGACGATCGCGATCGCGAAGCCGATATACGGAATCAGATTTGCCACCCCGCCGATCACGCCGAGCAGAAGCGCGCTGGGTACGCCAAGAATGGCGAGTCCGACGCCGGTCAGTGTTCCGACCAGTGTGGCCTCGATCAGCTGACCCCGGATGAATCGCCCGAGCGAGACGTCGTACTCGTTCAGGAACGCGACCAGCGCGGGGCGCGGTCCGGCAGGGATCAATCCCTCGACCGCAACCAGCAGCGGTCGCCAGTCACGCAGCAGGTAGAATGCGACCACCGGTGTAATGACGAGGTAGCCGAGAAACCCCAGCAGGGTGCCAAGGCGGCGGGCGAATGCCAGGCCCCACTCGGCGGCGGCCTGCAGCAATTCGTCGGCATGTTCCTGCAGCAGGCCCGCCACCTGTGCGGCGTCGAGGTCATGGAGCCAGAGTCGCTGCGACTCGGTGAGAAACGCGAGGCCTTCCAGCCGGGCCCGGAACCCGCCGAGGAGTTTGAGCGCGGTGGCGGTGAAGCGCGGCAGGGCATTGGCCACCGCCACGGCCTGGGCCCAGAGCTGGGGGCCAGTGATCGCCAGCAGAAGGACGGCCAGCGCGAGCGGCGGCAGGACCACCAGCAGGATGGCGAGACCGCGACGCACGCCTCGGCGTTCCAGCCGATCGACCAGCGGTGCCAGCAGGTAGGCCACCCCGAGTGCGAGGATGAAGGGGCCGAGCAGGCTGCCGTAGAGGGTCAGCGCCCACGCGAGCGTGAGGAGCACCGCCCCGATCATCGCGGTGCGGACGCCAGGCCGGTCGCGCAGCGGCCAGAGGGCCGCCAGTGCGAGCGGGAGCACCAGTGGCGGCACCAGGACATCCCGCAGCGAGACCAGCAGCAGCAGGTAGAGGAGCCCGGCGAGGACGGCCGGCAGTGCATCGCGCGGGTGGGGCGGCGGCCCCGACGCGGCAGTGTTGAGGGTCATCCCTGGGGACGCCTCGCACTCCGGAGTCCGGCGCGAATCATGGGGCAGGGGTCCGCAGCGCCCACCAGCGGACAAATAACACCCCCGCGACACCCAGCAGCAGGTGGATCGCCGTGCCGCCGGGGCCGAGCGGGACGAAGAACGTGAAGGTGATCCAGACCACGAGCGAAAGGACGGCGCCCAGCAGGGGCAGCGGCATGCGGATCTCCGAGGTGCGTTGACGGTCCGTGGACGGCATCCTATGTTCAATCAAAGCGGTGCCGGGGAACTCCGTTTTTGAGCCAACAGGTCCGGTGAAGGGCCCAGATACTGATCATGATGCCATGCCCCTCGCGGGAAGGCAGATTTTTCGGTGAGGGCGCCGCACTTCTTCTTCGGGCTTCAAAAAACCTCTCCGGCATCGCGTCCTTGTTTTCCCGGGGTATCGGCTCTTGAGCTGGTACCCCGGGTGTCTAATGCTGCTGATCGGCTGGCTTGACGCAAGTCTCCTCCCGGCCATCTTCCACAGACCTCTGGCCTGGACCATCATTCGGCATGGCAACCTGCAGCGTCACTCGGCGCGCGCATTTCAACGCGGCGCACCGGCTGTTCCACCCCGCCCGTTCCGAGGAGTGGAATCAACGGATGTTCGGGGTCTGCGCCAACCCGAACTACCATGGCCACAACTACGAGCTCGACGTCACCGTGACCGGCGAGATCGATCCGGAAACCGGCTACATCATCGACATCAACGTACTGAAGCATGTGATCGAGGATAAGCTCCTGGTGCACCTCGATCACAAGAATCTGAACCTCGACGTGGTCCACTTCGCCACCGTCATACCGACTGCCGAGAATATCGCCGCGTACTGCTGGTCGGTGCTGGCCCCGGAGATTCCCGCCGGCCGCCTGCTGCATCTGCGACTCTGGGAGACGCCCCGCAACTATGTCGACTATGAAGGTCGCTGACATCCGCGCCGCCCGCACCGTCCCGTTCCAGGCGGAGGTGCGTCACATCCTGAGTTCGCTCGGGGAAGATGCCGACCGTGACGGGCTGGTCAAGACGCCGGAACGGGTGGAGAAGGCGCTGCGGTGGCTGACCCGCGGGTATGGGCTGTCGGTGATGGACGCCGTCGGTGATGCGCTGTTCGAGGAACAGCATAACAGCATGATCCTGGTGCGCGACATCGAGCTGTACTCGCTGTGCGAGCACCACCTGCTGCCGTTCTTCGGCCGGGCCCACGTGGCCTACATCCCCAACGGCAAGATCGTCGGACTGTCGAAGCTGCCGCGCATCGTGGAAGTGTTCGCCCGCCGGTTGCAGGTACAGGAGCGGCTCACCGATCAGATTGCCGATGCCGTGATGGAGGTGCTCGAACCGCACGGGGTCGGCGTGCTCATCGAGGCGGTGCATCTCTGCATGGCGATGCGCGGCGTCGAGAAGCAGAACTCCCGCACACTCACCAGCGCGGTGCGGGGCATCTTCCGGAGCGACATCCGCACCCGCGAAGAGTTCCTCCGCCTGGTGCAGGGCCGGGGGTCAGTATGAGGCCGCTGGAGGGCAAGCTCGCTGTCGTGACCGGGGCCTCCCGCGGGATCGGCGCAGCCTCGGCGGCGGCGCTGGCCGGCGCCGGCGCAACCGTCGTCCGGCTCTCCCGGACCCTGGAGGAAGGCACCCGCGGGGCCTTTCGCGACCTGCGGTGCGACCTCGCCGATGCGCGCGCCGTGGTGCGCGTCGCGACCCGGATCCTGGGCGAATGGGGGGCGCCGCAGATCGTGGTGCAGAACGCGGGAATATTCGTGCTGAAGTCATTCGAGGCGACCGAGCTCTCCGAGCTCGAGCAGCAGTACGCGCTCAATGTCCGCGCCCCGTTCGTGCTGGCCCAGGCGCTGCTACCCGCCATGCGCGCCGCCGGGTCCGGGGTGCACGTCGCGATTGGCAGCACCTGCGACCATCGCGCGTTCCCGGACAACTCGGCCTACACCGCGAGCAAGTTCGGCCTCCGCGGACTGCATGAATCGCTGGCTGTGGAGTATGCGGGCACCGGCGTGCGCTTCTCCCTGGTCTCACCCGGCTCGACCGATACGCCGATGTGGGACCCGATCAATCCCGATGCCCGACCCGGATTCCTTCGTCGAGCGATGATGCTCCGCCCCGAAGATGTCGCCGAGGCGGTGCTGTTCGTGGCCACGCGCCCGGCGCACGCCAACGTGGATTGGCTGCGGCTCTCACCGAATCCTGTCGATGGCAACAGCCACGCATGAACGCCAAGGGTGATGCGGATCCGGAGCCTCAGAGGCGCGGAGGAGCACGAGGGCGCCCAACGCCCTCAGCTCCACGAGGAACGGGAAGTACCATCGCATTCCCTCGGTGGCGGACCATCGTCGGCGTGATTGCCGGTGCGCTCCTGATGGTCGCGTTCGTTCCGTCCTCCCGTCCTCCCGTTCCCGCCGTCGCACCGATTGCTCCGGCGCCTTTCCCCGCGATCCCCGATTCCTCCGGCTGGGGTGTCCCGGTCCTCGCCGTTGCCCGTGATCCCGGTGGGACACTCTGGGTGGGCACCTACGGGCAGGGGATCTTCCGCCTGAGAGCGGGCACAAAGGTGTGGGAACGGATTCGCCACGACACCACCGAGACCAGCATCTCGTGGGATTTTGTGCACGCCTTTGCCTTCGGTCCGAGGGGTGAAGTGTGGTATGGCACGGTGGGAAACGGCTGGGGACTCTCCCGCGACAACGGCGCGACCTGGACCAACTGGACCTTCAGTCAACTCGGGCCCGAGTGGCAGTACGTTGCCCCCGATGGCATCCTCACCCGGGGCGATTCCACCTGGGTGGCGACCGCCGACGGCCTGCAGCTGACGGTCGATGACGGAGCCCATTGGCTGGCATTCGGTGACC
This sequence comes from Gemmatimonadales bacterium, assembly GCA_039934355.1. Lineage (GTDB taxonomy): Bacteria > Gemmatimonadota > Gemmatimonadetes > Gemmatimonadales > GWC2-71-9 > JADJOM01. Next base: position 190,148 of record JBDTMI010000001.1, read on the forward strand.
GCACCGGTCCGGCCGCGCGCGGACCCGCCGACACCACCTATGCCCTGCTCGAGAACGAATATGTCCGCCGGATCGGATTTGACCGGCTCGGTGTGGTGATCGCAACACTGCACGGAACCGAACGGGTCCGTTACGGTGTGGCCGGCTGGACCAGCGAACCGGTCGGGGCAGGGCAGGTGGCATTTCGCCCGCGCAACCGCGTGCTGATCAACGGCGCGCTCTGGGGCGGCACCGCCTGCGGCCTGCGGCCCGCCACCGACACCCTCCCCTGTCTGCGCGGCCTGGCGCGGGGATCCGACGTGCCGAAAGCCCCACGGACGACCTGGTTTGCCCGCCCGATCGATCCGGCGGACAACGTCTATATCGACCAGACCTACCGCTACGGCTCGACGATGGGCGGCAACTTCCAGCAGCATCAGGGCGTCGAATTCAACAACCCCGATGGGACAAACGTGCTGGCGATCGGAGCGGGACGAGTTGTCTATGCTGGCCCGGCGGAGCAGGGGGCGCTCACCGTCGCCATCCGCCACGACTCCACCGTCGCCGGCCCCACCGGCACGCTGCGGATCTTCTCGGTCTACTACCACAACTCGGTCCTGCGGGTGAAAGTGGGGCAGAAGGTCGCCACCGGCGACGTGATTGCGCAGGTGGGCAATACCGGGCGCGCCACCAACGATCACATGCACCTCGAAGTCCAGGCGGTGCCAGGCGATGACGTCGCGCGCGTGGTCGACAGCCTCGAGCGGTTTCCGCCCTACACCACCAACCCGGAGCTCTGGATCGAGCCGCTGCCCGGCACGGGACTCATCGCCGGTCAGGTGCTCGACGGCTCGGGTCAGCCCGTGCCGCAGGCCCGGGTGTATGGGCTGGTGAAGCTGGAGCCCGCCGAGACGCCGTTCGTGTATGCCGAGACGTACGGCGAGCATGCCCATCCGCATCCGCTCTACCACGAAAACTTCGCGGTGGGAGACGTGCCCCCGGGGACTTACACGCTCGGAGTCGAGCTTGCCGGACGCAAGGTGCTGCGACGGGTCACGGTCGAACCGGGGAAGCTGACCTGGGTGGTGTTCCGGCCGTAGTCGGAGCCGCAGGCATGCGGCTCCTTCATCTCGGAGCACCTGATGCCGCCCATATCCATGTTCATCGAACTCACCGATCATCTCCGCTGTCCCGCGGATCACGACGAATCATTCCTCGTCCTCATTCCCGACGAAATGGCCGGGCGACACGTCGTGCGCGGCACCCTGGGCTGTCCGATATGCCAGCGGGAATATCGCATCGTCGAGCAGGTGGTCGAGTTGGGTAAGGCGCCGGTCCGGGCCCCGGTGACGGCGGCGCTGCCTGATCCCGGCGCCGCCGCGCTGCTGACGCTGCTCGGTCTCGAGGGACCCGGCGGCTATCTGGCGCTGGTGGGCGACGTGGCCGGGCATGCGGCCGAGCTGTCGAGCCTGCTGCCAGGGGTGCACCTGGTCCTGGTCAATCCTCCGGCAGACACGACTCCGGCGCCTGGGACAACCGTGGTGTGCGCGGCACAGCTGCCGCTCAAGCGGCGATCGGTGCGCGGGCTGGTGCTGGGCCAGCCCTGGGCGATGGATCCCGCCTGGACCGAGGCCGGCGCAGGCAGTGTGCTTCCGGGACTGCGACTGGTGGGAACGGGGGCGGTGCCGACCACGGCGGATTTCGAGCTGCTGGGGACAGCCGATGGATGGTGGGTCGGGCGCAGGCGGTAGCGGCGGATCCTGGATCCGCTCCGCCGCGCCGTCACGACGTGCCTAGTCCCCCTGCGACGTCAACGTCGAGGATTCGACGTACATCGCTTCGATCTCCTTGCTGTAATTCTTCTCCACGATCCTGCGCTTCACCTTCAGTGTCGGCGTCAGCTCTCCGTTCTCGATGGTAAAGTCCCGCGGGATCAGCAGCACCTTGCGCGGCATCTCGAAATGGGCCAGATCGCGCAGGGCCTTCTTGACCTCCCGCTCGATCTGCTCAGTCGCCTCGCGGCTGGCCAGCAGCGCCGCCTCATTCGCGAACGGCAGCTTCGCGTCGGTCGCCCACGCCGTCAGGGTCTCCATGTTGGGCACGATCAGCATCATGGGGAACCGGCGCTTGTCGCCTATCATGACCGCGTTCAGCACGAACGGGTTGGTCTTCACCCGGTTCTCGATCGGTTGCGGGGCGATATTCTTGCCGCCGGCCGTCACGATGATGTCCTTCTTGCGATCGGTGATCCTGAGGAAACCGTCGCCATCGAGCTCGCCGATATCGCCGGTGTGGAACCAGCCGTCGGGATCGATCACTTCGCGGGTGGCTTCCGGCTTGTTGTAGTACCCCCGCATCACATTCGGGCCGCGGGACAGGATTTCACCGTCGGCGGCGATGCGCACCTCCACCCCCTCGATTGCCCTGCCCACGGTACCGATTCGCACATGGGTCTTTGAATTCACCGTGATCACCGGGGAGGTCTCGGTGAGGCCGTATCCCTCGTAGATCGGCAGGCCCGCCGCAAAGAAGAACCGGGCGATCTCCCCCGAAAGCGGGGCGCCCCCCGAGACGAAGAACCGGAGATTGCCGCCGGTGCGCGCGGCCACCTTGCTGAAGACCAGCTTGTCCGCGAGCGCCTTGCGCAGCGCGACGCCGGAGGGGACCGGCTTCCCCGCAATCACCAGGTCGGCCCACGTCTCGCCTGCGCCGCGGGCCCACTGGAAAATGGCGCGTTTGACACTGGACTTGGACGCGCCCTCCAGGACACGGGCAAAAATCTTCTCGTACAACCGCGGTACGGAGAGCACGATGGTCGGATGGCGGTCGAGCATGTCGGCAGCCAGCGTGTCGAACGACTTCGCGTAGTTGATGATGGCGCCCGAGTGCCACATGCAGTAGTGGCCGGCCATCCGTTCGAAGACGTGGGACAGCGGCAGGAACGACAGGCACTGGTCGGTCTCGCGCACGTCCAGCGACTTGAGTCCCTGGATGACGTTCGAGGTCAGGTTGCCATGACTCAGCATGACGCCCTTCGGGTCGCCCGTGGTTCCCGACGTGTAGATCAGCGTCGCGAGATCGTCCGGCGCGACCTGCAGCGCTTCCTCGCGCCAGCGCGGATATTTGGCTGCCGCCGCCTTGCCGCGCGCCAGGAGATCGGCGAACGGCATGACACCGGGGCCGACCGCATCGGCGTCCAGGGCGATGATATGCCGCAGGACCGGGGTCACATCGGGCTGGCGGATGCTGAGAATCTTCTCCAGTTGTGCGGCGGAGGAGACCAGGATGGCCACCGCGCCGGAATCGCGCAGGATGTACGAGATCTGCCCGGCGGGCAGGGTGGGGTAGATGGGGACGTCGGCGCAGCGCGCCGCCAGGCAGGCGAAGTCGGCAATGGCCCACTCCGGCCGGTTCTCCGAGAGGATCGCCACCTGGCTTCCCGGCATCACGCCAAGCTCGCGGAGCCCCGCGACCATCCACTGGACCTGGTCCCGGATCTGGGCGTAGCTGGTTTCCTGCCAGCCGTCGCCCTGCCGGGCACGCACGGCGACCGGCCGCTGGATGAAGCGGTCGATACAGCCGAAGAAGAGCTCGTTGAGGGTCCGCGGTGCCGTCATCGTGACTCCTGGCGTGGACTCGCTGGAGGCTACTGGAATCGAACGGTGAATCGCTGGCCCGAACCGGGGACCACTGCGCCGCTCGGCCGCGCGGCGCTCACGTCCACCAGGACGCTATCCGGCGCGGTTCCTCCCGGGGTGCGGCGCAGGGTCACCCCGACGGTCGGCGCGCCGCTGCTGCCCGTCGTGGCCCGGAGGCCGAGGCCGTTGCCGGCGAAATGCACATTGCCGGCGGCGCTCGCCGTGTCGACCACACTGAAGAGGATGGTGGTGGTGGCCACCCCACCGCTCGGACTATTCGATTCCACCGCGGCCAGCAGCGGCGCGGAGATGGTGTCGGTTGCGAGGACGGTCAGGGTGTCGAAGCCGGTCAGGCGCAGGGTATCGGAGCGGGGACGGATCGTAAGCGTCCCGTTGGTGCCGCTGATATCCGAGCGGAGGTTGCCCACCTTCGCCTGGACCTTGCCCGAGCCGCTGGTCAGCGTGGTGGTGACCTCTCCAGTCGTCGGGTCGATCACCAGCGTCGTGTCCGGGGTCAGCCAGGTGATGGTCGCGGCGACGCTGTCGCCCTGTATGTCGAGTGCCCGAGCCCGGAGCTGGACGGTATCGTTGGGTTCAATGAACGCCGGCACCGGCAGCTGGACCTCGAGGGCCACGATACCGCCGCCGATATCGTTCAGACTGCTGCAGGCGGCAAGCGCCAGGAGCAGGCACAGCACCCGAGGCCGGTTCACGACGGCTCCAGCCCGCCATCCGACTCCAACTCCCGCAGCGTCGCCTCGGCGTGCCGCACCCAGCGCTCGGCGTCAGGTCCCTTCGGTGGTTGCGCCAGAAACGACCGGAGGTGCTTCACCGCTTCCGCACCCTCACCCCGTTCCTTGAGCCGGAAGGCGAGGCCGTAGTGGGCGCCCACCAGGGTGTCGTCGAGGGCCAGCGCCCGTCGATAATGTCGAATCGCTTCGTCCTGCTGGCCGGTCTTGGTATAGGCGATGGCCATGTTCTGCAGGATGCGCGGATCGTGCGGTGTATCCCGGAGGGCCAGGCGGTAGGAGGTCAGCGCCCCCTCGTAGTCTCCCTGCCGTTCGAGTGCGAGCGCTTCGTTGAGATAGTCCAGTCGACGGGGTGACTGCTTCTCGACCGGACCGCCGCCGAACAATCGCTGCCAGAAACTCATCGGGAGACGACATCCTTGAGGAGCGGAAGGGAGGCTGGACCAAGATAGCCCGCGGCCACAGGGGCCGCAACGCGGTTGAAGGGGCACGAGCGGCACGGTAGGTTAGCTTATGGCCATGCCCAAACGCCCTGTGCCGCTCCAGTCCCGTGGTGTCCTCGAAGTTGACTGGCCATTCTTCGGCGAGATTTGTCGCGCGCTCGCCCTCAAGGTGGCGCGCAGCTATCAACCCGAGATCGTGCTCGGCATCGCCAAGGCTGGCGTGATTCCGGGCGTCGTGGTGGCCTCCATTCTCCAGGTGGAGTTCGCCTCGATGGCCGTCACCCGACGGAATGCGGACAGCGATCCGATCCTGGTGACCGGGCCGCCGCCCACCGTGCGCGGCCGCCGGGTCCTGCTGGTGGACGAGACCTGCGACACCGGCTCCACCCTCAAGCTGGCCCTGAGCGAGGTGCGCGGGCTCAAACCGGCCGAAGTGCGGAGCGCCATTTCGTTCAAGACCGGGCCGTATGTGCCGGACTTCCACGCCTTCGAGACCGAAAACGTCATCATCCTTCCGTGGGATCGCGAGATCATCGAAGGCGACGAGCTGGTCACCCGGCCGGACTACGTCCAGTGGCTGCGGGGCAAGGCGTGACCGCGGGAGCTCGCTGAGCTGGCCATGAAATCCCGCATCACCGATGCGTTGCGGGCCTCGCGCGCCGATTACACCGACATCCGACTCGAACATACCTGGGCCACCGCCATCGTCTTTCGCGGCAGCCGGCTTGAAGGGGCCAGCAGCGGCGAGGAAGTCGGCGGCATCATTCGCTGCCTCAATCGGGGCCGCGGCTGGGGTATCGCGTCCTTCACCGGCGTGGACCAGCTTCCGGCGATGGTCGCCCGGGCGCACGAGCTCTCCCTCGCGATGCCGGTGGATCAGCCGGTCCGGCTCGGCGAAATCCCCATTCTGCAGGCCGATCACGTCGCCGATCTCGATGGCGATGTGCGCGGTATTCCGCTCGGCGACAAGCGGGCGCTGCTCGAGCGGCTGAATCAGGAGATGCTGGGCGTGGACCGCCGGATCGTCGATTCCCATTCGACCTACGAAGACCGGGTCACCGAGCGCTGGGTCGCCACCTCCGAGGGCGCGGTGCTCTCCGAACTGCGGCCCTCGGTGCGGGTCGCCGCGGCCGCGGTCGCCCGGGAAGACAGTTCCCTCGAGCGCGCGACCGAATCGTGGAGCGCCCGCGGCGGGTGGCGCAGCGTGGAGGCGGCCGATCATCCCTTCCGCACTGCCGCCCGGCGCGCGATTGCGCTGCTCACCGCGCCGCGCATGCGGGCGGGCATCTATCCTGTCATTCTCGATCCCCGCTGCATGGGCGCCCTGATGCACCAGGCGATCGGGCACCTGAGCGAGGCGGATGCGCTGGCCATCCGCCCCGACGCCGATCAGCTGATGCGCCCCGGCCGCCGCATCGCCTCCGACCTGCTTACCGTGGGTGATGACGGCAGCGCGGCCGGCCTGCCCGGCTCCAACGCCTTCGATGATGAAGGGGCGCCGACCCAGAACACGCTGCTGGTCCAGCATGGCGTCCTCGTCGGGCGACTGCACACCCGGGAGACGGCGGGTCGCGCCGGCACCCGACCCACCGGCAATGCGCGCGCAACCTCGTTCCGGCACCTCCCCACCGCGCGCCTCACCAACACCTACGTCGCAAACGGGCGGGGGACGCTGGATGACCTGGTGCGTGGCATCCGCTTCGGGGTCTACTGCTGCGACGCCCTCGGCGGGCAGGCGCATCTCGGCCGCTTCTCGCTCGCCTCCGGCTGGGGGCAGATCATCCGGGACGGCCATCTCGCCGAGCTGGTGAAGCCGGTGGTGCTGGCGGGAGATCTCGCCGATACCCTGCAGCGGCTCGATGCGGTCGCGGGCGACTTCCGCTGGTCCCACCTCGCCAGCAGCTGTACTCGCGGCGCGCCGGGGAACGGGCGACTCAGCGTTGCCGATGGCGCGCCCCACGTCCGGATCGATGGCGCGACCGTCGGGGGGGAAAGCGCGTGATCATCCCGCTGCTCGAACAGGCCGCCCGGCGGACCGATCAGGCCGACCTCGCCTGGAAGACCGATGAGACCACGACGCTCTCGTTCATCGCCGGTCGTCCGGCCTTCGCGATGACCAGTCAGGGACAAGGGATCAACCTGCGCGTACTCGTCGAGGGGCGACAGGGCGTCGCGGGCACCTCGTCGGACGTGCCCGGGAACCTGCTCGACCTTGCCGTCGATGCCGCGCGCGCCGGCGATGCCATCACCCTGCTCCTGCCGCCTGGCTCCGCGCCGTTGCCCTCGGTCGTCACCCATTCGCCGCGCGCCGCGACGGCGACGATCGCGGACCTCGGCGCGATCGCCACGCTGTTGCGGGATCGTCTCGCCGGCGAGCGGGCCGAGGTGAACATTATCGTCGAGCGCACCCTGGGCTCGGTGCACGTCGCCAATACCGACGGACTCAACGCGGGATACGACATCTCCCGTGTCACGGTCGCGATCGAGTGCAGCCGGCTGCGCGATGGCCGACTGATCACCGTCCCCGGTCACCTGTCCAACGCGGACCTGCCGACCCTCGGCGAGATCGAGCAACTGGTTGCCACCATGCGGCAGCGCCTGCTCTGGGCCGAGCGAGATGCCGAAGTCGCCGTGGGCCGGCAGACCGTCGGGTTCCTGCCGGAGTCGGCGAGTGCGCTGCTGATACCGGTCGAACAGGCGCTGATGGGCAAGGCGACGCTGCACAGCAGCTCTCCCCTCGCCCGCCGGCGGGGGAGCAGGACCTTCAGTGAGAGCTTCACGCTGCATGATGATCCGCTGGCCGCCGGTCGGCCCGGCTCCCGCCCCGTGGATGATGAAGGCGTGCCCAGCCAGCGACTCGCACTGGTGGAGCAGGGCAGCATCGAAGGATTCATCTACGATCTGGAGACGGCGAGCCGTGTCGGCGTGCCGCCGACTGGGCATGGCCGGCGCGCCACCTTCGGCAAGCCCCACGCGGCCTTTTCCAATCTGGTCGTGGCACCCGGCGAGGGGAGCTGGACCGAGCTGTTGGTCGCCCTCGGCGATGGTCTGCTGGTGCAGACCCTCCGGGGTGACGGACAGGGGAATGTGAGCGGTGGTGCGTTCGCGCGGGTGGCGTCGCTCGCCTGGCGGGTCCAGGGCGGCGAAGTGATCGGCCTCGTCCCCGAAATCACGGTGGCCGGCAATGCCCACGACCTGCTCGGTCGTATCGTGGCGCTCGGACGGGATGTGGAGTGGGTGGGAAGCCGTGCGACGCCGACGATCGTGGTGGATGGGGCGTCGGTGTTCTAGAAGAGAAACCGCCGCACCAGCAGGTACACCAGGAACATCACCAGCAGGCCGAACGCCAGGGACCCGACTTCCCGCAGACCGTTGAGCTTGCGCTCGTTGCCGGAGGCGGGCTCGTGATCAACGCTCTTGTTCTTCCGGATGTTGTACGCCATGCCTTCCTCAGCCCGGCTCGGCAATGCCGAGTGCCGCGGCGTAGCTGCTCCCGCTGGCCATCCGCTCATACAGGATCTGCAGGGTTTCCGGTGCGCCCGCGAGGAAGCGGCACCGTTCGTCGCCGCGCGAGCGGCACTCGACTTCCATGACGCCGAGTGTCGTCTCCGACACCCGGGTCAGGAACTCGGCGAGCAGCCCCGAGGAGAGGTGACAGGACGGGTAGGCCGCGCCCACTGCTGGCTCCGCTTCCCACCAGTCGGCGGAGTCGAGTGCCAGCACGGCCGGCGTCAGCGGCGATATCTGGAGCGTGCCCCAGCCGTGCTCCTGGAAAAAGGCCGACAGCGTCTCACCGAGGTGACGCACATCGAGCGAGGCCGGGTGACCAACGCTGTAGCGCTCGGCCAGCCATTCGGTGTAAACGGCGGCAAGGGTCTCTCCGCCGGCGAAACCGGCTTCCTGCAGCCACGTCGCGGCCTGCATTCCAGCATCGCGTTCCAGCACCTGTCGCAGTTGATGAATGCTCTGCCAGCTCATGATCAGGCAGCGCTCAGGTGCGCTCACGGCGGTCGTGGCCATGGGTCGTCGCTCAGTAAAGGTGCCGAAACGTAGGGAGCACGGTGGGGAGGGGCAAGCGGGGACGGGCGATAGGCTCGAGGCGATGGGCGGTGCCGCCTACCGCCTATCGCCCATCGCCTGCCCGTCGCATCAACTCTTGCTCATCGATGATCTCGATTCCCAGTTCCCGCGCCTTGACCAGCTTGCTGCCGGCCTCATCTCCCGAGACCACGGCGGTGGACTTCTTGCTCACACTGCCCGCCACCCGCCCGCCCGCCCGCTCGATCAGCTCCATCGCCTGCTGGCGCGACAGAGTGGGGAGAGTGCCGGTGAGCACATACGTCTGGCCGGTCAGCGCACCGCCGCTGAGGGCGGCGTTGGGCTCCGTCTGGGCCACACCTGCCGCCGAGAGCCGCGCGATCAACTCCTGGCTGGCAGGCATGGCAAAGAACTCCGCCACCGCGTGCGCGATCGTCGGCCCGACGCCGGGAACCGCCTCGATTTCCGCCTCGCTCGCTGCCGCGAGTGCAGTCATGCTGCCGAACCGCCGCGCCAGGAGCTGGGCCACCGTCTTGCCGACGTGACGGATCCCCAGCCCGAAAAGCAGCAGCGAGAGCGGCCGCGCCCGTGCGGCATCAATTCCCGCCACCAGCTGCGCCGCCGACTGCTTGGCGAAGCGGTCAAGCGTGACCAGCTGGTCGGCGGTCAGGGTGTAGAGATCGGCGACATCCTGGATGAGCTTCGCGTCGAGCAGTTGCCGCACCCGCTCGGCACCCAGGCCACGGATGTCCAGCGCGTCGCGCGAGGCAAAATGGATGATCCCTTCCTCCATGCGGCCGGGACAGCGCATGTTGGGACAGTAGCGGATCGCCTCCTCGGGGTCCCGCACCACCGGAGTGCCGCATCGGGGACAGTGCTCCGGCATGACGAACGGTCGCTCGCTGCCGTCGCGCCGTTCAGGCAGCGGTCCGACCACCTGGGGGATGACCTCGCCGGCGCGGATCACCTCGACCCAGTCACCGATGCGCAGATCCTTGGCCTCGATGAGATCCTCGTTGTGCAGCGTCGCACTCGACACGGTCACCCCGCCGACCTGCACCGGCTCCAGCACCGCGTAGGGATTGAGCGCGCCGGTCCGCCCGACGTTGATCTGGATGTCGATGAGCCGGGTGACCGCCACCTCCGGCGCGAACTTCCTGGCAATGGCCCACCGCGGTTCGCGCTCGCTCACGGCGCCGAGTTCCATGTGGAGCGAAAGCTGGTCGATCTTTACCACAACGCCGTCGGCATCGAACGGCAACTTCCGAATCTGCTGTTCGAGCTGATCGACTGCGGCCTGTACCGAGACGAGGTCCGTATGTCGTTTCCGGTGTGGTTCGACTTGAAACCCCCACGCCGCGAGCTGGTTGAGCACTTCCCACTGCGTTCGCGCGCTCAGTGAGCCTTCGATGACCTCGACATGGAAGGCATACATCCGGAGCCGGCGAGATCGGGTGACCTTTGAATCGAGCAGCTTCAGGCTTCCGGCTGCGGTATTTCTGGGGTTGGCGTACAGCGGCTCCCCCGCCTCCGCCCGCTCACGGTTCAATCGGTCGAACGCCGCACGCGGCAGGTACACCTCGCCCCGGATCTCCATCACGTCCGGGTGGGAGCTGCCCGACAGCCGCAGCGGGACGTCGGTCAGCGTCTTGAGGTTCTCGGTGATCAACTCGCCCACCCGGCCATTCCCGCGGGTGGCCCCACTCACCAGTTCGCCCTTCCGATAGGTCAGGCTGACGGCCGAGCCGTCGATCTTCACTTCCGTGGTGTACCCGCCGCCGCGTGCATCCGCGGTGATCCGGGCATTCTTGTCCTCCCACGCCGTCAGCTCTTCGGGCGTGAAGGCATTGGCCAGCGACATCATCGGTCTGAGGTGGGTGTGCTTCTGCAGCGACGCGGCGGGCTCCGCGCCCACCCGCTGGGTGGGGCTATCCGCCGTGCGCAATTCGGGATGTTCGCGCTCTAACGCCTGCAGCTCACGCAGCCACCGGTCGTACTCGGCGTCGCTGACTTCTGGCGCGTCGAGGACGTAATAGGCGTGATTGGCGCGGTCGAGGAGGTGCCGCAGCTCGGCGGCCCGTTGGGCGGGCGTCACGCCGTCACCGCGCCGCCGCCTCCTGGCCCAGCACCGTCAGCGCCACGCCAACCAGCCGCTCGATCTCCTCGGCACTCGCCCGCGCCAGCACGCCCTCGCTCCACGGCCCCTCGCGGGTGGCAAAATCATCCAGCAGTCGCCGGAGGAAGCCGATCAGGGCCACGCGTTCCCGCTCAGCGGCGCGACTGCCGGTGCTCTCACCCACCCGGGCCTGCAGGCGCTCAAAACGGTGCGCGCTGCGCAACGCCTTGGCGGTGAGACTCGCGATGACCTGACAGAAATGGACATCGGCTTCCGAAAAGGCGGGACCGTCGCGGAACGTGCGGAGGAGGATCGCGCCGATCGAGGCGCCACGCCAGCTGATGGGGACGACGGTGATCGTTCGGACCCGACGGGTCTCGAAGGCGCCGCGCAGGTGCGCCATTTCGGGATCGAGTTCCACGTCGGGGATGAAGACCGTCTCGTTGTCCTTCAGGGCCCGGCGCAACTCGGGATAGCGGTCGAGATCGACCACGTAATTGCGAATGCTCGGATCCTCGAAGCTCGCCACCAGGCGGGCCGTCTTGCCATCCCGCTCGGCCAGGAAGATCGACGCGCGATCGAGACCGAACGCTTCGCCGAGGCGCCGCGCGATCGACTGCATGATGTCGGTGAAATGGAGCGACCCGGCGATTTCCTGCAGGATGTCGAGCACGGCGAGCAGGTGCGTCCGCTCCTGCTCGAGATCACGCACGCGAGCCTGCAGCCGCTCCAGCTCTTCCGGGACAATGGATGTTGCGGTCATAGGCGGCCTGTCGAGGGAGAGGAAGTTTCTCCGGGAAGAGGGCGGATGGTCAAGTCAGCGGAGGGGCCCCGCTGGTCAGCTCCCCTTGTCCTTCTTCCCCGCTGTCTGGGTCAGCAGCATCGCAGCCCTGGCCTTGTACTCGGGGTCCATCACATCGAACACCGGCAGCTCGCCGATGCGGCTCAGATGACCGCGCGCTTCGGTGTAGCGGTCCCGGTCGATCAGGATCTCCGCCAGGTCGAGCTGATGATAGATGTTGTCGGGCGAATACTGGATGGCCCTATCCATGTAGACCACGGCACTGTCCCACGCGGCGGCGTTGAAGATCCTGCCCCCCAGGAAGCTCTTGGCAAAGAACCGCTGCAGTCCTGAGAGCCGCATGATCTCGGCATTCCATCGGCCCATCACGTGATACGCCTTGTGGTGGGCCGGGTCGAGCTCGATGGCCCGGAGGGCCTCGCTGCGAATCTCACTCGCCCGCTTCACCCGCTCCTTCTTCCCCTTCGTCAGCGATGCCCGCCCGACGCTCGCGGCCAGCATGTAGTGCCCGTCCGCCCCATCGGGATTGAGCCCCACCGCGATCCGGGCCTGCACCTCCGCCTCGGCGTAGAGGGAATCCCGCGTCGCGCTCTTGACCGAATCCGGCGTCTGCTTGCCGATGTCAACCAGCAGCTCCGCCAGGCGCCAGCGCGCCTCGTAATTCCCCGAGTCGACGGCAATCGCCTGCTCCATCTGGTGCCGACCAGTGGCCGGATCCCGAGCGAGCTGGGACTCGATGCCCGCGCGAATGAACTCCGACGCGTCCTGCGCCGCCACCGTGGCAGCGGTGCCTTGCTGTGCGCACAGCACCGCGAGGATCATGAATGATCGTGAGACCCGCATAGGCTCCCCATGGGTGGCCAAGTAAAGAAATCCGTGGTACTCTCTCGCCCGTCCCCTCTTCCCGCTTCCCTCTTCCCCTTTTCCCCTTTCCCTCGATCTCACCCGATGCTCGTCCAGTCACTCATCGAACGTAAACGGGACGGCGAGAGTCTGCCCGCGGACATCTGGCAGGCCATCGTCACTGGCTACGTCCGGAACGAGATCCCGGATTACCAGATGTCCGCCCTCCTGATGGCGGTGGTCTGGCGCGGGCTGAGTGCCGGTGAACTCGTCGCCCTGACCGGGGCGATGCTCCACTCGGGCAGCCGGCTCGATTTCGGTCGGTGGGATGTCCCCCGGGTGGACAAGCATTCCACTGGCGGCGTCGGGGATAAGGTCTCGCTGATTCTTGCTCCGCTCGTGGCGAGTTGCGGGGTGGCGGTGCCCATGATGTCCGGCCGCGGACTCGGGCACACCGGCGGAACCGTGGACAAGCTGGAGTCGATCCCCGGCTTCCGCACCGACCTGGGCCTCGCGGCGGTCCGCGCGCAGGTCGAACGCATCGGACTGGCGATGTTCGCCCAGGGTGACGAGATCGCCCCAGCGGATCGGAAAATGTACGCCCTCCGCGATGTGACTGGCACCGTCCCGTCGGTGCCACTGATCGCTGCCAGCATCATGTCGAAGAAGCTCGCCGAGGGGCTCGACGGACTGGTGCTGGACGTCAAGGCCGGGAGCGGGGCGTTCATGACTGATCCGGCCCAGGCGCTTGAGCTGGCCCGCACGATGGTCGGCCTCGGTGACGCGCACGGCTGCCGCTCGACCGCGTTCGTGACTGCCATGGATCGGCCGCTGGGCCGGGCGATCGGCAACGCGCTCGAGGTCGAGGAGGCCCTGCTCGCCCTCGAGGGCAAAGGCCCCGAGGACCTCCAGCTGCTGGTGCGCGCCTTCGCGGTGGAGATGATGATTCTCTCCGGATCGACGACCGATCGGGCGGTCGCCCTGCGCGCCATCGACAGCGCCATTCAGTCGGGTCGCGCGTTGGAGCGATTCGGGCAACTGATCGAGGCGCAGGGCGGGGACCCGCGCATCATCGATGATCCAGGGGGCCTGCCGCAGGCCGCGGAGGTGGAGCTGTTCGAGGCGCCGGAGGCGGGGACGGTGGCGTCGGTGGACCCGCGCCCGCTCGGCATCGCGGTGATCGAAATGGGAGGGGGTCGACGGGTGCTCGGTGCGCCGGTCGATCACAGTGTCGGATTCGTCGTGTCGGCCCGTCCCGGGGCCAGGGTGGCGCGCGGGGAACCGGTCGCGTCCGTGTTTGCGCGAGATGCCGCGGGCGTGACGATCGGCCTCGCCGCCCTCAGGGAGGCCATCCGGTTCGGGCCCATCGTGAAGCAGCTGCCGCTCATCTCCCATCGCGTCACCGCGACCGGGACTGAACTGCTCGCGGGGGCGTGAGGGATGGCACTCCTGGCGGGGCTGCTGCTGCTGGTGGGATTGCTGGTCTGGCTGTTCCGGAAGCCGGCGGCACCGAGCGAGCCGCCGGGCTGGGAGGATCAGGTGGAGCCGGTCGATGCGGCGGAACTCGAGGCCGCCGAGCGCGACGTGAAGGACCTCGACGTGCAGCAGCGTCCGGAGGACGGTTTCGCCGGCGACGACTGGGGGCCGGGGGCGGCAAAGCGTTGAGGAGGCCTACCCGCCCAACCGCCTAACCGCCTAACCCCACGCTCACCTACACGTCCAGGTTCGACACGTACTTCGCGTTCTTCTCGATGAACAGCCGGCGTGGTTCGACTTCGTCGCCCATCAGCTCATCGAACAGCTTGGATGCCTCCACCGCGTCCTCCAGCATCACGCGCAGCACGGTTCGGCGAGCCGGATCCATCGTGGTCTTCCACAGCTGGTCCGGGTTCATCTCCCCCAGGCCCTTGTAGCGCTGGATGTTGACGTTGC
>JBDTMI010000002.1:0-147641 GCA_039934355.1 Gemmatimonadales bacterium
CCGTTATCTTCGGCGCACCCGTCTCCTTTCTCCTTTCTCCTTTCTCCTTTCTCCTCTCCGCCCCCCATGCACCTGACCCTCGCCTCCGCCTCACCCCGTCGGAAGCAACTGCTCGAGATGCTGGGCATTATGCCTGAGGTGCGCGCTTCACACATCGAGGAGGTGCGCGGGATGGGGGAGACCCCGCTGGCGTATGTCGAACGGCTGGCCCGCGAAAAAGCCCGCAGCGTCCCTGGCGACCTGGTCCTCGGCGCCGACACCACGGTGCTGTTGGGCGATACGCTGCTGGAAAAACCAGCCGACGCCGCCGATGCATTGCGGATCCTGCGGCAGCTGCAGGGACGCACCCACGAGGTGATCACCTCCATCGCGCTGGTAGCCCGGGGCACGCTGTACCAGGCGACCGACATCACCCGGGTGACATTCCGCCCCACGGACGACGCTATGCTCGAGGCCTACATCGCCACCGGCGAGCCGATGGACAAGGCCGGTGCCTATGGCATCCAGGGCTACGGTGCCGCGCTGGTCGAGCGGATCGAGGGCGATTTCTTCGGTGTGATGGGGCTGCCGCTCCGGCTGGTGCTGCGGCTACTGGAGGAGGCGGGGGAGGGGTATCGGTTCGGGAGGTAGCCAATGGCCGTTGGCTGCTAGCCGTTCGCCGCCAGCACTTCGGTTACAGCTTGACTCGCCACACCTTCACCGCCTGGGCCCGGTTCTTCACGGTGAGCGGCTGCATCTCCTCCACCGCAGGCTTCTGCTTGAGCACCTGGTAGAGCGAGTCGCTGATGAGGATGTCGCCACCGGCGGCGTTGGAGCAGAGCCGGGAGGCCACGTTCACGGCATCGCCGATGACGGTGTATTCGAGCCGGAGGTGGCTGCCGATGTTGCCGGCGAAGGTGTCGCCGTAATTGATCCCGATCCCCACGCTGATGGTCGGGCGGCCGTCCGCCTTGAACTTGACGTTAAGAATCGTGATGGCCTTCTGCATCTGGATGGCGGCCTGCACCGCGCGATCCGGATCGTCGGCGTGGGGGATCGGCGCGCCCCACAGCGCCATGATGGCGTCGCCAATGAACTTGTCGAGCGTGCCGCCGTGGCTGAAAATGACATCGACCATCTCGGTGAAGTAATCCGAGAGCAGCCCGGCGATCGCATCGGGGAGCATGTGCTCCGACATCGTCGTGAAACCGCGGATGTCGGAAAACAGAATTGTCACCGGCCGCTTGTCGCCACCCAGCTTGACCGTGCCCTGCTGCGCGGCAATCTCGGCCGCGACATTCGGGGCGAAATACCGCTCAAAGTTGGAGCGGACCATCGCCTGGCGCTGGATCTGATCGGCGAAGCGGCTGTTCTTGATGGCGATCGCGGCGACCCCGCCGAAGGCGATCAGGAACTGGAGATCTTCGTCGCTGAAGGAATTTGTCGCGGTGAGGTTGTCGACGTAGAGGATGCCCAGCACCTGTTCCGCCCCGGCCATGAGCGGAATACACATGGCGCTGCGGACGCTCTGCAGCATGATCGACTGGCCGCCCTTGAACCGGTCGTCGGCTGCGGCGTTGTCGCTCAAAATGGCGACCCGCTCCTCGACTGCCTTGCGGGCGATCGACCGAGGCACATGCTGCGAGCTGGTCTCGCCCAGGCGACTCTTGGAGACCCGGGGAACGAGGTCTCCAGTATCGGTGGACAGCAGGACCGAGACCCGATCCACGTTCATGACCTCGAAGGTGGTGCTCACCACCCGGCCCAGCAGCTTGTCGAGATCCAGCTCGCCCGAGAGCTTCTGCGCCACCTCCAGCAGCAGCGAGAGCTTCCGCGCCTGCCGTTCGCTGGTGCTCGCCCCGGCCACCTTGAGCTGGCCGCCGCCCAGGTCCTTGACCTCGCTGCCACCAGCAATCACCGGCGGGAGTCCGCCACTCACGGCAATCTGCTTGACGATCGTCCCGCCCGGCTGCTGCGGCAGGCCGCCGCCCGTCGTGGCCAGGCGGCCCGGGAGCGGCTCGGCGCCCTTGAGCTGGAAGACGACCTTCCCGAATGTCACGGAGTCGTTGGCGACGAATACCCCCTCCGTCACCCGGCTGCCGTTGATGAATGTGCCGTTGGAGCTGCCGAGATCCTTGAGCTCGACTTCGTTCTTCGTCACGATCAGCTCGGCGTGTCGCCGGGAAATCGTCGGGTCGAAGATCGGAATGTCGCTCGTCACGGCGCGGCCCACGATGTACGTGTGCCCCGCGACCAGCTCGAAATCCTGGTCGCCGGTGAAGGAGACAAGCTTGAAGGTCATGATGCGGGAAAATAGGCCGCGAGGCCCAGTGCCGCCAGCACCGCGCGTGCCTTTGCCTCGGTCTCGCGCCACTCGGCGGCGGGGTCGGAATCGGCCACGATCCCGGCACCGGCCTGGACCCAGGCCCGCCCGCCGCGCATCACCACGGTCCGGATCGCGATCGCCGTGTCGAGGGTTCTGGCGCCCCAGGCGATATACCCCACCGCCCCGGCGTAGGGCCCCCGCCGGGTGGGCTCCAGCGCGTCGATGATTTCCATGGCGCGCACCTTTGGCGCGCCACTCACGGTGCCCGCCGGAAAGCAGGCGCCGAGGGCGACGAGGGCATCCAGCTCGGGGCGGAGCGTACCCCGCACTTCGCTCACGATGTGCATCACATGCGAATAGCGTTCGACGGTCATGAAGGTGGTGAGCCGGACCGTGCCGAACTGCGCCACACGGCCCACATCGTTGCGGCCGAGGTCCACCAGCATCAGGTGCTCGGCTCGTTCCTTCGGGTCCGCTTCCAGCTCGGCCTGCATCGCCTGGTCCTCTTCGGGCGTGGCGCCGCGCGGCCGGGTGCCGGCGATCGGCCGGAGGGTCAGCTCGCCATCTTCCACCCGCAGCAGGACCTCCGGTGAACTGCCGACCACGTGCATGTCGTCACAGTGCAGGAAATAGAGGTACGGGGCCGGGTTGAGCGCCCGCAGGTACCGATAGGTGAGGAAGGGGTCCGGCGCCGGGAGGTCGATGCGGCGGGAGAGCACCGTCTGGAAGGTGTCGCCCGCCGCGATGTATTCCTGGATCCGGCGCACCCCTTCCTGATACGCTGCCTCGGGGTAGGGTGACGTGACCGCCGGCACCGGGGGCGGGCCCTCGATCAGGAGCGGCCGGAGCGGCGAGGCGCCGCGGAGCCGGTCGAGCCACTCGTCGATCCGCGTCTCCGCCAGATGGTAACGGGTGGTCAGTTCTGCCGTCGACAGTCCCTCGATGACCTCGATGTTGGCGATCACCGTCGCGCGATTGAACAGATTGTCGAGCACCAGCACCGTGTCGGCCACCATGACGATCGCGTCCGGCAGGTCACGATCGTCGGGCGGACCTGCGGGCAGCCGCTCCAGGCTGCGCACGACGTCGTACCCGATGTATCCGACCGCACCACCGGTGAACCGTGGCAGTCCGGGAAGCGAGACCGGAGGGTACTGGCGCATGGTGCGCGCCATGTGATCGAGCGGGGCCTCATCCGTCGTGACGGTATTCCATCCGGTGGCCGAGGTCCACCGTTCCACCGTGCGGCCGCGATAGCGGTAGACCTCCCGTGGATCGGTCGACAGAAAGGTGTAGCGGGCCCACCGCTCGCCGCCCTCCAGCGATTCCAGCAGGAAGCCGTACCGGCCGCGGTGCAGCTTGGCGAATGCCGACACCGGTGAGTCGCCATCAAGCACGACCTGACGGATGACGGGGATCATGCCCGGCTGGGCGCGGCCGAGAAAGTCTGCGAGGGGCATGAATCCGTGAGGAGGAGTGGCTACCGTGGTGCCGCGACAAGATACGTGCCCGTGCCGGCCAGCGGTGTCTCAAGGTTGTCGGACGCAGGCCTGGTCGAGGGCAGCAGGGTGTAGGTGCGCCCTTCTTTCAGCACGGCGACCGCAAGCGCATGCTCGAACTTCAGGGTGCTCCCGTACCGCGTGACACCGGCAATCGGGGCCGAAAAGTGGACCGGATACTTGAAGCGGATGCGGCTGCCCTTCCCGGGCGGCGCGCTGGTCGTCACGTCCACGCCATAGATGCCCGGCCGCGGATGCACCGTGACTGTCACCGGCCCCGGACTGGCCGAATCCCCGAACGCCTCCTTCGGGAAGGTGAGCTCCACGAAGACGGTGTTGTCGGGCGGGCCATGCCGCAGGATGATGTTCCGGGTCGCGCCAGGCGCAAAGGTCACGCTGGTGTCCTCCGGTGGGACGCCACTCACTTCCAGCACATACAATTCGTCGAGCGCGACATCCCGCGGCTTCCCCGAGCCGTCCGGCGTGGTCGTCGGCGCGACGCGTCCTCCGCCGCACGCGGTGAGCAGGAGGAGCGTTGCTGGGCCGAAGCGGCAAAGGCTTATTTCCACGGGCCGGGAGAGAAGGGAAAGGGGAAAAGTGAAAAGGGAAAGGGAACGACCGTGTCCCTCTGGTTTGGTGGGCGCCGGATACCGGGTGGGTTGCAGGTACGCATTCTCTGCGTGTCTGTTTGCGTTTCCCTTTTCCCGTTTCCCGCCACCCGGCTGCTGGCCCAGGCGTGGAACGACTCCACCACCCTCGATCTGGTCCATCGCGCCATCCTGGCGCGCCAGGCCGCCGAGCCGGATTCCACGCTCCGCAGCTACCACACCACCGCGCACGGCTTCGTCTACTTCCTGGCGCAAGCTGGGCGCAACCTCGACGCCCCGCCCCGGCTGATCAAGGCCGACGAACTGCAGGTGGAAGTGTATTGGCGAGCCCCATCCACCAGCAAGCAGGTCATCCGCGGCTGGCGCGACGGCCGCTGGCTTCCTACCGATATCAGCTACCATCGCGACCACGTCGCCATCGTGACCGGCAACTTCGGCGATTCGATCCGGATCGGGGAGGGCGACGAGGTACGCGATGTGCCGCACCCGCTCGCCCCTGGTGCGACTGACCTCTACGACTACCGGCTGGGCGATTCGCTGCGTGTCGAGGGGCGCGAGGGAACCCTGCGGCTCCGGCTGGTGGAGGTCCGCCCGCGAGATGCCACCGCGCCACGCATTCTTGGCACGCTCTCGCTCGACGCCGAGCGGGCTGATCTGGTCCGATTCCGCTTCAGCTTCACCGCCAGCGCCTACCTCGATCATTCGCTGGAGGATCTCAGTGTCTCGCTCGAGAATGCCCGGCTCGAGGGACGCTGGTGGCTCCCGTGGCGGCAGGAAATCGAAATCCGTCGCCGGCTCACCTGGCTCGACTTTCCCGCCCGCACGATCATCCGCGGCCGGTGGGAGATCGGTGACTACGACTTGAACGTGGAGCTGCCGGCTTCGGTCCTCGCCGGCCCCGCGATCGGGGGACTGCGTGCCCCGGTCGACACCGGCGGGGAATGGACCGGCCCCCTCGCGGCCGCCCTCGACAATCTGCCCGCGGTGGCCGGCCCGCAGGAGATAAGCGACGTGCGCCGGGAAGCGGAGCGCCTCGCTGACGGCCGCCTTCGGAGCGGTCTGCCGCGCGCGCGGCTCGGCCTTGCCTCGCTGAGCGACCTGGCCCACGTGAACCGGGTACAGGGGCTGGCCCTCGGCGCCGGTGTGTCGTTCGCTCCCGCGGCCGGACTGACGCTGCGACCGAGCATCGGCTTCGGCACCAGCGATGCCCGCCTGACAGGGAGCCTGCGTGCTGAGCGTGCGCGCGGTCCCACCACCGTGGCACTCATGGCCGGCCGGGCGATTCGCGATCTCGCCGACCGGCCGATCAGCTCCGGCATCGTCAATTCGCTGCTCGCGCAGGAGGGTGGCCGCGATCTGGGCGACTACACGCTGCTGGATGTGCTCGCGGGCTCGGTCACGCGGCGACTGGGCGCCTCAGCGCAGCTCAGCGCGACGGTGGGCGAGGAGCGGTCGCGTTCGGTGAAGACCGAGGCGAGCCCGGCAACGGGCCGGTATCGTCCGAATCCGGTCCTCGGAGCTGGGACGATCACGATTGGCCGGCTTGCGTTCAATTGGACCCAGGAGGCGCTGGTGCGATCCGCCGCCACCGAGCTGGAGGTCAATCTTGAAGGCGGGACCGGAGCGCGGGACTATCTCCGTGCCAACGTCCGCGCTGCCTGGCTCACCCCGTTCGGACCGGGTGCGTTGCGCCTGAGCGGCGCTGCGGGGACCGGGACCAGCGAACTGCCGGCGTATCGCAGCTTCGCGGTGGGTGGATGGGGCACGCTGCCTGGAGAAGCATTCCGCCGCTGGGGCGGGCGACAGTTCGCGCTCGGTCGTCTCGAGTATCGATTCGACCTTCCCTTTCCAGCTGTTCCGCTCGGACCGTTCGTTTCGACCGGCCGGTCGTTCACCCTCGCCCCCTTCCTGGCGGCCGGCTGGAGTGGTGGCGGGATCGCCGGACTGCCCTGGGCGCCGAGCGGCGGCGCGCGGCCAGTGGCCGGGGTCGCGATTGAACTCTTTCACCATCTGGTCCAGGCGGAGTTCGGTGTTGGACTCCACGACGGCGGCGTGGGAGTAAGCGTCGATGTGGACCGGAGCTGGTGGGAAATTCTCTGACCACCGCGCTTACCGCCGTTGCCCGCCCCGCTTAGCTTTCACCCCGCCTTTGGCCGCGGTATTCGTGGTATGGATAACCCGCTCACTCATATCGACTTGCATGCAGTTTACTGACGAGTGGCTCGTCCCCACGATGGAGAAGGTCCTCCCCGCCGCGGCGATCGAGACGCTGCGGCAGGAGCCTGCAACCGAGCCCCAGTCCCTCTGGACCACGGTGGTGGCCCGTCGCCTCGCGAGTGACGACGACATCCTGCGCGCGGCCGCCGCCCGTTTCCGCCTCCCAGTCGCGGACCTGAATCAGCTCGACCCCACGGTGCGGGACATGGTGCCCGAGCCGCTGGTGCGCCGCTTCAACATCCTGCCGCTGCGCATCAGTGATTCGCTGCTGGAAATCGCCACCGCCAATCCGTTCGACATCGACGCGGAAAAGGACCTGGCGTTCGCCACCGGGCGTGAGGTGCGCACCTATCTCTGCTCGCCGACGAGGATTCGCGACAAGCTGGAGGAGATTTATCGCGGTGGACAGTCGCAGGTTGTCGCGCAGTTGCTGGGCACCATGGACGACGGCCTTCGCGTCACCCAGCTCGACACCAACGAGAGCGGGATCGAGGACCTCTCCGCCTCCGCCGACGAGGCGAGCCAGCGTCCCGTCGTGCGGCTGGTCGACCTCATGCTGTCCGACGGCATTCTTTCGCGGGCGAGCGACATCCATATCGAGCCGGGCGAGGCGGGCGTCGCGGTGCGCTACCGCATCGATGGCGTCCTGCGCCAGGTGATGAACATCCCGCGCAGCGCCGGGGCTCCGCTCATCTCCCGCATCAAGATCATGTCGGGGCTGGATATTGCCGACCGGCTGCGACCGCAGGATGGCCGCGCCCGGGTCTCGGTGAATGGCGGCCCGGTCGATCTCCGCGTCTCGACCCTGCCCGCCTCCCTCGGTGAGAAGGTCGTCATCCGGATTCTCAACGCCAGGGCGACGGTGCTGACCCTGGTGTCGCTGGGCATGTCGGTCGAGGAGCGGGCCCAGATGGAGGCGCTGCTCAATAACAAGGAGGGCATCATCCTCGTCACCGGCCCGACCGGCTCGGGCAAGACGACGACGCTCTACTCGATGCTGCGCATGGTGCAGAGCGAAGGCGTCAACATCGTGACGGTGGAAGATCCGGTCGAGTACCGGCTGGGCAAGGGTATCGTGCAGGTCCAGGTGCATGAGAAGGCGGGACTCACCTTTGCCTCGGCCCTCCGCTCTATCCTGCGGCAGGACCCGGACGTCGTGCTCCTCGGCGAAATCCGCGACAAGGAAACTGCCCAGATCGCGGTGCAGGCGTCGCTCACCGGCCACCTGGTGCTCTCCACCCTGCACACCAACGACGCGCCGAACGCCGTGACCCGCCTGGTGGACATGGGGATCGAGTCGTACAAGCTCGCCTCCGCCCTCCGCGGGATCATCGCGCAGCGACTCATGCGGAAGCTCTGCACCACCTGCCGCGAGGTGAATGACCAGCCGCCGCCCGATCGCATCAAGCAGTTTATTCCGGAAGGCACGGTCATCTACCGCCCGCTCGGCTGTCCCGACTGCTCGATGACCGGCTACCGCGGCCGCTTCAGCGTGGTGGAAGTGCTGACGATGAACATCGACCTGGAACGGCTCATCGGTGGCGGGGCGACGGCGGAGAAGATCGCGGACAGCGCCCGGCTCAACGGGATGCTTTCCCTGTTCGAGAGCGGGCTGAAGCATGTCCTCGCCGGTGACACCGGCGTCGAGGAACTGCTGCGCGTCGTCGACGTGCCAATGGCCGACAGCATGACCTCCAACCGGCTGACGATCCCGACGCCCGGTGCCCCCGCCCGGCCCAGCGACGTCACACCGGCGGTGTCCTCGCCGACGACCCGGAAGACGCCGCCCGCCTCTTCTTTGCTCCCGCCGCTGGGCGCCTCCGGTCGCCGCCCGGCCGTCGATCTGACCAGCGCATTCGACCTGCTCGATTCCGACGACGATGCGATCGCGACGGAACTCAATCGCCGGGTCGTGTCTCGCGGCGCCACGGTCCTCCTGGTGGATGACGAGGACACCCTGCGCCGGGTCATGAAGGACCTGCTGGTCCGTGATGGCTTCGAGGTGGTGGAAGCGCGCACTGGCGCTGAAGCGCTGGATCAGACCGATCGTCATGCGCCGGATATCATCGTGCTGGACCTGAATCTCCCCGGTATGGACGGCTACGCCGTGCTGTCCGAACTCCGCTCCCGTCCGGTCACCAGGGGCATTCCCGTGATCGTCCTGACGGCCAAGGGCGATGAAGACAATGAAGTCCGCGTCTTTGAGCTCGGCGCTGACGATTTCCTCACCAAGCCCTTCCGGGCCAAGGCGCTGACCAAGCGCCTGGAAGTGCTGCTGGCGCGGAAAAAGTCGTAGGGCCAGTCGACGACCGAACCCGCCCTTCGCCCCCACTTTCCGCCATGCCGCTCCCCGATTCCGCCGCCGCACTCACTCTCCTCAAGCCTTCCGTCCTGGCCGAAGCGCCGTATGGCCTCGAGGCCCCGATCGTCGCGCGGAAGCTCAACCAGAACGAAGCCGCCGTCGATGTGCCCGACGATCTCAAGCGGGAGATCCTGGCGCGCGCGGCAGCGGCACCGTGGCATCGCTATCCGGCCTTCACCCCAGTCTCACTGTGCGCCGCCATCGCCGCACGGCACGGATGGGTCCCGGAGGGTGTGCTGGTTGGGAACGGTTCCAACGAACTGATCCAGGCGGCGCTCTCGGTGTCGGTGATGGAGGGCGCGGTCGTCGTGGCGCCGGCCCCGACCTTTTCGCTGTACCGGCTGCTCACCGGCGTGCTCGGCGGCCGCTACGTGCCGGTACCCCTCGGGCCTGAGTTCGGCTACGATGTGGACGCGCTTATCGCGACGGCGCGGCGGGAGCAGGCCCGGGTGGTCGTGCTCAACTCGCCCAATAATCCGACCGGGTCCGCGCTCCCGCCCGGCGCGGTCGAACGGGTGCTGGCCGAGACTGACGCGCTGGTCCTGTGCGACGAGGCGTACCAGGATTTCGGCGGGCCGAGTGCCATCGCGTTGCTGCACCAGTCGGCGCGTGTCGTGGTGTTGCGGACGTTTTCCAAGGCGATGGGGATGGCGGGGCTCCGCTTCGGCTATGCCCTGGCCCATCCGGAGATCGCCCGGGAAATCGCCAAGGCCAAGCTGCCGTACAACGTCAACACGGTGACCCTCGCCGCGGCCGAGGTGGCCCTGTCCCAGTCGCGCCGTTTTGCGGACCGGACCCGGGCCATCATCGACGAGCGTGAGCGCTTCCTGCCGCGGCTGCGGACGCTGCCTGGTATCCACGTCTTCCCCAGCGCCGCGAACTTCGTGCTGATGCGCTGTGAGCTTGTCCCGGCCAGAGTGATCTTCCGCCGGCTGATCGAGGAACACGGTATCCTCATCCGCGATGTCTCCGGCAGCGCCCACCTCGCGGAGTGTCTGCGGATCTCGATCGGCACGCCCGACGACATGGATGCGGTGTTCGGCGCCTTGCACCAGATCCTCGCCTAGCCTTCCCGAGCACCGGAGCCCACGCATGTCCCGTTCGGCGGAAATCTCCAGAGCGACCAAGGAAACCGCGATCCGCCTTCGCATTGAACTCGATGGCGGTGGCCGCGCGTCGGTGGCGACCGGCATCGGGTTTTTCGATCACATGCTGGAGGCCTTTGCCCGGCATGGACTGTTTGACCTCGAGGTGGAGTGCACGGGGGATCTGCATGTCGACGGGCATCACACTGTCGAGGATGTCGGCATCGTCCTCGGCCAGGTGATCGCAAAGGCGCTGGGCGACCGGGCCGGGATTCGTCGCTATGCCGATGCGACGGTGCCACTGGATGACGCCCTGGTGCGTGCGGTGGTGGACGTTTCCGGGCGACCCTACCTGTCGTATCACGTCGACATTCCCAAGTGGCAGATGCTCGGCGACTACGACGTATTCCTCACCCCCGAGTTCGTGCGCGGCCTGGTGCTGAATGCCGGCCTCACCGTGCATGTGGACCTGCTCCGGGGCGAGAATCCGCACCACATCGTCGAGGCGCTCTTCAAGTCCCTGGCCCGCGCGCTCCAGGATGCGGTGGTCATCGATCGACGCGTCACCGGCGTCCCTTCCACCAAGGGTGTGCTGTGATCGTGGTCGTCGACTACGGGGTGAACAATCTCAAGAGCGTCATCCGCGCGCTGGCCGCGGGCGGTCACGTCGCCAGCCTCAGCGCCGACCCCGAGGTGGTGCGCCGTGCTGAACGGGTGCTGATGCCCGGGGTGGGCAATTTCGGGCAGGCCGTGCCGAATCTGGAGCACTCCGGACTTGGCGCTGCCGTGCAGGAGGTGGCCCGCGCCGGTCGGCCGGTCATGGGCATCTGCCTGGGCCTGCAGCTGTTTTTCGCCACCAGCGAAGAGGCGCCCGGTGTCGCGGGCCTCGGGCTGCTGCCCGGACATGTCCAGCGGTTCAGGACGACGCTGCACGTGCCGCATGTCGGCTGGGCCAGCGTGCAGGCGACGGCGGCAGGATCAATCCATCCGATGCTTCGTGGCCTGTTCGAGGACGGGCCGCAGTTCTATTACCACGTCCACAGCTATCATCCCGCAGGCTTGCCGGAGGGCGCGGTGCTCGCCACCGGCGACTACGACGGCTCCTTCGCGACGATTGTCGGGCAGGCCAACATCATCGGAGCCCAGTTCCACCCCGAGAAGAGCCAGCGCGCGGGGATCGAACTGCTCAGTCGCTTCGTCGCGTGGCACCCATGACGACATTCCGGGTGGCATTTGTCGATGTGTACGTCCTGCGTGACGGACCCGCGGGCCTCGAGACGCTGACGCTCAGGCGGGCGCCGCCAGGGCGGTGTCCCGGATCGTGGGAGGTGGTGCATGGCAGCATCGAGACGGGGGAAGCGCCCCGGGAGGCGGCGCTGCGCGAACTTCGTGAGGAGACCGGCTACATCCCCGTGCGACTCTACAACCTGAGCCGCGTTGAATCCTTCTACCGGCACGCCATCGACGAGGTGGGTTTCGTGCCAGTCTTTGCGGCGTTCGTCGATTCCGTTCCCGTCACGCTATCGGCGGAACATGACGCCTCCGAATGGCTGTCACTGTCGGCGGCGCAGGGGCGACTGGCGTGGCCGCGAGAACGCCGGGCCCTCGAGGACATCCAGATCCTCTTCGCCAAGGGCCACGCCGGCCCGCTTGAGGATGTCTTGAGAGTGAACCTGGATGCCATCCCCGCACCGCTGAACGCTGAACGCTGAAAGCTCCACATGCTCGCTCGTCGCATCATCCCCTGCCTGGACGTCGCCAATGGCCGCGTGGTCAAGGGTGTCCATTTCGAGTCGCTGCGTGATGCCGGCGATCCGATCGAGCAGGCGGCACGCTATGACGCGGAGGGCGCCGATGAGCTGGTCTTGCTCGATATCTCCGCCAGTCATGAAGCGCGCAACACCACACTCGCGATGGTTGAACGGGTCGCCGAGAGTATTTTCATTCCCTTCACGGTCGGTGGCGGGATCCGCTCGGTCGAGGACGCGGAACAGGCCCTGCGCGCCGGGGCCGACAAGGTGGCCGTGAACACAGCCGCCGTAAGGGATCCCGATCTGGTGCGCCGGCTCTCCGACAGCTTCGGGGCCCAGTGTATTGTCGCCGCGGTGGATGTTCGCCGAGTGGGCGACGTGTGGCAGGTCTATGTCACCGGTGGCCGCGACCTCACCGACCTCGATGCCATCGAGTGGATGGTGCGACTCGCGACGCTGGGAGCCGGCGAGATCCTGCTGACGTCGATGGATCGTGACGGAACCCAGCGGGGGTATGACCTGGAGCTGGTGCGCGCCGCCGCCCGCGCGGTGGATATTCCGGTGATCGCGTCGGGGGGTGCGGGCAACCTGTCGCACCTGGCGGACGCTCTGGAGGCCGGCGCGCATGGTGTGCTCGCCGCGTCGATTTTTCACTATCAGGGGAGCACGTTGCCGGAGGCGAGGGCCTTCCTCCGCGCGGCAGGCTATCCGGTGCGACCATGAAGATATTGCTCCTCGGGGTGCTTCTCCTCGGCACGGGCCACTCTTATCCGTCGGCGGGCGGGGTGACGGTGGCGGCGGCGGCGCCCTGCCTTCGCATCGACAAGGCCGGCACCGTGGTGACGGGCGACGTGAAGATCTGTCCCGGCCGCTACCGGGTACCGGACCGTGCCGAGCGGGGCGTCCTGGTCGTGGCCGGCTCCTCGACCCGCATCGACCTGACGGGGGTGACGCTCGAGAGTGGCGATACGATTCCTTCGGAGTTCGTCGGCATCGGTATCGTGAGCCGGGGTGCCGACAGCATCACCATCCGGGGCGGGCGGGTGCGCGGTTTCCGTCAGGGTATTCGGCTGGAAGGGGGACGGGGACACCGGATCAGCGGGATCGACCTCTCCGGTTCCCGGGCCCAGCGGCTGCGATCGACGCCGGAGCGCTACGATGAAGCCGACTGGCTCGACATCTTCTCGACCGACAGTACGGAGGCCTACGGGGGGGCGCTGCTCCTGGTGCGCACCACGGGTGCGCAGGTCACCGGCGTGGTGGCGCGCGGAAGTCAGAACGGCATCGGGCTGATGGCGACCCGTGACGCCTTGATTGCCGACAACGATGTCTCGGGCAATTCGGGCTGGGGCATCCATCTCTGGCAGTCGGCCCGCAACACCATTCTCCGCAATCGGGCCGACCATAGCGTCCGCTGCGAGGGCCGGACGTATCGGCGGGGTTGTGACAGCGCCGCCCTCCTGCTGCGCCACGAGAGCGACTCGAATTTCGTCGCGGACAACAACCTGCGCACCAGCGGCGACGGATTCTTCCTCAGTGGCCAGCGCGGGAATGTGGGCCCCTCGATCGGCAACCTGGTGATTCGCAATGATGCCACCGGCGCCTTTCACAACGCCTTCGAGTCCACCTTCAGCTCGTGGAACATCTTCCTCGAGAATCGGGCGGACAGCTCCGACTACGGCTTCTGGCTGGGTTACTCGAGAGGCAATGTGGTCCGGGGCAACATCATCATCGGCAGCCGCACCACGGCGATCGCCGTCGAGCACGGCGGGGAAAACGAGATCGGCGGCAATACCATCATCGGCGCCATGCGCGGCATCCACCTCTTCACCCGGACGGACGGAGATGATCCCAGTACGGACTACCGGGTCGACGACAATACGATCGCAAAAGTGGGGCAGGGAATCGTGCTGGAGCACACCACGAAGGTGAAGTTGCGCGGCAATCTCTTCGACGGAGTGGAGGATGGCCTCGTGGTGGATAGCGCCGGCGCCGATGCGGTTGTGACGGGCAACGTCTTTCTCTCAGCTCGTCACTGGCTGATCCGTGCGGTGACGCTGGATGCCGGGGGCAACTTCTGGGGTGCGGCGGATGCGACAGCGGTGCAGCGTCAGGTGCAGGGCCGCGTGACGGTGACCCCCTTCCGGTCGGCGCGGCAGGCGGGGTACTGACCCGCGGTCGAGAGTGAGGAGTGAGGAGGGAGGAGGGAGGAGGAACGGCCCTTCCGCCTCACGCTCTCAGTCCAGCTTGTTCGCGTAGTTCACGAACTTGAACATCCCGCCCCGCTCGATGAGCAGCCCGAAGCGCCGGCCCTCCACGGTATCCCTGGCCGCCTGAATCGTCGCGATGAGACAGTCCCGATCCACCACGGGGACCTGCTGCGGCTGACACCGGAAGGCTTTGAAGAGCCGCTGATACCGCTGGAGCACGGCCCGTTTCGCGTCGGCGCGGATGCGCGCTCGCCCGAGCGGCTCAGCTTTGGTGAGATCGTCAGCGGACGGGCGCTGCGGCTGAGTCTCTCCGGCACGGAGTACTATCGTACGACCCCGCCCTGATGGTCGGCCCCGCGTTCCGGCATCATGAGGTCGCCAGCCACTTCCACCAGGTCCCGGGGCAGAAAGGGCCGGGAGACAATCGTAAGCCCGCGCGCGCGGCATCGGGCCGCGAGCAAGGGGTCGGCGGTGGTCACGATCACTCGTTGATCCACCCGGTTCGTGAGTTGGTCCGCCAGCAGCAGCTTTCCGTCGGTCGAGAGTCCGCCCTCCACCACCACGACACGCCAGGCCCGGGAGGCAAGGCGATTGGCCATGTCGGCCCCTGAGCGTGCCACCTCCACGTGGTAACCCGCCGGCTCGAACAGCGCCCGGACCACCAGCTCGGTTCCCTGGTCGCTGTCGAGCACCAGCACGGCGCGCGTCTCCGGCGGCGCCCCCGGTACCGCCGGCGTGGCGTCCTGATCCCCGGTCACGAGTGGAAGGGTGAACCAGAACTCCGCTCCGCCTCCCGGCACCGGCTGATATGCCAGCCGACCGCCGTGTGACTCCACGATCCGGAAACTGAGCGAAAGTCCGAGCCCGGTTCCTTCGCCCGGCTCCTTGGTCGTGAAGAACGGGGTGAAGAGTTGCGGCACGAGGTCGGCTGGAACACCCGGGCCGGTGTCCCGCACCCGGACGACGACCCGGGCCCCCTCGCGAGCCGTCATCAGCGTGACCCTTCGCCGCTGACCCGCGGGGAGGCCACGCAGCGCGTAGCCCGCGTTGGTGATCAGGTTGAGCAGGACCTGCTGCAGCTCGTCGCTGTTGCCCCGTACCGGCAGCGTTTCGTCCAGGCGGTCCTGTACCAGCTCGATGCCATGCAGGTGCAGCTCGTAGCCCACCAGCAGGGCGCTCCGGCTCACGGTGTCGTTCAGGTCGACCAGCATATCGCCCGGCGTGCGCTTGCGCGCGAAGGTGAGCAGGTTGCGCACGATCCGCCCCGCCCGCTCGGCCTGCTCGTGAATCACCCGGAGATGTTCGGCCTCCGCGGAGGTCGGACCGACCCGCTCCTGCAGGAATTCCGCGAGCCCGGCAATCGACGTGAGCGGATTGTTGATCTCATGCGCCACCCCCGAGACGAGCTGGCCCACCGCCGCGAGTTTTTCGCTCTGAATCAGTTGGCTCTCGAGCGCCCGCTGTTCGGTGACATCCTCCACCAGCACGACGACCGGCGCGCCTTCCTGCGCCGCGGACATGGGGGCGGCGGTGAGGCGGAGGATGCGCTGCGTGGCGCTGCTGTGCAGCGTGAGCGGGGAGGGTCGCTCCCCCCGCCGTGCCGCGTCGATGAGCTGATCCTCGCCCTCGGCCCCGCCGGCGACGGTGGTCCAGAACGGCCGTCCCAGCAGCGCGGGTGCCGGCACATCCAGCAGGCGCGCCAGCGCCGCGTTGCCCCGCGAGATATTGCCCGCGGCATCCAGCACCGCGATGCCTTCGGTCAACGCGTTGAACGCCGTCTCCCATTCGTCCTTGGCCTGCCGCACCATCTCGAACAGCCGACTGTTCGCCAGGACCACCGCAACATGGGTGGACACGGTCGAGAGCAGCCAGAGATCTTCGGTGGAATAGCCGCCCTGCCGTCGATCGGCCACCACGAGCACGCCCATGGTGAGGCCATGCGCCCGCAGCGGGGCCGCCGCGCCACTGGTGGCCTGATGCCCCGGCAGCAGCAGCGCCGGGCTCTCGGCGGTGCCCCCGGTGACCTCGATGCGTTCGGTGGTGATGGCACGGACAACGAGCGACGGCACCGCGTCGGTCACCGCTGTGCCGAGCGCCTCTGCCAGCACTCCTTCCGCGGCGGCGATGAGGAGCACTCCGTCACTCTCCCGTGTCAGCGCCACCGCGGCGCCCTCGGCATTGAGAAACCGCATGACGTACCGCGCCACCTGCGACGAGATCCGCTCGCTCTGCAGCGATTCGGCCAGGACATAGCTCAGTTCCTGGAGTGAGAAGATCTCATTGATCCGACGATCTACCTGCCGGGCCAGGATCTGCCGCTCCGCCTCCGCCCTTACGGCGCGTCGCTCGACCATCTGATACTGGCTGAGGAGTGTTCCCAGGCAGATGAGTGCGGTGAAGAGGGTCGGGAGTGCGGGAGCGCCTGGCAGTCGAAGTGCCAGGACCGCGAGTGTGACGGCCCCGGCGTGAGCGGCCGGGGCAAACGCCGGGCGACGCCAGGTGAGCCACCCCAGGAGCAAGCCCATTGAGCCCGCCCCCAGGGCGAAAAACCGAGGGCTCCCCACTTCCGCGGCTGCGCTCACCCCCAGCAGGAGGCAGGCGACCGCCGGCAAGTAGAGGAGAGGCTCACGCCGGGCCAGCAGTGGGACGCGACTCACGCGAGGGCAGTCTTCCGGGAAGAAGGTGCAGGGGAGTCTACGAGGGTCCGCCGGAGAGCGCCATTCGAGGGGGGATTGCCGGTTTTTCGAATGGGGAGTAAAATAGTACGAGATTAATTCTGAGAAGATTTCTCAAGTAGTTTTCACCCGCAATGTCCCGGACCCTCCATGCGCCCCCCGATTTGCGCCGCGCTCCTGCTGGCCGGATTGGCCACCCCGTTCGTGCTGGCCCACGCCCAGACCCCGGATTCCCAGCACACAACCCTCGGAGGGTACGGCGAGGTGCAGTACACCAATCACTCAGGCGCTGGCACGCCCGGCCAGGCGAACCTCAAGCGGTTCGTGCTCTACCTCGGGCACCAGTTCTCCGAGCGCATCACGCTGCGTTCCGAACTCGAGGTCGAGGACGCCAAGATCGAGGGCGGGGATGCCGGCGGTGAGGTTTCGCTGGAGCAGGCGTATCTCGAATACCGGCTGGGCGACGCGTTCGCACTCAGCGCCGGGTTGATGCTGGCCCCGGTCGGCATCGTCAACGAGTTCCACGAACCCCCCACCTTCAATGGCGTCGCCCGCCCCGATTTCCATCACGACGTCCTCCCGACGACCTGGCGCGAGATCGGAGTGGGCGCGGGCGGCCGCATCGGGTCGCTTGGTGGGGTCAGCTGGCGCGTGCTGGTCCTCAACGGTATCACGGCGTCGGGTTTTTCTGGCGCTGAAGGGATTCGCGGCGGCCGGCAGGAGGGCCGCAATGCGAGCTTCGCCAATCCCTCGCTCACCGGTCGACTGGAGTACGGGCGGCCCGGGCTCAAGGTCGGCGCCTCGTTCTGGGTCGGGGGCAGCGCGAACCAGGATTCTCTGCTCGGCACTGGCGGCTTCGATGCGCCGGTCAGCGTGCTGGCGGCCGACGCGCGCTACGATGTCGGCGCTTTTCAATTCCGCGGCGAAGTCGCCCGGGTCGCGATTGCTGACGCTGACCGGATCAACGCCGCCTTCGGCGGAGACGTCGGCAGCAGGATCGAGGGCGGCTACCTCGAAGGTGGCGCCGATCTGTTCGTCTGGCTGGCACCCGCCTCACGTCAGCGACTCGTCGTCTTTGTCCGGCACGAACGCTATGATACCCACGCCGCCGTGCCGACGGGCACACCGCGCAACGCGGCGTACGCCCGCCGAGTCACCACCGTTGGCCTCACGTACAAGCCGCTCTGGAATGTGGTGGTGAAGGGTGATTACCAGCTGCTCCGCAATCGGGCCCATGTCGGTGCGGGGGAGATCATGAGCTTCGGCATCGGCTACCAGTTTTGAACTACGGGAATGGCGAAGCGGGAACAAGGAAAGGCGGATCGGGAATGGGACTGCTTCGTCGCGTTGGGCATGCCGCGCTCGCGCGGGGACTCTGCTGCGGAAGTCCGCTGCTGCTTCTTTCATTGCTCTCGTTTCCCATCCCTGTGCTCCGTTCCCCGTTTCCCGTTCCCCTTGAGGCCCAGACTGTCCCGGCAAGGAAAGTCGCCGCATCGCTCCAGCGGATTTTCGGGCCTGGCACCCGGGTGGACACCATGACCCTCGAAGGCGCCGCCGTCCTGCGCGTGTCGCGAGGAGACTCACTGCTGGGCTTTGCCCAGGTACGCCAGGTCCGCGGGAAGGAGCAGCCGATCACCTGTCTCGTCGCCCTCGACCCGGCGCTCACCCTCCGTGACATCGATGTGCTGATCTACCGCGAGGCCTACGGGGGCGAAGTCGCCTACGAACCGTGGCGGAAGCAATTTCGTGGTCGGACGCCGCGCGACACCCTGGAGGTTGGGCGCACGGTGCGGGGCATCTCCGGCGCCACCATCAGCGTCAACGCCGTGACACTGGGGATTCGTCAGACGCTGGCGGACTTCGCGCGCTGGCGACTGGCCGGCCTGCTGTGACGCCCGTGCCGTGGCCGGTTTGGCGCCAGCTTCCCGCGCCGGTCCGCGCGATCGGTCGGTGGCTCACCCTCGTCCAGGTGACCGGCTATTCCATCTCGCTGTTCTATGTCTGGCACACGACGCGGATGCGGCCAGGTGGGATTGCGGATCATTACCGGGGCAGCGAAGGATTGGATGGCGCGATGCAGTTTCCCAAGTCGCTTGGAGAACTGCTGACGATCACCCACACCCACCTGCTCTCGATGGTCGTGATCTTCGTCCTGAGCGGTGTCTGCCTGAGCCTGTGCGAACGGGTGCCGGAGCGGATCAAACGAGTGCTGGTGACCGAGCCCTTCCTCGCCCTGCTGGTCTCGATCAGCGCGATCTGGCTGACGCGCTACGTGCATCCCGGTTTCGGGCTGCTGCTCGAGCTCTCCAGCCTGCTCATGGCCGGAACGTTCTACCTGCAGTCCTGGCTGGTGCTGGCCGAGCTGGGCCTGTGGGAGCGCCAGGCAACTGGATGAAGCGACGCGCCTTCCTGTCCGCCGCGGGCAGGTCCGCCGCAGGCCTGCTGGGCAGCTCGCGCCTGTTTGCCGCCGCTCGTCCGCCCATCGCCCGGCCCGTGCGCTACATCGAACGATGGTCGTGGGCGATGGGGCAGCCGGTGCACCTGCAGCTCTTCCATCCCTCGGAGGATGCCGGGTACGAGGCGGCCCAGGCGGCCTTCACGGAGCTGCGTCGCATCGAAGCACGCCTGTCACGCTTCGATGATGCGAGCGACTTGAACGAGCTCAATCGTCAGGCGGGAACTGGCTGGATCGCACTCGATGCCGATCTGCATTACATACTGCGGGCCGCCACGCGGTATCGCCGCACGACCGGTGGAGCGTTCGATGTCGCCGTCGAACCCCTGATGCGCACCTGGGGGTTCCGTGAACCGCGCAAGACGGTACCCGGGACGCGCGAACTCGCGGCGGCGCGCGCGGCACTCGCGGCCACGACCATGGAGGTTGAAGGCCATCGTGCCCGGCTTGGTCCGACCGAGGCGGCCCTCGATCTCGGCGGGATCGGGGTGGGCTACGGACTGGATCGGGCCGCTGAGGTGCTGCGGGACCATGGGGTGTCAGCGGCGCTGCTGGATGTGAGTGGCGACCTGCTCGCCATCGGGGCGCCGCCCGGGGCCGAGGGATGGATGGTGGATATCGTCGATCCGCGCCTCAGCGGCGGTGTGCTCGCCACCGCACTGCTGCGGGATGAGGCGCTCGCCACCAGTGCCATGACGAGGGATCGGGTGCTGCTCGGCGGCGTACGTCGCGGGCATGTCCTTGACCCGCACCATGGCGCGCCGGTGCAGGGACGGGTGCAGGCGACGGTGATCGCCCCGAGTGGGATCGCGGCGGATGTGCTGTCGACGGCGTTGCTGGCGGGAGGACAATGGTCACCGGGGATCCGGCGACACTGGCTGGTGCCACTACCCGCCTGAGCCTTTTTCCGGGCCGGAGCGGGTGATTCGTCCGTCGCTGGAGCGCTACTCCCGCTTGGCGCTGTCGCGCTGGTCCGCCTGCCATCGCATCATCACCAGCCCGCGTTCCCGATCGATCCGCCGAAGTGCCTCCTGCCAGGCGCTGCTCTGCACCGTGCCATAGACCACATCGAACTGCTCATAGACCGGGAGGGCGTTATCGAACAGATAGATGGCGGAAGCCTGTTGCCGCACCGGGAGCTGCCGCCCGGTGAAGTTCGCCGTCACCGGCACGATGGCGACGGGACGCCAGAACTGGTTGCGATAGAGCAGGCTCACATTTTCCGGATCGAACCGGGCGTCGGCGCGCAGCGCGAAGAACGTCACCAGCGCCAGGCCCGGCGTCGCCAGCGCCGCGCCGGCCGCCACCGAATCGATGGCGGTTTGGCGGGAGGCGATCAACCCCTTGATGGCATCGTAGCCATCCTTCGAGACCAGGCGTAGCACGCGCTCGTCGAGTGGCAGGAAGCGCAGCTCGATGTCGTCGAGCGCGAGGCGGATGCTCAACTGGTCCGAGCGGATGGTGCCGTAGCCGGCCGGGGGCAAGTCCCCGCCGTCGGTTGCGCCTTGCGCCGCCATCGCGGCGGGCCAGGCGATGCCCAGCGCCAGGAGGGCGGGGAGACACCGTGCTATCCTCATGTTGCCTCGCTTGGGTTGGCGACGGCCAGAATGCTCTCGCCCAGCTCCACGATGCCCAGGCCGCTCAGGCAACTGGTCAGCTGCACCTGATCCTCCGGCAGTCCCACCTGGCGGGCGATCGTCTCGAGTCGGCTGAGCCGTTGCCCATGGGGCAGCTTGTCGGCCTTGGTCAGCGCGACCAGGATCGGGAGCTGGCGCTTCTCCATCTGTTGCGCGTACGCCAGGTCGTCGACCGACGGCTCGTGCCGGATATCCAGCAGCCACAGCACGCCGGTGATGGTGGTGCGCTGTTCGATCAGGGTTTTCACCAGGCGGCCATACCGGGCCCGCTCCGAGTGCGAGACCTTCGCATAACCGTACCCCGGCAGGTCGAGCAGGTACAGCGTCGGCAGGCGAAAGACGTTTAGCAGCGCGGTCCGCCCCGGGCTGCCGCTGACCTTCGCCAGCGGACGATCGAAGATGGCATTGAGCAGGCTGGACTTGCCGACATTCGAGCGGCCGAGGGTGACGACCTCGGGCAGAACCGGTGTGAGGCGGTGGGTCGGATCGGGGAAGCTGCCGACGAACTCGACCGGCAGGTCGGCGAGGGGGGAATTGTAGCGCACGGCGATGGGCCTGCGTGCGGCGGTGTCACTCAGGCCGGAGCCGGAGCGGGCGCGCCGTCGCTAGGCTTCCCGCTTCTGCCGCGGGCGCTCGGTGACGACGAGCGGCTGCTGGTTCTCGGTCACGCACTCGCGGGTGATCACGACTTCGCGCACGTCGTCCCGTCCCGGGAGATCGTACATGATGTCGGTCATCATGCTTTCCAGGATGGCCCGGAGCCCGCGGGCGCCGGTCCCCCGCTTGAGCGCCTTCTGGGCGACCGCGCGCAACGCCTCGTCGTCGAAGGTGAGGCCCACGCTTTCCATCTCGAACAGCTTGCTGTACTGCTTGGTGAGCGCATTCTTGGGCTCCACCAGGATCCGCATCAGCGAGTCCTCATCCAGCGCCTCGAGCGCCACCGTGACCGGCAGCCGGCCCACCAGCTCCGGGATCAGCCCGAAGCGGAGCAGGTCGTCCGGTTCCACGTCGGCGAACGGGTTCTTCTTGTCAAACGCCGGTCCCTTGCCCGCGGCGTCGCCGCTGAAACCGATCTGCTGTCGTCCGGTCCGGGACTCGATGATCTTCTCCAGCCCGTCGAAGGCTCCGCCGCAGATGAACAGGATGTCCTTGGTGTTGATCTGGATGTATTCCTGCTGCGGGTGCTTCCGGCCGCCCTGGGGCGGGACCGAAGCGACGGTGCCCTCGAGGATCTTGAGGAGCGCCTGCTGCACCCCTTCACCCGAGACATCCCGAGTGATGCTGGGGTTCTCCGATTTGCGCGCGATCTTGTCGATTTCGTCGATGTAGACGATGCCGCGCTCGCACTCCGAAACGTTGAACTCGCCGGCCTGCAGCAGCCGGACCAGGATGTTCTCCACGTCCTCGCCAACGTAGCCCGCCTCCGTCAGCGTGGTCGCGTCCGCGATCGTGAATGGCACATCCAGGATGCGGGCGAGGGTCTGCGCCAGCAGCGTCTTGCCGACGCCCGTCGGCCCGATCAGGAGGATGTTGGACTTGTCCAGCTCGACCTCGGTATCCCGCCCGCTGGTCGCGTTGATGCGCTTGTAGTGGTTGTACACGGCCACGGCCAGGGTGCGCTTGGCGCGCTCCTGGCCGATGACGTACTGGTCCAGCACCGTCTTGACCTCGACCGGCGTGGGAACCGATGTAATGGTGTCGGCGACCTCCCGCTCCTCATCCTCCGCCAGGATCTCGTTGCAGAGCGTGATGCACTCGTTGCAGATATAGACCGACGGGCCGGAAATGAATTTCCGGACCGAGTCTTTCGACTTTCCGCAGAAGGAACAACGGAGGTGCTTGTCGTTCGACATGCGGTCCTGGTTCCGTGGTCAGATGAGACGAGGGAGAGTGACAGGAAGTCTGCCCCTCCCCCCGGAGGCCGTCAAGGGTTACTTCGCGGGCACCACCGGCTGGATGTCGCTGCGCTTGGAAATCACGTTGTCGATGATCCCGTACTCCTTCGCCTCCTCGGCACTCATGAACCGGTCCCGGTCCATGTCCCGCTCGATCGACTCGATCGGCTGACCGGTGTGCTGGCTGTACAGGCCGTTCAGTTTGGAGCGCAGGTACAGGATTTCCCGCGCCTGGATCTCGATGTCGGCCGCGGTACCCTGGGTGCCGCCCGAGGGCTGGTGGATCATGATCCGCGAGTGGGGCAGCGCACTCCGCTTGCCCTTGGCGCCCGCCGCAAGCAGA
This sequence comes from Gemmatimonadales bacterium, assembly GCA_039934355.1. GTDB lineage: Bacteria > Gemmatimonadota > Gemmatimonadetes > Gemmatimonadales > GWC2-71-9 > JADJOM01. Next base: position 23,043 of record JBDTMI010000002.1, read on the forward strand.
AAGGACCCCATGGAGGCGGCCATCCCCATGCAGATCGTGTTGACCGGAGCCCGCAGGTACTGCATGGTGTCGTAGATCGCCAGTCCGCTGGAGACCACGCCACCGGGCGAGTTCAGGTAGAGATAGATGTCCCGCTCCGGATTGTCCGCCTCGAGAAACAGCAGCTGCGCAATCACGATGTTCGCCACATCGTCGTTGATCGGTGCGCCGAGGAAGACGATCCGGTCCATGAGGAGCCGGGAAAAGATGTCGTAGGAGCGCTCCCCACGGCTGGAGCGCTCGATGACATACGGAGGATAGATGCTCGCCATCGTCAGGCTCCAGCCTCGACCACGGAGGAATGCTGCAGGAGCCAGGCGAACGCCTTCTCCTCGGTGAGGGCCCGCTCCAGATCCCGGAGCCGTCCCGCCTTCTCCAGCTCGGCGTAGAGCTGGCTCACGGGCACCTTCCGGCTCGCCGCGAGCTGGGTAATCCGCTGATCAATCTCCGCTTCCGTGGCGGCCAGCGCATTCGTCTCGACAATGCTGTCCAGCACCAGTTCCCGTCGCACCTGCTGTTCAGCGGCCGGGCGGAACTCGGCGGCGAAGCCGTCGAACTGCTCCTTCGGGATCTGGTACGACTCCATGTAGGCCTGGATCAGCCGCTTGACCAGACTGGCCGGCGCCGGCACTTCGTTGGCCGCCGCGATCTGCTGCATCAGGTCCTGCCGGACACCGGCATCCGCTCCAGCCACCGCGTCGGCTTCAAGGTCGGTCCGGAGTGCCGTGCGTAACGCCTCAAGCGTGTCGAAGTCGCCCACTTCCCTCGCGAAGCTGTCATCCAGGACCGGCATCTCCTGACGCTTCACCTCGTGCAGCGTGATCCGCACCCGGCGCGACGTGCCCCGCTTGGACTCCTCGGGGTGATCGTCGGGAAAGCGGACATCGGCATCCACCGATTCCCCCGGCAGGAGCGTCATGACCTGCTCCTCGACCTCGGGAATGGCGCGGCCCTCACCCAGTACCATCGTGTAGGGCTGCGACGGGCCAGCGACATCGCCCTCGAGCGGCGCGACCTCCATCCGCACCATCTGGCCTGGCGCCGGCTTCAGGCCCTCCAGCGGAAGCCACGATGCCTTCCGCTCTTGCAAGTCCCGCAGCCGCTCCTCGACATCCTCGACGCCGACCGGCTTGAGCGTCCGCTGGATCGAGAACCCCCCGGTCTTCTTGAGCGTGACATCGGGTCGGACTTCGACGTGAAATTCGAACTCGAGCGGCTGCCCCTCTTCGAACTTCAGGTTGTGGATGTGCGGCTCGGCGATCGGTTTGAGGGCCTCGGACTTCTGCGCCTCGTCCCAGCTCTCGCGGATGAGTTCCTCCAGGACGGCCTGGCGGATCGCCTCGCCGAAGCGACGGCGTACCACGGCCTCCGGTGCCTTCCCAGGACGGAATCCGGGCAGGCGGGCCTGCTTGGAGTAGTGGCGGACCGCGCGCGTCTCGGCCTGCAGGATCATGGTCGTGGGGACGGTGACCTGCAGGGATTTGGAGGCGACGTCTTCTTTAGTTTTGACAATTGAGATATCCGACATGGGCGGCAATCTACCCTTGGCCGGTCCCGGGGGTCAATCGAAATGCTGTCCCTGCCGATAGTTGCGACACAGGAATCAGGTCGGTTCGCTCGGACGGATTGCCGCGGATCACCAGTCAGGGAATCCTTGCCCCGCGCCTCGCGGCCGTTACCCTGGTGGGGCGCCCAGTCGCCGGGTAATAACTCGTTACCATAGTTGAGCTTGTGGCCACCATTCTTGTCGTGGACGATGAACCATCGATGCGCCGGGCCCTGCGGGCGCTGTTCGAGCGCTCGGGCTTTGCCGTGGTCGATGTCGGCTCCGGGACCGCTGCCCTCGCACATATCGCGGAAGGGGGGGCCGCCGACGCTGTGGTGAGCGACGTGCTGATGCCGGATGTCAGCGGAGTCGCGTTCTACGATCGCCTGATGACCGCGGCGCCATATCTGGCCCATCGAGTGGTCTTCCTGACGGGCGCCGCGCGCGATCCGCAGGTGCACGGCCCGATCGAGCAGCGAGGCGTTCCCCTCATCTCCAAGCTGGACGATCTGCTGCTGGTGGTCGATGCCGTGCGTGTTGCGTTGCTGCGGCGGGGGAGTCAGGGGTAGCGGCTGACGGCTGATGGCTGATGGCTGATGGTTCCATGCGACCGGTCGGACTCGAACCGACACCCCTTGCGGGACCAGATCCTAAGTCTGGCGCGTATACCAATTCCGCCACGGTCGCGATGTCCCAAACATAAAGCCCGTAAAGCGGCAGCGCCCGCCGAGGGCGAGCGCTGCGGGAATTTCCCGTGCTAGCCCCGGTCACTCCCCCCGCACCACCCCCACCTCACCCCCGAACTCGTCCTGGATCGTCGGGCTCCCGGGTGGTGGAGTCCAGGCTCCCCCGTCATAGCGCACGTTCACGGGATGGGTACCGGGCGGTACTGGTATCGCGAGATCGAACCACCCGACCTCCCGTGGGACCAGGTCCACCGGCAGCCAGTCGGTGAAGTCGGCCATCAGCTCCACCCGTCCCGCCCCCGGGGCCCGAATGGCCAGCGAGGTGCCGCCGCCGGGTTGTCGCGTGAGCAGGAGAGAGCGCCCTTCCGCCCCGGGCCTGGAAGCTCGGTGATGGGCGACCGGAGACGAACCGTTGAGACTGACTCTGAACGCGAGAGTCGTGAACCGACCGCCGCCTGTGCCGAGCTTGAGGTCGGGCGGATTGTGTCCCCCCTGCAGGACCAGGCCCAGTCGTGAGGTCAGCCACATCAGCCCCTCGACTCGCCACCAGCCGCCGCCACCAACAGGGCTGAAGCGGTGCCCGAGCGCGAGGCTCCCCGAGAAGGCACCACGAGCACTCCGAACCGTGCCACCGAGGTCGGTGTAGCGTGCGAACTGGTGGGCCGGGTTGCTGTCGACTTCTCCGCCACCGGGTTGAAGGCTATCCCCCGGGGCGTTCGCCCTTGGGACGGGCTCTCCCAAGGTCGTCTGTCGCCCGAGGATTTCGATCTGTACCAGACCGAACTGCCTCCACACCGTGCCCTCGGCACTCGAGAGTGGCACATGAGCGAGACTGCGCTGCGCTTGCCCCCGCCCGAGTACCAGGCGCGTCCCGCCCCCTCCGCCCTCAAGGCTGAGCCCGAGGGTCGCGTCCCATCCGGAGGCATCCCGGGCCCAGCTCAGGGACCGTTGGCGCCCCGACCATCCTGCATCGATCGCAAGGCCGTGAGTCAGCCGCAGCCACCCGAGCGCCTCGAGCTCTCCCATCAGGGCGCTACCGGCGTCACCTCGGGAGGCGTAGCGGCCGCTCCCGTTCACGGACCACCATCGTCCGGTCCATCCGAGTGAGGGGGCCACGGCGACATTGGCGCCCTGGAGGTCGCGCGCGTCGCCCATCCCCGCGTCGACATGGAGGTGCACCTGGGCGGCGGCCGATGTCGTCACGGCAATCGTCAGACATGCGGCGCATTGTGCGGCGCACGTGCGCCAACCGCCGGTACGGGGTGCGCGATTCAATCGACCACCGATCGTCATGGCGGTCCTCATGGCTGGACCGGCGGAGGATGCCGGTCGGCCGGCTCCGGTGGTTGAGGGCTGACCCGTTCCCGCAACCGTTCGAACTGTTGATCCTCTCCACCGTGGCGCGCGACATCCTGCACTGATTGCCAGGCGCGCACGATCGGCACGCCTGCCGCGAGCAAATCGGTGAAGACACCGAGCGGTACCACGAGCGGTCGGTCGCCCTGCAGGGCTTGCAGGTCGCGGAGCTGCGTGACGGTGGCGCCGAGCCGGAGCGCCTGGGCCCCGGCGACAATCACCTCGTCTCCCACCTGGGCGCCGAGCGCATCCCGGGCCCGAGTCAGATTGCCGAGGAGTGCGGCGACCGCGGCCTCGATCCGGGCAGCATCGGCACCCTTGCTCTCTCCCTCGAGTGCTTTCTGGATCAACGGTTCCGGCGGCAGCCCTGCGGCGCGCGCACTGTCGGCCAGCCTGGTGATCCGGAGGGCGAGCCCCTCCGTCAGGCGCGCGGTCAGTCGCGGGTCCTGGGCTGAGGCTTGGCGCACGACGCAAATCAGAACTGCGCTCAGCAGGGCCAGGACCAGCGGCATCCTCGGACGGCGACATCGGGCCACGGCATGGTGGGTCATGGCTTATCGACTCACGGTGAGGATGGAGGTCGGTCGGTCGAAGTCGGGATCTGCCGAAGAGGATCTCCCCGGATCCGCCACCCAGCGTACCCCATCGACCAGGAAGGTGTAGCGGTATCGCCCGGGGCGGAGTCGCAAGGTGGTCGACCAGCGCTCGCCCCGGCGCGTCAGGGTCGTGGCGTGCGGGTCCCAATTGTTGAAATCACCCACCACCGCCACCCGGCTGGAGGCGTTGGTGCTCAAGGTGAGTTCGACCGTCCGGATCGGGTCGGGGCTGACCGGCAGCTGGGGCGCACGGTGTCGGGCCAACTCCGCGCCGAAGAGGGCGAGCCCGGCAAGTGCGGCGGCCCACGCCAGGAGCTGGGGCCTCCGACGGGTGCGGAGCGCGGGTCGAGGCTGGGTGGCGAGGCGAGCCAGCACCCGGCGCTCGAGCTCCGGGCCGAGGTCCACCGGTGCACGCAGCGTGGTGACGATCGATGCGATGATCGGATCAGTCTCGTCAGGCACGGAAGACCTCCGCCAGCTCGGTGCGGAGTCGTTCGGCCGCACGGCTCACCCGCATCTTGAGCGCCGAAATTCCGGTGCCGGTGATCGCGGCCATCTCTTCGTAGCTCAGTCCCTCGACGTGGTGGAGCAGGAAGGCCTCGCGGTGTTCCGATGGCAGGCGCACGAGCGCCCGATGAATCTCCTCCCGCCATTCGATCCCGGCGCTCGCATCCATCATTGTCGGGACATCGAGCGCCGGTACGCTCTCAAGCCCCTCCATCCGGGGGCCGCGGCGGGCGTGCCTGGTGCGACAGCGGTTGACCAGGATCCGAAAGAGCCAGGCGCCGAAGCGCTCCGGCTCCAGGCACTGGCCCAGGGCCCGGTAGCCTCGCAGCAGCGCATCCTGCAGCGCCTCCTCGGCATCCTCGCGGTTCCCCAACAGGAGCATCGCGTATCGCTCCAGCCGGCGCCGATGGCGTCGCAAGAGCTCCGCGTAACTGGGGAGGTCGCCCCGAAGCGCCCGGGCAACCAGCTCCCCATCACTCTGGCTCATGAAGTAGAGACCCCAGTCGGAGGTGTCGGGTCACACGGATCCGCCTCGAAGGCGGAAATGCTCAGCGGCAGTGACTCTAGGACGAACGAGGGGGTCCTTCTGTTGCACGCCCCTGTGGCCTGGCGGGCGGGCTCCCTAACAATGAGGCTCTTATGCGGAGATGTTTCACTCTGGCGCTCGCGGCGGCGGCGGCGTTCGGCTGCACCGATGGTAGTACGCCGACCGGCATTGGTGCGGTCCGGGGCAAGGAGGGCGACGGTCGCGGCACCATGGCGGTGAGCGTGGTGAGCTTCCGGCCGTTCCCCGAAAGCACCTATGTCAGCGTGCGGGGCGCCATGGTGGTGGTCTCGTTCGTGGACACCATTCCCAGTGATACCACGGGAGCGCCACCCGAATCGCTCATGGTTGCGGGCATGCCGCTCAACCTCCTCGTGCCGCGGGTGTCCTTGCTGGATAGCATCCCGGTCGACACCCTGCCACCGGATACCATCCCGACGGACACGATTCCCCCGGACACCAACCCCCCGCCGCCGCCGCCCCCACCCGGCTGCGGCCGGACCGGCGTGGTTGTGGCGCGCGGCCGCACCGACGAGCGGGGTGCGTTGCAGGTCTCCCGGCTGCGCCCCGGCAAGTACGACGTGAAGGTCGTCCCTCCCGATCGCTCCGGCCTGCGCACCGGTCTCTATTGCGGGGCGATCGTGTTCGATGATCGCACCTCGCCGGTGCAGGTGACGCTCTTTCCCGCGCCACCGGACTCTAGCGGCGGGCATTAACTGGGAACACCGCTGCTGGGATGACAAGATGCGTCCCGCTCCCCGATGGGAGCGGGACGCATTCGTCTGGTCGGTTTTCTATCCGGCGCCGTCGCGGTTCTGGAGCCTCCAGTTAGGTAACGGTCCGCCGCGGCTACCCTCCCCGTGCTTGACGGCGGCCGTTCCCCGCCGTACCCTATCGCCGCCGCCCACCCAGCCTGCCGGGCGGTCTCCCTCATCGCTCTGTTCTACTACACCTTCTCGGAGGTCTGCATGGACATGCTCCTCGCCCTCGGTCTCAGCATCGGCGTCCTCATTGCCGGCTGGACCTACGTCGCGCTCGGCCCCGCCGCCCTTCCCGTCTGGGCAGGTATTGTCGCCTGGGGTACGTTCTTCGCCGCTGGGGGCAAGACTGCCGGGTTGCAGAAGACGATCGCCTCCAATCTCTCAGGGGTTCTCTGGGCGTTCGTGGCCCTCACCCTGTCCGCCCGCCTCGGTGGGGGACTCCCGGTGCTTTCGGCCCTCGTGGGTGTGATCGCGTTTGCAATGGTACTCCAGTCGAAGTTGCCTCCGCTCGCCTTCATTCCAGGGGCCTTCCTCGGCGCCGCGACCGCCGTGAGCGTGGTCGTGGGAGCCAGCGGGACCTACCTCAACACCGTCATCGCCCTGGTCGCCGGAGCCATACTCGGCTTTCTGTCCGAGCTGATCGCGGGCAAGATCGCCAAGCCGGCGTAACCGACCCATCGTGGGGCCCCGCGCGCATCCCTCGTGGGGCACCTTCGCCTCTCACGGGATTTGCAATTGCGCCCGTGCCTGTGCCGCTTTCGGTCTCGCGATACAGCCCTCCACGTGATCGTTGACCAGCCCCATCGCCTGCATGAAGGCATACATGGTGGTCGGCCCGACGAATTTCCAGCCGCGCCGCTTCAGATCCCTGGACAGCGCGAACGACTCGGGCACCATCGTCATCCGTCGCAAGCGTGCTTCGGTGAGCGGGTGCGGCCGGGACTCGGGGGCCGGCTCATAGCGCCAGAGGTAGGTTCCCAGCGACCCGCATTCCTGTACCAGTTCGCGGGCTCGCTTTGCGTTGTTGATCGCCGCCTCGATCTTGCCGCGGTGCCGCACGATCCCCGGATCCTTGAGCAGGCGGTCGACTGAGCGTGAGGTGAATCGCGCCACCTGCTCATGATCGAAGTCCAGAAACGCGCGACGGAAATTGTCCCGCTTCCGCAGGATCGTCAGCCAGCTCAGGCCCGCCTGAAATCCTTCCAGGCAGATTTTCTCGAACAGCCGTTGGTCATTGATGACCGGAATGCCCCATTCCGTGTCATGGTAGCGGAGGTAATCCTCCGATGGTCCGGCCCACCAGCAGCGCTGAGCTGGGGCTGATGATGGCGGCGAGGCGGCCGACGGATCGGTCATCTGGACTCCGAGGGGGGGAAAACCAACGCGTCCACGGAGACCGTGGACGCGTGGTGTTCGAGCGGACCTGCCATCACGGTTACTGCAGGCGAATCCGTTCGATGCGGGCGACCTTGGCCCGGGCGTTGTAAACCCGAAGCGTCACGATCGAGCCCTTGCCGGCCGCACGGAGCGCCGCTCGCAGGTCATTCTCAGTGCGGACCGGCTGGCCTTCGACCGCCAGGATGATATCTGGTCCCTGCTCATCCGCGCCGAACAGCTGCTGATACGCGGGGCCGTTCGGATCAACCTCGCTGACCACCAGGCCACGCTGTTCGGCGGTCAGTTCCAGCTCACGGGCAATGGCGGTACTCAGTGGCTGCACCGAGACGCCAAGCTCCTCGAAGCTGATGGCATCATCCTCGGCCGAGTCCTGCTTCTCGGTTTCTGCTGGTGCCGCTTCGTCGGAGTCCGCCTTTTGCTCGGTCAGCGAGACGGTAAACGTCTTACGGAGGCCACCTTTACGGGCGACTTCCACCTTCACGTTGTCCCCAGGCCGCTTGAATCCCACCATCTGCTGCAGCTGGGCGACATAATTGACCTGCTGTCCGTCGATCGTGACGATCACGTCCCCGGCCTCGAGGCCGGCCCGCTGTGCCGGCGAAGTGATTCCCTCGGGGAATCCGGCGACGACGACACCCCGGATTTCCTTGAGGCCCACATAGGTCGCGTCGTTCTCCGTGGCATCCTTGACCTGAATGCCGAGCGCGGCGCGTTGCACGTGCCCTGTCGACACCAGCTGGTTCATGACCTGGCGGACCAGGTTGATCGGGATCGCGAAGCCGTAGCCGACATTGTAGCCGGTCTCGCTGGCGATCGCGGAGTTGATGCCGACCACCTCGCCGCGGACGTTGACCAGCGGCCCGCCAGAATTTCCGGGATTGATCGCGGCGTCGGTCTGGATGAAGTCACCGATGCTGGCCAGTGACCGCTGCAGTCCCGGCAGCCGGCGGCCCTTCCCGCTAATGATGCCCGAGGTCACGGTGAAGGTGAACTCCTCACCCAGCGGATTCCCTACCGCGAGGACCCAGTCGCCGATGCGTGCGTTGTCGCTGTTGCCCATCGACGCGGGATGGAGGCGCGGCGCCTCGATCTTCACCACCGCCACGTCGGTCAGCGGATCTGCGCCGATCACCTTGGCGGTGAACTCGCGCCGGTCGAACAGCCGGACGGTCACCTTCTCGGCACCTTCCACCACGTGATTGTTGGTGAGGATATAGCCATCGGCGGAAACGATGAACCCCGACCCGCTGCCGCGCTCAACCTGGGGCCGCTTGGGCATGTTGCGGAAGAACTGTTCCATTCCCGGCGGGATCGGATGCGAGGCGCGTTCGGTCCGCTGGCTCTTGATGAAGACGACGCTGGGACGAACTTGCTCGGACACCGCCGAGAACGCGTCGCTGAGTTCGGTCAGGATCCGGGCCTGGGGAATCGCCGGAGCCTGGACCGCCTGGATCGTAGTAGTACCGGCACGTTCCTGGGCGGAGGAACGGCTGGGAAGATCGAGCAGACCGGCAAACAGGAGACCCAGCGCGAACGCCAGGGTCACCAGGCCACCGAACTTGAGCCAATTCAACGTGCGAGCCGACATGTTTCTCTCCAGGGGAGGCTGATGTAATCTAGTCTACGTCCGATGCGCCGCGCGGGATCCACGTCGCAAGCAGCCGCCAGCCGTCGGGGCTCTGACGGCTGACGGCTGAGGGTCGATCGCTGACGGTCGCCTCAGGTCTTCTTCGAATCGTCCACAATCTCGTAGTCGGCCTCGACCACATCGTCCTTGGGACCGGCTGCGGACGCGTCCGGTTGCCCGGTGCTCCCAGCCTGATCGCCCCCCGCCGCCTGGGCCGCCTGGTACAGCGAGGCTCCGGCTGCGGAGTAGGCTCCGTTCAGTTCGTCGAGGGCCTTCTGGATCAGGTCGGGGTCGCCCGTCTTGAGGGCGCCCTTGGCGCCCTCGACGGCCTGGTCGAGCCGGCTCTTGGCATCCGCCGCAAGGCGATCCACCCAGTCCTTGCTGTCCTTCTCGACCTTGTACACCAGACCGTCGAGCTGGTTACGGGCGTCGATCGCATCACGCCGCTTCTTGTCATCCGTCGCATGCGCCTCGGCATTCTTGACCATCTTGTCGATCTCGGTGTCCGACAGGCCGCTCGACGCTTCGATGCGGATCTTCTGCTCCTTGCCGGTCGCCTTGTCCTTGGCCGAGACGTGCAGGATGCCGTTCGCGTCGATGTCAAAGGTGACTTCGACCTGGGGCATGCCGCGCGGTGCGGGTGGAATCCCGGTCAGCTGGAACTTGCCGATCGTCCTGTTGTCGACGGCCATCTGGCGCTCACCCTGCAGCACGTGGATCTCCACCGTTGTCTGATTGTCCTCCGCGGTCGAGAACACTTCCGACTTCTTGGTCGGGATGGTCGTGTTGCGCGGAATCAGGATGGTGCCGACGCCGCCCAGCGTCTCGATGCCGAGCGACAGCGGCGTGACGTCGAGCAGGAGCACGTCCTTGACCTCGCCGCCCAGCACACCGCCCTGGATTGCGGCCCCAATGGCGACGACCTCGTCCGGATTGACCGAGCGGTTCGGATCCTTGCCGAAGAACTCCTTGACGATCTCCTGGATCTTCGGGATACGGGTCGAGCCGCCGACCAGGATCACCTCGTCGATGTCCTTGGGATTGAGCCCGGCATCCTTCAGCGCCTGCTGCATCGGCGGCAGGGTGCGCTGGATCAGGTCGTCCACCAGCTGCTCGAACTTGGCTCGCGTGAGCGCCACGTTGAGATGCTTCGGCCCCGACTGGTCAGCCGTGATGAACGGCAGGTTGATGTCGGTCTGCGTGGTGCTCGACAGCTCCATCTTGGCCTTCTCGGCGGCTTCCTTGAGCCGCTGGAGGGCCATGGCATCCTTGGAGAGGTCGATGCCCTGGTCCTTCTTGAATTCCGCCACGAGCCAGTCGATCAGGCGCTGGTCGAAGTCGTCGCCGCCAAGGTGGGTATCCCCGTTGGTGCTCTTCACCTCGAAGACGCCGTCGGCCAGTTCCAGCACCGAGATGTCGTAGGTGCCGCCGCCGAGGTCGAAGACCGCGACCTTCTCTTCCTTCTTCTTGTCGAGACCATAGGCGAGCGCCGCCGCCGTGGGCTCGTTGATAATCCGGAGCACCTCGAGGCCCGCGATCTTGCCGGCGTCCTTCGTGGCCTGACGCTGAGCGTCGTTGAAGTAGGCCGGAACGGTGATGACCGCCTGTTCGACCTTGTAGCCGAGGTAGTCCTCCGCCGTCTGCTTCATCTTCTGCAGGATCATCGCGGAGATCTCCGGCGGCGTGTACTTCTTGCCCGCGATCTCGACAGCGGCCAGGCCGTTGGTTCCGGTGTCGATCTTGTAGGGAACTCGCCGGCCCTCTTCCTGGACTTCATTGATTCGGCGGCCCATGAACCGCTTGATTGAGAAGATCGTCTGCTTGGGGTTGGTGACCGCCTGGCGCTTGGCCACCTGGCCAACGAGGCGTTCATTGTCCTTGGTGAAGGCCACCACGGACGGGGTCGTCCGACCGCCTTCTGCATTGGGGATCACGATCGGATCCCCACCTTCCATTACCGCGACGACCGAATTCGTGGTGCCGAGGTCGATACCAATAATCTTGGAGGCCATCCTGCTGCCGCCTTCAGTGTAAGTGTCATTGATTGGAGAGGCGCCTGCATTCGCGAACGAACCGGGACCTGCCTCGTGTTACGGTCTCGGTGGGGCTCAAGGCAACGCCTGTACCGCAATTCACTGCCGGATTGGCAGCAAACTGGCAGCTGTCCACCGCTGGATGACGAGCTGCTCGCTCGGCCTGCCCCTATCGCAGGAGACGAGGGCTATCGGATCGCGACGACCCCGGGGTCGGCCACGTCGCGAAGAGTATCGAGGTTCCGGCGAGCGGTCCCTGCGACTTCCGGGTCGTTCGCCGCCGTTGCCGCCGCCACCAGTCCCTGCAGTGACCGGAGCCGTCCGGGCGCCAGCTCCAGGGCGCGGGTAAAGGCCTGCTCAGCCTCTCTGGCCCGGCCCGCGGCGAGCAGCCAGGCGCCGAGCAGTTCATGCACCGGCTTCACCAGGTCCGGGGGACCAAAATCAACCGGGAGCGTTTCCACCACCTTGCCCAGGCTGTCCAGCATCGCGATGGCCTTCTCCTGGTTGCCGCCGGCCCGTAGGACTCCCGCTTCGAGCATCCCGGCCAGGATACGGGGAACTTCCGGCAGCTCGCCGTACCCGCGTGGCGTGCTCCCACCCAGCGCGCGGATCGCGCTGATCCCGCGCTGGGCCGCGGAGACGTCACCGCGCTGCTGACCGGCATAGCCCTGGGCAAATGCATCGATCGCTCGCGGGACGACCGTCGCATCCGTCAGGTCGATCGGCCAGGCGAGGCTGGGATCGTCCCACGACTCGGCGTTGATGACCTGGTGGGCGCGCAGGATCGCGAGGCTGGCCCGCCGTCCGGCCGTGACCGTCGCGGGGAGCTGCACGTGCAACCGCTGCAGCAGTCCGTGCGCGTCGCGGAAGCGGCCTTCCTGCGTGAGTCCGTAGCCCAGCCACACCGTGTAGTGGCCCGCTTGCCAGCGGGAGGAGTCGGCGCCGGCCGCGATCGTGTTCTGGGCCACGACCTCCGGCCACATGCCAAGGGCGAGAAAGATGTGGGTCGTCATGTGCTGGGCGTGATCGGCACCCGGCGCGATTCGGCTGTAGGCGGTTGCGGCGCGCAGTCCCAGCGGGGCATGGATCGGGTCGTCGAAGGCGTGGATGACGTAGTGCGCGGCGCCGGGATGGTCGGGGTGCCGCTCCAGCAGCTCGAGGGCGATCGCGCCGGCCTGCACGTAGCTGGCGACGTTGCGCACCCCCTGGCTCAACCCCATCAGCGAGAGCGCGTAGAAGGCTTTCGCTTCGTCGTCGTCGGGAAACTGGGTGACGAGTCGTGCCATGGCGCGAGAGTACAGGGTGTCGCGTCGCGGCTTGGAGCCCGGACCGTACAGCGCCTCGACGGCCGCGAGGTAACCGCGTTCCCGGGCGGTGGGCGCCTTCGCGGCGCGGGCCTCCGGCGTCGGACCCAGGTCGGCCAGGATCTTTCGGGCGGCGCTGGAGTCCTGCTCATTCCACAGCCCGTGCGTGCGCGTCATCGCGTCGCCCCAGTAGGCCAGGGCGAACGCGGGGTCGGTCTGGCGCGCGGTCTGAAATTCCTTCGCCGCATCCTCGTACTCGAAGCTGTGCAGCAACAGCACTCCACGGATAAAACTCCGTTGGGCCGCGGCACTGCCGCTATTGGGGAAGGTGAGTGATCCGAGCGGCGGGTCCTGCGCCAGGAGCGCGACCGGTGCCACAACGCTCACGAGGGCGAGCCAGGAGATCAGCCGGACGGGGCGAAGGAAGGCGGGCATGGCGGTACTCCGTGGTGCCAGGAGGTCCGAGGACGGCGCTGCGGAATATGAATCGTTTCGGCGCAGATGTCAGCGGCGGGGCTGGTGGCTAGTTTAGAGCCATGTTCCCCATCCGAGACAACAATCCCACGCTGCGGCAGCCGGTGGCCACCTACGCACTGATCGCGATCAATGTCGCGGCCTGGCTGCTGGTGCAGGGGATGGGCGCGGAACCGGCGCTCAGCCGTTCGGTCTGTGAGCTCGGGCTCATTCCCGGTGAGTTCCTCCAGCGCCTGCCCGAGGGATTTCGCCTTCCCCTTGGCGATGGGATGGATTGCGTCATCTTACCGGGCCGGACCTGGTACGCCCCGCTCACGTCGATGTTCATGCACGGGAGCTGGATGCATCTGCTCGGGAACATGTGGTTCCTCCACGTCTTCGGGAACAATGTCGAGGATGTCATGGGTCGCGGGCGGTACGTTCTGTTCTACCTGCTCTGCGGCCTCGCGGCGGTCACGGCGCAGGTGGCCGCCAACCCCGCCTCCGCCGCCCCGATGATCGGCGCCTCCGGTGCCATCGGCGGTGTGATGGGCGGATACGTCCTGCTCTACCCCCGGGCGCGGATTCGCACCTTTGTCTTCCTCTTTTTCATCGATGTCCCCGCCTTCGTCATGCTCGGGTACTGGTTCCTGCTGCAGTTGCTCGGAGGCTGGGCGCCGCACGGCGATGGTGGCGTCGCCTTCATGGCGCATGTCGGCGGATTTCTGGGTGGATTGCTGCTGGTGCCCCTCTTCCGCGATCCCGAATTGGTCGCGGCGCACCGATCTGCGGCACGGCACGCCTATCTATGAGCGCACTTCCGATGTGGCTGCGGCCATTCGCCGAGCAGCGTGGCCTGGGACCGCTGATCGATCATACGCTGCTTCGTCCGGAGGCCACGGAGGCGGATGTCATCGAGTTGTGCGATGAGGCCGTCGCCCTCGGCCTGGGCACGGTGTGTGTCAACGGGCAGTGGGTACGGGTGGCGGCCCGGCGGCTGGCAGGCACGGATGTCCGGGTAGCGGCAGTCGTGGGATTTCCCCTGGGGGCATCCGGGGCCGTGACCAAGGCGGCTGAGGCCCGGCTTGCCGTCATGGACGGGGCGGCCGAACTGGATGTGGTGATCTCGCTGGGTCTCGCCAAGGCGGGTCGCTGGGATCTGGTGCGGGACGAGTTCGCCGTCGTCATCGGTGCGGCTCGCCGGCGCCGAGTCAAGGCGATTCTCGAGACAGTCACGCTGACCAGCGAGGAGATCGTCCGCGCCAGTGAGGCAGCGTTGGAGGCCGGCGCGGCGATGGTCAAGACCTCGACGGGCTTCCATCCCAGGGGCGGGGCTACCGAGGAGGCCGTCCACCTGCTCCGAAAGACCGTGGGCACGCGGGCGGGGGTCAAAGCCTCCGGAGGCATTCGCACGCCGGAGGATGCGCTGCGCATGCTGCGCGCCGGCGCCGATCGCATCGGCACCTCGGCGGCGGCGGGGTGGAGCGGTGTGGTGGGAAGCAATGCGCCGACCCTGGCGGAGCTGGTGGGCGGCGCGAAGTAGGCACCCGTTGCCGGGATGCTAGACGGCGGGAGTGACCAGCACCTCCCGCTCCATCACCTTCGCCAGGACATCCGCCTGCTCCTGCGCTCCCCAGCACTCGAGGCTCAGGTCGGCCCCGGCCAGTCGAGGCACGGCCTTGATGGTGAGCACGGTCGGGCAGACCTCGACGATGATCTTCTCAACGATGGCGGTGTGACCCCGGTCCAGTCCCTCTGCGATCCGGAGGATCCCGCTCAGTCGCCGGACCATCTGCTGGTCCGCCTGATCGAGCGCGGCAAATTCCCGGTGTTTCCGGCGGGGGCCGCGACGATGGTGATACCGGGCGACGAGTGCGACGAGCTGGCGTTCGCGATGGGAGAACGGCAATCCGTCGCCGTGAATGATGAGCTGGTAGCTGTGCCGGTGATGCCGGCGATAGCTCACCAGCTGTCCCACGTCGTGCAGCAGCGCCGCCGCTTCCAGCAGCGCCCGCTCCTCGGTGGTCGCCTCGATCCGGTCCGATAACAGGTCGAAGAGGTTCAGCGCGAGCAGGCGGACGTGCTCAATGTGCCGTCGGTCGGAGTGACAGCGCTCGGCGAACTCGCGAATGAGGCGGAGCGGTTCCACGGCGGCGGGCGCGGCCGCCGCACCCGTCATCTCCAGCAGCAGCCCTTCCCGCAGGCCGAAGGCGCTCACTTTCACCTCACGCGCCTCGATCCGCTCCAGCAGCTCCGCGGTCACGGCCAGGCCGGCGAGAATGATGTCGCTGCGTTGCGGATTCAGGCCCGGGACGGCGGCGCGTCGCTCGGGCGACATGCCGGCCAGCCACTCGATCAGGTGCTCGATCTCGGCGACGGTGACCGTGGTCCCGTGCACCGGATCGTCCGCCCCCAGGCCCCGCCGCGCGGCGACCATTCGTCCCATGTTGGTGAAGGAGCCGCCCGAGCCGATCAGGGTCGTCGCGGTCCAGTCGCGCAACGGCAGCTTGCGTCGGAACTGGCGTCGAAGATACTCCCGCAGCTTCCGCACATTGCGCCGGACGTCGTCCGCCTCGCCGAGATGCAGTTCAGTCAGGCGCACGGCGCCGAAAGGGAGGGAGAGACTTTCTTCGATGACGCCATCCACCGCGCTGATGAGCTCCAGGCTCCCGCCGCCGATATCGGCGACGACGGTGCGGCCGCCTTCCAGCGGGAAATGATGGGCGACGGACCGATAGGAGAGGGCCGCTTCGGTCGCGGCGTCGATGATCCGCAGATCGAGACCGACCTCGTCCTTGACCCGGCGCACGAAATCGGGGCCGTTGGTCGCCTCACGCACCGCGGCGGTCGCCACGGCGGAGATCCGGCTGACGGCGCGCCGCTCGCAGACGCCCTGCATCCGCTTGAGCGCCGACATGGCGCGTTCGATGGCCGCGGCATCCAGCCGGCCGGTCTGAGCGACTCCCGCGGCCAGGCGCGGCTGCTCCTTCACCTCGTCGATGACGGTGAGCCCCGACGCCAGGCCATACTCTGCCACCAGCAGGCGAATGGAGTTCGAGCCGACATCGACGGCGGCGAGGCGTTCACGCCGCTCGGGAAGGGGGACAACGCTCATGCGGCTGGTGGTCTCCGGTGCTGGCCCGATTGCCGGTCGTCGCCCCGGTCCTCGGCGTGGTGTTTGATCGACTTCCCCTCGACCAGAAAGACTACATCCTCGGCCACGTTTGTCGCCAGATCCGCGATCCGCTCCAGGTTCCGGCTGACCAGGAACAGCTCCATCCCGGCGCCGATCATGTGCGGGTCCTCCATCATGTGAGTCAGGAGGATGCGGAACACCGAGCGGTGCAGATGGTCGACCTTGTCGTCCCGCAGGCAGATCTCGCGCGCCTCCGCGGCATCGCCCCGGATGAAGGCTTCCAGGGCGTCGGAGAGCATCTCGCGCGCGAGGCGGGCCATCTCGATGATCTCCGGTTCCGGCGTGATGGGCCGGGCCTGCGCCAGCCGTTCGGCCGACTGGGCGATGTTTACCGCGTGATCCCCGACCCGCTCGAGATCGTTCGCGATCTTAAGTGCCGAGGTGAGCATGCGGAGATCTCGCGCCATCGGCTGTTGCAGCGCGAGGAGGTTGATGCAGGTCTCCTCGACCTCCATTTCCATGGTGTCGATGACCCGGTCGCCGGTAATGACGCTGTGCGCCTTGGTGGCGTCGCGCTCCAGCAGCGCTTCGACGGCGAGCCCCAGCGCCGCCTCGGCCTCGCCTGACATCGTCAGCAGGCGGACCTTGACGTCATTCAGCTCGTCGTGGAAATGCCGGTGCATGTCGAGGCTCATCCGAATCTCCCGGTGATATAGGCTTCGGTCCGATCGTTCGTCGGGGTGGTGAACACCCGTTCGGTGTCGCCGGACTCGATCATCTCGCCGCGGTCGAAGAAGGCGGTGAAGTCGCTGACGCGCGCCGCCTGCTGCATGTTGTGGGTCACGATGATGATCGTGTAGTGCTGCTTCAATTCGAAGATCAGTTCTTCCACCTTCTGGGTCGCGATCGGGTCGAGCGCGGAGCAGGGCTCGTCCATCAGCAGCACCTCGGGCTGGTTGCCCAGCGCGCGGGCGATGCACAGTCGCTGCTGCTGGCCGCCGGAGAGACCGGTCCCGTCGCCGTCGAGTCGATCCTTCACCTCGTCCCACAGCGCCGCCTGACGCAGGCACTGTTCGACGAGGTCGGGAAGGTCCCGTTTGGGTACCAGCCGGTTCATCGCGGGACCGTAGGCGACGTTGTCGTAGATCGATTTCGGAAACGGGTTGGGCCGCTGGAAGACCATCCCGACCCGCTGCCGCAGGGTGACCAGATCGGTGCCCGGCGCGAAGATCGAGACGCCGTCCAGTAGAATCTCCCCCTCATAGCGATGGGTCGGGATGAGGTCATGCAACCGGTTGATCGAGCGCAGGAAGGTGGACTTGCCGCATCCCGACGGCCCGATGATCGCCGTGACGGCCTTCCGGGGGAAGTCGAGGGTGATCCCCTTGAGTACCGGGTCGCCGGGGCCATAAGCGAAGCGGAAGTCCCGCGCCGCGACGGCCGTCGTGGTCGGTTCGCGGGGCGTCGCTGGCCCCTGACGCGGCGTGAGCGTGGTGCGGAGCAGGGGCGCACCCGCGGCGCCGGTCAGGCCTGCGGGCGTCACGTGAGCGGCGGGTCGCGAAGCTGGATTGGTCGTCATGGTCATCCGAATCGCCCCGTGATGTAGGCCTCGGTCTGCTCCTGCTTCGGTGCAGTGAAGATCTGCCGTGTCGGGCCGCTCTCGACCATCTGGCCCATATAGAAGAAGGCCGTCGTGTCGCTCACCCGCGCCGCCTGCTGCATGTTGTGCGTCACAATCACAATCGTGAAGTCCCGCTTGAGTTCAAAGACCAGCTCCTCGATATGCTGCGTGCCACCGGGATCGAGTGAGGCGGTGGGTTCGTCCAGCAGCACCACCTCCGGTTTCGGCGCGATCGTCCGCGCGATGCACAGCCGCTGCTGCTGCCCGCCCGAGAGTGCCAGGGCGCTCAGCTTGAGACGGTCTTTCACTTCCTCCCACAAGGCCGCCTGGCGCAATGACCGCTCCACCACGTCGTCCAGCTCGCCTCTGGGGAGCCGCCCGTTGATCCTCAGACCCGCCGCCACATTGTCGTAGATCGACATTGTGGGGAAGGGGGTCGGCTTCTGGAAGACCATGCCGATCCGCCGGCGCAGCTGCATCGGGCTCACCTTGGGCCCGTAGATGTCCTCCCCGTCGAGAGTTACCCGCCCGGTGATCCAGCCGCCCTCGGACAGTTCGTGCATCCGGTTGAGCGTCCGGAGGTAGGTCGTCTTGCCACAGCCCGAGGGGCCGATCAGCGCGTTCACCGTATTGCTCGGAAAGCTGAGCGACACGTCCTTCACCGCGGTGAACTTGCCGTACATGGCGGTGAGGCGATCGGTGCTCAGGCGGTGCGCGGGCTCAGCCACGGCCGGACAGCCTCTGCCGCGTGGCCAGACGGGCCGCGATGCTCAACACCATGACGACGAGGATCAGCACCAGCGCCGTCGCCCAGGCGTAGCGGTGCCACTCCTCATACGGGCCGGTGGCGTAGGTGAACACCGTGAGCGGCAGAGCGGCCATCGGCTCATTGATGTGGAAGCTCATGTACTGGCTGCCCAGCGCGGTGAAGAGCAACGGCGCGGTCTCGCCGGCGATGCGCGCCACCGAGAGGAGACTGCCGGTCACGATGCCGGGGAGCGCGGTGCGGAGCACAATGCCGAGACTGGTGCGCCAGCGGGGGTAGCCGAGGGCAAGGGCGGCCTCCCGCAGCGAGTGCGGGACCAGCTTGATCAGCTCTTCCGTCGTCCGCATCACCATCGGGATCATGAGCATCGCGAGCGCGCAGGCCCCGGCCAGGGCCGAGAAGTGCTTCTGTCGCGCGACGATGAGGGTCCAGGCGAACACCCCGACCACGATCGACGGGGTTCCGTTCATCACGTCGGCGATAAACCGCGTCGCCTTGGCCAGCCGGGTGGCGGGGTATTCGGCGACGAAGATGCCGGCCCCGATCCCGAGGGGCAGGCCAAAGCCGCTGGCCAGGCCCACGATGATCAGCGTGCCGACAATCGCATGGGCGACACCGCCACCGGTCTCGCCCGCGGGGACCGGCATCCGCGTGAAGAAATCGAGCGAGAGGCTGCTGGCGCCCTTGATGATCAGGTTGAGCAGGATGAACAGCAACGGGGCAACGGCGACGATGACGGCCATCAGCATCAGGCCGACCATGAAGTTGCTCACCCAGCGGCGGAAGACGCGACGGTTCATGCGGCCTTCCTCCTCGCCGCCATCCGCCACAGCAGCAGCCGCGCCGCGGCATTCACCAGCACCGTGATGACGAAGAGCAGCAGGGCCACGTAGGCCAGCGAGGCGAAGTGGAGATCCGTCGCCGCTTCGGAGAATTCATTCGCGATGACCGCCGCCATGGTGTAGCCCGGGGCGAAGAGCGAGGCGGCGATCTCGTTACGGTTCCCGATGAGCATGGTGACGGCCATCGTCTCGCCCAGCGCGCGCCCCAGGCCGAGGATGATCGCCCCGACGATGCCGGAGCGGGCATACGGAATGATCGCCGAGATCACCGCTTCCCATCGGGTGGCGCCGAGGGCGAGGGCCGCCTCACGCTGGCTGGACGGCACCGCCAGCAGGACCTCCCGCGCCACCGACATGATGAACGGCATGATCATGATGGCGAGAATGATGCTGGCCGACAGCATCGAAGGACCGTAGATCGGGCCCTGGAACAACGGCAGAAAGCCAAGGGTCTCCCGCAGGAACGGGAAGATGGTCTGCTTGAGGAAGGGGATCAGCACGAAGATGCCCCACAGCCCGTACACCACGCTGGGGATCGCGGCAAGCAGCTCGATGACGAACGCGATCGGCTGCCGGACGGCCTTGGGGGCAAACTCTGTGAGGTAAATCGCGACGCCAAGCGAGAGCGGGACGGCGATCAGCAGTGCGAGCAGGGAGGAGAGCAGGGTGCCGAAGATCAGCGGCAGGGCCCCGAACTCCTCGGCCACCGGGTCCCAGCGCGATCCGGTGATGAAGCCGAGTCCGAAGTGATCGATCGCCAGGCGGGAGCCGGTCCACAATTCGATGACCAGGAGGAGCATCAGCGCCGGAATCGCAACGGCTGCGGTCGTCAGTAGCCCCTTGAAGATCCGGTCACCGGTATGCCGACCTTGGAGGGCGACCGGGGGTGCGTGGGTGGTCGCTGGCTCGGGAAGGGTGGTGGTCGACATGGCGGGGATGTTACCGGCGGCAGCCCTGTGATTCGTCACGGGAGTGTAACGGACGTGTCACGGAGATGAGCCGGCAGCCATCAGCCGTCAGCCCTCAGTCGGTGAACCCACGGACTGACGGACTGACGGCTGTTGACTGACGGCTGACGGCTAGTTCAGCGCAATCAGCTTGCCGCTCGCCTTGAGCGTCTTGATGCGTGCCGCCACGAGGGTGCGGACTTCCGCCGGCAGTGGGGCGTACTTGAGTTCGACCGCCATCGCCTGGGCTTCGTCGCGGATCATCCAGTTCAGGAAATCACGAATCTGCTTCGCCTTCACCGGGTCCTTACTGTTGTCGCTCACCAGCAGCCAGGTGAACGAGGTGATCGGGTACACGCTGGCGCCCGGGGCGTTGGTGATCGACACCCGGAAATCGGTATCGGGCTGAAGCTTGGCGCTCGCCGCCGCGGCAGTCGCCGACTCGAGGCTGGGCTCGACGAAGTTACCCGAGGCATTCTTGATCTGGGCGAATGGCAGATTGTTCGCGACGGCGTAGATCAGCTCGACATACCCCACCGCGCCCTCGACCTGCTTGATCTGCTGGGTCACCCCCTCGTTCCCTTTGCCGCCCAGGCCGACGGGCCAGTTCACCGACGTGGCAAACCCGACCTTGTCCTTCCATTCCCGCGAGATCTTCGTCAGGTAATCGGTGAACACGTAGCTGGTGCCGGAGCCGTCGGAGCGGTGCACGATGATCAGATCGATGTTCGGCAGCGCGACGCCGGGATTGAGCGCCGCGATCCGCTTGTCATTCCACCTGGTGATGCGACCCATGAACATGTCGACGACGGCCGGCCCGTCCAGCTTGAGTTTCGTGGCACCAATGGTGGGAAGATTGTAAGTGACCACCACGGCACCAATCACCGTCGGGAGATGGACCACATTGCCCTGCACCGCGAGGATCTGCGACTCGTTCATCGGGCCGTCAGTCGCGCCAAAATCCACCGTGCCCTCGGTGAACTGACGGATGCCGCCGCCGGATCCGATCGACTGGTAGTTGATCTGGAGGCCGGTCTTCTTGTTGTAGGCGTCGAACCACTTGGTGTAAATCGGGTTGGGGAAGGTGGCCCCGGCCCCGGTCAGCTTCTGCGCTGCTGCCGTCGGCGCGATCGACACGCCCAGCAGGGTAGCGAACAGCAGGCCATTGCGCCGTGCAGCAGTTGACATCGCATTCTCCTTGGTGGACTCGAGCGGCCGGGACGTTCCCGGCGCACCCACAAATGACGTCCTGACCGATCACGGAGGTGCTCCGGACCGGTCACGACGTGGTCACATGCTCAGAAACTGACCGTCATGGCGGTACGGACGCCGGTAGTGCTCTTGGCCCCGCTGGCCTGGAAGCTCTGGTGCTCCACGCCGACGCGGAACTGTGCCTTGCTCGACATGTAGAAGCCCACCACACCGGTGATCAGGGTTGAGCCGTTGTCGGCGCTGGCCGTATTCGGATCGGCGAAATCGAATCGGAGCGACGGCTCGATGGCGTAGAGCCAGCTCGTCGGGCTGGTCAGGCGGTAGTTGTAGGCCGCGATCGCCTGGATGCCGCGGATCTTGTTCTTCGCCGCGGAGGCGTCCTTGCCCTGCAGCCACTCGGCCATGCCGTAGAGACCGGGTTCCCCCACCCGGCTCCACTGGACATCCACGCCGTAGCCGCTGTTGCGGAAGGCGGAGTCGGTGCCGACAATATTGTCATGGGAGAAGAACGAGCCGCCCACGCTGAGCTTGCTCCAGAAGTCGGCGAGGCCGCGGACACCGAAGGACTTGGCGTTGTTGTTGTCGTTCACGCTCTCGCCCCGCCCGTTGTAGACGCCGACCAGCAGGCTCGCCATGCGGCCGGTCGCGTCAATGCGGTGTTCCAGGCGCGCATGCACCCCCACATCGTGGGCCAGCAACCCGGCACCGCCGAACAGGTCGTTGCTCTGGGAGGCGATCAGGCCGCGTCCGCCACCCCGCTCGATGGACGGCAGGTTGTTGGAACTGGTCAGCTCGTACCGGCTGAAGGGCCGCTTCTCCTGGCCGAAGCGCACGATAAACGCCGTCTTCGCCTCGGGTTTATTCAGTCGCACATCGATCCAGGCGTCGCGCAGCCGCACGCCGCCGGTGCCGCTGAAGGCGCAGCTCACCGCAAGGGTGTCGGGGCCGCCGGTCTGATCGTCGATGATCGGCTTGCAGCTGTTGGTCCCGGAGATCGAGCGTCCGCCCTCGAACGATGGCTGGATGTACACAGTGATGTACTCGTTGATCTGCCCCCGGGCCTCGATGCGTGCCCGCCGGATGAAGAAGTTGCTCTGCGGTCCGGTCGTGGCGGCGTAGTCTTCGTTGCCGAAATAATAGAACTGCTCCTGCAGGCGTCCCGTCACCTTCACATTCGGGAATACCGTCTGGGCGGCGAGGGGTGCCGTGACGGCGGCCAGAGTCGCGGCGCAGAACACCAGAGCGGAGAAGCGAGCGGACGTCATGTACGGTCCTCGTGAGTAGGGGCGGTCTTGTGCGGCCCTCATGGCCGATCTGGACGAGGAGAAAGATCAATTTCCCTGTCACGGATGGCGGCAGGAACGGTAACGGAGTGGTAACGCGGGGCGAGAATGATGCACTGCGCCCACTTAGCGACGGCTGGGGAGGCCGTCGCCGAATGGATCCCGGAAGAGTTCGTCTTCTCCCATCCAATAGGGAAGTGTGCGGTGTACCACCGCTGATACTGGCGCGGGGCAAGCCACCGGCGGGGCGGCACCAAATCGTTGCTCATTCGTTTCCTGCTCGATCTGACTCGTCGTCATGCCCACACCAGCTCCGTCATGAAAGCTTCGTGGATCGCCCGGCCTTCGTACGCCGCCGGGGCGCTTCCGCCAAAACAGTTCAGTACCGTCGGTGGAATATCGAGAAGGC
This sequence comes from Gemmatimonadales bacterium, assembly GCA_039934355.1. Classification (GTDB taxonomy): domain Bacteria; phylum Gemmatimonadota; class Gemmatimonadetes; order Gemmatimonadales; family GWC2-71-9; genus JADJOM01. The sequence continues at coordinate 46,109 of JBDTMI010000002.1, forward strand.
GCACCGGTTCGTCGGTGACGAGTCCGGGCATCACTCGTCCGCCGGCGAGGATGAGCGGGATCCGGTCGTTGACCGGAGGCGGGTGGTCGTGGTCCTGAGCGAGCACTCCACCTCCGCCATGATCGGCGGTGGGGATGAGGAGCGTATCCGGTTCCTGGGCGAAAGGCACCAGTTGCCCGAGCGCCCGGTCGAGTGCGGCGACGGCCTGCAGGTAGGGCGCGCTCATCCATCCCCAGGCGTGGCCTGCGACGTCGGCGTCATTGAGATAGAGTACCATGAGCTCACGATTCGGGCTCCCAGCCAGCTGGTGCACCGCGGCATCCATCAGCTGCGCCGGTGAAGGTTCCGCCGTCACCAGTCGACCGACACCGCCGAGGCGGAGGAGGGCGGCAGCCAGCCAGCGCGCGGCACCGCCAAGCTGAGGAATCAGGACGGTGGTTTCGACGCCAAGTCGTCGCAGTTCCAGCGGGAGTGGCCGAAGGCTGGTGATCCGTCCCACCGGGGCTGAAGCCGGTGAAGTGAACCCATGAACGGCTGGGCTAACCCCCGTCGCCCGCGAGCTGAGCGCCGCCACGGTGACACTCGGCCGCACCGTGAGTGCATCCGCGGCCTGCCATCCGCTCCGCGCTATGCCATGCAGATTCGGCATGGCCTCGCGGGTGATGGCGTCGGGCCTCAACCCGTCCAGCACGACGAGCACCATCTTCTTGAACTGACCGGTCATTCCCTGGTCTCCCTGAAAGGTTGAGCAACGCTGCCGGAGTTCTGTCACTGTCGAGTCATGGCACTGTTCCGGCTCCGCATCAGTCGCTGGGAGGTTGGCGAGCAGGTCATGGGATTGTGACATGGCTGTCGCCGTGCCGGAACGGACCTGGAGCAGGTTTCGGCGTGAAAATCTGCCTGACGACCGACACGTTTCTGCCCGAGATCAATGGCGTGACCACCGTGCTCGCCACCATGCGCGACGGTCTCCGCCGACGCGGTCACGCGGTCTTCGTCCTTGCGCCGCACTACGGGTTGCTGACGAGCGACGAAGATCGCATCCGCCGCCTCGGCGCCGTTCCCTGTCCCGGGTACCCTCAGGTGCGGCTCTCCTGGCCCTGGGGTCGGGGACTGCATCGGGTGCTCGATCGCTTCGAACCCGACCTGATCCATGCCGTGACCGAGGGGCCGCTCGGGCTTTTCGGCCGGTCGTATGCGGTGCGACGCGGGCTTCCGCTCGTCTCCTCGTTTCACACCGATTTCCCCCGCTACGCCGCGCGTTACTTCGGCGCGGTCGCGGTCGGCCCGACTCGAGCCTACATCCGGTGGTTCCACCAGGCGGCGAGCATGACCCAGACGCCGAGCGAGGCGACCTGCGATGAACTGCTGCGGTTCGGAGTGCCACGGGCGACAGTCTGGGGGCGAGGGGTCGACACGGCCTGGTTTCGGCCGGAGCGCCGCTCCGACGACCGGCGAGCCCTGGCAGCGGCGGACGGGCGGGTGCAGGTGCTGCACGTCGGCCGGTTGGCGGTGGAGAAGGACGTCGACACGCTGATTGCGGCCTTCCTGGCGGCGCATGCGACCGTCGGAGGAGCGGCGACCTTCACCGTAGCCGGCGATGGCCCAAGGGCACAGGCGGTGCGCACCGCGCTGCCGTTCGCGCGCCACCTCGGATTCATCGGGCGCGATGCGCTGGCGGACCTCTACGCGGACAGCGACCTCTTCGACTTTCCCTCACCCACCGAGACCTGCGGACTGGTCGCGCTCGAGGCGCTCGCCTCCGGGGTGCCGGTCATCGGCGCGCGTGCGGGGGGCATCCCGAGCAATGTGCGCGACGGGATTACCGGGCGCCTGATCGTGGCGGGCGATGCGGCCGGGTTCGCCGATGCGATCGTGGACCTGGTGCAGGATGGGGAACAGCGGAACGCCATGGGCCAGGCGGCACGCGCGTTTGCGGTAGGGCGTGACTGGGGAATCGAACTGGACCGGCTCGAAGCGGCCTATGCCAGGCTTACATGCGCGACAACACCCGCGGCCGCGCCCAGCATCTGGCCGACGACCACATCCGTGACGTAGTGGACCCGGAGGTAGACCCGGGAGGCGCCGACCGCCAGCGCGACCAGCAGGAGGGGAAGGCCGGCGGAGGGTGCCGCGAGCAGGATGGGAGTCACCACCGCGAATGCGGCGCAGGCATGACCCGAGGGGAAGGAGAAGTGGTCGGGCAGCTCGGCGAGCGCCGCGATATGGGGCAGCAGGACCGAGGGGCGCGGACGGACCACGGTGCGCTTCAGCGCCTGCACCGCGAGGTGAGAAAGGCAATTCGCCACTAGAGCCCTGAGGCCCAGGTGGCGTGTGTCAGGCATCACGATCAGGACGAGCGAAAGCCCGGTGGTCGCCGTGGCGCCGCCGGCGTGGGTGGCCCGCCGGAGAAACCGGTCAAGCCAGCGCGGGGCTTCCCGCCGTGCGAGCGCCGAGATCATGCGGTGATCGTGCGCCGTGAGCCGATGCAACATGAGCCACAATTGATCCTCCCCTGCGAGGTACAGGGAAGGATGGCCCCACGACATCACGGTTCGACGAAGCGTGGGTCACGATTCGATGGCATTCAACGGTGGACCCGCCGGGAACCAGCAGGCGATCTCCGTTCCCACTCCAACCTCGCTCTGTGCGCCGACGTGGCCATCGTGCGCCTCGACCAGGTGCTTCACGATCGCGAGGCCGAGCCCGGTGCCGCCTTCATCCCGGGAGCGGGCGGCGTCCGCCCGGTAGAACCGCTCGAAGATGCGGGAGAGGTGATCCGGGGGGATGCCGCTGCCGGTGTCCCGCACGGCAATCGTCACGCCGGCATCGTCCGCCACGGTCCGCAGCGTGATCGTGCCACCTTCCGGGGTGTAGCGCAATGCATTGTCGCACAGGTTGGTGAGCACCTGCCGGAGGGCGTCGGGGTCGGCGTGGATGTGACTCGCGTCCGGTGGGATCCGGGACTCGAACCGCACGCCCCGGTGCTCCGCCCGCTCCACCAGTAGCGCCCATGTCTCCCGCGCGACCACCGCCACCTCCAGGTCCTCAGGCACCGGGCGCCACCCACCCGATTCGATGCGAGAGAGATCGAGCAGGCCATCCACCAGCCGCTGCATCCGGCGGGCATTCGTGAGGATGACGTTCAGGAACCGTCGCGTGGTCTCCTGGTCGGCCTGATCGCCGACCAGGGTTTCGGCGTAGCCGGAGATCGAGGTGAGCGGCGTCTTGAGTTCGTGGGAGACATTGGCCAGGAAATCGCGACGCATCGTTTCCAGCCGGCGCAGCTCGGTCACGTCGTGCAGGACGAGGAGCGCACCGTCCCGGGGCAGCGGTCGCCCGGACAACAGGACCGTCTGGCCATCGAGGTCGAGCTCCCGTGCCATCGCGCCATGGCCCTTCTGGATCTGGTCCACCAGTTCGCGCGCCGCCTTGACGCGGAAGAGCTGGCCCAGCGCGGGAAGCGCGTCTCCCGCTTCATACCCCAGCAGCCGGCGCGCGGCAGCGTTCGCGGTCACGATACGCCCGCGACCATCTGCCGCAATGACCCCCTCCACCATCGCCTCGACCAGCGCGGCGCTCTCGGCGCGCTCCCGTCGCAGGTCATCGAACCGCTGGTCGAGCTGCTCATGCATGTCCCGCAGTGCGCGCACCAGGCTGTCGATGTCCGGAATCCCCGAGCGCGGGAAACGCGGTGCCACTCCCTGCGCGATCGCTCGAGCCGCCTGGGTGATACTCGTGATTGGCCGGGCGATCGAGCGGCCGGCGACGACTGCGAGGAGCGATCCGAGGAGCAACGCCACACCGGCGGCGCCGAGCACGGAGTGATGGGCCCGGTCGACGATTGACTCAACCTGGTCCAGGGGGGAGGCCACGCGCACCACACCCGGACCGCCGGGCACAGCGACGTAAAGCAGCGGTTGCCCGATCGTCGCGCTCAGACGCCGGTCGGAGCCGATGGCTCCGCGCAAGGCGACCCGCACCTCGGGGCGGGACGCGTGATTCTCGATGTTCGCGACCGCCGACGCGGGCTCTGCGCTCTCCGCCCGCACCCGGCCGCTGCGGTCGATGATCGTGATCCGCAGCCCGGTGACTTGGGCCATGCGCTCCGCCGATGCCTGCCAGGCCAGCGAGTCCGCAGGCAGGGCTTCCAGGGCCAGCCAGGCCTCGCGCGCCAGGCTCGCCCGGATGTCACCCTCGAGATCGCGCCGAAGGGCGGCTTCGGCAGTCCACACCAGGACGAGGATCGTGACGACGATGACCAGCAGGGTGCCGATCACCAGGCGGCCGGCGAAGGTCATGCCCGGCGACTCCCCCGCTCCGCGCCGCGAAAGCGATAGCCGAAGCCGCGCACCGTCTCGATCAGGTCGCCCGCCTCACCGAGCTTGGAGCGCAATCGCTGGACGTGCATGTCGACCGTGCGGGTCTGGATGTCCGGCTGCGCCTCCCACACGGTTTCGAGCAGTTGCGGCCGGGTCTGCACCCGCCCGCGTCGTTCCACCAGGGTCAGCAGCAGCTTGTACTCCGTCGCCGTCAGTTCGATCTCCTTCCCATCCACCGTCACCCGGTGCGCCGAGCGGTCCACGCTGATCGGCCCGGCCGCCAGGTTGGAGCCGACCGAAACGGCCGGGGCCGCCAGCCGCCGCAGGAGCGCATTCACCCGGAGCCCGAGTTCCGCCGGCGAGAAGGGTTTAGTGAGATAATCGTCCGCCCCGAGGGATAGGCCCCGGATCCGATCCGGCTCTTCCCGTCGCGCGGTAAGGAGGATGACGCCGACATCCCGGGTCTCCTCGCGCCGCCGCAGTTCGGCCAGCACCTCGTAGCCCGATACCCCCGGGAGCATCACGTCGAGAATCACGAGGTCGGGTCGCTCCTCGCGGGCGGACTTGAGTGCGTCGGGGCCGCTGGCCGCGGTGGAGACACGGTAGCCGGCCTTCGCGAGATGATAGGCGACGAGCGCCGTGATATCCGGCTCGTCATCCACGACCAGAATGCGGTGGGTCATACGGGCAGGTCGCTTTCTACGCGGTTACGGGCATGGCGCCGGCTACGGAGCAGGGCTTGGGCGCGTTCGAACTCGAGGGTCGGATCGCGTTGCGCGGATTGGAGCACGGCACTCAGCACCTTGCCGAGGGATTCGCCCGGACGCCGGAGGCGGTAGAGAACGAATTGAGCGATCGGGGTGTCGCGGACCAGGTCGGCCTCGCGCAGAATCCTGAGATGCCGCGACACCGTGGGTTGGGGGATCGACAGGACCGCCTGCAGATCCGACACGAAGAGCGGCGCGGCTGCGAGGCAGTTCACGATTCGCAGACGGGTCGGCTCGCCCAGTGCCATGAGCAGATCAAGCGTCGTGAGGGGTGGCTTCATATGCGGCTAAACGAATACAAGCCCGGGAGAGCGGACGCAAGGGCGTGACCCCGGGGGGCAAGGGCCCGTGCGGTCCCGGGTGGGCCCGGTGGGTCGCCGGTGTGATCCACCGCATTGCGCGACGGGTTCGTCCCGCCGGATATTGCTTCATGATCCTGCCACTGCTCGCGGTACTCCTGCTCCCTCCCGCCGATACCGTGCGGGTGGTCGTGGTCGCCACCACCGACATCCACGGGTACGTCACCCACTGGGATTACCTCCAGAACTCGCCGTGGCCGGGGGGCCTGGCCCGCGCGGCCGCGGTGGTCGATTCGCTCCGGCTGCGCTATCCCGGCCAGGTGGTGGTGGTGGATGCGGGGGATGCCTTGCAGGGCAGTCCGCTCGCGGCGTACTTCGGCCGGGAGGCACCGCGCGATCCCCATCCCGTCATCGACGCGATGAACCTGCTGGGGTACGACGCCGCGACTCCCGGCGATCACGACTTCGACTTCGGGCTCGACCTGTTCAACCGGTCGGTCGGCGCCATGTCTTTCCCATTCGTGAGCGCCAACCTCCGGGCCCTGCCGTCGGATACGCTGTTGTTCGCGCGCTACGTGGTCGTGCAACGCAATGGGGTCCGGGTCGCAATCTCGGGCGTCACGACCCCGGGCACGATGGTGTGGCATCGCGATCGGTTCGCGCACCACCTCCACGTCGAGCGCATCGATGCCGCCGCCGCGGGACTTGTCCGGGAGATGCGGAAGGATGCCGACCTCACGATCATCCTCTCGCACAGCGGCCTCGATGGGCCGTCCTCCTACGATACCACCGGCGTCGGGCCGGAGAATGCCACCGCTGCCTTCGCCACCGGCGCGGATCGGCCGGACATCGTCGTGGTCGGACACTCCCACGGCGAGCTGGTCGACTCGGTGCTGGGCGGCGTGCACTTTGTCCAGCCGCAGCAACGGGCGCAGAGTCTGGCGGTGCTGTACGTGTCACTGGTCTTGCGTGGCGGCCGGCTCGTGCCGGTGCGGGTCAGGGGCGAGCGGATTTCCCTGCAGGGTGTCATGCCGGCCACCCGGCTGGTGCGTCGCCTCGATGAACCTCACCGCGCCACGCTCAACTGGGTTGCCAAGGTGGTCGGTGAAAGCCCCCAGCGCATCACGCTGGCGAGTGCGCGGGTCGAGGACACGCCGTTGATGCGACTGGTGCATGCGGTGCAGCGTCGCGCCACCCGGGCCGACCTCTCCGCCGCACCGGCCTTCGACCTGCGCGCCGGAATCGGCCCGGGCGAGATCACCGTGGGTCAGATCCTGCAGCTCTATCCGCTCGAGCATACGCTCAAGGCCGTGAAGATCAGTGGCGACCAGCTACGCGCGGCGCTGGAGCAGAGCGCCCGGTACTTCTTCGTGGATTCAACCGGCAAGGTGGCGCCGAACCGGTATGTGACGGGCTCCAACTTCGACCTGATCGGTGGGGCGGGTTACACCCTGGACCTCTCCCGCCCGGCGGGTTCGCGGGTGACACGGCTGGAAGTGAACGGGAGGCCAGTGGCAGCCACCGACAGCTTCACCCTGGCCTTGAGCGACTTCCGGCAGCAGGGGGGCGGCAATTTCCCGATGTTCGCCAACGCCCCGGTGGTCTACGACAAGGGCGAAAACATCCGAGACCTGATCATCGCGGAACTCGAACGGCGCCGGGTCGTGCGGCTGGAGGACTTCGCCGGCAGTGACTGGGAGCTCGCGCCCCCCGACTATGCCCGCCGGGCGCGGGCGCTCTTCGTTCGTGAGGCCGCGCCGGTTCCCGTCAGCATCGACGATCGACCGCTCGAACCGCTGCCGACTTCCATCATCCCGGTCAAGCCCACTCGGCAGGAGCTCGCCGCGAAGGATTCCGCCGAGCGGGTGATCCAGCGGCGGGATTCGGCGGCGAACGCGCCGGTGGCCATCCTGCGCCGACCGATGTCTCGCGGGCCGGCGGGCACCCTCGGCAGACTGGTGGCGGATGCCTATCGGGCCGCGCTCCGGACCGACTTCGCGGTCGCAGGCGGTCGCGATCTCGAGCCCGCACTTCCCGCGGGCCCCCTCACTAATGCGGCACTCGCTGCCGCGGTGCCCACCGAGGCGCGCCTGCTCACCGTGCGGCTGACGGGTGCCGCCATCAGGGCGCTGGTGGAGAATGTGCTCGCCGATTCGACGCCCTGCTGCCAGGTCTCCGGGCTCCTGGTCGAGTACGACCCCCGCGCCAGGGCCTACGACCGGGTGAAACGCCTCCGCACCACCGGTGGCATCGAGGTGGACCGCAAGAAGAGTTACCTGATCGCCTTGAGTACCAACCTGCTCGATGGCGATGCCCTGCCCCTGGCCGCGAGCGACTGCCGGGTCGGCCAGGGGTGCCGTGCCCCGCGCAGCCTGGAGGCACTCGACGCCACCCGCACCGAGATCCGCACCGTTGATGCGCTGCGCGACCACCTCCGGCGTCTTCCTCAGCCGGTGGTTCCCACCGAAGATCTCCGCCTCGTGCCCCGACGGTAATGGCCGGCGACATTCGCATCTATCTGAATGAGCGCGGCCTCTCCCTCCCCGCCGGCGCGACCGCGCGTGATGCCTTGCGTGCAGCAGCGATGGAACTGCTCCCCGAGGCCGACGCCGGGACGGCGCTCATCACCGATGGTCGTGGCCTGCCCGTTCCATTGGGCACGGTGCTCGAAGCCGGTACGATCCTGCGCGCCGCCCGATCCAGCCGTCGCGCTGCCGACGCTGATGTCTGATTCAGCACGTCTGGAGTGACGCTCACCCCCTCGCCCTTCGGATCCATCGTCCTCCAGGTCTGCCGACTGGTGCCGGCGCCCCCGGACGAGATCGCCCGCTCCGTCCAGCGCGACATGATCGCTGGCAACGTGGCGGCATTCACCGTTGCCGAGATCGCCGGGATACTCGTATGACCTCCCCGATTGAGGACGCGCTGGCGGTGGTGCGTCCCTGGCTGGGCGGACGGCGGCCCACGGTCGCCCTGGTGCTGGGCTCAGGACTGGGTGGGCTGGCGGATCGGCTCGGAGAGGCGGTCCGCCTTCCCTACGGGTGCATCCCGGGATTCCCGCCCTCGGACCTGCCGGGTCACGCGGGAGAACTGGTCGCCGGCGTGTTAGGCGATTGTCCCGTGCTGTGCCAGAGCGGCCGCTTCCATGGGTACGAAGGATTTGATCAGGCGACGGTCGCCTTGCCCAGTCGGCTCTTTGCCGCGCTGGAGATCGGCGCGGTCATCCTGACGAACGCCGCTGGAGGGATCCGGCGCACCTTTGCGCCGGGCACGCTGATGTGCATCGCGGATCAGGTCAATCTGAGCTGGGCCAATCCGCTCGTCGGACCGATCGTGACGGGCGACACGCGCTTCCCGGACATGTCAGCGCCGTTCGATGCGGAGCTTGCCTCATTGGCGCACCAGGTGGCGCGCGCCGGCGGGATCGCGCTGGAGGACGGGGTGTACGGTGGGATGATGGGGCCGAGCTACGAGACCCCGGCGGAAGTCCGCATGCTGGAGCGTCTCGGCGTCGACGCGGTCGGGATGTCGACGGTCGCCGAAGTCATCACGCTGCAGGCGCAGGGGCTGCGATGTCTCGGAATCTCGACGATCACCAATCGCGCGGCGGGTCTCGGTGGGGAACGGCTCTCGCACCAGGATGTCGTCGCCACCGCGCACGCGGCTGGCAAGGCGCTCGGCCGACTGGTGGAAGGAGTGGTCGCGCGCCTCGCTGCTCGTCATCCGCACGCGCCGTGATCGCCGGACTCGCCGGGTTCGCGGGTCAGTCCTGGCGCGCCGGGACCATGTGATTGACGGGCCCGTGTCCAGCGCCGAGGCCCGGGGCGCTTTGCAGGGCGCGGGCAACGTAATCGAGCCCGTCAGCCACTGCCGCGGTCATGGGCTGGCCCGTGGCGAGTCCGGCGGTGATTGCGGCCGACAGGGTGCAGCCGGTACCGTGGGTGGAGCTGGTATCGATGCGGCGCCGGCTGAAGTGGCGAACGCCCTGTGCGGTCACCAGGACGTCGGTCATGATGAGTCCATTGAGGTGCCCGCCCTTGACCAGGGCGGCCCCGGCGCCGAGTTCGCGCAGCGCATGTCCGGCGATCTCCATCCCGGCCGGATCACTGACCTCGAGTCCGGTGAGCAGCGCAGCCTCATCGAGGTTGGGGGTGACGAGACTGGCCAGCGGAAGCAGATGATCGCGCATGACGGTTTCCGCGTCCGCGTCGAGCAGCCGGTCACCGGACGAGGCGACCATCACCGGATCACAGACATAATTGGTCCAGCGATATCGCGCGATTGCTTCAGCAACCTGTGCGACCAGCGCGGCCGTGGCGAGCATGCCCGTCTTGACCGCGTCCGGCGACAGGTCTTCCGCGAGTACCGCGAGCTGGTCGGTCACCATCGCGGCCGGCACCGCGTGCACGGCGCGCACGCCGCGAGTATTCTGTGCGGTGAGCGCGACAATGACGCTGGTCCCGAAAACCCCGAATTGCTGGAAGGTCTTCAGGTCGGCCTGGATGCCGGCCCCACCACCTGAATCGGAGCCCGCGATGGTCAGTGCGATCTTCATTCCGAATGCATCCTGACGGTGTCTCTCCTCAGCACAATCCGTGACCTGCACCGGCGTCGCGCCCGTGAACGTCGGGGGCTGACACTCGCCGAAGGGGTCCGCCTCATCGAAGAGGCGCTCGCGGCCAGCCTGCCGATTCGCGGAGCGGTTACCTCACAGGCGCTGGAAGCTACACCGCGGGGAAGCGCCCTCAAGGCGCGTCTGCAGCACGCCGGTGTCCCGATGGAAGGTGTCGATGAGGACACCCTCATCGAACTGGCGGGCACGGATTCGCCCCAGGGTATCGTCGCCGTGGTCGAGCCGCGGCGCTGGACACTCGATGACCTCCACCCCGGGCCCCACGATGTCGTGCTGGTGCTCGACGGGGTGCAGGACCCCGGCAACGTCGGGGCCCTCGCCCGGACCGCGCTGGGACTGGGAGCGATAGGCCTTGTCGCACTGCCTGGAACCGCCGACCTTCACAACCCGAAGGCGTTGCGTGGCAGCATGGGGGCGCTCTTCCGCCTGCCCGCGGTGCTGGTGGAACCCCCGGCGTTCATCGCCTGGGCTCGCGGCACCGGGGTGGCCCTCTGGACCACCGCCTCCGACGGCATGATCGTGAGCCGCGCCCAGCGTGCCGGGCCCGTCGCGTTGATCCTCGGCAACGAAGGCGGCGGCGTACGACCGGAGCTGGCCGCGGGCGCCGAGCGCTCCGTCGCCGTGCCGCTCTCAGGCGGCGTAGAATCGCTGAATGTGGCAGTCGCCGCCGGCATCCTCCTCTACGAGGTGCGTCGTGATCGATGAATGGGCGCTGGTCATTGTCGCCGGGGTGCTCGGCGCGATGTTCGGCAGCTTCCTGAATGTGTGCATCCTCCGCTGGCCCCGGGAGGAATCGGTTGTCAGCCCGCGGTCCCGGTGTCCCGGTTGTGGTCAGCTGATCTCGTGGTACGACAACATCCCGGTCCTCTCCTGGGCGCTGCTGCGCGGCCGGTGTCGTCGCTGCGGCACCGGAATCTCGATGCAGTATCCGTTGATCGAGGCGGTCAACGCGCTCATCTGGGCGTTCATGGCTTGGCGATTCGGCCTCGCGCTCCAGGCCGCCGCCGGCGCGGTCTTCTTCACCATCCTGTTGGGCATCGCCATGACCGATGCGCGGGAATACATCATCCCCGATGAATTCAGCCTTGGCGGTCTCGTCATTGGGCTCCTCTTCGGACTCGGCGGCGGGCTCGATGCGCTCATCACGGCACTCATCGGCGCGGCGACCGGCTTCGTGCTGCTGTGGGCCGTGGGCGCGGCCGGCACCAGGATGTTCAAGGAGGAGGCGATGGGCGGCGGGGATATCAAGATGATGGCGATGGTGGGCGCGTTCGTGGGCTGGCAGGGGGTGCTGCTCACGATTTTCCTGGGTGCCCTTCTCGGCACGATCATTTTCGTGCCGCTCTCCCTGGTCGGGCAGAAGCGGCTGGTGCCTTTCGGAGTCTTCCTCAGTCTCGGCGCCGCAACGACGTGGCTGTCTGGGCCGGCAGTGATCGCCTGGTACCGCACATTCGTACTTCAGCCATGACTCGGCTCGCGTTCACCGTCGCAGTCCTCTTTGCCCTGCTCGGCGCGGGTGCCTGTCGCGGGCGGAAGCCGGCCCAAGGCGGGGAGGCGATCGCCCGACTGGTCGACAGTCTGGTGCCCGCAGTCGAAAAAGCCACCGGCCTTCGATTCCGCGCGCCCCCGCGCTCGGCGGTGCGAACCCGGGACCAGGTACGCGCCTACCTGCTGCAGAAGCTCGACCAGGAGCTGCCACCCGAACGGGCCCGCGGCCTCCAGGCGACCTACCGGCTCCTCGGGTTGCTGCCTGACACCTTGGACCTGCGGGCGCTGCTCCTCGATCTCTATACCGAACAGATTATCGGATTCTACGAGCCCGACTCCTCCATGCTGTTCGTCGTGGCCAATCCCAACCCCGGCGCCGTGACCGCCGCCGTCGCGCATGAGCTGGTGCATGCGCTGCAGCACCAGTACGTCGCGCTCGATTCGATCCTGCGGCAGACGGGCGATAACGACCGGCTGGCTGCGGCACAGGCGATTCTAGAGGGTCAGGCAACCCTTGCCGGACTCCAGGTCATGGTGCCGGACCAGAATCTCTTCGCGATGCCGGAGTTCTGGGAAACGTATCACGAGCAGTTTCGCAGCCAGCAGATCGCGATGCCGGTGTACAACAAGGCTCCCCGTATTGTGCGGGAGTCGATCATCTTTCCCTATCTCGCGGGGGCCGATTTCCTCCGCTGGTGGGCCGGGTCCGAGTTGCACGACACCCTGCCCTATGGACGTCGGATGCCGGTTTCCACCGAACAGATCCTGCACCCGGATCGCTACGGCAAGGGCGACGTACCGTTGACCCTGCGCTTCATCAGTGAAGAGCCCCGGGTGATCTTCGATGACGTCATGGGGGAGTTCGACCTGCGCATCCTCGCCGCCGACCTGGCCAATGCGGCCGAGGTGCACACCCCGCTGGCATTGGGTTGGGGCGGTGATCGGTTGCGAGTCTACGAGACGCCGACAGGTCCGGCGCTGGTCTGGTACATCGCCTGGGATGACCTGACTGCCCGCACCCGCTGGCTCGCGACGTCGGGCCAGCGGCTGGAATCACGCCGCCGACTCGGCTATCGCCTCGAAATTTCGTCGATCCTGATCGGCGAGCATCCGTCCACTCGCATCGTCATCGGGCCAAACGACTGGCCCGGCTGGCAAAAAGTGACCGGGGTTCAGCTGGTCCCCTAGCCGAGCCGGTCCCTCAATGGAGTGACTGCCGCGTCGGCTGTTCCATCCGTTCGGCGAGGACCATCGCGATCACGCGCGCGGAGCCTGAGGCAACCTCCAGCACGGTCGAGACAAAATCGAGGCCGAGGCGGAGTTCATCTTCCGAGAGGGCCCGTGCGGTGTGCAGCGCATTGCGCTGGCCGCGCGCGTAGGATTCCGCCAGCAGGTCCGCGACGCGGAGTGCGACATCTGAGGGGTCCTCGGGGCGGGGTAGGGCGAGTGCGGCAGGTTTCATGGGCAACTCTCCTGTGTGGGTGCAACCGAAGCTGCCACCAGGCACTCAAGCATCCGTCAACCAATTCGTGCAGGGAGGGGTCAGGACGACGCGGAAGGAATGTAGCCGTGAGCCATCAGCCGTCGACCGAATGACATTGCCCTTGGAGTTAGCCAACTCCTTGCTCGGCTTACGGATAGGATGACCTTTGCCTCCTTCCTTCATTCCTTCTGTCCGCCGGCCGCTCCTACCCCCCTGATCCCATGTTGCCGCTCCCGCTTCCCTCTTCCCAGTCACCCGCCCGCCTGCCAAGTGACGGCTGACGGCTGCCAGCTTCCCGCCTTGTGCAACCCCCGTAACCTCTCTATTTTGTGAGGCTTATGTTCGATGAGCTGTCCGCTAAACTCACCGCCGCGCTCCAGAAACTCACGGGGCGCGGCGTCCTCACTGAGGAGGCGGTCAAAGATGGCCTCCGCGAGATCCGGCGCGTCCTGCTGGAAGCGGATGTCAGCTTCGACCTCACCCGCGAATTTCTCGAGCGGGTGGAGCAGCGGGCGGTTGGTGCGCAACTGCTCAAGGCGGTTCGTCCCGGTGAGCAGCTGGTCAAGATCGTGTACGACGAGCTGGTCGCACTCCTCGGTGAGAAGCAGGCACCGCTGGGGTTCGCCTCCGTCCCGCCCACGATCATCCTGCTCGTCGGGTTGCAGGGTTCGGGCAAGACCACCACGGCGGGGAAACTCGCCAAGCGGCTGAAGCTGGAGCAGAAGGCGCCGTTCCTCATCGCCGCGGACGTATATCGCCCTGCCGCGGTGGATCAGCTGGTCACCCTCGGCACGCAGATCGAGGTCGGCGTTCACAGCGAGCCTGGTGGCACCGACGTCACTGGCATCGTGAAGCGGGGCATCGTCGAGGCAGGGAAGGCCCGGGCCCGGACGGTGATCGTCGATACCGCCGGACGGCTCCAGATCGACGCCGAGATGATGCAGGAGTTGAAGGCGCTGAAGGCGGCCATCAAGCCGCATGAGATCCTGCTCGTGGCCGACGGCATGACCGGTCAGGATGCGGTGCGAATCGCGACCGGTTTTCACGAGGCGCTGGGCATTACCGGAGTCGTGCTGACGAAGATGGATGGCGATGCGCGCGGCGGTGCCGCCCTCTCCATCTACGGGGTCACCAAGGCGCCGATCAAGTTCCTCGGCATGGGCGAGAAGCTGGATGCCCTGGAACCGTTCCGGCCCGATCGCCTGGCGGGACGGATCCTGCAGAAGGGCGACATTCTCTCGCTGGTGGAGAAGGCGCAAACCACCGTCGATGCGGCGGAAGCCGAGAAGCTGGCGCGAAAGGCGACCTCGAAGAAGGGCCTCGATCTTGGCGACTTCCTGACCGCCATGAAACAGATGCAGAAGATGGGGCCGCTCAAGAATGTGCTCGGCATGCTCCCGGGCGTGAGTCCGCAGATGCTGGCCGGCGCCAATCTGGACGAGAAGCGGATCCGCCACGTCGAGGCGATCGTGCTTTCGATGACATTGAAGGAGCGGACCGATCCTGACGTGATCAACGGTTCGCGCCGGCTGCGGATCGCGAAGGGCTCAGGTCGCACGGTCCAGGAAGTGAATCAGCTCCTCGCCCAGTTCAAGCAGATGGCGAAGATGATGAAGTCCGCGGGCAAGCCGGGGGTCAAGTTGCCCTTCGGCAAGGGTGGTGGCGGGATGTTCGGGATGTAGCATTTTTCCGGTATGCAGAGTGTCGCATACCCTCCTTGTACTCGAGAAGGTCAGGCACGCATGGCAACCAAGATCCGTCTCCGCCGCGTCGGGCGGAAGGGTGTTCCGCTCTATCGTATCGTTGTGGCTGACAAGGATTCGCCCCGGGATGGCCGGTTTGTGGCGACCCTTGGCACGTACAACCCGCGCGCGGAGCAGCCCGACCAGAAAATGCAGATCGACGCCGATGCGGCGAAGGCCTGGCTGGCCAAGGGTGCCCTGCCCACCGATACGGTGCGCGATCTCCTGACCCGCGCCGGCGTCCTGGCCGCCGCCCCGAAGGCGTGACCGCACCGGAGCGCCCCCGCATTCTTGCGGTGGGGCGGCTCCGGAAGCCGCATGGATTGAAGGGGGAGATGGTGATCTTCCCGCTCACCAGCACGCCGGAAGCGGTCTTCACTGCGGGCCAGGAACTCTGGCGTCTCGATTTGACCGGTGCGATCATCGGTGAGCCGGTGCGGATCGAGCGGAGCCGGGCCTTCCACCGCGAGTGGCTGCTGAAGTTTCGCGGGCATGAGGGTCGAGATGAGCTGGACAGCTGGCGGGGCCTCTTCCTCGGCGTCCCGGCGGATCAGCTGGCGCCTCCCGCGGAGGGCGAGGTGTACCTCCATGAGCTGGTCGGCTTCGCCGTTGCGCAGGAGGATGACACGGCGCTCGGACTGGTGACCAACCTGTTCGAACTGGCGTCCGGCCTGATGCTCGAGGTCCAGGGTCCGAAACGCGAATTCCTTCTGCCGTTCAAGAAGGAATTTATCCGCCGGATCGATCGCGAGACGCGGCGGTTGACCGTCGCGGTCCCGGACGGGTTGCTGGACTAGGCACACCGGTATGCTGCGGATCAATGTGGTCACGCTGTTTCCCGAGGCACTCGCGCCGATGCTGGCGGCGAGCATTCCGGGCCGGGCGGCGACGGCAGGGCGGGTCGAATACCGGCTGGTGCAGTTGCGGGACTTCACCCACGACCGGCACAAGACCGTGGATGATTCGCCGTACGGCGGCGGCGCCGGCATGGTGCTCAAGCCCGCGCCGTTCTGGGAAGCGGTGGAATCGCTGGATGCGGAGTCGCAGGCGGGCCCGATCGTCCTGCTGTCGGCGCGCGGCAGGCGGTTCGGGCATGCGGATGCGGTACGGTTCTCGCTGGGGCAGCGGCTGACGCTGCTCTGTGGTCACTACAAGGACGTGGACCAGCGGGTGGCCGATGGCCTGGCCACGGAAGAGCTCTCGCTGGGCGACTTTGTCCTCTCCGGTGGGGAGCCGGCGGCCCTCTGCATCGTGGATGCGGTGGTCCGGTTGCTCCCCGGTGTGCTGGGGGATCATGAGTCGGCCAGCACCGACTCGCACTACGAGGGGCTGCTGAGCCCGCCCAGTTATACTCGACCTCCGGAATATCGGGGACGGACGGTGCCCGAGGTGCTCCTGTCGGGGGATCACGCGGCGATCGCCGAGTGGCGCCGGGCGGAATCGGAGCGGCTGACGCAGGAACGACGGCCCGATCTCTGGGTCAGTAATAACGAGGATGCGCGCCACTAATCAGCGCGCTCGGCAGGGCGCTCCTCCGGAGCGTCGATCTGAAGGAGAGGAATCATGGAACGCATGGTGGCGGTGGCAACCGAAGGCTGCAGGACGGACATTCCCGCGTTCGGCCCGGGCGATACCATCAAGGTGATGGTCCGCGTGCGGGAAGGCGACAAGGAACGTCTGCAGGCCTTTGAAGGCGTCTGCATGGGCAAGCGCGGCGGCGGGATCAACGAAACCTTCCGGGTGCGGAAGGTGTCGGCAGGGGTCGGCGTCGAGCGAATCTTTCCGCTCCACAGTCCGAGCATCGCGACGATCGACGTCGTGCGTCGTGGCAAGGTCCGCCGCGCCAAGCTGTACTATCTCCGGCATGTCAGCGGCAAGGCGGCGCGCATCAAGGAAAAACGGGAGCCCGTCACCAAGAGCTGACGGTGTCACGGGCCGCCACCGGGCTTCCGGTGCCCAACCTCACGCGTGAGGCCGCGGTCTGGAATCGAGGTGCGCTCCTGATTGGGGTCGACGAAGTCGGCCGCGGTCCCCTGGCTGGTCCAGTGGTGGCCGCGGCCGCCGTCTTTCCCCCCGGCTGCCCGGCAATCGCCGGTGTGCGCGACAGCAAGACCCTGAGCGGCCGTCAGCGCGCCGCCCTCTGCCCGCCGCTCCGAATGACGGCACTCGGCATCGGAGTCGGGGCGGCATCGGTCCGTGAGATCGATCGACTCAACATCCGGCGGGCGACGGCGTTGGCGATGCGCCGGGCGATCACTGCTCTGCTCACCTCTCGCGGGTTTCGTGAGGGGGCCCAGCGGTCCGGCGCGACGGGTTGGCTGATTCTGATCGACGGTCTGCCGCTGCCGGAGTGTGGGTTCGAGCACGACGCGTTGATTGCAGGCGACGCACAATGCTATTCGATCGCCGCGGCAGGCATCGTCGCCAAGGAACTCCGCGATCGCCTCATGCGTGCCCTCGCGGTTCGGTACCCAACCTATGCGTGGGAACACAACGCCGGGTACGGCACCGTGGCCCACACCGCGGCGCTCTCCCAGTTTGGTGCAACGCCGCACCATCGCCGCAGCTTCGCCCCGGTGGCCGCGGTCACCGAACCGCGCTGACCTGGTCCGCGCGAGCCTCCGCACTCCTCACTCCTCACTCCTCACCCGTCACTCCCCATGTCCCCACGCTTCGCCCTCCTGCTCGTCCTGGCCGCGGCACCGCTGAGTGCGCAGTCGAACGCCGAGCGCATGGCTAATGACCGCTACAGCCGCTCGCATGACTACGATCTCGTGCACGAGCGCATCAGCCTGAGCCGCTTCAACTGGGACAGCACCAGTCTGGTGGGGCAGGTGGCGGTGACGCTGCGTGCCCTGCGACCCGCCTTCGACTCCGTCGTGCTGGACGCCGGCGCGCTGCTCGACATCGGTTCGGTCCGTGCGGGCGGCGTGACTGGGCGCCCGGGAGCCGCCCTCGCGTTCAGCCGGGTGCGGGACACGCTCGTGGTACGGCTCCCGCGCCCTGTCGCCCTGGGCGACACGGTCCGATTCACGATCGACTACGTCGCCAGGATCGACAACGGCCGCGGCCTCACGTTCATCGAAGCCGACTCGCTCCCGCCCAGTCGCCCGAAGCAGCTCTGGAGCCAGGGGGAGGGCGACAACAATCACTTCTGGTTTCCCACGTACGACTTTCCCAATGACCGGATGACCTGGGAAGTCGAGGCGACCGTGCCGCGCGGATTCACGGCGGTGTCCAACGGGCGGCTTGCGCTGGATCGGGTCAATCGGGATGGGACCCGCACGATGCAGTGGCGGCAGGACAAGCCGGCCGTGACCTACCTCGTCTCGCTGGTGGTTGCCCCGCTGGTAAAGCTGACCGATCACTGGAAGGGTGTGCCGGTCGACTACTACGTCTATCGCCCGGACAGTGCCCGCGCCCGGCCGCTCTTCCGGGTCACGCCGGACATGATCGGCGTGTACAGCCGCCTTACCGGGGTGCCCTATCCCTGGGCCCAGTATGCCCAGACCACCGTGGCTGATTTCTTCGGCGGCATGGAGAATGTCAGCGCGACGACGCTGGTCGACTGGCTGCCTGATGCGAAAGCGTATGCCGACCGCCCCTGGTACCAGCACATCCTGATCCCGCACGAGCTGGCCCACCAGTGGTTCGGCGACTTCGTCACCACGGCCAACTGGGCCAATATGTGGCTCAACGAGGGGTTTGCCGAGTTCATGCCGGGCCAGTACTGGGCGGCGAAGGGGGGGCGCCATCTGGAGGAGGACTACTACCTGGACGAGTACGACAACTTCCTGCAGATCGATGCCGGCCGACGGATGCCGGTCGCCGCCCTCAACTCGAACAACATCTACCCGCGCGGCGCTCTCATTCTCCTCATGCTGAAACAGTATCTCGGCGAGGAGCGCTTCTGGGCCGGCGTGCACCGGTACCTCACCGATCATGCGCTCGGCGTGGCCACGACTGATGACTTGCGTCAGGCCTTTCTCCTCGCGACCGGGGAGAATCTCGACTGGTTCTGGGACCAGTGGGTGTACCAGGCCGGTTATCCCGAGTTCGTCGTCAGCGCGTCATGGGACTCCTCCCTGGCTCTCGTGACGCTCAACGTGCGTCAGGCCCAGGTCGATACCCTCCCCGCCGACAGCGCCGGGCTCCGGTTCACCGTGCCGGCGGTATTCCGGATGCCGCTCACCGTCCGGGTCGGCATGGCCGGCGGTGACGTCGTCAGTCGGGTGGACCTCACCGAGCGGGAGCAGGTGATCCACATCGCGGGCGTGCACACCGCGCCGACGATGGTCGCCTTCGACGAGAACAACACGATCCTCAAGTCGCTGACGTTCGACCAGCCGACGGGCTGGCTCGCCACGCAACTGCAGCGCGACTCGACGCTCTGGAATCGCTGGTGGATCGTCGGTCAGCTGGCCCAGCGGAAGAACGATACGGCGGCACGCGCCGCGCTGATCACCGCTGCGACGGGTGCCGACTATTTCCTCACCCGGCAACAGGCCGTCCAGGCGCTCGCCGCCTTTCCGGGCCCGCTGGCGCGGAACGCCCTGCTCAAGGCGATGGCCGATACCTCTGCGGCGGTGCGGGCAAGCGCGGTCGAGGGATTGGCGGGATACCCGGAAGCACCTGTCATCGCGGTGGTGCAGGCAGCGTGGCGGGAGGGCGAAAGCTACAGCGTGCGGGCAGCCGCACTGGGCAGCCTCCTCAAGCTGGAACCCGCTGGTGCGCATGGCTACCTGGAGGCCGGGCTCCGGACGGCGAGCTATCGCGATGCGATCGTGGATGCCGCCCTGCGCGGCATTGCGCAGGTGGGCGACACGATGATGCTCGACCTCGTGAGTGCCGCCGTCGAGACGACACCGAATGCAGGCTATGCGCTGGCGGGGCTGGCGGCGCGGGGCAATGCCCGGGCGCTGCTGCTGTTGCGTGATCATCTCGCCTCGCCTCGCGCTGCCGTCCGGCGACGGGTGCTGCAGGCGATCCGGGTGGTGTTGCCGCCGGCGGTCGCGCGTGAGCAGCTGATGGCGGGCTTCGCGCGGGCGCCCAACGATGCCGCGCGCACCGAGTTGCGCGCGGCGCTCGAGCGTCTAGGGCAGTAGCCAGCCCGCGATTTCCTTCACCGCCTGATCCGCCTGCACCGGATCGGTCAGGTGCGGCACCGTCACGATCGGCACGTGCTCGACGAGGCGCTGCAGCGCGCCGGCATTGGTCCGGGTGCTTTCGTCGGGGTCGCCGGGTTGGTTCAGCACAACGCCTAACACAGATATCTTTTCGGCCTGCAGCACCCGGAGGGCCATCAGGGTGTGATTGATCGTGCCCAGCCGGTCGGCGGCGACCAGCAGCACCCGCGCCTCCAGGCTGTGGGCCAGGTCGAGGTGGTTGTCGCTCCAGGTCAGCGGCGAGAGCAGGCCACCGGCACCCTCGACCAGGAGCAGGGTGTCCGTGGTCGCCATGCTGCGCAGACGTGCGATCAGGTCGTCATAGCCGACGGTGACGCCCGCCTGGTCCGCCGCGATCGCGGGCGCGACCAGTCCCGGTAGCCGCACCAGGGCCCGACGCGGGCCGGCCTGTCCCGTCGCCTCCGCGAGGCGAAGTCCATCCTCGGAGGGATCCGCTGGCTCCACACAGCCGGTTTCGATCGGCTTGACGGCGACCACCTGCTGCCCCGCGGCCTGCAACGCCCGCGCGACGGCGCAGGTGATCCACGTCTTCCCCACCCCGGTTCCGGTACCGACAACAAGCGTCACCGTGGGGTGCTCCGGCGTGGCCGATTCCGGTGGCGGCGCCGGAGTCGGCCGACTCTTGCGGGTACTCGGCGTGCGCCGTGCAGGACGCGGTGCGGTCATGGGCAGCACTCCCGGATGCCATCAGCGATGGCGTCAATGAGCAAGGTGATTTCGTCTGACGTGATCGTGAGCGGCGGCATCAGTATGATCGTGTCTCCCAGCGGTCGCAGGAAGACCCCCTGACGGCGCGCCGCTCGACAGACCAGCATCCCGCGTCGTTCCGCCGCGGGGTAGGGACGCCGGGTCGCGCGGTCCGCGACCAACTCGATGCCGGCGGCAAGGCCGAACTGCCGGACGTCGCCGACGGCGGGGAGTCCGCGCAATCGGTCCAGCTCACTTCCGAGGTGCGCGATCGTGTGCGGTAGACGGGCAAGGATGTCGTCTCGCTCGAAGATCTCGAGGGTCGCCAGGGCGGCGGCGGCGGCCAGCGGATTGCCCGTATACGTGTGACCGTGAAAAAATGTCCGGCCCTCCGCGGGCGGGCCGAGGAACGCCTGGAAGACGCGCTCGGTGGTCAGCGTCGCCGCCATCGGCAGGTACCCCCCGGTCAG
Source organism: Gemmatimonadales bacterium (assembly GCA_039934355.1). Classification (GTDB taxonomy): domain Bacteria; phylum Gemmatimonadota; class Gemmatimonadetes; order Gemmatimonadales; family GWC2-71-9; genus JADJOM01. The sequence goes on from JBDTMI010000002.1 coordinate 67,186, forward strand.
TCCCTTCGCGACGCAGAGCAGGTCCGGGCTGACGCCCTCGCGCTCACAGGCGAACAGCGCACCCGACCGTCCGAATCCCGTCGCCACCTCATCCAGAACCAGCAGCGCGCCGACCTCGTCCGCGACCGCGCGTGCGCGGCGCAGAAACCCTTCCGGCTGCACCACCATGCCGGCCGCACCCTGGACGCCACTCTCAATCACGATGGCGGCGAGGCGGCCACCCAGGTCGCGGGCCATGGCCTCGAACTCCTCCACGCAGCGCAGCCCGCAGCTCGCGCGCTCCAGCCCCAGCGGACACCGGTAGCAGTACGGTGCCGGCGCCTTCTCCGTCCGGAAAAGCAGGGGCTGATACCGCTCATGGAACAGGTCGATGCCACCCAGCGACACTGACCCCACCGTATCGCCGTGATAGGCGAGGTCGAGGGTGAGGAAATGCTGCCGTTCACTTTCCGCGCCGCCCCGCTCCTGTTGCCAGAACTGCAGCGCCATCTTGAGCGCCACTTCGACCGCCGTGGACCCGTCGTCCGAAAAGAACACGCGCGAAAGCCCCGATGGGGCGAGCTCGACCAGTTTCCGTGCGAGCTGGATGGCGGGGACGTTGCTGTGCCCCAGGAGCGTGCTGTGCGCGATCCGCTCCAGCTGGTCCCGGATGGCGGCATCAATCTCGGCGCGACGGTGCCCGAACAGGTTGCACCAGAGCGAGCCGACGCCATCGAGGTAGCGGCGACCTTCCGTATCGATCAGATAGTGTCCCTCGCCCGCCGCGATCAGGAGCGGCTCCTCCTCGCGGTAGACGCTGTGCGGGGTGAAGGGATGCCAGAGGTGGGCATCATCCCAGGTGCGGAGCTGTTCGGGCGAGGGGGACGATCCGGGTTCCGCCGGTCGATAGCCCGGTCCGGCGCGTTGGGGTTCAGTGCCGGCGGGCAGGGGACGCATAAGTGCGACCCCTACAGCGCCGAGACCAGCTCGGCCACCCGGAATCCGAGATCGGCGATCATCCTGCGGTCGGAATCGGCGCCCTGGCCGGGTGTGGTGAGATATCCGTTGCTGAAGAGTGAGTTCGCTGGGTAGAGCGCGAGCGGCTGCAAATGCCGCAGGTTCACCTCGCGCCCGCCCGCGACACGGATATCGCGCGTGGGATTCACGAACCGGAACATGGCCAGCGCGCGCAGACAATCCTGCGGAGTCAGCCGCGGCTGGTCGCCCAGTGGCGTGCCCGGACGGGGATCGAGAAAATTGACCGGTATCGATTCGACCTGGAGTGCGCGCAGTTCCAGCGCGAGCGCCACCCGATCCTCCAGGCGCTCACCCATCCCCATGATCCCGCCGCAACAGGCCTCCATTCCGGCAGCTTTCGCGGCCTTCACGGTCCGGATTCGGTCATCGTAGTCATGGGTGCTGCACACCTCGGGAAAGTGGGCCCGTGAACTTTCGAGATTGTGATTGAAGCGGGTCACCCCGGCCGCCGCGAGCTGCTCCGCCTGGCCCTCCTTGAGCAGACCCAGTGAGGTGCAGACATTGAGATTCAGCTCCCGCTTGATCTGCCGCACCGCGGTGCAGATCGTCTCCAGCTCGCGCGCCGACGGGCCGCGCGTGCTGGTGACCATGCAGTATTTCACCGCACCCATCGCCGCTGCTTCGCGGGCGCCCTCCACCAGTGCCTCGACCGAGAGCAGGCTGAAGCGTTCGACCCCGGTCTCGAACCTGGTCGACTGGCTGCAGAAGGCGCAGTCCTCCGGGCAGAGGCCGCTCTTGGCGTTTTTCAACACATGGATACGCACATCCCGGCCGTGGTAGCGCTCACGCAGGCGAAAGGCCGCATGCAACACGGCGAGCAGCTCGTCGTCCGGGGAGGCCAGTACGGCGAGGGCTTCGTCGGGGGTCGCGCAGGATCCGGTGAGGATGCGGTCGGCGAGGTCGTTCCAGGAGGTCATGTGGCCGGGAGTGAAAGCGGAGGGCAAGGATGAACGACGCACAAGTTATCACGGTTCCCGGCCTGGGGGACCCGGCGGCTCGGCCGCCGGACCATGGAACCTGGTGGCTACGGCTTCGGTGGATGGGCCAGCAGAATCTGCTGTACTGCACGGATCCGTGCCGCATAATCGAGTGGCGCGAACGAGTAGATCTCGTCATCCGCACCCATGAGGGCCGGCAGCGCCCCGCCGCCATCCGTGCCCACCCGGAATTCGGTCTTCCGAATGAGGCGCAGCTCACCGATGCGCCGCACGCTGACCGCGCCGACGCTGTCCGCCCGGCGAAAGACCAGCGAGTCCCCGGTCAGTCGCACCAGACGGATGTCCCAGATGTATTCGCCGGTTTCGAGGGCAATCTGCCAGCGGTCATCCCGGGGGTCCTGGGCCCGCAGGGGGGAGGCCGCCGCGCCAATCGCCAGCAGGAACACGAGCGCAGGTCGGAGACCATGCATGGAAACCTCGCGGTCGGAGGCTTGAGTTTCACCGCCACCCGGACCACGTTTGTCGCACCGGGGGCGTAGCTCAACTGGCTAGAGCAAGAGACTTTTAATCTCTAGGTCGTGGGTTCGAGTCCCACCGCCCTCATCATACTTCCCGGGCACGTGATGCACAAACAACGTGCCCGGCCGTCGGTGGAACGCCCGCAGGGCCCGGCCGATCTCGCCGGGCCCTGCGGCCGTGCGGCGGCCAGCACCAGCGGTACCGGCCCCGGTGAAACCTGACGACCACCGCACTCTCCGCACCGCCGGTGTCCGGCGTTCCGCACCGTGACGCCGCCCGCGCCTCGGACAGTTGCCCCGGCAGAGACCCCCTGCCAGATTCCTCTCCGGTTTCGCACCAGCGCAGACTCATCTTTTCGCACCTGGAGCTCCCGTGTCGCTTGTGTACCTCGATGGCCAGTGGCTCGATCGCGACACCGCCAAGGTTTCGGTGTACGACCACGGCTTTCTCTACGGGGATGGCGTCTTCGAGGGCATGCGCACCTACGGCGGCCGGACCTTTCGCCTGAAGGACCATATCGACCGGCTGTACGACTCCGCCAAGGCGATCCTCCTCGCCCCGCCCCTCACGCGGGAGGAACTCATCGCCGTGACCGAGGAAGGGGTGAAGCGTTCCGGCATCTCGGACGGGTACCTCCGCCATATTATTTCCCGCGGCGTGGGTGACTTGGGGCTCGACCCGCGGAAATGCGCCAAACCGTCCAACGTCATCATCTTCGACACGATCGCGATCTGGCCGCCGGAGCGCTATGAGGCGGGGCTGACCCTTGTCACCGCCGGCACCCCGATCATGCAGCGCGAATCACTTTCGCCACGGGTCAAGTCGCTCAACTACCTGAATCACATTCTCGCCAAGATCGAAGCGACGAACGCCGGCGCCGATGATGCGATCATGCTCGACAGCTCCGGCCACATCGCCGAAGCGACCGGCATGAATCTTTTCATTTGGAAGAAGGATGTGCTCTACACGCCCGCCGTCTATGCCGGTCTGCTCAAGGGCGTGACCCGGGACGTGATCATCGAAATCGCCATCGAGGCCGGCTACCGCGTCGTGGAGACGATCCTCAACCGCTACGATCTTTACACCGCCGAGGAGGCGTTCCTGACCGGGACCGCCGCCGAAGTCGCCCCGATCCGCATGGTCGACGGACGCATCATCGGCGCGGGGCGCGCCGGGACAGTCACTCGCGACCTCCGGGCCCGTTTCCAGAAAGTCGTGCGGGCCTGATCGCTCCGGGCATCGCGCGCGAGAGTCGGAACAGGTCAGGCATCGCGCCCGGGGTGGCGAGCTGCCTGACTTTCAATTTCATACCCTTGCACATCGGAGATCGGCAATGCACCCGTGCCGGTGGCGGCGCCCGGCGTCAACGACACTCTCGGTGTGCCGATGCCTGAATCCTTCGATCTGTTGGCGATCGGCGGCGGCACCGCCGGTCTGGTGAGTGCGGCAGGCGCATCATATCTCGGCGCCCGCGCCGCCCTGATCGAGCGCGATCGACTCGGGGGTGACTGCCTCTGGACCGGGTGCGTGCCGAGCAAGGCACTGGTGGCCAGTGCGCATGCCGCCCAGATCCGTCGCGACAGCGGTCTTCTCGGCCTCTATGGCAAGGCCAGGCCGGTCGAGTTCGCCAGCGTCATGAGTGCCATGCGGGCCGCCCGCGCCATCGTGAGCCGCCATGACGATCCGGCCCGCTTCCGCGCCATGGGCGTGGAGGTGGCCTTCGGGTCGGCGCAGTTGGTCGCTGCCGATACCGTGCGTGTCGGTGACCGGACGCTTCGGGCGAAACGGATCGTGATCGCGACCGGTTCGCGGCCCGATCTCCCTCCGATTCCCGGGTTGGCCGAGGCAGGCTACCTCACCCATCTCAACGTCTTCGATCTGGAGGAGTCGCCGGGCTCCCTGGCGATCATCGGCGCCGGCCCGATCGGGATCGAATTCGCCCAGATCTTTCAGCGGCTGGGTGTGCCAGTGGTCGCCTTCGAGGCAGCGCCGCAGATTCTGATCAAGGAGGATCCGGCGGCCGCCACCGTGGTGCGGACCCATCTCGAGGCGGAGGGCGTCACCATCCACACCGGTGTTTCCATCCAGCGGGTGGAGCGGAGCGCGGGCGAAAAGACGATCGTCTGGAGCCGGAAGGAGGGGCCCGAGCAACGAACCGCCGTGGGCGAGATCTTCGTTGCCGCGGGGCGGCGGCCCAACGTGGAGGGCCTTGGCCTCGAGAAGTTCGGCGTCGCTACCAGCCGGGGCGGCGTCGTGGTGGATCAGAGGCTCCGGACCACCGTCCCCGGCATCTGGGCCGCGGGCGACGTCACCGGCGGGATGCAGTTCACCCATGTGGCGGACTACCAGGCCAGGCTGGTCGTGCGGAACGCGCTCACTCCCTTCCGCGTGAAGGCGAATTATCGGGTCGTGCCATGGGTCACCTACTGCGACCCTGAGATCGCTCGCGTCGGGCAGACAGAGCATGAGGCGCGCTCGACAGGACAGGATGCCCGGGTATGGCAATACGATTTTGCCGACCTCGATCGGGCGATCACCGATCGGCGGCGCGATGGGTTCGTCAAGATCGTGGCAACGCCGTCCGGCAGGATTCTCGGCGCCACAATCGTCGGGGTAGGCGCCGGCGATCTCATCGCGCCGATCGTGCTCGCCATGCAGCACCGCCTCAAGCTTTCGGCGCTCGCCTCCTTCATCTACCCCTATCCAACCATGAGCGAAGGAATTCTCCGCGCCGCGAATCTCTCCCGGCGTCAGACGTTGGATGCCTTTGGTGGGCGACTCCTCAAACGCATTGTGCGGTGGGGGCTGTAAACCGCGGCTGGGGCCGACTCGCCCTGCTCGTGGCGGTGCTCGGAGCAGGGGTGGCCGTGGCCCAGTCGACCGGACTGCTCGACATCCTCCGCGATCCGGCGGCACGGTCGCACGCGCTCGAGTCGCTGCGGGGTGCTACCGGGAGATGGTGGGCGGGACCGCTCTTCGCACTGGTGTATGCCGCCGCCGTGGCGTTCGCCCTGCCAGCAAGCATCCTCACCCTCGTCGGCGGCGCCGCGTTCGGACTCTGGCGTGGCGTGCTCTGGGTCACACTCGGCGCGAACCTCGGCGCCTCGATCGCGTTCTGGCTGGCCCGTCGCCTCGGCCGCCCCGCGCTGGAGGGCCTGCTCGGCCCGCGCCTGGGGACGTTCGACCGGACCTCCGGCGCAGCGGGGTTCCAGGGTCTCCTGACGCTGCGGCTGCTGCCCGTCGCACCCTTCAGCCTTCTCAACTTCCTCGCCGGGCTGACGATAATCCCCTGGTGGGACTACGCTCTCGCGACGGCGATTGGCATCCTTCCCGGCACCGTGATCTACGTGTACTTCGCGGACGCGCTCCTCGCCGGTTCGGCCGGGTCCAGTCGGTCGGCACTCCTCCGAGCGGCAGGCGCCGGTCTCCTCCTGGTCGGGTTCGGCCTCCTCACCCGGTGGGGTCTCAAACACCGGGGAGCGGGCGCATCTTGACAGGCACGGTTCTGGCTCTCACATTCGCCGACCCTAACAAACCCCAGAGAACCGCATGGCGTGGAGAGAAGTGCAGGTCGGGCCTACCCGATGGAGCGTCGCTCCCGTGGCGGAGCGAGTGGCAAATGTGGCGGCGTGGCGGCTGGTGCTGAGCTGCCGTGCCACGTCGGACGCACGTCAGCCGGTGTACGCCTCGACCGGACTGCAGTCGTCCTCCCGCACGGATCTGTACGCTCAGGCTGACCGCCTCTCGGACGCCCGGGTGGTCGCCGCGCTGGCAGCCCACATCAACGAGAAGTAGCCTCGCCCGTTCCCTCGCCTCGACCGCTATTCGCGCGGGTCAGGGCGACGGGTGGCCCAGCGGTAGGCGATTGCCGACAAGTCGGCAATCAGCCTCGCTGCTTCGGGCTCGCTGGGAAGCCCCCGCGTAAGGACGACCAGGACGTACGGCCCCCGACCCGGTGGATAGACAATCGCGGCGTCATGCAGCAGGGCGGTGATCCATCCCGTCTTGTGCGCGACGGGGACCCCGACCGGGATGCCCGCAGGTATGCCGTCGTTGAACTCCTGGTCGAGCAGCATCTGCCGCATCGAATCCGACTCCGACCTCCCGCCCGCCCGACCCTGCGCGATCGCCAGCATCAGCACGGCGAGGTCTGTGGCCGTCGTCGTGTTGTTCAACCCCCGCTCGTAAGCCTTGCCGTCCTCGACCCCCCGAAGCACCAGGAGCGAATCAGCGCCGAACTCGTGGGCGGTCAAGGTGACCCTCGCAGGGTCAAGCTGACTGATCAGGATGTTCGTGGCGAGGTTGCTGCTCCGGCAGATCATCAGGCGAGTCAGCTGGGCGACGGACACCTCGTCACCAATCCGGGCGTACAGCGTCGAGTCCGAATCGTCGGCGAGGTCCAGTTGATACGGACTCCCATCCACAATCGACACGAAGCGATTCTCCACCCGGAGGCGCTGATCCCAGTGCAGTTCTTCTTGCCGGATTCGCCGGCTGAGTTCGACCAGGACCGGCACTTTCATCGTACTTGCGGCGTGAAACCGCCGCAGTCCGTCGATCAGCACGCTGTCCCGCCGCACCGGATCGTAGTAGGCGATCGAGACTTCGGCGGTGTCGCGTGCGATACGAGCCCGCAAGGCCTCCGCGAGGGCCGGTGGCGCCTGGCCCGCTAGCGGATGGATCGTGAGCGCCGTCACGGCAGCAAGGCACAGGATTCGCACTTGAGGAAACTATTCTCTCACACCGTGAACCGCACCTGCGATGTCTCGACCTGACCGCCTCCGCTTCACCGAGTTTTCGCTCGACCGGCTCGCCAACGGTCGCTGTCGGTCACGTGTCGTGCTCACCTGGCAGGACGCGGACGAATTTACCGGAGAGGCGGAAGGGTTGGGATCCCAGGCGGGGGAGCTGCGCTGCGCGGCGGAAGCCTGTGTGATCGCGCTCACCAAGGCCGTCAAGGGCGAGATCAAGTTCGAGCTGTTGGGTGTGAAATCCGTGCGGGCGTTCGATTCCAACGTCGTGATCGCCTCGCTGGCTGTGGCCGGCGAGGAACAGACGCAGCGCCTCGTCGGCTGCTTTCTCACCCCCGACGTGGATCCAGTCCGTGGTGCGGCCCTCGCCGTTCTGCACGCCACCAATCGCATACTCGGCAATCGCTTCTTCGTGCGCTGAGCCCGCAACCCGGGTGCTCCACGGTGCATCTGGGGAAAAGCATGGAAAGCCTCATTTCGCAGTCCCTCTCCGCCCCCCGACTTCCCGAATAACTGCCGAAGCGGGGGTTCTCTTTTGCCCGGCGCGCAGGGATCTTGCACAGCAGAATGGACAGGGGCGCTGAACAGTCTCCCGGACGCAGTTCCCGGGCTGGTTGGCGGCATTTCCGTCCCGACAGACAAGCACCAGAAAGGCGCGTCACGTCATGAAGCACTGGACCCTCTGGGCCATCGCTGGGTTGGTCAGCGCATGCGGTCACTCCTCGCCCCCACCCGCGGCTCCGTCACCTGACGCTGGCCACGGTGCACGCGCGGCGGTCGATTCAACCCGGCTATCGCGCGTTGCGGATCGACCCGCTGATACCCTGACGCTCGCCGAGGCGGCCGACGCAGCCCTGGCCCCGATAAATCCGGATTCCGCTGCAGACGCGGCGATTCTCGAACAGCTTGCCACCGCCAAACCGGCCGCCCAGGACTCCGGCCTGGAGGACAGCGGCGCCGCCGAGGTGCCGGGCGGCGCCAACGCGGTTGCTGCGGGCGATGTGACCTACGATATCGATGTCGAGACGTACGGGTCTCATGCGCGGGTCCAGTACTACCTCGACTTTTTCCAGGGTCCCGCGCGCGATCGCTTCAGCATCTGGTTGCAACGGATGCCCCGGTATGAGTCCATGATTCGAACCAGCCTCCGGACGTACGGCGTACCGGAGGACATGGTATACCTGGCCCTGATCGAGAGCGGGTATTCAAATACCGCCGTCAGCCGGGCGCGGGCGACGGGGATGTGGCAATTCATGAAGGGAACCGGCAAGCTGTATGGCCTCCGGATCGATTCCTGGGTCGACGAACGACGCGATCCCGTCCGGGCAACAGATGCGGCGGCACGGCATCTGGCCGATCTGCGGGACCGTTTCGGTTCCATGTATCTCGCCGCCGCTGCATACAACGCTGGAGCCGGAAAGGTGGGGCGGGGATTGCGTCGCCTCCCCGATGAGGATGACGAGGAGGACGAGAACCCTGATGCGACGTTCTTCCGGCTCTACGACACCCGATTCCTCCGTCGTGAGACCAAGGACTACGTTCCCAAGTTGATCGCCGCTGCGCTCATCGCGAAACAGCCGGAGAAGTACGGGTTTGTCCGGGCGATGGGGGTTCCCCCCATGGGCTACGACTCGATCATCGTCACGAACTCAACCGGCCTGGACGTGATCGCCCGGCTGGCAGACACTTCCGTGGCGTTCATGCGTGAGTTGAATCCGCAGTATCTTCGCCTGGTCACCCCACCGCGGACCGCCGCAGTGGTGCGCTTGCCCGAAGGCACGGGTGCACTGGTGACTGCCCGGTATGAGGCGCTCGCCGAGAAGGACCGCGTCAACCTGGTCGAGCATGTCGTGACACGGGGCCAGACGGTGGCGGCGATCGCGAAGCTTTATCGAGTCAGCACCAGCCAGATCGGTGCAGCCAATCCCGGGGTGCGCCTAACTCGCCTCCGGACCGGGACGCACCTGGCGATTCCGACCAGCTATGTGCCCGCGAGCGCAGGTACCGTGGAAGAGCCCCTGAGGTCGGGGTCTGCGACGCTGAAGCACCGCGTCTTGCCGGGAGAATCACTCTCCACGATCGCATCACACTACCAGACGTCGGTTGATCGGCTGCGGGCGCTGAACGCGATGCCGCGTGAAGACGTGCTCAAAGCCGGGCAGGTCCTCCGAGTTCCCGCTCCCGGGCGGACGGCCGCCACGCCCGCCACGACGTCCGGTGCTCGCACCTATCTCGTCCGCCGGGGTGACACCCTTTCAGGCATCGCCGGCCAGCACCATGTGTCGCTGTCCGCTCTCCGATCGGCCAATGGATTGACGAGCCGCTCGGTCCTTCAGGCCGGAAGTCGACTGGTGATTCCGGAGTAGTCCGGATGCAAGGGTCCGAACATCAAACGGCCCCCGGCAGATGCCGGGGGCCGTTTGATGTTCGGTGTTGATCGATCCCGCTCAAGGCCTAGTTGACGACTGTCGTATCGTGTCGGGTTCCCTTAAGCACTGCTTCGGCGTACCCGTTCGAGGGGTCGCCGCCCTGGAGCAGGATCGCCTCAACCCGACCGGGACCACGATTGTAGGCGACGAGCGCCAGCTCCATGTCCCCGTCATACCGCCGCATCAGGTCCCGCAGGAAACGGAAGCCGAGACGAAGATTGACATCCCGCTCGAAAAGTTGATCGGTGGACAATCCTGGTTCATAAAACCGGGCCGTCGCGACCTGGATCTGGGTGAATCCAATGGCACCCTTGGTGGACATCGCCTTCGGGTGAAATCCACTCTCGATCTTGACCAGCCGGAACGCAACATCCGTCTCGATACCCTCGCTCACCGCGATATCGTAGATCGCGGCCGCGAGGTCCGCCGGGATCTGGTATCGCGAGGAATGTCGCATGACCGCATTCGCCCGCTCCACCTGGGCCCGCGCGACGGCCAGCTCGCCACGCGTGGCTTCGAGGCTATGGCTGAGGCTCCGCACTTCGTCCGCCACCACACTGATGCCTGGGGCTGCCCCATGCTCCGCCGCCCGCACCCCGGCGGTGGACCCCGCAAACGCACTTACCAGCAATCCCGCTCCGGCGAGTATCGCTCCGCGGGCCATCAGCCGGCGGGTCCAGCGCGCTCGTCCGTGCGGATCAGGTTCTTCCATGTGCATACTGTCCTCCCTGTTTCAGAAATCTGCGTCCAGTAACTTGCCTGACGACGGGCCGGGACCAACTAGCCTTCAGCCCGCCGCCAATCCCCACGAGTCCCGCCGGTTTTCTCCAGCAGGCGGATCTCCCCGATCACCATCGATCGATCAACCGCCTTGACCATGTCATAGACAGTCAGGCAGGCCACCGCGACTGCGCTCAATGCCTCCATCTCGACCCCAGTACGGCCGGACGCCACCGCACTAGCGGTCACACGAACTCCAGGCAGTTCCACCTCTGCGCTGCATTCGACAATCAGCGCGTCGAGTGCGACCGGATGGCACAGCGGAACAAGGTCTGCGGTGCGCTTTCCGCCCATGACACCGGCGACCTCCGCAATCCGCAAGACATCGCCCTTGGCGATTTCATTGCGACTTACCAGGTCGAAAGCCTCGTGGCTCATCCGGACGACACCCTCCGCGACTGCCGTCCTCCGGGAGACCGGCTTCGCGGCAACATCGACCATCCGTGCTCGTCCGGACTCGTCCACATGGCTCAAGCTCACAGGACCTCCGCCAGGTCATCGGCCAACTGAGCGATGAGCAGTTGCGGGTTCACATTCCCCTGAGCGGCTTCCCTGGCCGCTTGCACCCGGCCGCCGGCCCGCAGCAGCGACTCGAGGGAACGTGGACGCCGAAGCATTTCAGGTAGCGACCCCCGACTGGCCAGCCCGGCTGAAGCCCGACCTGCCTCCCCGAGCGAGTCAGCGAGGGCGTCGAGCATGGCCGTAAAATCGCCGCGCGCCGCGAAAGGCCCCTGCTTCAACGCCCGCTCAGCGCGCCCACCCGCATCTCCAGCCACCGCCGCCAGGAAATCGTCCGCGGAGCGGCGGGCCTTGGCCTCATCCTCGCCCAAGGCCAAGGCCTTGCCGATCGACCCCGCCGCTGCCCGGGTCCGGGATTTCAACTCCTCCCCGCTAAGTCCGAGCCGCTCCGCCAGGAAGTCCCCAACGACGTGATCCGGGAGTCTTCCCAGGCGAAGCTGAACCATCCGCGATCGAATCGTCGGCAGGAGCCGGTTGGCGTCCTGAGTCGTCAAAATCAGGATCGTGTCGGCCGGTGGCTCTTCCAGAACCTTGAGCAGTGCGTTGGCGGCCTCCGGATTCGCCTCCTGTGGGACGAGGCGCTCGGCCTCTGCCACCAGAAACACCTTCCGGCGCCCCATTGCCGGGGTCAGGGAGGCCCGCCGCAGGATCAAGCGAGAAGTCGCCATGAAATGGCCCGCTAGACCATCACTCGGCTGGTAGAGCGGATCCTTGCGCCGCTCAGCCGCCACCTCCGCCAATGCGTCGGCCAGCTCTTCTACCTGCTTGTCCGGATCCGAGGCCTTGGGTCGCGGGACCGGCATGATCCAGTGGACATCGGGATGGGCAAAGCCGAGAATCAGCGTGCAGGACTGACACGTCCCGCACGGTGGCTGGCTCAACCCATCGCACAACACTGCCTGGGCGATCCATAATCCGAACCGTTGTTTCCCAATCCCCTCCGGACCGATCAGCAGAAGCAGCTGCGGGAGCCGCCCGAGCTTGAGCGACTCCACCACCTTTTCCCGTTCGCCCAAATGGCCGACCAAAGGGTGATTCGTCATACGGGGATAGTAAGCTAGGCTTCGTAAATGACCACTAGGAAGTTATGTAAAGGCTTTTTCAACAATCACTTACGCGACATTATGGCTATCACATTGTAGGACTATACTCCCCCAATTGCATACAGTGTAATTGTGAGTGCTCGCTCAGTACATGATAATGGTGAGCGCATGCTCACGTTGTTGGCAACATACGACGGGGATTGGTATTAGGAGTCGGTATGAGCCCAGCGGAGCAGAGGCTGGAGGCCGACCGACGGTAGGTAGGAGGTCGGGCATTCCGACGATTTCTGCGCTCTTCTTCGCTTCAATGTTCTTATGGTGTCGGCTGAGTGTCTTGTTGATGTCTCTTTACTCCATTTCTGATGGTGATCGAGCGTACGTTGCCGAGTTGGCGCGAGCCCCTCTCCGCCTAGCCCCTGGGGGGCGGCGGGCTTGGCCGACAGGTGCAAGCCGCAACACGACAACGGGCCGGGTTGACCGGAGGGAAGCATCAGTCGAGATTCACCGCCGGCTGAAGCGCGGTCGGGCGAGTGGTCCCGTACTCCGCGGTCCAATTTTCCTGCCGCAGTCCTTCCCGAGTAGCTCAGTTGGTAGAGCAGCTGACTGTTAATCAGCGGGTCACAGGTTCGAGTCCTGTCTCGGGAGCTAGCCCAGCGTCACCCTCAATCCCGAACTGCATCAAGGCGCCCGCGGGCGCCTTTTTCGTGCGTCGCAGGCTCAGCCCACCCTTCTCCCCCGGACCCACATCCAGTTCGCCAGTCCGAGCAATGCGGTTACCACGAGGACGAGAAATTCCTGCCGGGACATCCGGGTCGCCAAAACGAGCGAAAAGCCGATTCCGAAAGCTGCCCAGATGATACCCCCCGGCAACCGGAAGCGGGCGACGGACCCCTCGTTCGCAGCGGCCTCATCATCCCGAGCTCGGAATACCGGCAGGGCCGCGCACACGATTCCATAAGTGACCAGGCGAGAGACGGCGGAGAGGGAGAGGTTCTGCAGGAATCCCCCCGAGGCCGCCAGCAGCCAGACCAGCACGGCATAGATCACGACTGAGAGATACGGCGTGCGGAACCGGGGATGAATGCGGGAAAACGCTTCGGGCAGATCGCCCGAGGCGCCCATGGCATAGGTCAGGCGAGGCACATTGACCATGGCCCCGGCGATATAGCCATACACGGAGAACAGGGCCGCTATCGCGAGTGTGATCGCGCCCGCCGCACCCCCGAACACCCGCGCGGCGTCGGCCAGCGGACGGGCCGAGGCAGCGGGATCCGGGAGGGCGGCAAGCACCACCACCTGGACCAGGCTGTAGAGCACCGCACACACGGCGAGGACAAGGAAAAGCGCGAATGGCGCATCCCGGCGTGGATCACGTGCCTCACCGAGGGGTACTAGCGCCGCCTCGAATCCGCCGTAGGCGAACACCATCAGCAGGATTGCATCGAGCCAGGCACGTGGTTCGATCATGGGGGTGGAGAGAGGTATTGCCGGGTGCGGGAGGGTCAGCGCCAACCCCAGCAATACGAAGAGCAGCAGGGGAGTGAGCTTGGCGGCCACCATGAAGGTGCTGATCCGGGTGCCGTGCAGCACGCCGCGATAGTTGATGGCGGCGAGCGGCGCGATCAGTCCCGCCAGAACGAGCCGGGACGCGACCGGTCCTTCGGCCGCTGGCCAGAGTTCGCCGAGGTAGATCACGAACAGATTGGCGTTGGTGGCGGCTGCGGTGAGCCGGACGAGATAGGCCATCCACCCCATCTGGATGCCCACCAACGGTCCGAAAGCCATGCGGGCATAGAGATACGGTCCTCCAGCCTCCCCGAAGCGGGAGGCAACTTCGGCAAAGCACGCGATGACGATGCCGATACCCGCGGCCGCGATGAGCCAGGCCCATGGGCTCATGGGGCCCAGCTTGCCGGCGATCACGGAGGGCAGCCCGAACACACTGCTCCCGACCACTCCGTTGAGCACCAGGGCGACGAGACTCCACCGCCCGATCGCGCGCACGAGGGATGAACTCACCGGTGCAGCCGCTCCTCCAACTCCGCCAGGCTGCGGGGCCAGTCGCGCTTCAGCAGCCGGCTCATCCCCCGGTCCGCCAGGAGACGACCCCCGGTCTGGCAGGTCGGGCAGTAATTGGTCTCATTCTCCGCGTAGCGGATGCGCTGCACCGGCGACCCGCAATCCGGGCACGGCTCGCGGTAGCGACCATGCACCGCCATGCCGGGGCGGAAGGCCGTGACCTTTTCGGGGAATCGGTCGCCGCATTCGCGGATCAATCGTTCGGTCCACTCCGTGAGCACTCCTCGTGAAGCCTGGTACAGCCGGGACACCTCCGGTGCGCCGAGCCGAGAGGTGAGGGCGAGGGGAGAGAGGCCGGCGCGATGGAGGATCTCGTCGGAGTAGGCGTTCCCGATGCCGTCCAGAATGGTGGGATCGGTGAGGGCCCGCTTGAGAGTGTGATTCTCCCGCAGGAGCGCCTGCTCGAATTCGGCGAGGTTGACTCGCTGGATATCGACACCGCCGCGGCGGAACTGGTCCAGCGCCGACGTCCCCTGCACCAGATAGAGGGAGGCGCGCCGCTTCGAGCCAGCCTCGGTAAGAATGAGCGTTCCGGTGGAGAAGTCGAAGGCGCCCAGTCCGACCCGTCCCGGCACCTTGGCGCCGCGCGCGAGCCAGCGCAGTCTCCCGGCGATCATCAGGTGCAACACCAGGAAGCGATCACCCTCAAGCGACAGCACAATCCGCTTGCCGATCCGCTCCACACCCAGCACGGGACGTCCCGCGACGTCCGCGATCGGCGGTTCGACGGAGCGCAGCAGGAAGGGGCTGGCGAGTCGCACCTGTTCGAGCACGGCGCCCCGGACTCGTGGCGCCAGCGCGTGGAGATACAACGTGATATCCGGGAGCTCGGGCATGGAGGCGAAGTTAGGCGCTGGACGACTCTGGCGCGAGTATCCAACGGGGGGCATCTTTATTCCCCTGGCACGACCATGGAACGGGAGTCCCGATGTCCTCGATGAAACCGCTGGTGCCCGAAACCAGCAACCTGCATGTCGCCCGATTCGAACCGCTGGTCCCGCCGCGGACCCTACTCAGCGAGCTGCCTATCACGCGCAGCGTGGCCGCCACCGTCCTGGAGGGCCGGTCCACGATTCGAAACATCCTGAGCGGACACGATCCGCGCCTGCTCATCGTCGTCGGCCCCTGCTCCATTCACGATCCGGCGGCGGCGCTGGAGTACGCCGGACGGCTGGCGGTGGTTCGGGGGGAGCTCGGGGCCACGCTGGCCATTGTCATGCGGGTGTATTTCGAGAAGCCGCGAACTACGGTGGGCTGGAAGGGGCTGATCAACGATCCGCACCTGGATGGTACGCGGGACATGGCCACCGGCCTCACGATCGCGCGGCAGGTGCTGCTGGTGATCAACGAGCTTGGACTTCCCGTGGCGACCGAACTGCTCGGCGCGGTGGTACCCCAGTATATCGCCGACCTGGTGGCGTGGACGGCCATCGGCGCGCGCACCGCGGAATCACAGACCCACCGGGAGATGGCGAGCGGGCTGTCGATGCCGGTGGGATTCAAGAACACGACCGACGGGAACCTGCAGGTCGCGCTCGATGCGATGCAGGCGGCAGGCGCGCCGCACACCTTCCTCGGGATGGACGATGACGGTCGTGGTGCGATCATCCATACCACCGGCAACCCCGACCGGCATCTGGTCCTGCGGGGCGGGGGCGGACGCACCAATTTCGACGCCGCCTCGGTCGCCGACGCCGCCCGTCTCTGCGCCGCGCGTGGGCTGCCCGCCCGGGTCATGGTGGATTGCAGCCATGGAAACTCCAACAAGGATCACACTCGTCAGCCGGAAGTGTTCCGCGAGGTGGTGGCCCAGGCGACCGGTGGCAGTGCCGATCTCCTCGGTGCAATGATCGAAAGTCACCTGCATGGCGGCAGCCAGTCCCTCACCAGGGGCGCGAACGGACTGACGTACGGCATGTCGGTGACGGATGCGTGCATCGACTGGTCGACGACCGAACAAATCCTGCGTGAAGCGGATGCCGCACTCCGCGCGGCGGGGCGGGGGGTTGGGGTGAGTCAGGGGATCCGGCGGGCTAACGCGAGCTAGTGCTCTGCAGATGCTGCAAACCGACGGGCGACGGGGGGATCCCCGTCGCCCTCATGCGTTCCGGCCGTGCCTCAACTCCCGCGGAGCCGAAGGAGGAGCAACTGTCCGCTCTCCTTGGGGAGGCTCGCTCCGGGTGAGACAAGGGTGTGAGCCTGCACATCGAACAACCAGAACCCGGGACCGAACCAGGCGGACGCATCGATGATCCCGCACGACTCCCAGCAGGTTCCGGTGACGTCATCGCAGGTCGGGTGCTCCAGCGTCACAACCGCTTCGCCGGCACCGCGACGGGCGGTGGTGCCTGTGGAGAAGCTGTAGATCCGGGGGGCGCGCTGACCGGCAAAAGTGGCGTTGGCCGGATCTTCCTGGACCATCAGGGTCTTGCCATTGTGGGCGATATTGTCGGGCGACGACCAGCCGCTGGCCGCGCCGCTTGAGCGGGCCAGGAGGCCCAGCCGGGCGGGGCCGGTCGGAGAGGTCGGATCAAGCTCGAGTCGGTAGATCGAGCCGTAGGGGGTCGCACGCCACACCGTTGCAGAGCGTGGACTGGCTGCCGGTGTCCACGAAGTAGATGGCCGGTTTCCCGTTCGCCCGATGATCGTAGTCGCTGTCTTCGAGGCGCACGAAGGGGAATGCACCCAGTCCGCTCACGGTGGTCTGCAGTGCGGCGGAGGAGAGCGAGGCGGGGCTGGGGACCTCGACCCAGGAACCCCTGACCGGCTCGTTCACCTTGAGCGCGCCAGAGTTCGGCGCAGCGCTGCTGGCGAACACGTAGAGCTTGCCGGTGCCGTTGATGACGTCGGCTTCGGTGTCACCCACGTACATGTAGAGCTCGGAGAAGCCCGCGGTGTCATCGGTGCCGATTGCCACGACCTTCCCCTTGTACGGCACACCAATCAGGTTCTCGTGCGCGAAGCGCCCGATCCAGGGCAGCTCGTGCACCACTCCATCCGTGCCGATGGCCAGCTGGATGCCGTCGTGTGTCCCGCCGGTCGCCTCCTCACCCGTCAAGAACCAGCCCGAGGGAAATCCCTCGGCCGCGCCAACCCAGGTGGCCGAGCAGAGGCGCTGGTACCCCTCATTGCCGGTCACCACGTAGCTGGCATCCTTGACAGCGAGGGTCTTCCGGTCGATCACGAGGCGGGACACGCGGGCGTTGGGGAACTGCGTCACCCCGTTGATGTCTTTCACCCCGGACGAGGTCAGCTCGTGGTTGGCATAGAGCACCAGGTCGTCGCCACGCTGGTAGCCGCCCAGGCCGTCAGGGATCGGGGCCCACATGGTGCCGCCCGTGGCGGTGGGCAGGGAATCGCCCACGGTAATCAGTGGAGTGATGTCGCCGTTATGGCCGACGAGTCGGGCCTGGGTTGGCTGGGCAGTGAGGCTGGCCGCCCCGGCCAATGGCGTGAGGCCGGTGGGTGCCTGGCTGTCCTGGCCGCTGCACGCACCGAGGAGGGTTGCCGCGGTGGCGGCCAGCACGGAGTGAAAGAATCGGGACATGAGGCCTCGATGACTGGTGAGAGATGACATGCTTGAGCAACGGCAGCATGATCTCACACTCGTGTCACTCGGCGGTGCGGCAGTTGTCTCGAATGGGTCAGGGTTCTGCGACGGGGTCGTGACTTTGGTGGGCGCCGAATTCGGGGAGCAGGCTGCCAGTGAGGATCAGCGCACCCCCGCCCCACTGCAGTGGGGAGAGGCGGTCGCCGGCAATGAGGAAGCTGGTGAGGGCGGCGATGACAGGTTCAAGGGTGTAGATCAGTGCGGTGTACGTGGGCGACAGCACCTGCTGGGCCGCGAGCTGGAGGCGGATGGCGACGACACTGGCGAGGATCGCCTCGTAGCCGATGATCGCGATGAGTGCCGGAGTCGGATGAAGGACCGGGGTTTCGACGACCGGGAGCATCAGCAGTGTGAATACCGTCGCCCACACGATCTGGGTAATCATCAGCCGCCCCGGCGGATGCCGGCGAGTAAGCGTGCCGGTGGCGACCATGTGGGCGGCGAAGCAGGCGGCACAGGCGACCGTGAGCATGTCGCCCCGATTGAAGCCGCCGGCGAGCGGGCCGGGACCGGTAAGCAGGATGAGCCCGGCGAGGCCGAGGGCCAGCCCGATCGTGGCCAGCCGCCCGGGACGGCGACGAAACACCGCATAGACGATCATCGGCGTGAAGGGGATGTAGAGCGCCGTGAGAAACCCGGACCGGCTGGCGGTGGTGATGCCGAGCCCGACGGTTTGGGTGGCAAAGCCAAGGGCGAGCAGGGCGCCGAGGATGGCGCCGGCCCGCCATTCCGCCCGTGCGGGCCGACGCAACCAGGGGGTCAGGAGCAGCGTCGCGAGGACGAAGCGCGAGGCGGTGAATGCCATCGGGGTGGCATCCGCGAGAGCCAGCTTGCCTAACGGAAAGGCGGTGCCCCAGATCAGGCAGGTGACCCAGAGCGACAGGATCGCGCCCCGGCGCGTCATCCGGTCCGTTCCGGTGTCTGCCGCAGGACCTCACGCAGATACCGCCCGGTGTGTGAGGCGGCGACGCCAGCCACGGTCTCCGGTGTGCCCATCGCGACGATCCGGCCCCCGGCGTCGCCGGCCTCCGGACCGAGGTCGATGACCCAGTCGGCTCGCTTGATCACGTCGAGGTGATGCTCGATCACCAGCACCGTGTGTCCCGCGTCCACCAGCCGATCCAGCACCAGCATGAGCACCCGCACGTCGTCCAGATGCAGGCCGGTGGTGGGTTCGTCGAGGATGTAGAGGCGGCGCCCGCCACGCTTGCCTGATTGCGCCAGCTCGCGCGCAATCTTCAGTCGCTGGGCTTCGCCACCGGAGAGCGTCGTGGCCGGCTGGCCGAGGCGGAGGTAGCCGAGTCCCACCTGCTGGAGCTGCCATAGCGCCTGTCCGAGGCGCGGCTGATGCCGGAACCGGCGGATGGCCTGGTCGACAGTGAACTGGAGCACGTCCGCGATCGAGTAGCCGTGGATCTTCACGTCGAGGATCTCCCGCCGATACCGGGTCCCGCCGCAGGTTTCGCAGGGAACGAAGACATCGGCGAGAAAGACCATCTCGACCATGACTGCACCGGCGCCTTCGCAGGCCTCGCAGCGGCCACCCTTCAGATTGAAAGAGAAGTGGGCGGCGGTGAGCTTCCGCCGCTTCGCTCCGGGCTGCGCGGCGAACAGCGCCCGGATCTCATCGAACGCCTTGACATAGGTGATGGGATTGGAGCGTGGTGTGCGACCGATCGGCGACTGATCGATGAGCAGCACATCCTCGATCCGCTCGGCGCCACGCATCTCCCGCACCGCGCCGACGACTTCGCCCAGATGCTCCTTGGCGGAGTGGCCGCCATGGAAGCGCCCCTCGAGCTGCCGGTAGAGGATATCGTGCACCAGGGTGCTCTTGCCCGAGCCGGATACGCCGGTGACGGCGGTGAGGGCCCCGAGGGGAATGTCGACGTCGACGGCCTGAAGATTGTGCAGGGTGGCCCCGCGCAGGGTGATCCACGGACCGAGCGCGCGGCGGACACTCGGAATGCCGATCCGTTTCCTGCCGGAGAGATATTCGCCGGTGAGCGACGCGGCGGCGCCGGCCACCGGACCGGCGTAGACCACCTGCCCGCCATTCTCCCCGGCGCCGGGTCCGAGCTCCAGCATGAAGTCGGCGTGGCGCATCGCGGAGAGGTCGTGCTCGACGACGATCACGGTGTTGCCCTGGTCGCGCAATCGCAGGAGCAGGGCGAGCATCCGGTCGATGTCGCGGGGATGGAGTCCGATCGATGGCTCATCCAGGACGTACAGCGCATCGACCAGTCGGGAGCCAAGCGCGTTGGCGAGCGCGATCCGCTGAGCTTCGCCCCCGGAGAGGGTGCGGGTGAGGCGGTCGAGGGTGAGGTAGCCGAGTCCGACATCCTGTAGGAAGGTGACACGCTGGTCGAGTTGCTCGAGGATGAGCTGGGCCACCTGCCGTTCAAATTCCGACAGCGGGAGGGCGGCCAGCCAGGCGGCGAGCTGCTCGACCGGTCGTGCGGCGGCCTGGGCGATGGTCTCCCCGCCGATGCGGACGGCGAGTGCTTCAGTATTGAGCCGAGCACCGCCGCAGGCGGGACAGGGATTGGCCAGCTGGTACTGACGGAGGAAGACCCGGATGTATTGCTTGTACCGCTTCTCCTCGAGGCCCTTGAGAAAGGGAAAGATGCCGAGGTAGCGCCCGGTCTTCCCGTGCAGCAGTTCCTTGCGCTGCGCTGGCTTCAGTTTTGACCACGGCTTGTCCGGGTCGGCACCGAGGGCGCGCGCGGTGTTGAGCAACAGCCGGCGCCGGGTCTCGTAGCGCGGCTTGGTCCAGGGATCGATGGCGCCGTCGGCCAGACTACGGTCGGGATTCGGGATGATCAGCGACTCGGCGTATTCGAGCACGGCACCAAACCCGTTGCAGGTGTCGCACGCACCCCGCGGATTGTTGAAGGAGAAGAGCGCCGGGGTGACGGTGACCGCGGGGGTATCGCACTGGCTGCAGGCGGGGTGCTCGGTGAAGCGCCGCCGTCCGGTGTCGGTGAGCAGGATGGCGATGCCCTCGCCCTCGGCGAAGGCAGTGGCGATCGACTCGGTGAGGCGGGTGGCTGACTCGCCGAGGTTCAGACGATCCACCACCACGAGCAATTCGGCAGTGGCGGCGAGATCCAGTTCCGGCGGGAGTTCCTGCAGGTGCCGCGACACGCCATCGACGATGACGCGAACAAAGCCGAGCGCCTGGAGATTCTCGACCACGGCGGCGTGATCGCGCCGGGCGGCGGCGGGGAGCGGAAAGGTGACCTGCAGGCGCTGAGGCGCAGCGGAGGGAATCCCCGACCCATCATCCTGCAGCATCTCCTGTGCGGCCGACTGCGGGGTGTCGCGGCGGACGGGGCTGCCACAGAGGCGGCATTGCTGCCGGCCGGCACGGGCCCAGAGGAGCCGGAGGTAATCGTAGATCTCGGTCGCGGTCCCGACGGTGGAGCGGCTGGAGACGGTCGGGTTGTGCTGTTCGATTGCGACGGCGGGGGCCAGTCCCTCGAGCCGGTCCACCAGCGGCTTGGGCATCCGCTCGAGGAACTGCTTGGCATAGGTGGAGAGCGACTCGATGTACCTGCGCTGGCCTTCGGCGTACAGGGTGTCGAACGCGAGTGAACTCTTCCCCGAGCCCGACGGGCCGGTGATGACAATGAGGGCACGACGAGGCAGGTCGACGGTGACGCCGCGAAGATTGTGCTGTCGCGCGTTGACGATGCGGAGAACGGACTGACCCATGGGAGCGGAACGATAATCGGGGACTGGTCCCCCGAGGCCCGGCCTGGCGCCGACGAGGCGGCACTGGTTTCCCCCTACGCGCGGGCCGGCGCCCCATCTAGATTTTCCCGCTCATGGCGTCCATTCTCACGCCCCGCCTGCTGCTCCGCGGGTTCATGGTCTTTGTCGGCATCTCGGTGCTTGGATATGCCGGGCTGCTGATCTACGGCAACAATCTCCCCGCCTTCATCGACGCCGTCGGCCACATCCACTGGAGCTGGGTGCTGGTCGGTCTGGGTCTGGCCTCGATGGACTGGCTGGGCGGCGGGATGCGCAACTGGGTGCTGGTACGGGCCGTCGACAAATCGCCGCCGATCGGCGGGATGATTCTCTCGGGCGGGATGGGAGCGTGGGCGGCGTATCTGACGCCGCTGAATTCCGGCGCCGGTCCCATGATGATCTACGCGATGCGCCGGGCCGGCGTGAAATTGCCGGTCGCCGTGACGACCGCGCTGATGTCGTTCATTGCGACGGTGCTGTTCTTCGCGATGGCAGGCCCGCTGGCGATCAAGCTCGGCGCCGGAAAGGCTCTCGGCCAGCACGGCAACGTCCTGGGCTTCACGCTCTACGACCTGTTCATTGGCAGCCTCGGCCTCTTTGTCGGTATCGGCGTGGCGCTGGTCGTGGTGATCCTCTTCCCCAATGTGTTTCGACGGGGGCTGCACTGGATGGCGGAGCGCTTGTCCCGCCGCAGCCGGCGGATCGCCAGCCGGATCGAGGGGCTCACCCGCGGGATCGATGAAGCGCACCAGAGTGTGCTCGCCTTCAACAGTCCACGCGGCTGGGTCGCGCTGGCCTGGGCCGTGCTGCTCTCGGGTCCGTCGCACGCCAACAAGCTGCTCGCCGGATACGTCGCATTAAGGGCGGTGGGCATTCACGCCAACTTCGTGGATGTCCTGCTGGTGCAGACGCTGATCACCTTCCTGCTCTATTTCGCCCCGACCCCGGGTGCCTCGGGAATCGCGGAGCTGCTTTCCACGGCGGTGATGGGCTCGGTCTATCTGCCCAAGGAACTGAGTCCGCTGTATATCCTGATCTGGCGCAGCATCCTCTCGTATTTCACGCTGACCTTCGGGTTCTTCGTCTTCTGGCGCTGGGTACATGGTCGGAAGCGGGGTCCGGCGCCGCTGGCCGATGATGATCCGCTGGAGGAGCCGGTCGTGGAAACGGATGCCCCGGACCGCCCCCTCGGCACTGGCACATGATGGCGGTACCGGACAGCGAGGCCCCGGAGCGGAGCTACGATGCTGCGCTGATGCGCCGTCTGCTGGGCTTCATCCGGCCGTATCGGCTCATCGCGATCATCGCGCTGGTCCTCCTGCTGGCGACGGCGGCGCTCACCCTGGTCGGCCCGCTGTTGACGCAGCGGGCGCTCGACGTGGCGGTGCCGGCGCGTGACGTGGGGATGCTGGGCCGGCTCGCGGTCCTGTTCCTGTTCGCGCTGGTGCTCGACTTCACCCTCGACTACGCCCAGGCTTATCTCACGTCGTGGATGGGGCAGCGCGTCATGGGCGATCTGCGGCAGGCGCTCTTCACCCAGCTGCAGCGGCTGAGCGTCCCCTACTTCGACCGCCATCCCGTCGGCCGGCTGATGACGCGCGTGACGTCCGACGTCGAGACGCTGAACGAGCTGTTCTCATCCGGCGTGGTGACGGTATTCGGCGACCTGTTCACGATTCTCGCGATCGTGGGGATGCTGCTGTGGATCGACTGGCGGCTGGCGCTGGTGACCCTGGCAGTCATTCCGGTGATGGGACTCTCGGCGGCGACCTTCCGGCGCCACGTCCGCGAGTCGTTCCGGGAGATCCGGTCCCGGCTGGCCCGGCTCAACGCCTTCCTCCAGGAACGGCTCTCCGGAGTCCGGGTCATTCAGCTCTTCAGCCGGGAGCGGGCCGAAGCGGCGGCGTTCGCTCAGGTAAACCGGGACCATCTGGACGCCCACCTCAGGTCAATCACGGTCTACGCCATTTTCTTTCCGGTGGTCGAATTTCTCACGTCGGTCGCGCTGGCGCTCATCCTCTGGTATGGTGGCGGGCGGATCGTGCAGGGGACCCTGACGGTGGGGGTGCTCGCCGCCTTTCTCCAGCTGACCCGGCGATTCTTTCAACCGTTGCAGGATCTATCGGAAAAGTACAACCTGCTGCAGAGTGCGATGGCCTCATCGGAGCGGATCTTCCGACTGCTGGACACGGACCCCGCGGTGAGAGTGCGGCCCGAGCCGGTGCGTCTGTCTGCTCCCATCCGTGGTGAGATCAGCTTCGAGGGGGTGTGGTTCAGCTATGACGAGGAGCCGGACCGTCGGACTGGCGGATCGGGGGACCTACCCGTCCCCTCCGACCGCGAACGCGCCTGGGTACTGCGGGATGTTTCCTTCACCGCGCGTCCCGGCCAGACGATCGCGCTGGTTGGGCACACCGGTGCCGGCAAGACGACGATCATCAGCCTCCTGCTGCGGTTCTACGATCCCCAACGGGGCCGGATCACCGTCGATGGCGTCGATCTCCGCGACCTCGATCCCGCGGAGCTGCGCGGCCTGATCGGGTTCGTGCAGCAGGATCTCTTTCTGTTCACCGGGGATCTCCTCCATAACCTCCGGCTCGACGCACCGATATCGCCGGAACGAGCGGTTGAGGCGGCACAGGAGGTTGGGGCGGACCGCTTTATCGCGCGGCTCCCGGGAGGCTACGGACATGTGCTGGGGGAACGGGGCAAGTCGCTCTCGGTGGGGGAGCGGCAGCTGCTTTCCTTCGCTCGCGCTCTGGCGCGCGACCCGCGGATCCTGATTCTTGACGAGGCCACCAGTTCGGTGGACGCAGAGGCTGAGGCGGCGATCCAGCTGGCCCTCCTTCGGCTGATGGCCGGGCGGACCAGTTTGGTCGTGGCCCACCGGCTGAGCACGATCCTTCACGCCAACGAGATTCTGGTCTTGCACCATGGGGCCATTCACGAGAGGGGCACGCACCGTGCTTTGCTGGCACAGGGCGGGCTGTACGAACGGCTATACCAGCTGCAGCTCCGAGGGCAAGAGGAACCGACTTCCGTGAGCGCGTAACCCCAAATCGCTTGCGCGGTTATAGGGTGCCGGATACAATTGGCTTTCCGCCCGCAACGAAGGCATGCCTGATGATGGAACTTGAAATCGGCGGGGAGCGCCATCCAATCCCCACCGGCGAGCTGGTTCTGGGTGCTGATCCGTCCTGCGGATTGCGCCTGTCCGGCATTGCGGCTGCCCACGCCGTGGTCGTGGGGGCACCGAATGGCAGCATCTCCGTGCGTCGGGTCGGCGACCACGACGTCCTGCTGAACGGCATGAAACTGGGAGCCGATCCCGCGCCGGTGATGCATGGCGACAAAATCCAGGTCGGCATCCACGAGCTGCTGGTGCACGATCCGCGGCGCAGCGGCAGCACCCAGTTCGTCAACGCGTCTGATGTTGCCAAGATGGTGGCGGCGACGGCCAAGGCCGGCGCACCCAAGCCAGCGACGGCCGCTACCGGGGGCCGGCTGGTCTGCCTGACCGATGGCCGGGAGTACACGATCGGCGTCGCGCCGATGGTCCTGGGCCGGGAAGCGGGTTGCGACATCGTGGTCCCCAACAAGGATGTCTCCCGTCGCCATGCGGAGATCTTCTCCTCCCCGCAGGGCTACGTTCTGGTCGACAGCAGCACCAATGGCACCTTTGTGAACGGGGAGCGGATCGAGGCCCAGCGGGTGCTTGCCCGAGCCGATGTGCTGCGAGTCGGCGATCACGAGTTCCGGTTCTACGCCGACCGGGCTGCCGATCCTGTGCCTGCCCCCGCGCCGCCGCCACCTCCCCCACCATCCAGCGCTGCGCCGGTCGAGGCTGCCACGCCCATTCCGCCGGCGCCTGCCCTCCCCTCTGGCGCGGCGGAACGGTTGTCTCACACGATGCACGGGATGCCGGTGCCTCCTCCGCCACCGCCTCAGACGCCCGCGCCGGCCCCTCCGGTGGTGGCTCCGAAGCCCGTCATGCGTTCCTCCGGCCCCACCACGACACTGGCGACCTTCCTGGTCCGGAGCGGCACGCTCAAGGGCCAGCGCCTGATGGTGCGGGTGCCGGTCGTGAATGTCGGCCGGGCGGAGTACAACGACATCGTGGTCCCGGACGACAGCGTGAGCAGTACCCACGCCAAGCTGCAGCGTCGCGAGGGAATCTGGGTCCTGACAGACACCGATTCGACCAATGGCACGTGGGTGGATGGTGAACGACTCCAGGGCGAGGCGATCCTGGGACCGGGCGCGGTGGTTCGCTTCGGCGAGATTTCCGTGATGTTCGAGCCAACCGATGAGCACCTCGGCATGGGGGGCGGCTCGGGCACCAAGGTGATGGGTGCCATCAAGGTTCCCGGCGCTCCGATGCCAGCGGCCTCGCCCGCGCCCAGCCCCGCGCCGGTTGCCGCCTCTGCCGCCACACCGACCCCGGCGGTACCGATCGCCGCGACGCCGGTGCCGCCGGTTGCGCCGCTGGCACCACCTCCGATGGTGGCGCCGGTCGCACCCGCCGCACCGGTTCGGCCAACGCCGGCCCTGGAGCCCGCGCTCAGCAAGTCAGGCTCGCGGCGGCCGGTCATGGTCTCCACGCCCCCACCGCGTGGCCTCCCGTCCTGGGTCATCCCCGCCGTACTGGTGGTGATCCTCGCCATCGTCGCGTTTGTTGTGTTCTCCAGGACGAGGTAGCCCGAACTCGTGCGGTTCACCTGCGCAGCGCGTACCGACACCGGCATCGTCCGGTCAGGGAACGAAGACAATTACCTCATGCTGGCCGACCGCGGCGTTTTCATCGTGGCGGACGGGATGGGGGGGCATGCGGCCGGCGAGGTCGCGAGCGAGATGGCGGTCCGGATCATCTCCCGCGAGCTCGGCAGCCTGCGGGGCCTCTCCGACGATCAGGCCGGCGAGCGGATGCGGCATTCGATCATCGAGGCCAATGCCCTGATCTTCGACCGGACCCTCACCGAGCATGACAAGCGCGGGATGGGCACGACCACGACGGTGCTCACCCTCCTGCCGCAGCGGTTCATCGTCGGCCAGGTGGGCGACAGTCGGGCCTACCTGCTGCGTGACGGGCACTTCTTGCAGGTCACCAAGGATCATTCCTACGTGCAGGAACAGGTGGACCTCGGTCTGCTCACGGCCGAACAGGCGCGGGTCCATCCCTACAGCAACGTGATTACCCGGTGCATCGGGGCGAACGCCGAGGTCGTGCCGGATCTGTACTTCGGCCACCTCCGACCGGGCGATGTGCTGCTACTCGCCTCGGATGGGCTGACCGGCATGCTGGAGGACGAACACCTCGCCACCATCCTGCAGGCCGAGGGCGGCCCGCAGCAGTGGGTCGACCGGCTGATCAACGACGCCAATCGACGCGGCGGGCTCGACAACATCACCGCGATCATCATCCGGATCGAGCCGGATGTACTGCCCGAAGCAACTGCCCCTTCGCTCCCCACGCTTCCCCGTCGCTGAGGGTCGGGGGCGCCGCCGCCCCCGCTGAACCGCGGGAAACTCAGCCTCACCCGATGGCGTACACGACGCATGCCGCTTCCCGCCCTCAATGCCGTCGTGATCGGGCTCGACACCCTTCGCGCCAATCCGCTGCGCACCATGCTGTCCACGCTGGGGATCATCATGGGCGCTGCCTCGCTGGCGGCGGTGCTGGCGCTGAGTGACGGACTGGAGCAGTACGCCCGCGCGCAACTCGAAACAACCACCGACCTGCTGACCATCTACGTCGTGCCTCGGACCACCCGGATCCAGGACGGCGTCTCCCTCCCCAATCCCGGCTATCCGGTTTTCACCGCGGCCGATGTGGCGGCGCTGGTTCGGGAGGTACCCGGGGTCCGTCGCGCCAGCGCGAGCACGGCGGGCTCAGCGACGATCACGGTCCGCGGCCAGACTCAGCCTCATGCCGCGGTGGTCACGGCCCGTCCCGGGCTGGGTGACACCGCGATTCACATCGGCTCGGATTTCGCCGCGCTGGACTCGAACGCGGTCGTGGTCATTTCCCACAAGCTCGCCAGGCTCATCGCGCCGGAGGGACAACTTTCCCACCTGCTGGGGGACACGATCCGCCTTCAGGAGACCGCCTTCCGGATCGTGGGAATCCGGGATTCCGTCCGGGTCGCTGGGGCCTTTCAGGTCGAGGTTCCGCTGGCGATGGGGACTGCAGCGATGATCTCGTCGCTCACGACCCGGCCGCCGACGCTCCTTGCCGAAGTCGGGACGGTGGAGGAGGTCACCCCGGTGCGTGGCCGGCTGGAGCAATGGCTCGCGGCACGCGACACCGCTTGGTCCTCCCATGTGGAGATCGCGACTCGGGAGGCACGACTCGAACAGGCCAGCCAGGGGTTTCGGATCTTCCGGCTGGTCATGGGGGCGATCACCGGCGTGTCGCTCCTGGTCGGCGGAGTCGGCATCATGAACGTGCTGCTTGCCGCCGTGGCCGAGCGGACCCGGGAGATCGGGATTCGTCGGGCGGTCGGCGCCAGGCGTCGGGAAATCCTGTCTCAGTTCCTGGCAGAGTCGGTGATGATCAGCGGGGCCGGCAGCCTTCTCGGCGTCCTGCTGGGGCTCGGCTTTGCCTTCGGCGCGACAGCCCTGATGCGGGCTCGGACCGCGGCCTCGATTCATGCCGGACTCTCGGTGACCTCGCTGGCGGTGTCGGCAATCGCCGCGGTGCTGGTGGGATTGATCTTCGGAATGTACCCCGCGCTCCTGGCCTCGCGGCTCTCGCCTATCGAGGCGATCCGGCACGAGTAAGTTCTGCGGCAGGACCCGGATCGTTTACAACAGCAATCCCCGCGTTTCTCCCATCCGGTGCTCCAGCTCCGCCGGTGTCATCCCCACCAGCTCACGTACGGCATCGATCGACCGGGTGAGCGGCCGCACCGCGAAGACGCGGAAGCGCCGGGCGCTCTGGTAGAGTTCCGTGGCCACACGCGGCAGGCCGAACTGTCCGGTCCGGCCTTCGCCTGTCAGGCGTTCCACGTTCCCGTTGCGGGTCCGGAGCGGCAGATCGACCGCGAGCATGGTGGGATTCGAGGGAAAGTCGAGGAGGATGTCGCCATGGGCCAGACCCAGCTCGTCGGCGAGGCGGTCCTCGGCGCGTTCCAGGAGATCGGGACGATCGCGGAACCAGGGTGAGGCAGCCTCGGCGGGAACTTCGCTCGCCGGCAGGTCCAGGGCGCGTTTGTGCAGCAGACGTTCGCGCACCGGCCGGGCCAGGCCGCTCGGGTCACGGGCCAGCAGTCGTTCGGTGAGTCCGTCGTCGGTCGCGTCGGCGATCGTCTCCGCCGTCAGTGCACCGGCCCGCACCGTGGCGCGCACCGCACGCTTGAACATGCAGGTGGCGCTGCGCACCGCATGATGCCAGTAGCAGTTGCGGTACATCTGGTACTTGGCGAACAACAGCGACTCCAGGGCGCTGATTCCCTTTTCCTGTACCCCCAGCTCCACCCGTCCCGGTTCCACCTCGATCAGCGTGAGGGAGGCAAGGAGACGATCCACGTCGACCGCCCCGTAGGGCACGCCGCACATGAGCGCATCGCGGCTCAGGTAATCAATCTTGTCCAGATCGAGGGAACCGGAGATGAGCCCCTTGAGCGGACTCCCGCTGGTGCCGGTGATGAACTCGCCAACGCGGGCCGCCAGTCCCGGTCCGCCTGCGTCGGCCAGCACGGAGGCGAGAGGTTCGCGCGAAAGCCGGGCGACGCCCAGCCGTTCGTGATGGGGAAAGCCGGCCTCCTCCAGCGCATGGGAGAAGGGATAGTGACCGATGTCGTGCAACAGCGCCGCCATGCGGGCGGCGAGCTGCTGCTCCAGTGGTACGATCGACAGCTCCCCCCGTTCCTGCAGCGCCGAGAGGGCGCGGCGCGTGAGGTGGTAGGCGCCCAGAGCGTGCTCGAAGCGGGTGTGGGTGGCGCCGGGATAGACGAGGAAGGCGTGCCCGAGCTGGCGGATGTACCTGAGGCGCTGCATCGGCGCGGTATCCAGCGCCGAGACTGCCGCCGCGTCCAGCCGGATGTTGTCCCAGAGCGGGTCGCGGATGACTTCGAGGTCGGGCATGGGGGAAGATGGGGCAGGAAAAGCGCGGGGGGAAGAAGGGACCGGGCGGTTCGCCCCGCCTCAATCCTCGTCCCGCTCCGACGCCAGCTTCCACTCCTCGGGCGACCGCCACAGGCTCGAGACGACGAGCTCACGCATCAGGATGAAGTCCTTGGGGATGCGATCGTAGAGTCGCTCGAACAGCTCCTGGTGCGTCAGCACCTCGGACTTCCACGCCTCGCGTGGGACCGACATGAGGTCGCGAAACGTCTCCGGAGCGAACGAGAGGCCGGTCCAGTCGAGGTCCTCGTACCGCGGCATCCATCCCAACGGGCTTTCGGTCGCGCCGCTCTTGCCCCGGATGCGTCCGAAAATCCACTTGAGGACGCGCAGGTTCTGGCTGTAGCCCGGCCAGATGAAATTCCCGCTGGCATCCTTCCGGAACCAGTTGACGCAGAAGATCCGTGGCGGATCGGCGATCTGCCGACCCATCTGCAGCCAATGATTGAAGTAGTCGCCCATGTGATAGCCGCAGAACGGCAGCATCGACATCGGGTCCCGGCGTACCTGGCCGACCGCACCGGTCGCGGCCGCGGTGGTTTCGGAACCGATCGTCGCGGCGAGGTAGACCCCGAAATTCCAGTTTACCGCCTGGTAGACCAGCGGGACGAGTGAGGCGCGGCGTCCGCCGAAGATGAAGGCACTGACGGCGACACCGTCGGGATTCTCCCACTCCGGGTCGATCGACGGACATTGCGATGCCGGGGCCGTGAAGCGGGCATTGGGATGCGCCGCCTTGCGACCGCACCCCGGGGTCCATGCCTGCCCCTGCCAGTCGGTCAGGGCAGGGGGCGCCTGTTCCGTCATGCCCTCCCACCAGACATCCCCATCGGGGGTCAGGGCGACGTTGGTGAAGATCGTGTTGCGGGCGATCGTGGCCATGGCATTCGGATTCGATTCGACCGAGGTCCCGGGCGCGACGCCGAAGAAGCCCGCTTCGGGATTGATCGCGTGGAGCCGGCCATCCGGCCCCGGGCGGATCCACGCGATGTCGTCGCCCACCGTGGTGACGGCCCACCCTTCACAGCCCGCGGGCGGCACCAGCATCGCGAGGTTCGTCTTGCCGCACGCGCTGGGGAAGCCGGCCGCGACGTAGCGCTTCTCGCCGTCGGGACTCTTGAGTCCAAGGATCAGCATGTGCTCGGCCATCCACCCCTCATCCCGCGCCATCACCGAGGCGATGCGCAGCGCGAAGCACTTCTTGCCCAGCAGGGCGTTGCCGCCATAGCCGCTGCCGTAGGACCAGATGCTGCGATCGTCGGGGAAGTGGACGATGTACTTCTCCGCCCGGTTGGACGGCCACGCGATATCGTTCGTCCCGGGCGCGAGCGGGTAGCCCACCGAGTGCACGCAGGGGACGAACTCGCCGTCGCCCAGGGCCTCCAGCGCCCGCTGACCCATCCGCGTCATGATCCGCATGTTCACCACGACATACGGCGAATCGGTCAGTTCGACGCCAATGTGCGCCAGGCGCGATCCGATCGGACCCATGCTGAACGGCACCACGTACATCGTGCGGCCGCGCATACTGCCGGTGAAGACCCGCTTGAGCGTGGCCCGCATCTCCCGGGGATCGACCCAGTTATTGGTCGGGCCGGCGTCCGCGCGGCGCTTGCTGCAGATATAGGTGCGATCCTCCACCCGGGCCACATCGCTCGGATCGGAGCAGGCGAGAAAACTGTTGGGGCGCTTGTCGGGGTTGAGGCGGACGAGGGTACCGGAGGCGACCATCTGATCGCACAGCATGTCGTATTCGGCGCTGGAACCGTCACACCAGTGGATCCGGTCGGGCTGACACACCCCCGCCATCTCGGCGACCCATTCCTTCAATCGGGTGCTGGTCACCCAGGCGGGAATGGAGGCTGCAGCCTGGCGGGGCTTGGTGGTCGCGCTCATCCGAAAGACTCCGTCGCTGGGCACGAGGGGCCGTCCGGACACCACCAGCGGCCCTCGCGCGGGGACGGAAAGATCAACCGCGAACAACCCCGGGGCAACCGTCGGGCGAACGATGAATGATTATTCAGCCTTGCCTTACGGTCGGACCGGAACCATGTCCGAGGGGAAGTGATAGACGTTTTCGGCCGTCCCGTGATCCTTGTTGCTGAGTGCGTCGGCGGTCGGCGCCCCGAACATCAGGTCGAGCGAGTCCGGCGAGTGCTGGAAGATGCCGAGGGAGTGCCCCAGTTCGTGGGCCGCCACGGTGCGGAGGCACTCATCGAGGTCCGCGGCCCCGGGGATACTGGGATAAATGTAGATCCGGATGGGCAGTCGCAGCTCGAACCGGGTGGCGACCGTGTCGATGTCCGTCGCTCCGAGACAGGAAGGGACGAGGGCGCCAAAGCGCGGTGGGGCCGGGAGGTTCAGGGGCGGTGGCTGAATCGTCCGAACGATCACATCGGCGGTGGTGGAATCCGGCACGATCTTGCCGTCCCACTCGCCGTAGAGAAACGCATTCCGCCATAGGGAGATGCCCTGCTGGATCCGCTGGGGGACGTTGAACGAATCCTCCACCCAGATGGTCACCGGAATGGAGTTGCGCGGCCAATGAAAGCTGAGCGTGTCCACCCGCGGCCCGGCGCTGTCGTACGGGATGACGAGGCGCCAGTCATAGCGTGCGCTGCGCGAGGGGGCGATGATGTCGCTGCAGGCGATCCCGCCGGCGATTCCGAACGCCGCGATGAGACTGATGGCAGTTGAGCGGTTCATGGGAGGCGGAACTCGATTCCGAGACCGCCGCCGAAGCGATGCACATCCTGGGTCCGCGAGAACCCGTTGGCGGCGAACTCATCCGAAGAGAAGCGCTGATAGTCATAGCGGAGCCGGGCCACGAGATCGAGGCCGGTCTTCAGCGGAAAATGGTAGTTGGCCCCGCCGGTGAGGAGCAGCAACGTGGGGCCGCCCCGGCGGAAGAAGTCTTCCTTGTCCGGCAGGTATTTGAGGATGCCCGCCCCGACACGATACCGCAGCTGGCGGAAGATGGGCCCCTCGACGCCCCCAGTGAGACTCAGCGTGCGGAATGCAGGGCCGATGGTGGTGGGGGGAGCGCCGGATTCCCTGATGCGGGTGCCGCCGAATCCCAGCCCCAATTCGACCCCGAAGCGCTCCCGTGCCGAGACCGGTAGCGATGCCCCGAGCACCACGGTCGGGGCGACTTTCTGGCTGACCGTAATGTCCTGGAAGATGTGGTCGGTGGCGAGCTTGGTGCCGCCCATAAAGTCCAGACTGGCACTATAGCGCACCTGACCGGAGAGGGCGGCGGGGCTCAGCAGCGTGAGCAACAGGGTGCAACGGAGGAGTTTCATGGCGCCTAAGATGCCGTCGGATTGGGGGATCGTCAACGCGGGGGACGCGCAGTACCCCGGGCGTACGCACGCAGGCGGCGCAGCATTTTCCGATCAAGCGTGACCATGTCGTCGCCTTTGGGTGTTTCAATGATCTTCACAACATGATCGAATCGCCGGTCTCGCATCAGGTATTGGAACGGGATGGGACCGAGACTGCCCTCGCCGATCAGCTCATGCCGGTCTCGGTGCGAGGCGAACGGCGTCTTCGAATCATTCAGGTGCAGGCAGCGCAGGTGCTGCAGCCCCAGGATCTCATCCCACTCCGCCCAGACGGCGTCCGAGTCCTGGACCAGGTTGTAACCGGCAGAGTAAAGGTGGCAGGTGTCGGCACAGAAACCGATCCGCGAGCGGTGCGGCTCGGGGATCAGGCGCCGGAGCGTCGCCAGCTCGCCGAAATCCCGACCCAGGGAGGTCCCGGTCCCCGCCGTCGACTCCATCAGGACCATGACCTGGCCAGGGACCGCCGACAGGCAGCGGGCGTAGTTGGCGGCGTTGCGCTCGATCCCGCGCTCTCGGTCATCGATATAGTTGCCTGGATGCGACACAACGTGGGGAATCCCCAGCAACTCGCAACGTTGGAGCTCAGCGATGAAAGACGCGACTGAGCGTGCACTTAGCTCAGGATCGGGGGAGGCAAGGTTGATGAGGTACGAATCGTGCGACGTAACTGCCTGTATCCCTGAGGCTTCCAGCTCCTGACGGTACGCGGCGCGAGTCGCCTCACTGATCATGGGCTCGCGCCACTGATTGGGCGTCTTGGTGAAAAGTTGGAGGGCGGAAGCCCCGATGGTCTTGGCGCGGGCCGGGGCCGTGTCGACGCCACCCTGGGTTGAAACGTGGGCCCCGAGTAGTGCGATTGGTGGAACGGAAGTCTGCGTCATGCTGGAGCATTCCTTGACACCGGGAAGCGCCCGGATACGTTCTGCGGCCACGCCGGGACACCATTGTTGATTACATCGTGACGCACACCACCTTGCCGCGCCGGATTCTACTGCTCGGCGACGCTTCTGCCCGTCCTGACGGGCTGGAGCGGGCCTTGGCGCGTAGCGGCTACCACCTGCTCGAGACCGACGGCGAGAATGGGCAGCCACCCGCGCTTGCCCCCGATCTGGTGCTCATCGCCGCGCCCCGCGCGGACGAGCATCTCGAACGCGCCCTGCAGGCACTCGCCGGAGAAGTCTGGGCGGACATCCCCCGAATCGTCATGCTGGCCGAGCGCGACGGCGATGGGCCCGTCAAGGCGCTCACGATGGGCGCCGACGACGCAATCTCGGCTCCGGTCCACCTCGGCGAACTGACCGCGCGCCTTGCCGCCCGGCTGCGGCGCTCCACCGCCGGAGAGGTCACCGAGCGGCAGGAGGTGTGGCGTCAGGAACTGATGTTCGACATCCTCGAGGAACTGTCGTCGTCGATCCGTTCCGATGCGATTGTCGAGACGCTGGTGCGCCGGGTCGGGATCGCCCTCGAACTGCCCCGCTGTTCCTTCCTGCTCGCCTCGCCCTGGGAACGCTACGGCCGGGTGGTGGCTGTCTGTGAAAAGCCCGCCACGCGGGACCTCCGCGTGGATCTCTATCGCTACCCCGAGATCCGTGAGGCGCTGCGCACCGAGCAGACGGTCTTCATTCCGGACCTCGAGGAGCACGCGTACTTTGCCGAGATCCGCCCGCTCTGGAATGAACTCGGTGTCAGTGCCGACGTGCGCAGCGTCGCGGTGATTCCGGTCAACCTGCATGGTCGGCCTGCCGGGGTGTTCCTGCTGCGCACCCGTCGCGAGGACCCGCCACTCACGCAGGAACAGCTCGCCTTCGCCGAACGGCTCCTCCGGGCGGCAGCCCGTCTGCTGGAAAACGAGGAGCGCCGGGCCGGGGTCGCACGGCGGCAGGCAAGCGCCCTCGCCACCGACATGCTCACCGGGTGCAGCAACCCTGAAGCGCTCGACCGGCGGATCCAGGAGGAATTCGAGCGGGCCCGTCGCTACGCGCTGACGTTCAGCCTCGTCCTGCTCGATGTCGATCACCTGCGCGGCTACAACGAGCGGTTCGGCACCGTTGTTGGCGACCGGGTCATGGCCGAGCTGGGCGGCCTGCTCCTGCGGGAGGTGCGCGCCCCGGATTTCGTGAGCCGCTACGGCGGCGATGAATTCGCCCTGGTCCTGCCGGAGACCGATATCATCGGGGCGCGGGCTTCGATAGGCCGGGTACGGGCGCGAATCGATGCCCACAACTTTCCCGACCTGAGCTTCGACGATCGGCCGACCTTTTCCGCCGGGATTGTCACCTTCCCGCACCCCGCCGCCAGCGACACCCAGGATATGTTCGCGCTGGTGGAGGCCGCTTTGCTGCGGGGCAAAGCGCAGACCGATGGGCGGATCGGGACGGCGGACACGGTGGCGGCGTAGGTAGGGGCGCCAGGTAGTAAGGGCGGATCTAAGATCCGCCCCTACTACCGGCGCCGCTTCAGCCAGTCCGACGGATCCAGCGCAATCCCATCTTCTCCGCGAATCTCGAAATACAGGTGCGGCCCCTGGTCCGTGGTTTCCCCGCCGACCGCGCCGATCACCTGTCCCCGGGTGACCTTGTCACCGACCGCGACCTTGGCCTGATCGAGTTGGGTATAGAGCGATCGATAGCCATTGCCGTGGTCGAGAATGACCGTCAGCCCGTAGGTTCCCAGCCGCTGGACCCGCTCCACCGTTGCCGACTCCACCGCCTTGACCGGCGTGCCCACCGGCGCCCCGATCCCGATCCCGTTATTGCGAATCGTCGCACCCGACGCCAGACGTTCCCGCCCGAAGGTCACCACAATCTGTCCCTCGACCGGCCAGTCGAGCTTTCCGATATCCGCCGTCGTAAGCGTCCCCGCACCACCGGCACTCGCCGCGGGCGGATTGCGGGCCGCCGCCGTGCGACGTCGCGCCTCCAGCTCGGCCAGCAGGGTGTTGAGCTGGGCTTCGTCGCGCTCGAGGGCGGAGAGGCGCTGTTCCGTGCTCTTGGCACTCCGGCGCGCGTCGCGCAGCCGACGCCCGCTTTCCTCGACCAGGGCGCCGTAGCGCTTGAGTTCGGTTGCGCGGTCCTCCCGACTCCGGTCGAGCTCGGTGCGGACCTGCAGGATTTCCTTGCGCCGCCGGTCCACCCGGGTGGTCAGCTTCTCGACGTCGGCGACCAGGCTCTTGTCCTGGCGTGACTGGAGGAAGAGGTACTTGTAGCGGGAGAGCAAATCGCCGAACGACTGCGCGGCAACCATGACCTCGAAGGTGTACATCGAACCGCGCTTGTAGATCTCCGCCAGCCGGCGGGAGAGCACCGCGCGCTTCTCGGCGAGGTTGTCCTGCGCCAGGGCGAGATCGCTCGCAGCCTGGTCGGCGTGGGTATTGAGGCCGCCGATCTGGGTCTCGATTTCATTGACGATGCGATTGGTGGTCTGCCGCTGGCGCTCGAGATTGTCGAGTTCCTGGCCGATGTCGTGCACCTGACCCTGCAACCGGTTGCGCTCATCCTCGAGGCGTGCCCGCTCGCGGCGGACCTCCTCCAGCCGACGGCGAGAGTCGTCGAGATCGGATTGGGCGGCGAGGTGGACGGGCGGACTGGCGGACAGCAATACCGCGAACAGGAGCGATGCACGACGGAGGGTCTGCCCGGCGTGCCGAGCATCCGACCGCCCGCCTGACCGCTTACACATTCCGCAGGTGCCGCCCCACGCTCACCAGACTCCCGCCGAGCCCGATGGCGACGCCGAAGACGATGCCGAGCACGAGGTGCTGGGGGTCGAGGAAGACGATACCGGAGGTGGCGAGCTCCGACTGACCGCGGAACAGCAGGTAGGTGCCGTAGGACAACAGCAGCGCGACGCCACCGCCGAGCAACCCCTTCAGCGCGCCTTCGAGCAGGAACGGCCCGCGGATGAATCCGTTGGTCGCGCCGACCAGGCGCATGATCGAGATCTCGCGGGCCCGCTGCAGCACCGTGATGCGGATCGTCACGCCGATGATCACCACCGCGACCGCCGCGAAGGCGAGCCCGATGGTGAGGCCCACCAGGCCGGCGATGTTGCGCAGCCGGTCCAGTTTCTCGATCCATTCGCGGCCGTAGCGCACGTCATCCACAAAGCCGTACCCCTTGAGCCGCTCGGCGACCGCCGACACGTGGGCGCCGTCGCGAAAACCCTCTTTCATTTGAATCTCGAGCGAGGCCGGCAGCGGGTTGACGGACAGGTCTCGGTAGGCGTCCCTGAATTCCAGCAGCTCGGCGCGGGCGCGCTTGAGGGCCTCGTCCTCACTGACAAAGGTGACGCGCTGGACTTCGGGAAAGGCGGTGATGTCCTGCGAGGCCAGCGCCACCGTCTCCGGCGGGGTGCCGCTCAGCAGGTAGGCGACCACTTCGACCCGCTGTTCCACGGTGTGCAGCGCCTCACGGAGGTTCACCGCCACCAGCGCGAAGAGGCCGACGGCGTAGAGCGAAAAGCCGATCGTGGTGATGGAGAGCGCGGACAGCAACGGGGCGCGGCGGAAGGAGAGAAGCGCTTCGCGAAGGAGCAATCTCATGTCAGCTCACCGGCGGTCTCGTCCAGACCACTGTCGAAGACAACCGAGCCTTCGCGCAATTCGATGGTCCGGTAGGTGGTCTGCTTCACCAGGTCGAGATCGTGGGTGGCCATGACCACGCAGGTCCCGCCGGCATTGATTTCCCGGATGAGCTGGAACACACCGCGGGTGGCGCGCTCGTCGAGGTTGCCGGTCGGCTCGTCGGCCAGCACGATCGCCGGATCATTGACCAGTGCGCGCGCCAGCGCGACCCGCTGCTGCTCCCCCCCGGAGAGCTCCTGGGGATAGGCATGCGCCTTCGCGGCCAGGCCCACCTGCGTCAGCACCCGCATGACGCGCGAAGGAATGCCATCCGCCCGGGCGCCAGTGACCTCCAGCGCAAAGGCGATATTCTCCTCCGCCGTTCGATCGTCCAGCAGCCGGAAGTCCTGGAAGACGATGCCCAGCCGCCGGCGCAGCCGCGGGATCTCGGTGGCACCGAGGTCGGCAACGTTGAAGCCGGAGATGCGCACTTCGCCGCTGGTCGGCTGCAGCGCGCCCTGCATAAGTTTGAGGATGGTGGACTTGCCGGCGCCGGAGTGGCCGGTGAGAAAGACAAATTCTCCCTTCGCCACGTGGAGGGAGACATTCTTGAGGGCGGCGCCCTTGGGATAGTCCTTGAAGACGTGCGCGAAGCGGATCACGGGGAAAAGATAAGGCGGCGGGGAGTAGGCGGTAGGGAGTGGGCGCGAGACGGGAGCCGATGGGCGGGTGCGGTATGCGACAGGTGGCGTCGGACCACGGGCGACGATGCGAACCCGGGGGCCACCCGTCTCACGCCTGCCGTCCAGCGCCGACCGCCTACGCGAGCGCCTGCTCCAGATCCGCCACGATATCCTCCGCATCCTCCAGCCCGCACGAGAGCCGCATGAATCCATCGGGGATTCCCTGCTTCGTGCGCTGCTCCTCGGTCATGTGCCGGTGGCTGTTGAGCCGGGGCTCCGAGATCAGGCTCTCCACTCCGCCGAGGCTGGGGGCATGGGCGATCATCGTGAGCCTCCTCAGGAACCGTTCGACTGCTGGCGCGCCGCCCTGGAGTTCGAGACCGACCATGCCGCCGAATCCCGAGAGGACCTGGGTCGCAAAGGCGTGATCAGGATGCGACACCAGTCCGGGGTAATGCACCTTGAGGAACTCGTGCCGACCCGTCGCCCAGGCGGCGACGGCTGCACCGTTGGCATTGTGGCGCTGCATCCGGACGTCCAGCGTGCGCAGTCCGCGTTCCACTAGCCACGCCGCATGCGGGTCGATGGACTGCCCCCACAGTCGCATGAGCCGGTTCACCTCCTCGATCAGGGCGGTCGATCCGGCCACCGCGCCGGCGATGACGTCGCTGTGCCCATTGAGATACTTGGTGGCGCTGGTGATCACGATGTCGGCGCCGTGCTCGAGCGGCCGAAAGTTGATCGGGCTCGCGAAGGTGGCGTCGACCAGAAGCGCGAATCCGCCGTCGCGGGCGATCTGCGCCATCGGGGCGAGGTCGATCACCCGCATCGTCGGATTGGTTGGTGTTTCAACGAACACCGCCCGGGTGTTCTTGCGCACTGCGCGGCGCCAGTGGCGCGGCTGGTCCGGATTCACGTAGGTCACCTCGATCCCGAACCGGCCCAGTTCGTCGTCGAACAGCCGCCGCGTGCCTCCGTAAATCCAGGAACTGGCGACCAGGTGATCGCCCGGGCGGAGCACTGCGAGGTGGGCCAGCGCGGTCGCCCCCATCCCGCTGGCGGTGAAGATTGCCGCTTCGGCTCCTTCCAGGAGCGCATATTTGGCGGCGAGCGCGATCTGGTTCGGGTTGTTACCGTACCGGGAGTAGCGCACCTCCTCGTCGGACCCGACCGGACTGGTGAAGGTGCTGCTCTGGAAGATGGGGGGGATGACCGGGGTCCAGTCGGCGAGGCGGCCAGGGGCACCATGGATGGCAAGCGTGGAGAGGCCGCTCCGCTTCGTCATACCGCGAGCGGCACGGTGTAGGACCCGTCGCTGGCGCGGACCACATTGAGCCGGGTGAGCGATTCCAGCGCGGTGCGGGCCCGCTCGAATGTCCAGCCGGTCCGCGCTGCCACCCCGTCGGTGCTCAGCATCTCCCCGGTTTCCAGCGCGCCGAAGGCGTCGCGCATGTCGGGTTCGACCCGACCAACCATGCGCACCGTACCGCTGGACCGATCCCGGATCAGGGCGACAATGGCGTGATGATCGAGCACATGCTCGATGGCATCGAGCTGGTCCTCCCGCAGTCCCTGCAGCAGGACAAAGGTGCCCGCCGTCTGATTGAGCAGCAACTTGGCGACGATTTCGTCGGCACAACTGAAGTCCACCAGCCCGACTTCGGAGAAGTCCAGCACGGTGAGCATCGCTCCGGCCGCCTCCAGCGCCTGTTCGATGCTGGTGCGCACCGCCCGCCCGGTGGCGCGGGTGACCAGATCCCGATACGGTGTCTGAACTGTCTCCCGCAGCACCTGCTCGACCTGGATCGTCTGCCTCATCCGCTCTTGGCCTCCTGGGCCGGAATCACGATCTGGACCTGCGCACCCGGAAAGGGCGAGAGGTGTTCGGTGAGCGGGACATCGTCATCCCATGATGGGACGATGGCAATCCGGGCGGTACCGCTGCGAATCGTCAGCTTGCCGTCCCACCGGCTGAGATAGCGTTTGATCCCGGCGATTCCCTGGCCCCGGCCCGGGTCACGGAACCGGCTGGTATGCTGGATGACGGCGGCCTCCAGCGCCGCGGCGTCACCCCACCGATCGCCGAAGCGTCGCTGCTGGGTCGCTTCCAGGGAGCGGCGGAACCCCACTCCGGCATCACTGACGGCGATCACCACCACGCGCCGTCCCAACCGCCGGCGAAACGTATACGCATGGACCGATACCCACCCGCCGGTCCCGGCGTGCTCCACAATATTCTGACAGGCCTCCGAGAGCGCCATGGCGAATCCCATCGTGGCTTTGGCCTCGAGGCCAAGCTCGCCGTGGATGATCCGGGCGGCGCCTTCCTGGATCCGGCCCACCACAGTGTGCACATCCTCTGATGCCCGCACCGGGGTGACCTCGAGCAGGACATCCGACTGGGTATCGGGCTTCTGCTTCGGCACCTTCCCGTGGAGTTCGAACAGCTCCATCGCATGGCGGAAGAACCCGGTGCGGGTCCAGTACCGGCGGACTTCCTCCGCGATGGGAACCGTGAATGCGGGCATCGCACCGCCGGCTTCCTTCACCGCCTGCCCGGCCGTCAGCATGGCGACCAGTCCGAAGGGCGAGGCCCACTGCGCGGTGCGCGCGTCAAACACCATCTTGTCGGTCAGCCCGCCGGCAGCGAACGACTGGGTGAACTGTTCGAAGCTGCGATCGTCGAACTTCGCCGGGATTTCCACGATCCGGCTCAAGCGCTCGCCCCCAGCGGTCGGGCCAGCTCGCCCCGGAGGAGCGGCCCCAGGCCGCCCGCGCCGCGCAGTTCGGCATTGCGGGCCGCAAGGCGATTCGCCTCGCGGATGGCTCGCTCTGGCGCGGCGCCGCCAATCAACCCGGAGCACAGCGCGGCGCCGAACACGT
This sequence comes from Gemmatimonadales bacterium, assembly GCA_039934355.1. Classification (GTDB taxonomy): domain Bacteria; phylum Gemmatimonadota; class Gemmatimonadetes; order Gemmatimonadales; family GWC2-71-9; genus JADJOM01. Next base: position 108,222 of record JBDTMI010000002.1, read on the forward strand.
CGCCGCAGCCGGTGGGATCAATTGCGCCAGCCAGCGGAGCGGGAATCAGGGAAGTACGAACCGCCGGCGACGCCTCGCGGGCCGTTGCCGCTGATCGGCCCGCGCCTCGCGACCGGTTTCCACCCAGCGCGAGCTTCTCGAATCCCGGTGCCGCCACGTACGCCGTCCCCCGCGGTCCCAGCGTGACGACCAGGAGTGACACACCGGCGTCGAGTGCCTGCGCCGCCACCGCCAGGGGATCCGGACCGAACTGACGCATCTCATCCTCGTTCATCTGGACGACATCGAAACAGCCGAACCATCCCGCAGGATCCGCCAGCGGTCGCAGCACCCGCACCCCATCCTGCGGCATCCCGAACAGCAGGCTGTGGACGTCCGCGTAGATCGGGCCGTGGAAGGCCTGACGCAGCGCCCGCGCGGTGCCCAACTCCATTTCGAAGCCCGAGATGAAGTTCAGGTATAGCGCATCCAGGTCCCGGACCATCGGCCCCAGCTCGGCCCAGGTCCACCCCGGCACTCCGCCCGACATCCGTTCGCACCTCCGCTCGAGCGACTCATAGCGGAGCGTCACCCGGTTATTCGGCACCGGCACCTCAACCGCCCGCGCACCGGGCACCAGCCGGTCCATGCTGCGGAACAGCTCCCCGGCGCGGTCTTTCAGATCGGTGCCCACCTTGATCAGGGGCACCGCCTGCCAGCCGGGTGGCAGCGCCGCCTCGAACCCGCCCAGCGCGTAGGCGATCCCACCCCACTCCTCCACCGGAGCCGCCGAGGGATCACGCCCGTGGATCACGTCCCAGACGAGGGAGCCCAGGATACCGAGTTTAGGCATGAATGCGGGCGATAGGCGCTGGGCGATAGGCGATCGTGGATCCCATCCAGAAATTCATCCGCACGACTCCTCACGCGAACATGATCTCATCGGGCGCTAAATTGTCGCCTACCGCCTACCGCCTACCGCCTACCGCCGCGCGCCCAGCACCTAGATGATCCCCGCCTCCACCTGCTCCTGAAATGCCCGCGCAGCGCCGTACACTCCCGCAACACCGGTCAGCGTACCCGGCACAATCCGGCAGACGGCGACCGCGGGCTTGAAGGCGCGCCGGGTGACTTCGCGACGCAGCGGCTCGAAGAGGTGTTCGCCGGCCAGCGTCACGCCGCCGACGATGACGATCGCTTCGGGATTGAAGATGTTGATCAGGTTGGCGACCGCGGCGCCCAGGAACCGGGCGGTGTCACGCACCACATCGAGCGCGAGCGCGTCGCCCGCCTTGGCGGCCTCGTAGACCAGCTGCGCGGTGATCCGCTTCAGATCGCCCTGGACGTAGCCCGGGAGGGTAGAAGCCGAACCACTTTCGATCGCCTCCATGGCGCGGAGCGCGATATTGGGTCCCGATGCGTACGCTTCCACGCAGCCGTAGTTGCCGCATTTGCAGCGGCGGCCATCGGCGTCGATCGTCATGTGACCGATCTCGCCGGCGATATCCGAGGCGCCATGATAGAGCCGGCCGTCGATGATGATCCCCCCGCCGATGCCGGTGCCGATGGTGATCCCCACCGCGGTGCGGGTCCCTTGGGCCGCGCCCCGCCACCACTCGCCCAGCACCGCGCAGTTGGCGTCATTGTCGAGCGCCGCCCGCAGCCCGAGTCCGTCGGCCAGCCGCTGCCGCAGGGGCATGTCGACCCAGCCAAGATTCGGCGTGAGGAGCACGATGCCGGTGCGGATATTCAGTGGGCCGGGTGCGCCGATGCCCAGCCCCAGCACCTCGAGTCCGGAGACCTCGCGCCTCGCCGCGGCAATCGTCTCCCGCGCGCTCGCAATGATCCGCTCGACGACCGCGTCAGCGCCCTCCTCCGCGCCTGTCGCTACGCTCCGCACACCATGCACTGCCGACCCGTCTTCGGCGACACAGCCGGAGACGATGTTGGTGCCGCCGAGGTCTACGCCGATGATGGAGCGCATGAGCAAGGGGAATGGGGACAGGGGAAGCGGGACAGTGAGCGCGGTGAATGATAGAAGGCCTGCGGCGTTCTCTCCACTCCGATCCCTCCCGAATGTCGGGAAGCTCTCACCCCATCTCCCGGCCTCCGTCTCTTTTCCGCCTTCACATTTCCCCGTCCCGCTCCGTCATTCCCCACGGGCGGCGGCTCCTACCGCCCCGCGCCTATTGCCCGGGTCTTGACCGCCTCAATCACGGCCTCCACCCTGATCTCCCGCATGCAGCGATGATGTCCCAACGGGCAGGTCATCGGTCCATGATGATGGCAGGGGCGACACGCGAGGGCGCCATGCTCGATCACCTGGTCGGAGGGCCAGACTGGTCCGAAGCCGAAGGCCGGCACCGTCGGGCCGAACAGGGCAATCACCGGGATACCCAGCGCGGTGGCGAGATGCAGTGGAGCGGAGTCGTTGGTGACCAGGAGCGCGGCGCGCTCGAGCAGGGCCGCGGACACGCCGAGGGTCAGAGTCCCCGCGGCATTCCAGCTCCGCCCGGGTGCCTCGGCGACGATCGCTTCGCCCAGACCGACATCCTCCTCGCCACCGATCACGACGATGGGATCCCCGAGCGCCGAGGCGAGTTTGGCATAGAACGGCCACCGCTTTGTCCCCCAGCGGGCCCCCGGGGCGAGCGCGATGAATCGCGGGGGAATCTGTCGTTCCGCCAGCCACGCCTCCGCCCGGGCGCGGTCATGGCTGGTCAACGCGATCCAGGGCGACGCGGGCAGCGCCGTGCCCTCGCCCTCGAACAGCGAAGCGATTCTGAGGCTCATCGGTCCGGTCCCGGGCAAGCGCGCTTCGGTATAGAGGAAGGCGCCCGGTGCGCCGCTGAATCCGCTGCGCCGCGGGATACCGGCAAGGCGTGCGACCAGCGCGGTGCGTACCGAGCCATGCGGCAGGTAGGCGGCGGCGTATCGCGAGCGCCGCAACGCGCTGGCGATACGGAGCACTCCACTGATGCCGCGATCACGACCATGCTTGTCGAACAGCAGTGCGCGGCGGACGGCGGGATGGGCGGCGACGATCGGAAGGGAAGCAGGAGTGGTCAGGACGTCGACCGGCCCGTGGGTGCGGGCCAGTCTCATGAGCAGCGGCAGGGTCAGGATCGTGTCGCCCAGGAAGGCGGTCTGGATGACCAAGGCACCGCCGGTGGTGCGGGGTGGGTGTCCGTCGTCGATATCACTCGTGGCGGCGTGCGGCTCAGGCATGCGGGCGCCGACCTACTCCACCTGCAACACCGCCAGGAAGGCTTCCTGCGGAATTTCCACCGAGCCGAGCTGTTTCATCCGCTTCTTTCCTTCCTTCTGCTTCTCCAGCAGCTTGCGCTTGCGGGTGATGTCACCGCCGTAGCATTTGGCCAGCACGTCCTTGCGCAGCGCCGAGATCGTCTCGCGCGCGATAATCTTGTTACCGATCGCCGCCTGCAGCGCCACGACGAACATCTGCCGCGGGATCAGCTCTTTCAGCTTCTCTGCGACTTTTTTGCCGTACTCGAATGACTTGTCCTTGTGCAGGATCACGCTGAAGGCGTCAATCGCGTCGCCATTGATCAGCATGTCGAGCCGAACCAGATCGGAGGCGCGATAATCGGTCATCTCGTAATCCAGCGACGCGTAGCCGCGCGAGATGCTCTTGAGTCGGTCGTAGAAATCCAGCACGATCTCCGCCAGCGGAAACTCGAAGTCGAACTCCACCCGGCTGGCGTCGAGGTATTTCATGCCATTGTAAATGCCGCGCCGGTCCTGGCCCAGCTTCATGATGCCGCCGATGTATTCTGTGGGCGCCATGATCCGCGCCTTGACGTACGGCTCCTCGATCCGGCTGATCGTCGCCGGGTCCGGCATCTTGGTGGGATTCTCCATGACCAGCGTCTCACCGTTGGTGAGAAAAAGATGGTACTCCACCGTCGGGACGGTGGTGATCAGGGAGAGATTGAATTCCCGCTCCAGCCGCTCCCGCACGATCTCCATGTGCAACAGACCCAGGAACCCGCAACGGAAGCCGAAGCCCAGGGCGGTCGACGTCTCCGGCTCATACTGCAGGCTGGCATCATTGAACTTGAGCTTGGCCAGGGCGTCGCGCAGCGATTCGTACTGATCCGAGTCGGTCGGGTACAGCCCGGCGAAGACCATCGACTTCACATCGCGGTAGCCAGGCAGCAGCGCCGCGGCGGGCTGGTCCGCGTCAAGAATCGTGTCTCCGACGCGGGTGTCGCTCACACTGCGCAAGTTCGCCACCACGTACCCCACCTCACCCGCTTCCAGCTTGCCGGTCTCCCGCTGGCCCAGCTGCAGGTAGCCGACCTCGTCGACGGTGTAGACATCCTCCGGATGGGAGCCGAAGCAGATCCGGGTGCCGTGCTCGATCGTCCCGTCCACCACCCGGATGCTGGGGATCGCGCCGCGGTACCGGTCGAAGTACGAGTCGAACACCAGCGCGCGGAGCGGACCCTTGGCTTGCCCGCGCGGCGGGGGAACCCGGCGGACGACCTCCTCCAGCAACTCGGGCACGCCGGTGCCTTCCTTGGCGGACACCGAGAGGATCTCCTCCCGTTTCGACCCGATCAGGTCCATGATCTCCTTCGCCCGTCGCTCCGGCTCGGCACCCGGCAGGTCGATCTTGTTGAGCACCGGGATGATTTCGAGGCCGGCATCGAGGGCAAGGAAGAGGTTCGACAGCGTCTGGGCCTGGATTCCCTGTGAGGCGTCCACCACGAGAATGGCGCCTTCGCAGGCGGCCAGCGAGCGGGACACCTCATAGGTGAAATCCACGTGGCCCGGTGTGTCGATCAGGTTCAGCTCATAGGTGTGCTTGTCGTGCGCGACATAGACCATCCGCACCGCGTTGAGCTTGATCGTGATGCCGCGCTCGCGTTCGAGGTCCATGGTATCGAGCAACTGCTCGCGCATGAGGCGCTTTTCCACCGCGCCGGTGGCCTCGATCAGGCGGTCCGCCAGGGTACTCTTGCCGTGGTCGATATGAGCCACGATGCAGAAATTTCGGATGCGGGACTGCTTCATGGCGGCAATATAGCCGGACCCGGCGGAACCACGCCCTTTGCCGGCCTCCCCGGCTGACTACTCTTCTTCCCCCATGTCCGATCGTTCCCGCGCCTCTGCCCACCTCGGCATGCTCCTCACCACCCTGATCTGGGGTGGCAACTTCACCATCTCCAAGCTGGCCCTCCGCGAAATTCCGCCGCTTCCATTCACCGCCATCCGGTTCGTGGCGGGCTCGCTGGTGCTGGCGCTGGTGCTGTGGCGCCTGGATCGGTTGCGCTGGCCCCCTGCCGGGATGGGCTGGCCGCTCATCGTGCTCGGGGTGATCGGCAATACCCTGTACCAGCTCTGCTTCATCCACGGGTTGTTCCGCACCAGCGCGACGGACGCCTCGCTGATTCTCGCCAGTCTCCCAGCCATCGTGACGGTCGCCGCCGGGCTCCTCGGGCTGGAACAGACCAGCTGGCGGCAGCGCTGGGGCGTGCTGCTGGCGACGGTGGGAGTGGTGGCGATTGTCCTGCGCAACGGATTTGGTCACAGCGGGGGGGACTTGGTGGGCGACCTGCTCATGCTCGCCGCCACCGGATGCTGGACCATCTACTCGCTCGGCCTGCGCCGCATCTCGGGCTCGATGCCGGCGCTGGAGCTCACGGCGTGGACCCTCTTCACCGGGACCCCGGGACTGGTGCTCCTCGGCCTGCCCGGTCTGGCGGCTCTGGACTGGGGTGGGGTGAGCACCGTTGGCTGGGCGGCGGTGGTGTACGCTGCGCTGCTCTCGCTCACGGCGGCCTACGTCCTCTGGAGCCGGTCCATCCAGAGCCTCGGTGCCGGACGGACCGCGATCTATTCCTGCGGGGTGCCTCTCGTGGCCGCCATCGTCGCCCTCCTGTTGCTCGGCGAGGAGCCGACCATCGCGCATGCGGTGGGCGCAACGCTGATCATTGCCGGCGTATTGTTGAGCAATCGGTCAGTGAGTCCGGTCACGCTGCCCGCGGAATAGACGCGACAAGGTGCCACTCGGTCAGGTTCACCGGGTGACACCGCGACCATCGCCTCACCGTTCCCCTACTCCCTACTCACTCGCCATCTCTTCCAATCGTGCCATTGCCCGACGCAGGTGCGGGATCACGATGCTGCCCCCCACGACCAGTCCCACAGAAAGGATCTCGAGAAATTCCTCGCGCGTCGTTCCCTCCTCGTGGCAGCGTACCACAGCGGAAGGCCTGGAATTCAGTGAGGTCGACGGGGGAATCGGCCATGCGTCACGCCGCCGGCTTCTTCTCCACGATCTTGTCGTAGCTCTCCGGGTTCCACTTCGGTCGGGTCGCGGAGTTCGCCACGTCCTGTCCGAGATAGAAGAGCAACTGCAGGATTCGAGACTCCTTCTCCGCGTCCAGCTTGTCCGGCGAGTCGGTGACCTGGTGATAGTCCGGATGGACCCCGTTGAAGAAGAACAGGATCGGGACACCCTTGCGGGCAAAATTGAAGTGGTCCGAGCGGAAGTAGAAATTCTCTTCCGGCCAGCGGTCGGCGATCGCCGCCATGTGCAGTTGCGGGTGCGCCGCCGTCACGCGGGCCAGTGTGGCCCCCAGGTCGGAATGCTCCTGGCCGATCGCCACGATGGTGTCGGTCCAGTTCCGTCCGATCATGTCGATATTGATGTCCGCCACGATCTGCGCCAGCGGGACCGTCGGGTGCTCGGAGAAGTAGTTGCTCCCCCACAGCCCTTTTTCCTCGCCGCTCACTCCCATGAAGATGATCGACCGCTTCGGGCGCACCCCCTTGCGGGTGAAGGCCTCCGCCAGCTCCATGATCCCGACCGTTCCGGAACCGTCGTCATCCGCGCCGTTACAGATGCTGTCGGCGCCCTTGGCCTGGCAGCCGCCCGTACCGTTCGGCCCCGCAACGCCGACGTGGTCCATGTGCGCGGAGTACACCAGGTACTCCCCCTTGAGCATGGGGTCGGAACCCTCCAGGACGCCAATCGTGTTGGGCGCCGACGCTTGATCCAGGACTTCCTCCTTCAGCCCCAGCCCGATGGTCAGCTGCGGCAGCGGCATGATCACGGCCGTCGCCGACGCCCGGATGGAATCGAGGTTGAGACCCGCCTGCTGCAACACCTCGCCTAGTGCGCGCTCATGCACTTCGACCACCGGATTTGCGTCGTCCCCCGTGCCGACTGTCACGCGGATCCCGCTCTGCGCCCGGACTCGAGTGGCGAACACGGTGGAATCGCGGTTCGAGAGGAGGATGATCCCCTTCACCTGCTTCTGCCCGAGCGCACCGATGATCTGCTGGATGAGGGGGGGGATCGGCTTGCGGTAGTCCATGACGACCAGCACGATCTTGCCTGTCGCATCGAGCGCCTCGACATCCGAGGCGGAGTAGGCTCCGCCGAGCAGCACGGCGGGAGCGTGGACTTCGTCCGCTGGCACGCTGCCGAAGGCGAAGCGGGCGTCACGATCGAGAGCCGCGTGCACGTGGGCGTTGCCGATCATGAAGCCGACGTGACTCCCGGCGGGGTCGATCCGACGCCGGCTGATCGTGTACCGCTGGAACCAGGTGCCATTCTCACCCATCGGCCTCAAGCCAACCCGGCGAAACTCATCCGCCACATACTTCGCCGTCATCTCCAGCCCGGGACTCGGCGTGTCGCGCCCGAGCATGGAGTCGTCGGCGATGATGTGAATTCGGCGGCTCACATCCCCGGCGGTGATCGTGGCGGCGGCGGCTCGGAGCGCCGCGGATTGGGCATGGAGAGGAAGAGCGAAGGCCAGCATGAGCACGGACGAAGCGACGAGTCGCGGCATGCGCATCAGCGGTTCCTGACGAAAGGTGTGAAAGGGCAGCCGGTGCTCTCATCTAAAGGTAGCGCCCGGCCGCGTGTGATACGGCCGGGCGCTCAAAGGGGTTTCGGACGGGGTCAGGGCCGGCGCCGCTTCAGTTGTGGTTCGCCGGTGCTTCGAGGCTGGGGCGGTTGCGATCTCGGCTCTGCCCGTGGCCGGTCCTGCGGCTGCGGGGACGAGGCCCGTGGCGTATCGCGGGGCGGCTCGCGCCGTGGCTCGGCCCTCGGACTCGGCTCGGAGGAGGGAGACGAGCGCTGCCCCCGATCCGGTGCCGGATTGCGGTTCTCATCGGTATCTGCGCTCTGCGGCCGGCGCCGGGGAGAATCCGGCGACCCGTTGTCCGGGACTTCGCGCGTGCCACCGCCTTGACTCGACGGCTCCGCGCGCCGCTCTGGAGACTGGTCCGGGCCGTTCGTCGTACCCGGGTCCCGGCTCGGTTCGCCCCTGCGACCCGGGCTACGACCCGGCGCCGCGTTGGTGGACGGATCCCGGGTCGTTTCACCACGCTGCTCCGGGCGACGCGGGTCTTCCGCCGTGGTACTCGGACTACCGGCGGTGCGACGACGAGGATTCCCGGGGATCGGGATACTCCCGCGGCCACCGACATCCTGGCTGGTCCGGTCCCGTTCGACCGGGCGACGGGGGTCGGGATCGGCGCTCCGCGGACGCTGGGCCACGCGGGTCACATAGTCGTTGCGCGCGTCGTGATCCTTGAAGACGTAGCGCGGGCCTGGCCGATACGGCCGTCCGACGTAGATGCCCCGGTTATAGCGCCGGTACGGGTAGTAGTACCAGTCATCATATATCACGATTCGGAAGCGCGAGCAGGAGCTGTAGTACGGATTCCAGGTGTGCCAGCTGGCGTAGCCGTGGCAGTCGTAGCAAACGAATCGGGGATAGTCATAGTGCTTCTCGACGTCATACTGGGTGACGTCGTAGTCGTACGTGTCCTCGCCCGAAATGCGTTCAGCCAGATCCGAGACGGCCACATATGGATCGCCGCGCACCCGGCCCTCGCTGATCGTGTGGTAGTCCCAATGATCGCCGCGGATGATGTCGTCGTAGCTGAACGGGTCTTCGGAGGCGATCGCGAATATGTACCCCGCGCCCGGGTAGTCATCGACCCGGAAGGCTTCATCGCGGTCGCGGCCGAGGACCTCGAACGTCTTGCCGCCGCGGGCCCAGTTGTCTTCCCACGGATCGATCGGAAACAGGATTCGCACCCGGCCGTCAGTGTCAATTCTGACCACCGTCACATGGGTGTCTTCATCGCTCTTGAAATAGACTCGGACTCGATCCCCGCGCTGGTAGGGGTCCTCGCGATTGACCCAGACACTGATCCTTGGCCGGGCGGTATTTGTGCCGCGGACCCAGCGGGCGATCAGCACCGACGGGTCCGAGGTCGCAGGTGTCGGCGCGATGGGCGCAGACAGCGCGGCGAGCGCCAAAGTAAGAGTGCCGAGCATAATGCCTCCAATGACGACGGGGGTGGACACGGCCCGGATAAGCATGGCATGTGCCAATTTTTCAAATTCTTCGAAGTCAATATGGGGTAATAGCTTACCTCATTGGGCACGGATTTCGGACCTCCCGGTACCGTCCACTTAGCTGGACACGGATGTCCCGCGTTGACTTCCCACAACTCGTCCCGGTACGTTCCGCCCCCAATGTCCCCAGCCACTCGCGCCCTTCGGGTTGACCTGCTCGACCCGCGAGAAGCAGCCGGCCTGGGCGGCATCGAGCTGCTGACCGAGGGTGTGGTGGAGGGATTTCTGGCGGGACTGCATCGCTCGCCGCGTCGGGGCTTCTCGGTCGAATTCGCCGAACACCGCTCCTACCAGCCGGGCGACGAACTGCGCTACGTCGACTGGAAGCTCCTGGGACGCAAGGACCGGCTCTACGTCAAGCAATATGAGGAAGAAACCAACCTTCGCGCGATGCTGGTACTGGATGTCAGCCGGTCGATGGCATGGAGCGGCGATACGACCCGCACCCTCTCGAAGCTCGCCTACGCCCAGCGGCTGGCGGCCGCGATCGGGCTGATCCTGCTGCGGCAACGGGATGCGACCGGATTGATCGCCTTCGATGACGCAGTGCGCAGCGTCCTGCCGGCCCGGGCCCGAAGTGCCCAGTGGCATCAGCTGCTGGCGCACCTCGCCGGCGTGGTACCAGGCCAAGGCACGGCTGCGGAGCCGGCGCTGCGGCGGGTGGTCGACCTGCTCCGGCGCCGCGGTCTGGTGATTTTTGTCTCCGACCTCCTGCTCGAGCGCGACCTCGCCCTCCGGGCGCTCAAGTTCCTTCGTCACCGTGGACATCAGGTGATCGTGCTGCATGTCATGGACCCCGCCGAACTCGATCTTGGTGGCCCCGCCGAAGCGCGCTTCGAGGATCCCGAGACCGGGGCCAGCGTGACCCTCCGACCGAAGGATTGGGCCGGCGCCTATCGTGAGACGGTGGCGGGGGTGGTCTCAGCATGGCGGCGGGCCTGCCGCGCCAGCGGCATGCAATACCACCAACTGACCACCGATATGCCGTTCGGACTGGCGCTTCGGCGCGTGCTCGCCCATCCGTCGGGCCTCGCCTGATGGGATTTCTGCAGCCTTGGGTTCTGCTCGGGTTGCCGCTCGCCGGACTTCCCCTCCTGCTGCACCTCATCCAGCGACGTGATCCTCCCACAGTCGAGTTCCCCGCGGTCCGGTACCTGGTGCAGGTCACCCAGGAGCATCAGCGTCGTCTCCGTCTCCGCCACCTTCTCCTCCTCCTGGTTCGAACCGCCCTGATTCTCGCGCTGGTCCTCGCGTCCGCAGGACCTTCGGCGGCACTCCGGCAGGCGGCCAGCCACGCACCCAGTGCACTCGTCGTCATTCTCGACAATTCGCCCAGCAGCGGGGCGATCGTCGATGGCACGCCGCGCCTCGAGGAATTGCGGCTCGCGGCCCGACGGATTCTGGCCCGTGCCACGCCGGCGGATGCGCTCTGGCTGGTGGGCAGCGACGGGCTCGCCCGCCGCGGCTCGTCCGCCGAGCTCACCCGGGCTGTAGATAGCCTCGAGACGGTGTCCCGTCGCCTCGATCTCGGGCAGGCGGTCCAACTGGCCGCCGGGGTCGTGGCAACGGATCAGCGCCCTGGCGCGATTGTCCTGCTGTCGGATCTGCAGGCCACCGCGCTCTCACCCGCCGCCATCCACACCCCGCTGCTTGTCGCCCACCCCGCTTCCGCCCCGCCGCACAACCTTGGGGTGACCCAGCTTCGACCGAGCGCCGCACCGTGGACGCCCTCGGGTGGAGAGGTCACTGTCGGGGTAGAGGGCGACAGTGGCGCTCCGGCGCCCGTCACGGTCACGCTCGCGGACCGCCCCGGTCGGCAGGCCCTGATTCTGGCCGGCGCAGCTTCCAGCTTCTCGCTGGACGGCACTGTGCCGGGGTGGTGGACGGTGCGCGCGGCCAAGGCACCTGACGAGCTCCGGATAGACGACGATCGGGTCGGCCTCATCCGGGTGGCCCCGGTCGCCCGGGTCGCCTGGAATCCGGCCGATTCCTATCTCGATGCGGCGCTCGGCGTGCTCGAGACCGATGGCCGGCTGCGTCGCGGGACCGATCTCACCGTCGGGACGCTGGGTGTCGGTGCGTCCGTGGTGATGCCGCCCGCTGATCCGGCGCAACTCGGCGCCATGAACCGGGCGCTGGAACGCCGCGACATCGGGTGGCGCTACGGTGCCTTGATCGCTTCCCCCGCGATGACCGACAGCGGTGCGCTGGTGGGGCGCGAAGCGGTGGCGCGACGCTATCTGCTGGAGCCGCGTCGAGCCTCGGCCACCAGCGGCGTGCTCGCGACCGTGGGACGAATGCCCTGGCTGGTGCGCTCGGGCGATGTGGTCCTTCTCGGCAGTCGGCTTGAACCGGCGTGGACCGGCTTCCCGCTCCGCGCCGGATTTCTGCCCTTCATGGATGCGGTGGTGAATCGGCTGGCGCGGGGGGACCTCGCGCTGCAGAACGCCGCCCCCGGCGACCCGGTCCTGGTGCCGGACCTCGTCACAGGCGTCACTCAGGGTGACCGGCACTGGACCGTCGAGGGTGGGGCGGCGTTCCGGGCTCCGTCGCCAGGAGTCTATTTCCTGCTCTCCGGGCGCGACACCGTGGGCGGCATCAGCGTCAATGTCGATGCGCGCGAGTCGCATCTCGCAGTGGCCACCGGCGCCCAGGTCACGAATCTCTGGCCCGGTTCCCGGGTGATGAGCCTGACCGATGCGCCTGCCGCGGCGTTCGCCGGCGCAGGACGGGCCAGCCTGCAGGGCCCTCTGCTCTGGCTTGCCCTGCTGCTCGGGCTCCTCGAGCTCCTGCTCGCCAGCGGCCAGCGAGCCCGCGCATGACGCTGACGCTGCTCCTCGATGCCTTCGAACGCACGGCGGTCGCATTCGACCTGCGGGACCGTTTGCCGTCGCGGGGCGGGCAGCTCCACGTTGATGGGCTGGCCGGTTCCAGTGGAGCCGTCCTGCTCTCCTGGCTGGTGCGGCACCACCCCGAACGCCTGTTCACCGTCATCGCGACCACGCCGGCGGATGCCGAGCGGTGGATGGGCGACCTGCAACACCTCACCGACGTGCCCGTCGCACTCTACCCGCAGCGGGAGGCGCTCGGCGAGGAGGAACCGCATTACGAGATCGCGGGGGAGCGGGCGGAAACGCTGGCTGCCGTGCTGGAGGGCCGGCTTCGGATCCTGGTCACCACCGCGCGTGCCTCGCAGGAGCGCACGCTGGTGCCCGCGGCCCTGCGGAACAGTACGCTCAGACTCACTCGGAGCGCCGGTGTTGCCACCTCGCCGCAGGGCGTCGCGGCGTCGCTCGAGGCGATGGGATACTCGAAGGTGCCAACGGTCACCGAGGTGGCCCAGTTCAGCGTTCGGGGCGGCATCGTGGACGTCTATGGCTTCGGCATGGGAGTGCCGGCCCGGCTGGAGTGGTGGGGCGACACAATGGAGACGATGCGTGCCTTCGACCTCACGACCCAGCGTTCCGGCGAAGCGATAGACGAAATCACCGTCCTTCCCCTGGTCGGCTCGGCCGCACGACGGGCGGAGGGGGCGGAGCCCGTCTTGCTGCGGCAGACGCTGCTAGACCTGCTCCCATCCGGGATGCTCCTGGTGCAGGATTCACCGACGGCGGCGACGGAGGAGGTCGCGCGCGCCTGGCGGGAGGCGGCCCATCATCTCGAGGTCGCCCGGCGGCTGGGTGAGGACGTCCCCACTCGCGAGGAACTGTTCGAACCACCGACCGTCTGGGAGCCGCGGCTTGCCGCGTTCGCTCGGCTGGTGCTCCGCTCCGACAGCATGGGTGGGAGTGGTCCGGACGCGCTGCACGCGGGATTCTTTGCGCCCGACTCGGTCGAGCGTGATATCCGGCGGTTGCGCAACCTGCTCGCCGGAGAGCTGCCGACGGTCATTCTGTGCGACAACGAGGGGCAGCTCGAGCGGCTTGACGAGCTGCTGCATGAGGGCAGCGGGCGACTCAACGTCACCCTCGCGATCGGGGCGCTGGACGGCGGCTTCGTGATGCGCAGCCTGCGGGTTCTGACCGACCACGAAATCTTCCGCCGGGCCCGTCGCCTGCGCCGCTCCCGACGGTATCGGCAGGCGGCGCCATCGGCGGCCACCGGACAGCTCCAGGGCGGGGACTACGTTGTCCACCTTGATCACGGCATCGGGATCTACCGCGGGATCGCGACGATCACCGTCGGGGAATCCACGATCGAAGTGGCGATCGTCGAATATGAAGGGGGCGACCGGCTGAACGTCCCGCTTTACCGCCTCGACCAGCTGGAACGCTATCGCTCCGCGGGCGACGGCGGGGACGATCCGCCGCCGCGGCTCCACAAGCTGGGGGGCTCCTCCTGGCAGCGGGTGCGGGAGAAGACCCGGCAGGCGATCAAGGAAATGGCCGCCGAGCTGCTGGATCTCTACGCCCGGCGAAAGGTGAGTGCGGGGTACGCCTTTCCGCCGGATACCCGCTGGCAGCGGGAGCTCGAGTCGGCATTCCTTTACGAGGACACACCGGATCAGCGCAAGGCGACGGAAACGGTGAAGCGCGCGCTGGAGCAGCCGATCCCGATGGACCTGCTGCTGGTCGGCGACGTCGGGTACGGCAAGACCGAGATCGCGGTGCGCGCGGCATTCAAGGCGGTGCAGGGTGGCAAGCAGGTTGCCGTCCTCGTCCCCACGACGATTCTGGCGGACCAGCATGGCCGCACGTTCGTGGAACGGCTGGCGGATTTTCCGGTGAAGGTGGAAGTGTTGTCCCGCTTCCGCACCGCGAAGGAACAGAAGGCGGTGCTGCAGCGCCTGGCCAGCGGCGACGTGGACATCGTGATCGGTACCCACCGGCTGCTCTCTCCGGACGTGATCTGCAAGGATCTGGGTCTCCTGATCGTGGATGAGGAGCATCGCTTCGGGGTGCGGCACAAGGAACGGCTCAAGGCCCTTCGCCTGACGGTGGACGTGCTGACCCTGACGGCCACGCCGATTCCACGCACCCTCCACCTCTCGCTGGCGGGTTTGCGGGACCTGGCCCTGATCGAAACACCACCGCGGGACCGGTCGCCCATCCTCACCTTCGTGGAGCCCTGGGATGACGGCCTGCTGGAGGAGGCGTTCGCGCGCGAGCTGGACCGGGGCGGCCAGGTGTTCTTTGTCCACAACCGGATCGAGACCATCGAGACGATTGCGGCGCGGGTCCGTACCCTGGCCCCGCGAGCCCGCGTCGCGGTGGGACATGGTCAGATGGCGGCGGACGCGCTGGAGGACGTCATGCGCCGGTTCGTGTCGGGCGAAGTCGACATCCTCGTCTCCACGATGATCGTCGAGTCCGGTCTGGACGTTCCCAACGCAAACACCATGGTCGTGCACGATGCCCAGCGTCTCGGCCTGGCCCAGCTGTATCAGCTGCGCGGCCGGGTGGGGCGGAGCCATCGGCGGGCCTATTGCTACCTCGTGGTGCCCGACACGATCGACCGGGACGCGGAGGAACGACTGAAGGTGCTGGAGCATCATACCGAACTCGGGGCGGGCTACCGAATCGCGCTCAAAGACATGGAGCTGCGGGGCGCGGGGAACCTGCTCGGTTCGGAGCAGTCAGGACACGCGCACGCCGTCGGCTTCGACCTGTACCTGCGCTGGCTTGAGGAGACCGTCAAGGCGCTACGCGGCCAGGTGAAGGGGGAGCGGCCCCAGCCGCCCGAGGTGGTGCTGGACCGGCCGGCTCACCTGCCGGACAGCTACATCACCTCGGACGACGTGAAGCTGGATTTCTACCGCCGACTGGCGCGGGCCGGGGCCCCCAGCGACATTCAATCGCTTCGCGACGAACTGCGGGAGCGATTCGGCCCGCTGCCGGAGCCGGCGGAGGCCCTGCTGCACATGGCCCAGCTCCGGGCGGTGGGCGCGGAACTCGGATTGCAACATCTGCTGGTGCGGGGCGACGAGGCGCGGCTCACCTTCCGCGAGGGCGCGGCTCCCCGGTTCGCGGGACTCTCCGCAGCGCTTGATCATGTGCAGCTTGCGGTGGAGGTGCGGCGCACGGTACCGCTTTCGCTCCGAATCACCCGGCTGGGAGGCGAGAGCCTGGTGCCGGCGCTGATCCGCGCGCTGGTGGCGGTTGGAGAGAACCAGGTGGCAGTTGTGAGGGAACAGGTGGCGGGCCGATGAAGCGTGCGCAGTGATCACTGGTGCGCGGACGTTCGGGATGGACATGGGTGGCGGCGCGATGCGCCCGCCATCTTTCTTCGAGGAGCAGCGATGCGTCGAGTGTGGCTGGGGGTGGCGGTGCTGGCGGCGACAGGATGCAAGGATGCCTTTCGCGCCCGGCCCGAGGTTGTGGCCGAGGCGGGCGGACAGGAGCTCTCGGTGGATCGGCTGGCCCAGCTCATGGTGGGCATCAAGGGGGTGCCGGCGAACCGTGAGGCGGCAGAGTTCATCGCCAACATGTGGGTGGACCAGACGCTGTTCGCGCAGGCCATCGCGGGCGGCAATCCTCTCACCGACTCGCTGACGGCGACCCGGGTCCTCTGGCCCGAGCTGGCCGAACTGCGGGGCACACGGTGGCACGACAGCCTCCTCGCGCGCCGCGCGCCGCTGACTCCGACCACGGCCGACAGCCTATACAACTCCGATGACATCCGCCTGCTCCAGCACATCCTGGTGCGGGTCGAGCCGAATGCGGAACCACCGGCCCGGGCCGCGGCCAAGAAAAAGGTCGACGGCCTCTATGCCCGCGTGAAGAGCGGGGCGGACTTCGCCACCCTGGCGCGTCAGGTGAGTGACGATCCGGCGAGCAAGTCGGGGGGTGGCTATCTCCCCCCGGCCCGCCGCGGCGCGTACGTGACGGCATTCGACAGCGCGGGCTGGACGCTCGCACCGGGTGCCATGAGCCCCGTGGTGGAGTCGCCGTTCGGCTTCCACATTATCCGCCGCCCCGCCGCGGCCGAAGTGCGTGATCGCATGCTGGTTTTCGTACGGGAGCGGCTGGGGGCCGCCCTCGATTCGATGTATCTCGACTCGCTCGGCATGCAGAAGAAGCTCGTGGTGGAGTCCGACGCTCCGGCGGCAATGCGGGCGGCCATCGCCGACCGGGATCGGGCGCGCGGTTCTTCCAAGGCGCTGGCCACGTTTAATGGCGGCACACTTACGGTCGCCGATTTCGTGAAGTGGGTGGGGGCGCTGGGGCCCAACTGGGCCGCTGACCTGGGCAAGCAGCCGGACAGTTCGCTGACGAGCTTCGTGAAGCTGATCGCCCAGAACCATCTGCTCCTCCAGCAGGCCGACTCCGCCGGCATCGACATCAGCACCGATGAATGGGCCAGCCTGAAGCAGCGCTATGTCGGCCAGATCGACACGCTCAAGCAGATGCTGGACCTCACGGCCGGCGATATCAGCGATCCCGCGACGGCGGAGTCCGCGCGTTCCCGCGTGGCGGCGATGAAGATCGCCACCTATTGGGACCGGATTGCCTCCGGTGCGGTGCGGCCCCGGCCCATCCCCGGGCAGCTCGCCGGGATCCTGCGGGAGGGCGCCAAGATTTCGATGGACCAGGCCGCGCTGCAGCGGGCGGTGGAAGTCACGGGCGTGCTCAAGGCCGCCAAGGACTCGTCCAGCGCCGCGAGTGGGTCACCGACCATGCCGCCCGGCACGCCCATGATCGTCGCGCCCCCCGGCTCGGTCCCGCCGACGGAGGGGGTGCATTGATGCGGCCGCGGCAGTGGTGGCTGGTGGTTGGCCTGCTGGCCGGTGCGCGCACGCTCGTGGCGCAGGCCGCCCCGCTGCGGTGCGACACGCTGGCGACCATCGACCGGGTGATCGCGGTCGTCGGGGATTCGCCGATCCTCACGTCTCAGGTGGAGGAGGAGATCTTCACACAGCGGGCGCAGGCCGGTAAGCTGCCGACCGCACCGGTCGAATTCCGGGCGTTGTGCCGCCAGGTGGTCTCCGACCTGATTGATGCGGAGCTGATGGTGCAGGTGGCGCAGCGGGATACCGGCATCAAGATCACCGACCAGGAGATCGCCGAAGGAGTGGACCAGCAGTTCCGCAACGTCCGCCAGCGCTTCACCAGCGAGGTGGACTTCAAGGCGGAGCTCTCCCGTTCCGGCTTTCAGACACCAGAGGAGTTCCGCCGCTGGCTCACCGACAATCAGCGGAAGGCAGCGCTGCGCAACCGGCTGGTCAGCAAGCTGAAGGACGAGGGGAAGATCAAGACGGTGCAGCCGACGGAGAAGGAGATGCGGGACTATTTCGCGCTCTATGGGGAGCAGCTTCCCCGCCGTCCCGCCACGCTCTCGTTCCGCAACATCGTCATCACGCCGCGGGCCCAGGACGCCGCCATGGCGCGGGCGCGGGTGCAGGCGGATTCGATTGTCGCGGAGCTGCGCAAAGGGGCCGATTTTGCCATCGCCGCCCGCCGATTCTCGCAGGACCCCGCCAGCAAGGACCAGGGGGGTGATCTGGGCTGGTTCCGTCGGGGACAAATGGTGACGGAGTTCGAAGCCATCGCGTTCCGGCTCAAGCCCGGGGTGATTTCCGAACCGGTGGAAACGCCGTTCGGCTTTCATATCATCCAGGTGCAGCGCGTGCAGCCGGCGGAAATCCAGGCGAGGCATATCCTCATCACGCCGGAGGTCGGGGCCGTCGAAGCGGACAGCGCGCAGGCGCTCGCGGTGCGCGTAGGCGAGATGCTGCGTGCCGGGGCGAGTTTCGATTCCCTGGCGCAACTCTATCATGACGCCGGCGAAGAACGGCAGGCGGAAGATGTGCCGATCACCCAGCTGCCCGAGGAGTACGCCGCCGGTATCGGAAGCGCGGACAGTGGTGCGGTCGTTGCGCCGTTCCCGATTCGCAAGGAGCTGGGGCTGCGTCGCAAGTACGTCGTCTTGCAGGTCCTGCGCCGGCGCAGCGAAGGAACCGTTCAGTACGAGGACGTGAAGGACCAGATTCGGCGCAAACTGAGCGATGACCTCGCGGTGCGGAACTATCTCGATCGTCTGCGCCGGTCGACGTATGTGGAAGTCAGGATGTAGGGGCCGTTGGCCGTTTGCGTTCAGCGTTCAGCGCTCAGCGCTCAGCGCCGACCGCCGACCGCCCACTCCCTGCTCCCCACTCGCCTCCCCTCCGCTGATCTTTCGACATGATCACCCGCCCTCTCCGCCTCGCCGTCACCCTGGGTGATCCCCGTGGCATCGGCCCGGAGATTACCGCGCGCGCGCTGGCGACCTCCCTCGGTGCGGAGATTGTGGCGGTCGGGGCGGAGGACCAGGTGGCGGGGATTCCAGCGGCCCGACGTGTCTCGGTGGGAACCTGGGGCGAGGGAGTGGGCGATCACCCCCCCACTGGAAAACCCGGCCCTTCCCGGGCGATGCGGGCTGGCCGCATCGCCGGTCTTTCGATCGAGGCCGCGGTACGCCTCGCGCTCAGTGGCGAGGTCGATGGCCTCGTGACCGCTCCGGTGCACAAGCACGCCCTGAACCTGGCAGGCTATCGCTGGCCCGGCCATACGGAATGGCTGGCCCACCTTGCGGGCGATATCGATGTGGCGATGATGCTCGCCGCACCGACCCTGCGCGTCGTGCTGGTGACGACCCACATTCCGCTGCGCGCCGTTCCCCAGATGCTCACCACCGATGCGGTCATCCGAACCGGCCGGGTCACTCGGCAGGCGTTGCAGCAGTGGTGGGGCATCGCCGAGCCGCGCATTGCCGTCTGCGCGCTGAATCCGCACGCGGGTGAATCGGGACTCTTCGGTGACGAAGAGGAGCGGGTGCTCCGGCCCGCGGTGGAAGCACTGGGCGCCACCGGCCCGCTGCCGGCCGACACCGTCTTCGTCCGTGCCATGCGCGGTGAATTCGACGTCGTGCTGGCGCCCTATCACGACGTCGGCATGACGGCGATCAAGGTCGCTGCCTTCGGCGAAGGCGTGAACATCACCCTCGGCCTTCCCTTTCCGCGTACCTCGCCCGACCACGGCACGGCATTCGATATCGCGGGTACTGGGCGGGCCGACCCCGCGAGCATGCGGGCGGCGCTGGAGCTGGCGGTGGAGTTGGCGGGGAAGGCAGCCGCCAGTCGTCAGCCATCAGCGCTCAGCTGATGGGAGCGAGTTGCCTCACCGTTGATGCCTGACGGCTGATGGCTAACGGCTCATGGCCGCCTCCAGCCGCCGCATCACTCCAAGATGCGCGTCCAGCTTGAGCTTCTGGCTTGCTCGGTTGGCGACCAGCACCGCCCCCACCTGCAGGATGGTTTCCCGTTCCACCAACCCATTGGCCCGCAGCGTGTTGCCGGTGTCGACCAGATCGACGATGGCATGCGCCAGCCCGAGCAGCGGCGCGACCTCGACCGAGCCGTGCACGGTGATGATCTCGACCGGCCGGCCGGCGGCGGCGAAGTGGTGCCACGCCAGGCGGGGGTATTTGCTCGCGATTCGCGCGGTCTGTCCCCCCGGCAGCGCGGGCCAGGGCGAATCCGCCAGGGTCGCCACGACCATCCGGCAGAACCCGAAACCCAGTTCCAGCGGCTCCAGCACATCCGCGTCACTCTCCCGCAGGACATCGGTGCCGGTGACGCCCAGGTCGGCGGCGCCCGACTCCACGTAGACCGCGACATCCGCGGGCTTCACCATCAGGAACTCGATGCCGGGATCGTTGGACGGAATGAGCAGCCGGCGACCGGGCTCGGGATCGACGATGATGCCGCCGCGCGCAAAGATCGCGACCGCCGGCTCGTAGAGCCGGCCTTTGGCGAGCGCCACGCGCAGGTGCTGGCTCACCTGCCGCTCCCGGCGAGCGCTTCGGCGATGGTGTCGAGGTCGAGCGAAACACCCACGGCGGGCATCGGCGTGCCGAAGCGACCCATCAGATCGTCGTACCGCCCGCCCGCCCCGGCGGCGCGACCGGCGCCGGCGGTGAAGACTTCGAAGTGGATGCCGGTGTAGTAATCGAGCCCCCGCACTTCACCGAGATCGTAGACCACATGGGCTCGATCGGCGGCCGGCAGCGCACGGTCCAGCGCGAGCAGGTGCTCGAGGCCGGGGCGGGAGAGGGCCGTGGCGACGGGATGTGCACCCTGGAGCGCCTCGCGGCGCCCGATGACGAAGGCGAGCCGCCGCAGCGTCTGCGCTTCCGGGGCTGCCTGCTCCAGCGCGCGGTTGAGGTTGCCGCGATCTTTCCGGTCAATCCAGCGCCGCACCGTCGCGCGCTGCTCCTCCGGCAAGGCGCCGAGGCCCGGCGCGAGGATGCCGACATGGCCGAGGTTGAGCTGGAAGTCCCCGAGCCCGGCGGCGCGGGCCAGGTCAAGTGTCAGGCGGATGATCTCGACATCGGCGGAGAGGTCACCCTGGCCGAGGATCTCCCCGCCCGCCTGCAGCGTCTCCCGCGGCCGGCCACCGCGCTCCGCTTCCTGCCGGAACACCTTGCCGCCGTACGAGAGGCGAAGCGGTCCGCTCGCGCCACGAAAGGTGGTCGCCGCGACCCGTGCGAGGCTGGCGGTGAAATCGTAGCGCAGTGCCAGCATCCGTCCATCCCGGTCAGGGAACCTGATGAGCTGATCGGCGACCTCGGCGCCACCGGCACGGAGGAAGACTTCCTCGTACTCGAAGGTCGGCGGGAGCAGTTCCTCGAAGCCGGCGCGCTCGAAGACATCGGCGGCGGCGCGCTGCAGCCGGCGGCGCGCGAGGACGGCGGGACCGGTGAGGTCGAGGGCGCCGGGTGGGATCGGGGCGATGGGGCGTGACATGGGGCGGGAGTATACCGGGGTGGGTGGGCAGCCGTCAGCGGCGAGCCGTCAGCCGTCAGCTAGCGGCCATTGGTTGAAGGCTGATGGCTGACGGCCGTTGGAACCGGGGCGATCGCTACGCGCTACGCTTTCTTCCCGACGGCGGCGGCGCCGGCGAGATACCGCACCGACTTCACCCGGCGTCCGTCCATCTCCACGATCTCGAAGATGTCCTGTCCCACCGGCAGCCGGTCGCCGGGGCGGGGCAGACGGCCGAGCTGGCCAAAGAGGTACCCACCGATGGTGGTGTAGTCGGTATCGTCGAGCTGCAGTTCGTACGCCGAATTGAGCTCGCTGAGGGGGAGACCACCGTCCACCAGCGGCGCCCCTTCCGGCGCCGGCTTGGGTCCGTCGGGGCGGTCGTACTCGTCGAAGATGTCGCCCACGATCTCCTCCAGCAGGTCCTCCATGGTGACGAGGCCGGCTGTCCCGCCATATTCATCAAGCACCACCGCGAGGTGCACCTTCAGCCGCTTCATGTCGGCCAGCACATCCTCGACCTCGCGCGTCCCGGGCACAAAGAGCGGTGGCCGCATGATGGACCCGACCGGCGCCCCGGGCTGCTGCCGGAGCGCGGTGAGGATATCCTTGGCGTGCACCACGCCGGTGATCTCATCGAGCGACTCGCCGTAGACCGGATAGCGCGACCGTCGCGCCGAGGCCACGATGTCGGCCGCCTCCTCGACCGCCAGATCTTTCTCCAGCGCCACCATCTGGGTCCGCGGCGTCATGACCTCCTGTGCGGACTTCTCCGAGAATTCGAAGACGCCCTCCAGCAGGCGCGCATCTTCCTTTCCCAGGCTGCCGCCTTCTTGGCTTTGCTCGACCAGCATGCGAATTTCATCCGGGGAGTGCAGCCGCTCCCGGTCGCCACTGATGTTCAACTTCAGGGCCCGAAGCAGTCGCGTCGCTGACCAGTTGACCATCGCCGTGGGGAGGGCCATCACCCAGGCAAAGCCCATGAGAGGGGCGGCGAGCCACCCGCCGAGCGTCTCGGGGTGCAGCAGGGCGATCGCCTTGGGCAGCATCTCCCCGAGGATGATCAGGACGAAGGTGATCAGGGTGAAGGCGAGGACCGACGCGAGCGTCGCGGTGGAGATGGGGCCGAGCTGGTCCGGCAGGCCGGTGAACATCGACCGGATCCCCTGCGAAAGCGTGGGCTCGCCAATCCAGCCCAGCAGCAGGCTGCAGAGGGTGATCCCGACCTGGGTGGCGGAGATGTAGCGGGGGAGATCGCCGACGATCCTCAGGGCAAAGGCAGCACGACGATCGCCCCGGTGGGCCATCTCCTCCAGCCGGGTCCGGCGCGAGCCGACAAGGGCAAACTCCGCCGCGACGAAAAAAGCGTTGAGCGCGACCAGCACGATGACCGCCGCGAGGCCGGCCAGGAAGGGGACGCCCGTTGTCGATGGCTCCATATCCCGGAAGGTTACCCTTCCCCCGCACCGCCCGCGAGGGCACACCATGATCCGTCAGGTGTCGGTCCCGCCGTTCGATCGGCTCACCACGTTCCTGCCCAAGCCCGCCGTCACCGATACCACCACCCGCCAGCGGGTGGAGGTGATCCTCACCGATGTCGCCACCCGGGGCGATGAGGCGGTGCGGCACTGGACCAAGACCTTCGACGGCGTGGACCTCCCGCCGGCCGACTGGGAACTGCCGCGGACGGAATGGGAGGTGGCGCTCGAGCGGATCGACATCGAGGTGCGTGAGGCACTCGAGGCCGCCTGCATGCGGGTGCGGGAATACCACAAGCGCCAACGGGATCAGGGCTTTTCCCTGCTCGAGCAGGATGGCAGCATCCTCGGCATGCGGGTGGTGCCGCTCGACCGGGTCGGCCTGTATGTGCCCGGTGGCAAGGCGGCCTATCCCTCCAGCGTCATCATGAACGCGGTGCCGGCCGGGGTCGCGGGGGTCGAGGAGATCATCGCGGTGACCCCTCCGGCCGGGGTCACCGACGCGGTGCTGGCTGCCTGTCTGCTGGCGGGGGTGTCGAAGATCTACCGGATCGGCGGGGTACAGGCGATCGGTGCGCTGGCCTTCGGCACCGCCACCCTCCCGCGGGTGGACAAGATCGTGGGCCCGGGAAACCGGTGGGTGGCGGAAGCGAAGCGGCAGGTGTTCGGACAGGTGGGAATCGACATGATCGCCGGGCCGACCGAGATCCTGATCATCGCCGACGCCACCGCCCGCCCGTCGTGGATCGCGGCCGATATGGTCGCGCAGGCGGAGCACGACGAGGATGCCAGCGCGTGGCTGGTGACCAACGACATGCAGCTGGCGGACCGGATCCCGGCGGCGCTGGAGGCGCACCTCGCCCGCAACCCGCGCGCCGCGGTGGCGCGGAAGGCACTGGCCGACAACGGCCTGATCGTCTGGGTGCCAACGCTGCAGGACGCGGTCACCGTTGCCAACATGCGCGCGCCGGAGCACCTCGAAATCATCACGAAGAATCCCGATGCGATCGCCGCCGACATCCGGCATGCAGGGGCCATCTTTCTCGGCGCGGACACGCCGGAGCCGGTGGGTGACTACATCGCGGGTCCCAGCCATGTGCTCCCCACCGCCGGGACGGCGCGGTACGCCTCGCCGCTGGGGGTCTACGACTTCGTCCGGCGCCAGAGCGTGATTCACTACACCCGCGAACGGTTGCAGCACGACGCCAGCCGGATCATCGCGCTGGCGGAGGCCGAGGGGCTGTTCGGCCACGCGGAGGCGGTGCGGATCCGGGTGGAGCCGTAGGCCGTGGGCCGTGGGCCGTGGGCGATTGGGCGATAGGCGGGTAGGGCGGATCTGAGATCCGCCCTTACAACTGATGGGATAGATTGCTGTTGTGACCACACCTCCCTGCACCCACCTGAATCCCGGCCGCCGTGCCGGCGCACCGATGCGCCGGCTCGCGGTGGTGTTCGTCCTGACCTTCGGTTTCATGGTGGTAGAGGCGATCGGCGGCTGGATCTCCGGTTCCCTCGCCCTGCTGGCCGACGCGGGGCACATGCTCACCGATGTCGGCGCCCTTGGCCTGACACTGCTGACCGCCTGGATTGCCCAGCGTCCCGCCGATACCCGAAAGACCTACGGCTACCTCCGGTGGGAAATTCTCGCCGCCCTCGTCAATGGCGCGCTGCTCTTCGGTCTCGCCGCGTGGGTGGTCATCGAGGCGATCAGCCGGATGCGGGAGCCGCAGCAGATTCGTGGTGGCATCTTCCTGGTGGTCGCTGTGGCCGGGCTGATCGTGAACGGCATCGGCATCTGGCTGCTGCATGGGCGAACGGGCGGGCACCTGAACACCCGCGGGGCCTACCTTCACATCCTGAGCGACCTGCTGGGTTCGGTGGGTGCGGTCGTGGCTGCGCTGGTCATTCTTGCCACCGGCTGGACCCTGATCGATCCGCTGATTTCTGTCGCGCTTTCGCTGCTGATTCTCTTCGGTGCATGGCGACTGATGCGCGAGAGCACCGATATCCTGCTCGAGGGGGTGCCGGCTCACATCACGATGGGAGAGGTCGAATCACGAATGCAGGCGGTGCCAGGGGTGACCGCGGTGCACGATCTCCACGTCTGGACCGTGACCAACGGCATGGTCGCCATGAGTGGTCACGCGGTGGTGCCGGACCTCCAGGCGCACCCAGTGGCGCTGCAGTCCATCCAGGAGTCGCTGCGCGGTCTGGGCATCGGTCATGTGACGATTCAGCTGGAGGCGCGCGACCACTGCGCCGACGCCGGTTCCGGCTCGGTTCTGGCCGCCTCCCACGCCCACCATGGCCACCCGCATTGACCGGGTCATCAAGGGGGGTTTCCCGCCCTTGCCCCACCTCTCCCCCCTGCCTATATATGCCGCCCGGCACCCGGTGTGGGGTGGGGTGAGGACGCTCGACCGGAATTTCTCAAGCTACACCGCAGGGACGGACCTGGATGGCTGAGCAGACGAAGATCCGCAACATCGCCATCATCGCGCACGTCGACCATGGCAAGACCACACTGGTAGACCAGATGCTGCGTCAGGCTGGTGCGTTCCGGGCCAATCAACACGTCGAAGAGCGGGTGATGGATTCGAATCCGCTGGAGCGGGAGCGGGGCATCACGATTCTGGCGAAGAACACCGCGGTGCGCTGGGGCGATACCAAGATCAACATCGTGGACACCCCCGGACACGCTGATTTTGGCGGGGAAGTCGAGCGCATCCTGCGCATGGTGGACGGCGTCCTGATCCTGGTGGACGCGGCGGAAGGCCCGATGCCGCAGACCCGGTTCGTCACCCGGAAGGCACTGGCCCTGGGCCATCAGCCCATCGTCGCCATCAACAAGATCGACCGGTCGGACGCCGAGCCGTACCGGGTGCATGATGAGGTCCTGGGGCTGTTCATCGACCTCGAGGCCAGCCCCGAGCAGCTCGATGCGCCTTTCCTCTATACCTCCAGCCGCGCCGGCACCGCCACGCACGAGCTGGATCATCCCGGCACCGACCTGGTGCCACTGTTCGAGACGATTCTCAAGCGGGTCCCGCCGCCGACCGGCGACGTCGATGGCCCGTTCCAGATGCTGATCTCCACGTTGGATTTTTCTACCTTCGTGGGCCGGATGGGGATCGGTCGGGTGGAGCGGGGCAAGGTGCGGGTGGGCCAGGAGGTGGCCCTGCTGCCGATCGGGGAACCGGGCATGATGCCGGCGGAGCAGTCGTTCGTGCGCGGCCGGATCACCAAGCTGCTGACCTTCGACGGCCTGCAGAAGGTCGACACCGAGGAAGTCACCGCCGGCGATATCGCGGTGATCGCGGGCATCGAGGGCATCGAAATCGGCCGCACGATCACCGCCGTGGAGTGCCCCGAGCGCCTCGAGGGCATTGCGGTGGAGGAGCCGACGATGTCGGTCGACTTCATCGTGAACAACAGCCCCTTCGCCGGCCGGGAAGGAAAGTTCGTCACCAGCCGCCAGGTGCGGGATCGGCTGTATCGCGAGCTGGAGCGCAACGTCGCCCTCCGGGTGGATGACACCGACAGCCCGGATACCTGGCAGGTTGCCGGGCGGGGCGAACTGCACCTCGGCATCCTCATGGAGACCATGCGGCGTGAGGGGTTCGAGTTCCAGGTCTCGCGCCCCAGGGTGATCACCCGCATCGGAGCGGACGGGGAGCGGCTGGAACCGTATGAGGAGCTGATGGCGGACGTGCCGGAGAGCTATATCGGCACCGTCATCGAGAAGCTCGGGCCGCGTCGCGCCGAACTGATCGAGATGAAGAATCCGGGGCAGGGCATGGTGCGTATGCTGTTCCGCATTCCCGCCCGGGGCCTCTTCGGGTATCGGTCCGAATTCCTGACCGACACCCGTGGCACCGGCATCCTGCACCACCGGTTCCTCGAGTACGGCCCCTGGGCTGGTCCCCTCGCCGGGCGGAAGAATGGCGTGCTGGTGGCGGACCGGGTCGGCGAAGCGGTGGGATTCGCGCTGTGGAACCTGCAGGAGCGGGCCCAGATGTTCATCTCCCCCGGCGATGAAGTGTATGAGGGGATGGTGACCGGGGAGAACAGCCGGCCGGGTGACATGGACGTGAACGTGGCCAAGGAAAAGAAGCTGAGCAACATGCGCACGACCTCCTCGGATGAGAACATCCAGCTGGAGACGCCCCGGGCCATCACGCTCGAGTACGGCCTTGAGTACATCGAGGAGGACGAGTTGATCGAGGTGACACCGAAGTCCATCCGGCTCCGCAAGCGCGCGCTCGCGGCGAACGATCGGAAGAAGATCACGCGGGCGGCCAACCGGGCGGATGCATCATGAGCAGCGCAACCGTCGTCGATCTACCTATTACACCCATGCCGGAGGCATTCACTATGCCGTGGGATGCGTCTGTCCAGGCGCCCGAACTCCGTCGTCGTCGCGACGACGATGACTTCGATGATGATGAAGAGGCGTTCTCCTTCGATGATGACGACGAGGACGACGAGGACGACGAGGATCTGGACGAAGAGGACGTGGATTCGGACGAGGAAGAGGAGGACGAGCCTCCGACGTTCGATCCCGATGCGGATGACGAAGAAGAGCGTCCGCGGCGCCGGTAGAGTCGCGGCGCGGCGCACCGGAACAACACACAGGCGGCCACCTCGGCCGCCTGGGTTGTTTCGAGACCTACCCCAGGAGGGGCCTGGTCAGGTCCCCGCCTGCTTTCGCGCTGCTTCCTTCATGTCCTTGCTGGCGTAGATGGCCACTTCGATGCGGCGGTTGGTCTGCTTCCCCGCCTCGGTCTCGTTGCTCGCCACCGGTTCGGTCTCGCCCAGGCCGAGGGTCTGAATCCGGCTTCCGCCCACCCCCTGCGACACCAGATAGCTCGCCGCGGAATTGGAGCGGCGCACCGAGAGGGCCTGATTGTAGTCTTCGGTGCCATCCGCGTCGGTATGCCCGATGACCAGGATGTCCGAGCCATCGTACTTGTCGAAGCTCTTGGCCAGCTCGCTCAGGTTGGTGCGCGCCTCGGAGCGAAGCACGTCCGAATTGACGTCGAACAGGAGGCCGGAATCGAAGGTGATCTCGATCCCCTCCCCGACCCGCTCGATTTTTGCGCCCTTGATGTTCTGCCGGAGTTCGGCTGCGTGCTTGTCCATCTGGGCGCCGATGATGCCGCCGGCGACGCCACCCACGACCGCGCCGACGATGGCGCCCTTGGCGGTTGAGCCCGCCACCTTGCCGATCACTCCACCGGCGACCGCGCCACCTGCGGCGCCGACGACCGCGCCGGTCTGCCACTTCTTGGCGCAGCTACCGAGGCTCGCGGTCCCGGCCGCGACGATGAGTGTCAGTGTTATCAATCGAAATGCAGTCCGCATCCGTTCCCTCCCAGGGTCAGCCAACGGTTGAAAGCTGCCGGAGCAGGGGGGGGCGGACAATCGCTCATTCGATTGAGGAGGGGGTCGCTGACACAGGCGGGGCCCCGATCACTGGATCGGAGCCCCGGATGTGCATGAGCCTCATTCGACCGGTCGGATCGCGGGGCTGACCCCGCGTCGGCCTCGGGTTGTTCGCCTACTTGCCGAACGAGAAGCCGACCGTGATCGGGATGAAGCTGGTGCTGCCGCCCGACGTCTGGGCGGTCAGATACCGGCTCTCGAGGAAGAGGTTCCCATCGGTACCGACCGGCAGCTTGAGCCCGGCTCCGCCACCGAAGGCGAACTTGGTCTCGGAGGCGCTGCCGCCGGGACCGGTTGCCTTGACGTTGAAGACGCCCGCGCTGCCGATGACATACGGCTTGATCCCAACGGAATGGCCGAAGGCGTAGCTCACACTGCCGAGGCCGCCCGAGAGCTTGCCTTTCACGCTGCTCGTGGCCTTGAAGGTGTTCTGGCCATAAAAGCCTTCACCGCGCAGTCCGAGGCCGGACGGCATGGCATAGCCGATGAAACCGAGGGCATGCCACCCGGTCTTTGCGGCGTCCTTGAAATCACCCATCGGGAGAGTCACACCGGCACCCGCACCGTAGGTGAGCGACTGGGCCGAGGCCGTGGTCGTGCTGAGGATGAGCACCGCGCCAGCCGCGATCGCAACCGACATCATTCGTGCCATAACTGCTCCATGGAAAATGGTCACCCGCGTGCCACCTGGTCGGAACAACCAGAGCCGGGGCACATGAATCTAAGCGCCAACGGATCGCCGTGGTACCGCGTCACCGGGCCGCCGCAGTTGACACCGCCCCCCAGTGAGGGTTTTTTGAGGCCCGCCGTGCCTCCATCTTGCGGATGGGATATCCGGTGGCGGTCCCCGCGAGTAGCGCAGATCGGCTAGGTTGAGAGGAACGCCGCAAGTCCGTTTTCCCCCGTAGGCAGGGGCCTGTAGCTCAGTTGGTTAGAGCGCACGCCTGATAAGCGTGAGGTCAGAGGTTCAACTCCTCTCAGGCCCACTGAAGCAGCTGTCGGTCGTCAGCAGGTTACCCCGCCATTCATCGCGATTGGCGGGGTTTCTGTTTTCGGGAAACGGCTCGTCGGGATTCGGATGGCGGACGACGTGCAGCAGCCCGGCGTGGCTGCGGAGCCCTCAGACGTTCTCCGGGGCGCTGAGGACCACGACGTTGCGGTAGGAGCGCCTGACGCGGACTCGCCAGAGCCAGTCGAACAGCATCACGAGAACCGCCACGACACGCAACGCGAGGAGGCCAGGGATACGGATAGGCGACCGGGTCACCTTCGCCTGGCCAATGAAGAATGAAAGTGCGGCGTCTTGAAAGAGTCCGATCACGTGGGGACCGTTTTTCAGAATCAGCCATTTCTGAGCCGCATTGCCGGCAAAGGCGGCGAAGCCAAACCTCTCATAGAAGGTCCGTGACACCTCAAGATCCTTGCGATCACGCGACCACGGGATCCTCCACCCGCCGCTTCCGGCTCAGCACCCCGGCCGTCACGAGCGTGAAGACGAGTCCCACCGGCAGTGGCTCGAGCAAGGTGAAGGCGATGTTCACCAGCGGATTCTTGTACATCTCCGCGAACTCCGCCATCTTCTGCCGCTTCTCGGCAAGCTGCGCCTCTGTGGCCCCGGACTTCTTCTCCTTGTCGATGCTGTACGCAGCGTACTTGTCCATGAAGTCAGGCATGAAGTTGTAGTACACCACTTGCCAGGTGGCCACGTAGCAGACGCTGGCGATGGCGGTGATCAACAGGCCGACCTTGAACGCTCGGCCGAACGTCACGCTGCCACCCGCCACGTTCTCGCGATACGACTTGACTCCGAAAAACACCATCAGGAAGGCAAGCACCATCGAGGTGTACCCGACGACATACCCGGCGGTGTCGAATCCGATCTGGTCATGGAATGGCACGGCGAGGAGCATCATCCCCGACAGGATGGCACCGGCGATGAGTCCAAAGGTCAGCACGATTTGTCGCATGGGAGGGCCGCAGTGGTTGAGGGTGGCCGATTCTACTCGCCCGCAGGGCTTTGCGCGTCACCCGAAGGGATGATTGTGGCCGAATTGGGGTGAAATCACCTGAATGTGTGAGTCGGGAAGGGCGGCCAGAAGCGACGTGTGTCAGCAAGGCCCCTCACCTTGCGCACTGGCAGACCCTGCCCCGGTACGGCGGAGCAGGAAGTCGGGACGACCAGTCATTGGCGCAATCGCGCTCCCTAGTCACAATTCGCGCCGCAAACCAGCGTGGCGTTCCCGCCCGCGCCGGGGGTGCGCGTGCCACGAACGCCTGAGGAGGTACCATGCTGGGAGGGAGAGTTCTAATCGCCAGTCTGATCGGCTTGATCGTACTGGGCGAGGCTGGGTGCAGCAACCCGGGGGGGCCGGCCAACCCGGATCCGTCAACGGGCAATGTGCCGGTGCTGGGCGTGAAGGTCACGCCCCAGTCAATCCAGCTGGCCATCGGCGAAACCCAGCAACTATCTGCGACGGTCCGTCCGGCCGACGCGACCGACCAGGCCGTTGCATGGGAATCCACCGACCCCACGGTGGCCACCGTCGACAGTGTTGGTCGGGTCACCGCAGTGGCGGTGGGCGCCGGCATCATCGTCACTGCCTACACCCATGACGGGCAGCATCAGTCGTCAGCCAATCTGACTGTGAACCCGTAGGCGGGGAATAGCGACTCGCCCAGGCAGATCAGGGGTTCAGTCTCTGTCGACTCCAAGGATCGCTTCGGCGAAGGCCTGCGGTGCTCCCCCTCGCGATCCAGGGCGATGGGACGAATGCTTACCTGGTGAACAGCTTCCGCTGCCGCGCTGCTTCCTTCTCCAGCCGCCCGCACATGATCTCGCAGAGCCGGAGCACATCCGCGTCGGCCAAACGATAGTAGGTGCTCACGCCCTCTTTCCGCCGTTCGACGAATCCCAGCCGGAGCAGGAGCTGGAGGTGTTTCGACAGGTTCGCCTGACCGAAGCCGGTGATCTCGATCAGTTCCGTAACGTTCTGCTCCCCGCCACAGAGTGCGTTCAGAATGTGCAGCCGGGTCGGCTCTCCCAGCGCCCGAAAACGGTCGGCGATCACCTGGAGCTGATGGGCAGACAACGGCTTGGGTGCCACGGCGCCTCCCAGAAGTGATTCCATGACCCACCGGTAATGTGTCGTCCCCTCGGGTCTGTCACAACAGTCCCGGCCCCCGCCGCCGCATCGACAAGCGCTGTCGCCTGACTGCCATTGCCTGCCGCGTATCCGCCTCCCCGGTCATCGCGCTCCCTGGAGGGATGCATTGGTCCGCTTGCTAATATAACTATATAGTGATATAGTTGCTAGTAGGGA
The DNA here is from genome assembly GCA_039934355.1 of Gemmatimonadales bacterium. Lineage (GTDB taxonomy): Bacteria > Gemmatimonadota > Gemmatimonadetes > Gemmatimonadales > GWC2-71-9 > JADJOM01. The sequence goes on from JBDTMI010000002.1 coordinate 139,596, forward strand.
GAACGGCGACGGAGGCCTTCCGTCGTCTCCCCGAGGGAGCCCGCGGGCTCCATGACCTGAAAGGAGCAAGAGATGCCGTGCAACATGGCGGGCTGGGATCGGGCTGTGCGGGTGGTCGTCGGGCTTGTGCTGCTGTCGCTGGGCTGGTTCGGCGTGGTGCCCGGCACGCTGGGCCTGGTGTTCAAGGTGCTCGGGTTCGTACCGCTGGCCACAGGGGTCATCGGGTACTGTCCGGCCTACGCGCTGTTCGGCTGTCGCACCAATCGCGCGTGAGCGACCCGACGGACCGGTGACCTAAATGATTTCCTGTTCGGCAACCCCGCGGAAGGCGAAGCGCGCATTGTGGCTCCTCGCCGCGACGCTCCTGGCCGTGCCAGCCATGGCGGACGCGCAGGTGCTCACCCTCCGCGACGCGCTTCGTCGCGCAGACCAGGCCGGGTTCGCCAACCGGATCGCCGCCGGGCAGAGCGCAGCCCAGGCGGGGCAGGGGCTCGCACCATATCGCGGGATTCTGCCCACTATAAGGATGGAGACCAGTTACCTCGCGACCACGGACCCCCTCAACGCGTTCGGTTTCGCGCTGCGCCAGCGCGCCGTGACACCAGCCGCCTTTGCGCCGTCGAGCCTCAACAACCCCAATGCCATCGGCAATCTCACGACCGGCGTGGTGGTCGAGCAGCCGCTGTTCAATGCAGACAGCTGGCTGGGCCGGAAAGCAGCCGCAACAGCCAGTCAGGCGACAGCGGCGCAGGAGCGGTGGACTCGCTCCGGCACCGCGGTGGACGTGGTCCGCGCCTATTGGGGCGCCGTGCTCTCCCGCGAGCAGGAGCATATGCTGCGCTCGGCCCTGGAGGCGGCACAGTCGCACGTACGCCAGGCCGAATCGCTGGTGCGTCAGGGGATGGCGACCAGATCCGACGCACTGCTCGCCTCCGTGAAGGCCGGCCAGGTCGAGGCCGCGCTCCTCAGTGCCAGGAGTCAGGTGCGACTCGCACGGCTGGGTCTCGCGCTTCTCATGGGCGAGCCCGCCGAGTCCACCTTCGCACTGCCGGGCGTCCTGCCCAGCGCCGAGCAGGTCCAGTTCGTCAGCAGTCGCGCCACCACCGAGAACATGCTGCCGGTGCGTCGTGCCGATGTCGAGGCGGCAACGCTGGCGCGGGATGCGGCGGTGGCGGATGCCCGACGCGCTTCAGCGCTGTATCTGCCGCGCCTGAATGGATTCGGTCGTCTCGACTGGAATGCACCAACCGCTCCGTTCGGTGGCAAGAGCGCGTGGACGCTCGGCCTGATGCTGAGCTGGTCACCCTTCGCCGGTGCCTCGGAGCTGGCCGAGATCCGCACCGCATCCGGGCGCCGGCGTACGGCAGTCGCGATGGCGGAGGCGGCGGAAGCGACCGCCGGCCTGGACCGCTCCCGCACCACGGACGCCGTTCCGCTGGCCCAGGCGCGGCTGGAGATCGCGGGGCGGGGAATCGCCCAGGCCAGCGAAGCGCACCGGATTGTCGGCCGGAAGTACGAAGGCGGACTCGCGTCGGTCACTGAACTGCTCGACGCCGCGGCAATCGAAACCACCGCGGAGCTGGCCGAGGTGGCCGCGCGCTACGAATTGATCGTCGCCACGGCGGAGTCGCGTCGGGCGCAAGGGCTTGATCTGTCGCCCCTGCAGGACCTCGAACCCCTGGTGAATCAGTGACACCGATCATGCGCGTGGGGATGATGGTGGCGGTTGGGCTTCTCGGTTGCGGGGGGCGTGATGCCGATCCGCCGATCGCGGCCGCGCCGCAGGGCACTTCGGACGTCCCGGCCTGGACGGTACGGGAGACCACGATCGTCGCGACCTTCGAGCCGGCAGGGCTGGCCGAGCCGATCGAGCGCTCGACGCTGAGCACGAAACTCATGGGCAGTATCACGGTGGTGCTGGTGCGGGAAGGTGAGCGCGTCCACCGGGGGCAGTTGCTGGCGCGAATCGACTCGCGCGACGTGGATGCAAAGCGGGCCCAGGTTGACGCCGGCATCGCCGCGGCAGAGGCGATGTCTCAGGATGCCGCCACGCAGGCCGAACGCTTCCGGGCACTGTTCGCCGACAGTGCGGCAACGCAATTCCAGCTCGATCAGGCAGAAACCGGGCTGGCTCGAGCCAATGCCGGACTGCAAGCCGCGCGTGCCTCCGCCGCTGAACTCGACGCGATGGGAGCCTACGCCGAGGTTCGCGCCCCGTTCGCCGGTATCGTCACGCAGCGATTCGTCGATGTCGGGGCCTTTGTGGCGCCCGGTGCACCCATAGTTGAAGTGCAGAACACCGTTCGGCTCCGGGTCAGCGTCACTGTTCCTCCCCAGGTGAGCGCGACACTCCGCCATGGCATGGTGCTCGAGGCGACCATAGAGGGTCGTCCGGCTCGCGCCATTCTAGAAGGCGCGGTGCCGGCTCCCAACGGGGCGGTCTACACCGTCAATGCGATTGTGGAGAATGCGCAGGGCGACTTCCTGCCAGGCAGCAGTGCGACCATCCGGATCCCTGACGGGACGCGGAGTGCCATCCTCGTCCCGACCCGTGCACTGGTCCGGGAAGGGGATCTCACCGGCGTCAGGGTGAAGACCGGGGCGGTGAGTGAGTTGCGCTGGGTGAAGGCTGCCACACAGGGAACAGACACGATGATCGAGATCCTCTCAGGTGTGAGGGCTGGAGACGTCGTTCTGCTCGGGGGCCACTGAGACCATGGGATTCGCCGGGCGGCTGGCCAGCCGGTTTCTGCACTCGAGGCTCACGCCTCTCCTCGCCATTGCGTCAGTGGCGGCGGGCACACTGGGCATCCTTGCGACACCTCGGGAGGAGGAGCCGCAGATTTCGGTTCCGATGATCGATGTCATCGCGGCGCTGCCCGGCGCGACGCCGGCCGAGGTCGAGAACCTCATCACCCGGCCGATCGAACAGCGGATGTGGGAGATCCCGGCGGTCGAACATGTGTACTCGATAGCTGGTGAGGGATACACGCTCGTCACGGTGCGCTTCAAGGTGGGGGAGGATCAGGAGCGCAGCGTCACCCGGGTCCACGCCAAGCTGCTGGCCGACATGGACAGGATGCCGCCGGGAGCGTTGCCGCCACTGGTCAAGCCGCACTCGATCGACGACGTCCCGATTCTGACGCTGACGCTCTTTTCGTCGCGGTACGGCTCCAACGAACTGCGGCAGATGGCAACCCAGCTCGAGGACGAGATCCGTACCGTCACCGACGTCGCGGAGACCGCGGTGATCGGTGGTCAGCCAAGGCAGATCCGGGTGGATCTCGATGCGGCACGATTGACGGCCGCCGGTGTCACGCCGGGTGAAGTCGCCGATGCGCTCCGTGGGGCCAATGCACGGCTCGAGGCGGGGGAGTTCGGTACTGGTGGCTCGGTGTATCGGGTGCAGGTCGGGGCCAGCCTGGCGAATGCGGCCGAGGTGGCCGGTGTGGTGGTGAGCTTGACTGGTGGCGCCCCGGTCTACCTCCGGAATGTGGCGCAGGTGCGGGAGGACTTCGGGGAGCGGGACAGCTACGTCACCCATGCCACGCGGAACTCTGGGTCGGCGAGCGCGGTCACGATCAGCATCGCCAAGCGGAAAGGCGCCAACGCCACCGCGGTCGCCCACCAGGTGCTCGAGCGGGTGGAGCAGGCGCGCGGGCGGCTGCTGCCCGCCGCGGTAACGGTGACGGTCACCCGCAATTACGGCGAGACGGCGCGGGAGAAGGCGAGCGAGCTGATCCTGCATCTCGGGCTGGCGACGCTGTCAGTGACGCTCTTGATCTGGTTCTTTCTGGGCTGGCGTGAGGCCGTGGTCGTGCTGGTGGCGGTTCCGGTGACGCTCGCGCTGACCCTCTTCAGCTACTACGCGCTGGGGTACACCCTCAACCGGATCACCCTTTTCGCGCTGATCTTCTCGATCGGCATCCTGGTCGACGACGCGATCGTGGTGGTGGAGAATATCTACCGTCATGTCGCCATGGGCGGAAAGGATCCGGCCATCGCGGCGGTGGAGGGCGTCGACGAGGTCGGCAATCCCACCATCCTCGCGACCTTCGCCGTCATCGCGGCGATTCTGCCGATGGCGTTCGTGCGCGGGCTGATGGGGCCCTACATGCGCCCGATTCCGGTCGGCGCCAGCGTCGCGATGCTTGCGAGTCTCGCGGTGGCGTTCATCATCACGCCGTATGTCGCCTATCGGCTGCTCAAGGGGCAGGCGATCACGGGGGAGGGCGCGCCGGCCCATGCCGCGTCCGGCTCCAGTACCCGATTCAGCCGCTTCTATGGCCGCCTGATGAGCGGATTGATGGAGCACCGCCGACGCCGGCTGGGCTTCTACGGTGGGGTGGTGCTGCTGTTGTTCCTCTCCATGGGCCTGGTGGCGATCGGAGTCGTGCAGGTGAAGATGCTGCCCTTCGACAACAAGTCGGAGTTCCAGGTCATCCTCGATCCACCCGAAGGGACCAGTCTGGAGAGCAGCGCGGCGCTCGGGGCGGAGGTCGCGGCCTTCCTTCGCACGGTTCCGGAAGTCCGCAATACCCAGGTGTATGCGGGCACCGCGGCACCGGTCAACTTCAACGGTCTGGTCCGGCACTACTTCATGCGCCGCGGTGCCAACGTCGCCGATGTGCAGGTCAACCTGGTGGAAAAGGGCGAGCGCTCCCGGCAGAGTCATGCCATCGTCGTCGCGGTCCGGCCGATGATCGATTCGATCGCGCGGCGGTATGGCGCCAGCGCCAAGATCGCGGAGATCCCGCCCGGTCCGCCCGTCCTGTCCACGCTGGTCGCGGAGGTGTACGCGGGAACCGACAGCGCCCGTCTGGCCGCGGCCACGCGAGTCAGGCAAGTCTTCGAGACCACTCCGGGTGTGGTCGACGTGGACTGGACCGTCGAAGCCCCGCAGTCCCGGCTGAGTGTCCGGGTGAATCGGGTGCGCGCGGCGGCCGCGGGGGTGAGGGTCGACCAGATCGTGGAGACGGTGTATCTGGCCCAGTCGGGGCATGCCGCGGGAATGGTGAGTTCAGGGACTGCGCGCGAAGGGATGCTGATCGTGCCGCGACTCCCGCTGGAGCGGCGGTCGACCGCGGAGGCGCTGCTCTCGATTCCGATTCCGACGCGGATGGGCCCACAGCCGCTTGGTCAGTTCGTCACGATCGACTCGACCCTGCGGGATCCGGCGCGGTACCGTCGTGATCTCCGGCCGGTGATCTACGTGACCGGTGATGTCGCCGGCAGCATCGAGAGTCCGGTCTATGCCATCCTGGCGATGAACCGTGCGCTGGACACCATCCGGGTGGCTGGCGCGGCGATCCACCGCTACAACGCGGTGCAGCCCGACCGGCTGGATGAGACCGCGATCAAGTGGGACGGCGAGTGGCAGATCACGATCGAAGTATTTCGCGACCTCGGGCTCGCCTTTGCGGCGGTGCTGCTCCTGATCTATGTGCTGGTGGTCTGGTGGTTCGAGTCGTTCGCCATTCCACTGGTGATCATGGCGCCGATCCCCCTCACGTTGGTGGGCATCCTGCCGGGCCATGCGTTGAGCGGGGCGTTCTTCACCGCGACCAGCATGATTGGGATGATCGCGCTGGCCGGCATCGTCGTACGCAATTCGATCTTGCTGGTGGATTTCATCCAGCTCGCGGAGCGGCGGGGCACACCGCTGCGCCAGGCGGTGATCGAATCCGGCGCGGTACGCTTCCGGCCGATTGCGCTCACCGCCGCGGCCGTCGTGGTGGGCGGTGTGGTCATGGTGCTCGATCCCATCTTCCAGGGTCTCGCCGTGGCGCTGATGAGTGGGGCCCTCGTCGCGACGCTGCTGACGATGGTGGTGGTGCCGCTGCTCTACTGGGAGTTACAGCGAAAGCGCGGAGGACGTGATGGTGGAAACGAGGAGCAGAAAGAAAGGAGCAAGGAGCAAGTGAGATAGTTCCATTCTCCTTTCTCCTTTTCCCATGGAGGACGACATGCACAACGACATCATCATCCGGCGGTTCGCCGGGACATTCATCCTGCTCTCACTCGCCCTGGGCTGGTGGGTGAACCCGTGGTGGTTCCTGTTCACGGCTTTCGTCGGGGTCAATCTGCTGCAATCGAGCTTTACCGGATTCTGTCCCCTGGAGCAGGTCCTCGGCCGGTATGAGTTGTTCGGGTGTGGGCCGAAGGCGAAGAGCAGGGAGTAGGCTCGGGGCGCGGGGCGGCAGGAAGTCCCAGCGGGTCTGAATCCTTACCGCTTTGAAATGCGTCGGTTGGGCGTTCGCCACTCACCCGATCTTATCCCCGGACGTCTCATGCTGCGCCAGATGCAAAACCCCTTCGCCATCGCTTTGACGGTGGTGTTCATCGTCGCCCTCCCACGCCCGTCCCGTGCCCAGGATGCCATCCGCCCCGAGGCGCTCCGGAAGCGGCTGTTCGCGCTCGCCGCCGACTCCATGATGGGACGCGACCCCGGCACCCGCGCGTCGGTACAGGCGACCGACTACGTCGCAGCGGAATTCAAGCGGCTCGGCCTCAAGCCGATGGGCGAGGGCGATTCGTTCTTCCAGACGGTGCCGCTGGGCCGAGTCGCGCCTGACAAGGATGGTTGGCTTTCGGTGGGCAACCGACGACTCGTCCTCGCCACCGAATTCCTGCCGCTCGGTCGAGTGCTTGTGAGCCGGGACTTGCGCGCAGTCCCCGTGATCTATGGCGGGTTGCTGAACGATCAGACCACCTGGATCACGGCTGAGCAGGCACGGGGCAGGGTGGTGGTGCTGGGGCTGGCGGAAGGCGCCCGGCCGTTCGGATCTGGTGCGGCGCAGGCGTACCCCGGCTTTCACGACGCGATTGCCGTTGCGCCGGCGATCCTGGATCGGTGGCCCGCCGCGACGCTGGCGCAGGTGCGGCGGGGCGGAGTCTCCGTCGGCGCTCCAGCGGCGGATACCACCGGCGGTCCGGTCCTCCTGATCGTCTCGACCAGCGCCGCCGAGCTGCTGCTAGGCCAGCCGCTCACCGGTCGCCGGCCGGGTGAGGCGGGTGGCGAAGTCAGTGGTCATGTCGGCCTGCAGTACCAGCCCTTCACGCTGCCGGCGCGCAACGTGATCGCGGTACTGCCGGGACGGGACCCGAAGCTGCGGGCACAGTATGTCTCGATCACGGCGCACAACGACCATGTCGGATTGCTCGATGCTCCAGTCGATCACGATTCAATCCGGGCCTACAACCGCGTCGTCCGCCCGATGGGTGCGGATTCGCCGGAACGGCCGGCCACAGCGGAGGAGGCGACCCGGATCGGGGTCATCCGCGACAGCCTCCGCGCCATTCGCCCGCCGCGCGCCGACTCGGTGTTGAATGGTGCGGACGACGATGGGACTGGCACCGTCGCGCTGCTGGAAATTGCGGGAGCGCTCTCCCGCCTGAAGGAACGCCCCCGCCGCTCGATCCTGTTCGTGTCGCACACCGCCGAGGAGCTTGGGCTGCTCGGCTCCCGGTGGTTCACCGATCATCTGACGGTGTCGAGAGACTCGATTGTCGGCGAGATCGACATGGACATGATTGGCCGGGGAGATGCCGACGACCTTCCCGCGGGCGGCCTCGGGTATCTCGAGGTGATCGGGTCCCGGCGGCTCTCGACCGAGTTCGGCGACACGCTGGAGGCGGTGAATCGGCGCCAGCCGCAGCCGTTCTCGTTCAATTATGAGTACGATGCACCGGGTCACCCGCTGCAGTACTACTGTCGGGCCGATCACTACAGCTATGCCCGCTACGGGATTCCCGCGACGGCACTCTCTCGCGGGGAGCATCTCGATTATCACCAGGTGACGGACGAGCCGCAGTACATCGACTACGACGCGCTGGCGCGCGTCGCCCGGATGGTGCGGGACGCGGCGATGGCGATCGGCAACATGTCCCACCGGCCGGCGCTGAACGGGCCGAAGGGAGATCCCACCGCGCGGTGCGTGCAGTAGTGGGCGATAGGGAATAGGCGGTGGGCGGCGGGCCCGGAGCGCTTGGCGACTCGCGAATCGGGCTCGGGGTCTGCATCTTACGCACCCGTGACATCCCCCC
>JBDTMI010000003.1:0-143410 GCA_039934355.1 Gemmatimonadales bacterium
GTCATGACGCACGGGGACGACAACGGCGTCATCACCCCGCCCCGATTGGCGCAGTACCAGGTCGTGATCGTCCCGATCTACAAGACCGACGAGGAACGGGAACTGGTGATGAAGGCGGCGGACTTGACGCTGCGCGAACTCAAGGCGGCGGGGATCCGGACCCATCTCGATGCCCGCGACGGCCTCAAACCCGGAGCGAAGTACTACGAGTGGGAGGGACGCGGTGTCCCCTTCCGGCTCGAGGTCGGTCCGCGGGATGTCGCGGGCGGGACGGTGATGCTCGCTCGCCGGACCGGAGGCAAGAAAATGTCGTTCTCAACCGTCGGGCTGGGCACGACGCTCCGCATCGAGATGGACGCCATGCAGCAGGAACTGCTCGACGCGGCGCGCCAGCGGCGGGAGCAGAACACAATCCGGGGCATCACGAAGGCGTCGTTCCTCGATTTCCTGGAGCGCGATGGCGGCTTCGCCTACGGTGGCTGGTGCGGCGATGGTGCCTGCGAGGCGGACATCAAGGAGCAGACCAAGGCGACCATCCGCTGTCTGCCGGATGAGGAGTTCCGCTCCCCCGAGGCGCCGGTCACCTGCATGTGGTGCGGCAAGCCCGCCGTGGCCGAGGCGGTATGGGCGAGGTCCTACTGATGACTGACCTGGCCGCGGATCGGCGGGGCGTAAGTCAGGCGGGACTCCCTCCTTTCCGCTCGGCCCTGTTCGCCGACGCCGGGCTGGAGCGGCGCGAATTGTCGCTCTACTTCGGCGGTGTCAGGCTCACCGAAATCGCCAGGGCGGTCGGCACGCCGGCCTATGTCTACAATGCCGGTGTGATTCGGGCGCAGTACCGGCGGCTCGACGAAGCCCTCGCCGCTGTACCGCATCGGATCTGCTTCGCGGTGAAGGCCAACAGCAACCTCGCCGTGCTGCGCGTGTTCCGTGATCTCGGCGCCGGGGCGGATATCGTGTCGGGCGGTGAAATGCAGCGGGCGCTGGCTGCCGGGTACCCCGCGGACCGGATCGTCTTCAGCGGGGTGGGGAAGTCACCGGCAGAACTTGAAGCCGCCCTGGCAGCCGGTGTCGGACACATCCACCTCGAGTCGGCGGACGAGCTCGAGAAGCTTGGGGCCATCGCGAACCGGACCGGAGGCTCCGTGGCGGTCGGTATCCGGGTCAATCCCGACGTCACCGCCGACACCCATCCCTACATTGCGACGGGTCAGGGCGGGATCAAGTTCGGGGTGCCGTTTGACCAGGTCCTGGACCTCGCGCAGGCCGTGCATCGTCACGGCCGGCTCCGGCTGGACAGCATCGCGATGCACCTTGGCAGCCAGATCCTGGACCCGTCGCCATACGCCCAGGGCGTAACCAAGCTGAGTGGCCTCGTTCAGCGGATTCGCGACGCGGGCATCGATACCCTCAAGAATCTCGACATCGGCGGTGGACTCGGCATCCGTTACAAGGACGAGATTCCGCTCGATCCGATCCGTTTCGTCGAGACCATCCTGCCGATCGCGAAGGCCACCGGATTGACGGTAGTCATGGAACCGGGCCGGTTCCTGGTCGGTAGTGCCGGGCTGATGCTCACGACGACGCTCTCACGGAAGCATTCCGGCGGCAAGGAACTGGTGCTGGTGGATGCCGGCATGAACGACCTTGTCCGGCCGAGCCACTACATGGCCTACCACGATATCGTCGAGCTGGAGGCCGCCGGCCGCGCCGAGGCCGCGGTGGATGTCGTCGGGCCGGTGTGCGAGACGGGAGATTTCCTCGCGCGCGACCGTATGCTGCCGGGGCTGGCGCCGGGCGAGGCACTCGCAGTGCTCGGGGCCGGAGCGTACGGCTTCGTGATGGCCTCGACCTACAATGGCCGACCCAGGCCGGCGGAAGTGCTGGTCGACGGCGACCGGTGGGCCGTGGTACGGCGGCGGGAGACCGTGGAGTCGCTGTTCGCGGGGGAGACGGCGGAGCCGAAGTGGGAGGGCGGGGAGTGAGGAGTGAGGAGCGAGGAGGAAAAACGGGGACAGGCAGCTACTCCTCACTCCTCACCGTTTCAACAACCTGGATGTAGGGGCGACATGACCCAGCACCACCGCGGCATCCTGATCATCGACTTCGGGTCGCAGTACACCCAGCTGATTGCGCGTCGGGTGCGCGAGTCCAATGTGTATTGCGAAATCCATCCCCCCTCGCGCACGGTCGAGTGGATCCGGGAGTGGCGGCCCCAGGGGATCATCCTCTCCGGCGGTCCCAATTCCGTTTATGGCGAGAACGTCCCGACCGCCGAGCCGGCGCTGCTGAATCTGGGCACGCCGGTGCTCGGGCTCTGTTACGGCATGCAGCTGCTGGCCCAGATGTCGGGCGGCAAGGTGGAGCGGGCCGATCGGCGGGAATACGGCAGGGCGATGATCACCGTGAAGGGCGGCAAGCTGTTCACCGGCTTCGGGACGGGCGAGGAAACACCGGTCTGGATGAGTCACGGCGATCACGTCGACACCGCTCCGGAGGGCTACATCGTCACGGCCGCCAGCGCGAATGCCCCCGTCGCCGCGATGGAACACAAGGACAAGCCGCTCTATGGCGTCCAGTTCCATCCGGAAGTCGCGCATACGCCCCGCGGCGGCGAACTGCTCAACAACTTCCTCTTTTCCGTCTGTGGCTGCACACCGGACTGGACTGCCGGAAACTTCATCGACAGCGAGATCGCACGGATCCGGGCGCTGGTGGGCGAGACCCGGCGGGTGATCTGTGGGCTCTCCGGTGGGGTGGACAGCTCGGTGGCCGCGGTGCTCGTCCACCGGGCGGTGGGCGACCGATTGACCTGCATCTTCGTCGACCATGGACTGCTGCGGCTGCATGAGCGCGACCAGGTGGAGCAGACCTTCCGGCGCCACTACGGCATCGACCTCCGCGTGGTCGATGCCAGCGATGCGTTCCTCACCGATCTGGCCGGCGTCACCGATCCCGAGACCAAGCGCAAGAAGATCGGGCACCGCTTCATCGATGTCTTCGAGAAGGAAGCCCGCCTGGTCGGGGATGATATCGGTTTCCTGGTGCAGGGGACGCTGTATCCCGATGTGATCGAGTCGATGTCCCCGCTGGGCGGACCGTCGGTGACGATCAAGACCCATCACAATGTCGGCGGGCTGCCGGAAAAACTGCCCTTCACCCTGATCGAGCCGCTGCGCGAGCTGTTCAAGGACGAGGTGCGCCGGGTTGGCCGAGAGCTCGGCCTGCCGGAGGAGATGGTGGGTCGGCATCCATTTCCCGGCCCGGGACTGGCCATCCGGATTCTCGGCGAGGTCAACCGCGGGCAACTCGAGTTGCTGCGGAAAGCGGATCACATCTACATCGAAGAGATCCGCGCGGCGGGGCTGTACGATGACATCTGGCAGGCGTTTGCGGTCCTGCTGCCGATCCGCTCGGTCGGGGTCCAGGGGGACGAGCGCAGCTACGACCAGGTGGTGGGGCTTCGGGCAGTCACCAGTCGTGACGGGATGACCGCCGACTGGTTTGCCTTCCCGCCGGAGGTGATGGCGCGGATTTCCAACCGGATCGCGAATGAAGTGGACGGGGTCAACCGGGTGGTGTACGACGTCAGTTCGAAGCCGCCGGCGACGATCGAATGGGAGTAGGTGGAGCCATCCACGTGACCTCGCCAATCGTGCGCGTGGAGATCACACCGAATCCCCGCTGAAGACATACCGCGGGTAGCCATCACGTGCCGCCGCCGAGTCGGCGAGGTCGATGTCAAAGGTGGCAAATGGCGCATCGGGCGTCGTGTTCGCCAGAATCCGGCCATCCGGGCTGATGATCCAGCCTGCACCACCATATGCGCCGGTCGAATCCACCCGGTTGGACGACAAGCTGAACGCGCCCGAACGCACCGCGGCCACCACGCCCACTGACAGCCATTTGGCGGTGGTGGCTGCGGCTGTCGCGCGCGGCGACAGAATGACCTGGACGTTCAGCGCGGCGTAGGCTGCGTAGGTCTCCAGCGCCCACAGTTCGGTGCAGATATTGAGTCCGAACGAGAGGGCGCCGGCGTGGAAGGCGGGGAAGGCCGGGTCGCCCCTGTCGAACCAACGCGCCTCCCAGCCTCCCGGTTCTGCGGGCAGAAAGCACTTGCTCCGTAACGGCGCCAGGCCGCCGTCAGCAGACCAGAGGTACCCCTGGTTGAACCGTCGACCCTCGATGCTGGCGGGTCGAGCGCCCACGACGTACCTGGCCCCCAACTCGGGAAGGCGCTGAAGCCAGGCATCGCTCAAGGCCTCGGTGGCGGCCCAGCATACGGGGTCGAAGCGTTCGGCCTCCCACACTGGATCAACGAACGCGAACTCGGGCAGCAGCACCAGCTCTGAGGCCTGCTGCGAGGTGTGGTGACAGAGTTCGGCCCATGGCGCCGCCAGTGCCGCAGGCGCATGCGGAAGCTCACACACAGTGACGCGCATGATCTTTCACCAGATCCGCACCCGCGCGTTGGGCTCAAGGTACAGCTGCTGCCCAGGCAGCACGTCGAACGCGTCATACCAGGCGTCGATGTTGCGCACGGTGGCAATGCGGTAGCGATCCGGTGCGTGGTTGTCCGTCGCGAGCTGTTTTCTCAGCGCGTCCTCGTTGAGCTTGCTCCGGTAGCCTTGGGCGAAGCCGATGAAGAACTGCCGGTCCTGCTGTCGTACGTACGCCGTGTCGCCGGCTCTGCCGCCGAGCGTCTGGCGATAGGCGTCGAACGCCGCGGCCAGGCCGCCAAGGTCGGCCAGATTCTCCGTCAGGGTCACCTTGCCGTTGACACTCAGGTCCGGGAACGGGTGGTAGCCGGAGAACTGATTCACCAGCGCTGCGGTCGCTGCCTCGTAGCCTGACATGTCCTCGGCAGTCCACCAGCGGCGGTTCCGTCCGCCCACCTCGTACTCCGCTCCCAGAATGTCGACAAAGTGGCTGACGTCGTGGCCGATGATGGCGCCGATCGCGCCGTAGCTCGCCGCGTCCGAAGCCGTCGAGTCGAACTTGGGAGCCTGCAACAGCGCAGCCGCGAAGTCGTACATGTTCTGCTGGAAGACGAGGATCGCCCCGACAGTCTGCGGCGCGATCCCCCATTCCGTCATGTCCACGGGCTGGCCGAGCCGAGCGATGGCTCGGCGGTAGTTCCGCTCCGCGACCCGCCGGAGATTGCCGACGGCGTCCGCGGGGTCCACCGCCAGATCGGAATAGTCCTGCCATCGTTCCGGGTAGCCGACACCGACGTAGAGCGTCTTCAGCTTGGCCAGCGCCAGCGTCCGGGTCGCAGGTGACATCCACATGACCCGTTCGACGCGATGGCGAAAGGCGTCGGTGACGTTGGCCACGATCGCCTGCACCCGGGCCTTCTGCTTGGCCGGGAAATAGCGCTCGACATACATCCTTCCCAGGGCCTCGCTCATCGCTGACTGGGTCGCGTCGAGCGCCCGTTGCGCGCGCGGGCTCGGCTGCGCCTGGCCGCTCACTGTGGCGCCATGCAACGCGAGGGCCGGCTCGGCGAAGGCGCGCGGCAGCACATCGGCGTATCGATCGACGACATGAAAGCGCAGGTAGTCTTTCCATACCTGCAGCGGCTGCGTCGCGACCAGCTCCGCCACGCCCTTCATTGAGGTGGGTTGCCAGACCACGAACGCCTCCTGCCTGGCCAAACCTGCTGCCGCGAAGAATGCGGGCCAATCCATGCCCGGCGCCTCGCGCGCAAAGTCAGCGCGGGTCCAGAGGTTGTCAGCGTTGTGGTCATTGGCCGATGCCTCGCGCGTAGCGTGGCTTTGCGCGATGGCGGTTTCCAAGGCCATCACCGCGTCGGCCCGTTGGTCCGCACGGCTAACACCCGTCAGCGCCAGCAGGCGGCCAATGTACGCCTGGTAGCTGGTTCGAAGCGCCTGCATGCCGGGCTCAGTGCTGACGTAGTGCTCCCGGTCCGGCAGGCCGAGCCCGCCCTGGAGCAGGAAGGCGACGTAGGCCTTTTCGCCATTGTTGCCCTCCTCCACCGACAGACCGAGCAGGTGGGAGGAGTTGTAGACGCCCCAGTTCAGCGGGTCGACATCGGCGCGCAGCCCCCTGCCCAGCAGCCGTATCAGCGCCGCCTTGTCGTGAACCCGATCGATGGTGTCCAGCATCGGCTTGAGTGGTGTGGCGCCCCTCGTCTCGATGGCGGCCTCATCCAGGTAGGCCGCGCGGAAGTCCGCCACCTTGCGCGCGGTCGACCCCATCGGCTCGGCGCGGGCGTCCTCGAGCAATTGTGCGATCTGCTGGTGGGTCTTTTGGTCGAGTTCGTTGCGCGGGCCCCACCGGTCCTTGCCGGCCGGGATCTCGGTGGCTTTAAGCCAGCCGGCGTTGGCGTAGGCAAAAAAGTTGTCGCCCGGCTTGATGTTCGGGTCCACGCCGTTTTCGAGTTCCGATGGGGTCCGCTGGTCGACGGCCTGCGCACCGGCCGCAGACACCAGCCCCCACGAGAGCGCGGTGGCCAGCAGTGCCGGTGCCCATGCGGCGGACCGGACGCCTCTGCAAGCTGTTGTCAGCCGAATGCTGCCGGGGGACGCGTCGTTGCACATGGGCGGGGCCTCTCAAGGGAACGGTGTGGATCGCGAGCGGGAACCAGCGGCCCGTCTCCGGCGATGGAGTCGCAAAGCTATGGGGTCCGTTCTCCTGTGTCGCGCCACCCGCCGACACGTTCTGATCAGTTTCGGACATCGGCGTTCGCGTGTTGCCACGCCAGGCACGAAGGTCGAGTATGTTTGGCTCGGGAGGCCATGTCTTAAAATGATCGCTCGCATGCACCTGATTGATGTGTTGTTCGTCATCGCGCCGCACTCGCTGCTGCTCGACATCGCCGGGCCGGCGGAAGCATTCCGTCTGGCGAACCTGCATCGCGGGGCGCGGGGCCTGTCGCCGCGCTTTCGGCTGCGCTTCGCCGGCCCGGTACCGAGGGTCCCGACGTCCGTCGGGCTTGCGCTGGTCGATCTCGAATCGTTGCCGCAGCGACTGAACCCGCCGACCTGGGTGCTGCTGGTCGGCCAACCGAGCGCGTACGCGAGCCAGGTCACGCCGGCGATCACGGCCACTGCCCAGTGGCTGCATCAACGGCTGGGTGAAACGCTGCCCGCCGTGGACACCCCGCACCGACTGATCACGATTTGCTCGGGCACGCTGCTCGCGGCGCGCGCCGGCCTGCTCGGCACGCGCCGCTGCACGACGCACCATGAACTGCTGCCGGCGCTCCGTGCGTTGGCGCCGCAGGCGCAGGTGGTCGACAACCGCGTGTTCGTGGTCGATGGGCCGCTCGCGTCCAGTGCCGGCATCACCGCGGGCATCGATCTCGCGTTGCACCTGATCGCGGAGGAGTGCGGCGAGGCGCTGGCCGCGAGCGTCGCCGAGGACATGGTGGTGTACCTGCGGCGCTCGCCGCGCGATCCCGAACTGTCGCCGTATCTCGTGCATCGCCGGCATCTGCATGCGGCGGTGCACCGGGTACAGGATGCCATTATTGCCCGGCCGGAGCGCGACTGGGACATGGCCGCGCTGGCCGCGCTCGGCCATGCCACGGAACGCCACCTGCTGCGGCTGTTTGTCGACCACGCCGGCGTGTCCCCGCTCCGCTATCTGCAGTCGATCCGGCTCGAGCGAGCCCGACAGTCTCTCGAACGCGGTGCCAGCGTCACCCGCGCCGCCGAAGTCGCCGGCTTCCGGTCTGGCTTGCAATTGCGCCGTGCCTGGAGTCGCCAGTGGGGCGGTTCACCGCGTGACGCAGTGCGTGCGGCCGGGTCTGTCGCGCCGTCGTCCCCAGCACCACGCCTCAAGCGACAGCATTCCAGTTGACACCCTGGGATGGGGCGAGCCGTGTGGTACGTGATCGTGGGAGTGGGGCGCCTTCGCCCTGGCCGGCGCGTGTCTTTGAGTGGGAAAAAGCGAACGGAGCCCCGAGGGGCCCCGCATCGTTTCGCGCAATGATCGAGAGGTCCGTCGGGGTGCTGTGGGATTGCTACTGTGCGGTCACACCCCCTTCTCCTCCAGCAGCCGGAAGAACTCATCGGGGCTGGTGAGCTGGCTGAGTCGGTGGGGGACGTCCGGTTCCTTGGCGAAGGTCGCAATCTTGCCGAGAATCGGGAGATACTGGTTGCTGACTTCGATGGGGGGTGCGACGATCAGAAAGAAGTGGTGCACCGGCCGGTGATCCATCGCTTCCCAGGGGACGCCCGCGGGGAGGTGACCGTAGGCCAGCCGGACCCGGTTGACGAGCAGGGAGCGCCCGTGGGGAATCGCGATGCCGCGACCCACGCCGGTCGAGCCAAGCTCCTCCCGACGCTGCAGCACCTTGAGCAGGCCCGTGGTGGCACGCGGATCGAGGCCGAGCCCGCTGACTAGTTCGGGGATTACGGCCTCGGTGGTCGTCGCCCGCAATGGCAGGGCGATCGCCTCGGGTTCGAAGAAGTCGCGGAGTTGCATGGTCGGAAGTTTGGGAGGGCGGAATACTACCATGGACAAGTTGAGCCTGTCAGGGGAGGGGCAGGGGACCAGCCTGGTGGCAGTCCCGTGCCGGTTGGACCACCAGGCGCGGTCCCCCTCTACACCTCGCCCCGAAATGGCCGTAACTTAGGGCATGGCTGACCGTTGCCTCCCCTACTTCCGATCCACAGCGCCCGCCCTGCTCCTCGCCCCGATGGCGGGGGTCTCTGAGCCGCCCTTCCGGCAGATCTGCCGGCGGTTCGGGGCGGATGTGCTGCTGTCGGAGTTCCTTTCCTCAGAGGCGATCCGGCGCGGCATCCGGCGGACCCTGCAGGATTGCGAGTTTGAGGAGGTCGAGCGCCCGCTGGGAATCCAGATCTATGGGGCAGATCCGGCCGCCATGGCACAGGCCGCAGCGGTGATCACCGAGCATTACCGTCCGGAGTTCATCGACATCAACTTTGGCTGTCCGGTCAAGAAGGTGGTCCAGCGCAACGGCGGATCGGGATGCCTTCGGGACATGGACCTGGTCCAGCAGATCATTCGTGCCGTGGTCGCCGCCACGCCGTTGCCGGTGACGGTGAAGACCCGCAGCGGGTGGAACGACGACAGCCGCGATCCGGTCGGGATCGCCCTGCGGATGCAGGACGCCGGCGCGACTGCCTTCACGCTGCATGCCCGGACTCGCACCCAGATGTTCAGCGGGAAGGCCAACTGGGACGAAATCGCCAGGGTGGTACAGGCGCTCGACATTCCTGTCATCGGCAACGGTGACATCCAGACGGCGGACGACGTGGTACGCATGGTCGAGCATACCGGCTGTGCCGGCGTGATGATCGGGCGGGGCTCCTTTGGCAACCCGTGGCTCTTCCGTGACGCACGCGCACTGTTGTCCGGCGAACCGCTCCCCGAGGCCCCGGGTGCCGTCGAACGGTTCGCCGTCGCCGTGGATCACGCCCGACTCGCCCTGCGCCTGCAGGGCGACACCCGGAAAACGGTGGTGGAATTCCGCAAGCATTTCGGCTGGTACACCAAGGGGCTGCACCACGCGAGCGATCTCCGTGCCCGGCTCTTCCAGGTCGAATCGATGCTGGAAGCCGAGGCCATCTTCGGGGAGTATCTCTCGCCTGTGGCCGGCGTGGCGTGACCCCGGAATTCCTGGCCGGGCTGCTGTCGGAGGTGGCCGGGGGAACCCTCTCCCCCGAACGGGCGCTGGAGCGGCTCCGTCATTTTCCCACCGAATCCCTCCCCTTCGCGCAACTCGATCATCACCGGATGTTGCGCCAGGGTCATCCCGAAGTCGTCTACTGTGCCGGCAAGACCCTCGAGCAGGTCGAGGGCATCTGCACCCGCCTGGCGGCGACGGGCGAGGGCTTTCTCGGCACCCGGGCGACCTCAGAGCAGGCTGCGGCACTGCTCCGGCGGTTTCCTGCCTTGGAGTGGAATGCGCTGGCCCGGACCGTGGTCCTGCGTCCCGCCGGTAGTCGCCGGGAGCCGGTGGGACGCGTCCTGATCGTCTGTGCCGGCACCAGCGACCTGCCGGTGGCGGAGGAGGCGGCGGTGACGGCCGATGTGCTGGGGCACGGAGTCGAACGTCTGACCGACGTGGGGGTGGCCGGGCTGCACCGGTTGCTGAGCGCAGCCCGCCAGCTTCACGCTGCCGATGTCCTGATCGTGGTCGCGGGCATGGAAGGGGCGCTGCCGAGTGTCGTGGGGGGACTGGTCGGTGCGCCGGTGATCGCCGTGCCGACCAGCGTGGGGTACGGCGCCTCTTTTGGCGGACTCTCGGCGTTGCTGGCCATGCTCAACTCCTGCGCTGCGGGACTGACGGTCGTCAATATCGACAACGGATTCGGGGCCGCCATGGCGGCCAGCCGGATCCTGGGCCGCACGCCGGCGGTACCCGGCGTGCGTGAGACCTCGGGCATCACCGTGGGGGGCTGACGCCGACATGCTGAGGACAGTCTTCCGCTCGTCCACGCCGGCATTCGCCTGGCTCGATCTAGTGGAGCCCAGCCGGGCGGACCTCGATGAGATTGCCCGGACGTACGGGCTGACCGCCTCGGCGGTGGCCGACTGCCTCGATCCGGAGCACTTGCCGAAGTTCGAGCATTTCGACGGGACCAGCTTCGCGATTCTTCGGGCCCACGATGAGCGGGCGGATGCCCGCGCCGACACGATCCAGTCGTTCACCCGCAAGGTGGCGATCTTCTGGGGGGCTGAGTTCCTCATCACGATTCACCGCAAGGACCAGCCATACCTTTCCACCCTGATGCAGCAGTGGGAACACCGGAGGGCGACGCCCGAGGAATCCCGCCCGCTCTGGGCTGACCTGCTGGCCGATCTGACCAACGCGGCGGTCCAGACATACGAGCGACCCCTGGAGGATGCCGAGACCCGGGTCGACGCTTTCGAAGCCCAGTTGCTGAGTAAGCATGATGTTGCTGAAGTCGTCCGGGAGCTGTATCAGCTCAAGCGCCAGGTCACCCTGGCCAAGCGGTTGCTCTGGCGCACGCTGGGGGTGGCGACGCGCTACCCCCTACCGGGAGAGCGGTCCGGATCGCTCATGCAGGATCTGCGGGAGAACACCGAGAGCATGCACTTCTACGCGGATGAGCTGGTCGAGGATGTCGTGAATCTCCTGCACATGCAACTCTCGCTGGCCGCGCATCGCACCAACGAAGTCGTCCAGGTCCTGACGATCTTCTCCGCGTTCTTCCTCCCGCTCACCTTCATCGTCGGGATCTACGGCATGAACTTCGAGCACATGCCCGAGTTGTCGCACCGGTTGGGGTACCCCGGGGTCTGGGTGGTCATGGGGCTGGTGTGCGTTGGGATCTGGTTGTGGTTCCGGCGACGCGGATGGCTCAAGTGAGCGGCATCGTCTGGCTGACCGGCGGGCTGGTCGCCGGCGCTGCGGGCGCGCTGCTCTGGCGCCGTCGAGCGGAGGGGCCCGCCACGCTGGCCGGGGCCGATCCGGCGCTCCTGCCCGATCCGGCGTTGCGGTGGCTGGTGCAGGCGCGCGGAGCACGCGCAGCATGGGTGTCGACGCCGCCCTCACGGGAGGGCGGCATGCCCGGCTGGCAGCGGTTCCTCCATGATGCCAGCTTCGGCGGTCAGGCGCTGACCGTGGTCGAGGAACGGCTCACGGCGCTGCGGGATCAGTCGGCCTCCGGTGCGGAGCGACTCGAAGCGGGGACGCTGCTCTACGCGTCCGCCAGTGGACTGGTCACTGGCCTGCTGTTGCCGCTCACGGCGACGCCCGACCAGTTGCAGACCGCCAGTCAGGATCTGGTGGCCCTGCTCGACGGTCTGGCGCGCAAGCCGATGCTGGACCGGATCACCCCCGACCTCGATGGGCCAGGCGAGTCGCTGGGCAGTATCGGGCTCAGGCTCGCGTATCAGCTCGAGCGGATTCTGAATGCGGAAGTGATCGTCGCTGCAACGCTCGACGATCAGGTACGGATCATCGGCACGTCCGGGCGCGCGGACCGACGCCTGCTCGAGGCCGTCGCGCAGCCGGGCAGCCCGGTCCATCAGGTCGCCACCGGCGAAGTCGCCTCATTGACGAGCATTGCCGACCCGCTGGGCGGCATCGTGCATGACCGGCGCAGTCATGTCACCCCCGTGATCGTCACCCCGATCAAGTTCGGTGACGAGACCGTCGGCGCGGTGGCGTTCTGGACCGATGAAGATGCCCTGCCGATCGGGCCGGTGATCGCGGAGGTGCATGAGTCCCTGCGCAACGTGGGTCCGCGAATCGTGCGCGCGAGAACCGGGGAGGAGCAGCGAAACGCCGCCCTCAATGATCCGCTCACCGGCATGAAGAACCGTCGCGGCCTGGAAGAGATGATGGGCCGAATCGGTGTGACCCAGGCGACGCTCATCTACGCCGACTTCGACAAATTCAAGCTGCTCAATGACACGCTGGGACATCAGGCGGGCGACGCGGCGCTGGTGCACTTCGCGCGGCTGGTACACGACCAGATTCGCGGCGGGGACGCCGCGGCGCGCATCGGTGGCGAGGAATTCGCCATCTGGCTCCCCGGCGCCGCGCTGCAGTACGGCTCAAAGGTGGCGGACCGGATTCGCATCCGGCTGGGCACCACGACCTGGGATTGGCAGGGCCGTACCTGGCCGCTCAGTGCCAGCTTCGGGGTTGCGGCCGTGCCCGACACCAGCCGGAGCATCGGGAACCTGCCCGCGCAAGCCGACGCCGCTCTCCTGGAGGCCAAGCGGCAGGGTCGGAACCGGGTCGAGACGGCGCGCACGATCGGGTGAATCGGTTGGTCCGGGTAGGGCAGGGGGAGGCGCCGACCGCACCGGCCGCCTCCTTCTTGTTATATTGGTGGTCCACCCGGGGGCGACTGGCTTCGACGGGTCGGTTGAAGGACTAGCTGCGTGCCCAGGTCCAGTGCCCTGGTAAAACCTTCTGGAACGCTTTATCTGCCAACTCTGAACTGGCAATGGCCGCGTAAGCTGAGCTTCTAGCTCGCTTCACGTACCTCCGCTGACTACAGCCCGCCCGGGGCGGTACCAGCGGATCGCAAATCTGGGCTAGTGGCTGCCGGAGCCCCGACGGCAGCTACGAGACTTTTGGGGATAGAGCTGGGAACGGCTGTCGCGGTGCCGGTCCCAGTCGACGAGGAAAGCCGAGTCTACGCACGTAGACGCTTCTCCGGATGCTTTCGCGGACGAGGGTTCGATTCCCTCCGCCTCCACTGTGCGGTAAGCGGTCAGCATTCAGCATTCAGCCGCCAACAGTCAGAAAATCGACTGCTGGCGGCTGATCGCTTTGCTCCATGCTGAACGCTGAAGGCTGAACGCTCCTTTCTACTTCCCGGCCATCACCGGGATCACCACCCGCGTCTTCTCCCACTCCAGCACCAGGTTCACCGTGCCGGCGGCACCGGCTTCGGAGTGAAGTGTGAAGGTCTCGACCGGCGACGCCATGGGCCCGCTCGGCACGATGCCATGCCCCACTTCCTGCGCCTTCACCGCGTCGGTGTACCCATGTTCCTCACCCCACTGGGTAATCGACTTGTTCACGATCACATGCCACTCCTTGGGGCCCGGGATGGTGTAGATCGAGTACGACCCGGCCGGCACGGCCACCCCGGCAATGACGAGCGGTCCAGTGGTGTGAATCATGGTCGGCTCGTTGGCGCCGGTGCGCCACAGCTTGTCGAACGGCACCGCTTCTCCACCGATCATGGCTCGCCCCCGCGCCGAGGGGCGCCCGTAACAGAGCTTCACGTCGGCGCGGCCGACGGTGAAGCTGATGGAATCGAGGGGACTCTTCCGCGTGGCGAGTGGGAGATTCGTCGTGTTCATGGTGATGCACGCGGGCGCGGCCATGGCCGGCAAGGGGTCAGACGGAGCGAGCGCAGTGAGCGTCAACAGGGTGAGCAGCATGAGGGTCCTCGAAGCAGGGTGGGTAATGATCCTACCGAAGTTCCGGAAGCGTGATGCTGAGAACGCGCTCCGCCTGGCTCTGGCGAAATCGCTCCAGGCGCTGGGCGAGGGCCGGATCCCGACCGGCGAGCATGGCCACGGCGAACAGGCCAGCGTTCTTCGCACCGGCATCGCCAATGGCAAAGGTGGCGACCGGAATGCCGCCGGGCATCTGCACTGTCGACAGGAGCGAATCCAGCCCTTGGAGATGCTTGGAGGGCATGGGGACGCCGAGCACCGGAAGTTTGGTGTGGGCCGCCAGGACCCCGGCGAGATGCGCGGCACCGCCGGCGCCCGCGATAATGCACGCCAGCCCCCTGGTTTCCGCCGTCTGGGCGTATTCCGTGGCCGCATGCGGGGTGCGATGGGCGGACAACACCCGGGCCTCCCAGGACACCCCAAGCTCCTTGAGTGCCTTGGCCGCATGCTCCATCACCGGCCAGTCCGAATCGCTCCCCATCACGATGCCTACCTGTGGTCCGACCATGCGCGCCTCACTGAGTGCGGGAACGGGAGGGCGGAATAAATCCGGACCGTGCTCTCCCGGCAAGCGGCACCTCAATCCGAAACGGATCAGCGTAGTAGACCCTTCCGCAGGCTGCCCCCAATTCCGTTCCGCGGGAATCACGACGCATTCCAGTTCGGTAGAACGATTCGTGGAGCTGCGCACAGGGAATCCAGCACTGGAAGCGGGGTGGTCACGGCGGACAAATAGTGCGATCGGACGGGTGAATTGCGGGGGGGCCCCGTTCACTGTCCAGGATCCGTCGTCAGCCCCAACGGAATGCGTGATGAGTGTAGAAAACCCGATCGATCCTAAGTCCAAGCCCCAGTTGGCAAACTGGCCTCGCTCCGGGGACTGTCAAGAATGTGGACAGGTGACCGCAGACGATGGTCTCAGATTTGCCTTTTGAGCGTGCAGCCGTATCACCCCCGACTGGAGCAGGCAGATGCAGCAGACGCGGTTCGTCCCCGGGCTCATTCTGACTCTCGCAGCCATCATGTCCGCCGGTTGCGCCTCCAATGGCCCCGCAGCGCCGAACGATCTCTTTGAGGTGGATATCGCCACGTGTGCGCCGTCACTGGCGGATTCCATCAGCCAGATCATTGGCGTCGGTGGGGGAACGATCATCCTGGGTCCGCAGTCCCTGGTCGTACCGGCCGGCGCATTGTCGAGCGACGTCTCGATCATGATGCAGATCCTGCCCGACAGCGCGAGTTCGGTGCTCCTCGAACCACAGGGACTGACCTTCGCGGCGGGCAAGCCGGCGATTCTCACGCTGAGCATCGATCAGTGCATCGTGCCGAGTCCGCTGCTGCAGTCGCTGAATGGCAGCAATCACAATCACCACAACCACCACAACCACGGTCACCATCACGGTCATGGCGGGCCGCCCCTGCCCGCGGACATGCAGGTCGTCTACACCACCGACGCGCTGCAGATTCTCGAGGTCCTCCCGTCTGTGGTGGATTCCGTCAGCGGGAACGTCAGCGCCGAACTGTCACACTTCTCCCGGTACGCCGTGGCCTGGTAGCCTCGGCCGCCGGTCTCGCGGCAACGCCACCCACTCGAC
Organism: Gemmatimonadales bacterium; assembly: GCA_039934355.1. Classification (GTDB taxonomy): domain Bacteria; phylum Gemmatimonadota; class Gemmatimonadetes; order Gemmatimonadales; family GWC2-71-9; genus JADJOM01. Next base: position 15,483 of record JBDTMI010000003.1, read on the forward strand.
CGGCAGCATGCCCCTCAGCGCACTGGACTGCGGACGACAAAGTAGACCGCTCCCAGGATGCAGAGTCCTGCCTACACGCAATCCATCCTGAGTGGCTGCTTCATGTAGAAGATCGCGAAGGGGACGAACACCGTGCGGGTGATCGCCTCCTGCAGGATCTTGAGCTGGCCCTGGCTCAGCGCGGTGTAGCCAATCCGTTACTTCACCTCTTCCTGAAGCTTGAACACCATTGCCGCGAGGAAGCCACCCGCCAGTGGCCCCACCAGGTACAGCCACAGGTTGGCGAATGAGCCGCCACCGATGAGTCCCCGGACCAGCGTCGGGCCGATGCCGACCGCGGGATTGAACGCGCCACCCGAGATGCCGCCGCCCGCGAAGGCCGCGACCACAACGGTGAACCCGATCGCCAATCCGTAGAACGAATTGCCCTTGGTGGACGGATGGGTGGCGGTGTTCAGCACCACAAGCGCGAGCGCGAAGGTGAACAACATTTCCACCAGCAGCGAGGCCATCACGCTCGCCGTTGGCGAGGGATCTGGGGCGAACGTCTGGCCCACGATGACGTATACCAGCAGCGACGCGGTGATGGCGCCCAAGATCTGGCTGACCCAGTACGGGATGAGTTCGCTGCTCTGAAGCTTGCCGCGCAGCATGGCGGCGAGGGAGACTGCCGGATTGTAGTGCCCGCCGGAGATGTGGCCGCCCATATAGACCATGATCATCAGCGAACAGCCGATGGCGAGCGGGGCCATCGCCACCTGGCCGAGGACGGTGAGGCCGATGGTGAGCACGAGGAACAGGGTGCCGATGAATTCGGTCAGATACTTGGTCATGGTCCGGTGGGGTGAAAGTGGAATTCCTCACGGCTCGCCAGGCGCCGGGCGGCGAAGTTGTCAACCGTCCCGGCCCGCCGCAAGGGGGCGCGCCAGTCGGCGGACCCACCCGCTGGCGCCGGTTCGCTGCCTCGGCTAGCTTCGCCGTTCTCTTCCTCTCGCGGGTCGGCGATGGCAAAGGCAGATCTTTCGTGGGGTGGTATTCTGCTCCGGCTGGTCGCGGCGCTGGTGCTGGTCTACGCCACGTACAATCCCCAGGGCGTGTCCTACTTCCATTGGGCGATTCAGGCGAAGACCGGCGAGACCGGGCTCGGCGGAATCCTGCACGGCTTCACTCCGCTGAAGGCCTTCGCGGGGCTCGTCCTGGTCGCGGCCTGGGTGGTGTTCCTCCAGGCCGCGCAACGCTCGCTCGGCGCGGGTGGGGCGATTCTCGTGGTGGGACTCTTCGCCTGCACCATCTGGGCGATGATCTACTACGGCGTGATCTCGCCAACGAGCAGCAAGGCGATCGCCAACCTGATCCTGATCGCGGTGAGCCTGGTGCTCGCAATCGGCATGAGCTGGTCGCACATCAGCCGCCGGCTGTCCGGCCAGATGGATACCGACAACGTCGGTTGAGCGAACCGCGCGGTCCTCGGAGCCGTCGCCCGACGAAAGTTCAGGGTTGGTGCATCTGGTCGTGGCCGGCGGCCCGGTGGTCGATCCGCTGGAACGCGAGGAAGGCGTGGATGGCTTCGATTGCGACGGAGTCAGCACTGCTGATTCGTAACTCGGCACCGGTCGGCAGCTCCTGCACGGCGTATTGAATTCCTCCCCGCAGCCGGGTCATCGTGACGGAGCCGGGTACCTCCATACCGTGGACTTCGGTCGGTCCGTGAAATACTCCCACTGAAAAGCTGTCGCTGATTGATCGCAGGTGCCGGCGGATGACGGCGACGCCGTTCGTGTCTGTCGCATCCAGCATCCGGTAGGCGATTCGACCCCCATCCGGCAGATCCTCGAAGACATGCTCTGACGCGTCCTGATTGACGCCCATCACGCCTGCGCCGCGCGCCTTCATCGCCGCGAAACTGCTGTCGGCCGGGTGCCCCGCTGCGGCATCGGACCGTCCGCAGGCTGGCAGCGCGAGGAGGAGCGTGATGAGGGAGGTGCGAGTGCGGTGGGAGGACATGGGTGGCCCTACGGGGCGGGGAGGGTCGGAGTTCCGCTGTCGCGGCCGAACATCAGCCGTCCACTGGCGCGGAACGCGAGAACGATTCCGACCAGGACGATCAGCAGACAGAGGAGTGGCAGCACCACCGCGACCAGCGCGGTGAGCATGACGCCGGTCAGTTCGGCGGTGGAGACAACGGGGTTGCCGAGTCCGCCGGTGAAGGCAGCCGACTTGAGGCGGAAGATGTCCCATCCGTGCGGCCCCGCTGGCGATCACCAACGGGACGAACCGCCGGAAGTCCCAGGCCGCCGCCAGCCCCAGTCCGGCGGCGACACTCACGAGCGCCTCAACCAGACGGGCGCGGTCGATCGTCGTGACCGGGATCAGGTGGGGGGCGTGCCGAGGCGTCCGACCCGCTCGTGGACCTGCTGCATGAGGATCTGGAGCTCGGAGTGCTCCGGGTGCAATATCTTGCCGCCATCGGTATCGAAGTCGGCGACGATGGCGCGGAGGATGTCGATGCCGCGCCGGAGCCGGAAGCGGACGATGAATCCGGGGTAGTTGCTTGAGCGCGAGGCGGAGAGAATCGCCCAGACGCTGGTGCGGAGATTGTCGACCGCACGCTTGAGGTCCTCCAGCCCTTCCGGGGTCTGGCCGCTGCGCGCCAGTTGGGTGTCGATCGTCGTCAGCTGTCCCCGGAGCTGGCGGATCTGTTCGGCGAGGGATTCGTCGATCACAGCGTCTTCCGCACCCGCTCGAACCCCGACTTGATTTCTTCCGCCAGCTTGCGGGCGACGTCGCCGACGTCTTCCATTGCGCCCTTCGCCTCGGAGGCGGCCGCGTCGGCCTTGATCTTGAGCTGCTGGATCTTCTCATCCAGCTTGCCAACCTGGTCGTGGGCGTCCTTCGTGCCCAGCTTGATCTTGAGCTTGAGCTCGTCGCGCTCACGCTCGAGGTCCGTCACCAGCTCCTGCCACTTCTCATTCCACTTGCTCATTGGTCCTCCTGGTCAGGGGGCGGGCGGCTGCCCGAGTGAAAAGTAGCCGGGCGACGGTCACGGCTGCGAGGGTGGCATCACCCGGAGGCTCCGCGTCGCGCTGAAGCGCCCGCCGAAGCGGGTGGCGCTCGCCTGCTGCAGCCCGGAAGCATGCCTGGTGCGATACCGGTCGTACGCGGCCCGTGACGGGGCGAGATAGTCCATCACAAACGTGGTCGTTCCCTCGCTGGGCGCCGGCTCGATTTCGCGCGCCATGTCGCATCGAAGGAAGCACCCGGTTGCCAGGACCGCCGGGAGGTGCTCCCCCTCCATCCATCCGACCCACTCCGCTGCATCCTCGGTGGCAAGGGTGACCCGTACGGTGTAGAGCACGCCGGGCGTCGCCTCTGCACCGAGTTGCGCACGGTGTTCAACCTCGCGCAGTACTTCCAGCGCCCGCTCGGCATCATCCGGCCCGACGAACAGGTGATCATGATGCAGCGCGGCGACGGCGTTGCTCGCGATCCCCGCACGGGCCAGGGCGCCACTGATGGCGGCGAGGAAGCCCACCGCCCCGAGGTCGGAATGCACGGTGAGTGTGATCCGGCGACCAAGCCAGGCCACCTGCAGGTCGGCGCGCCGCGCCGCCGCTGACTCGACCACAAGCGTCACGCCCTCGGACTCGCGAAATTCCATGAGCGGCTCGAGCTCCGCCAAACCCCGCTCTACCGGCGCGGGACAGAAGGCCCAGAGACGATCATCGAGGATCGGGGACATGGTCGCCAGCAGGCGCCCCAGCCCCTGCACTCCTCCCGGATCTCGTGCAGCGCCACCAGTCACGCGACGGGGCGCTCGCCGATCACGCGCCCCACCAGCCCGCCAAGCGCACCCGCCACCGCGGAGGCCACTGTCCCCACTCCGATTGTGAATGCGGGGATATCACCCAGCAGGTAAGAGGCAACGGTCCCGATCAGTCCGCCGATCCCGCCCGCCAGCGCACCCTGCTTCGCGGCGGGGCCCGCACCGCCATGCGCACCGAGGGAGGCGAGCACCCCGGCCAGGCCGCCGATGCCGGTCCCGACGAGCGGCAGAAGCTGCACGACCAACGCCGAATAGTGCGCCGCGAAAACCAGTGCGAGCTGGAGGACCGTGCCGACGGCAATTGGCCGGAGGCGCGTCATGGAGGGGGATGGATCCGGCATGACAATCGTCCTGATGCAGGGGGTTCGGGCCGAAGTCTACCTGACGTCGTACAGATAGCTGTTGAGCTGCGAAATGGTCATCTCCTGCTCCGCGAGCTGATAGGCCAGGAGATCGCCGATTGTCACGACGCCGGCGATTCCGTTGTCCCCCAGCACCGGCAGATGTCGGATGCGGTGGTGGGTCATCAGACCGGCGCATTCCTCCACCGTTGTCTCGGCGCGCGCGGTGACCAGGCGGCGGGACATGACATCACCCACTACTGTGACCGAGGGATCCTTTCGTTCGGCGACCACGCGCACCATGAGGTCGCGCTCGGTGAAGATGCCGCGCAGGCTCGTGCCATCCATCACCACCACGGCGCCGATGCCACGCTGGTTCATCAATCGGGCGGCGTCGAGGACGGTGTCTTCCGGAGTGGCAGTGACGACGAGGGTGCCCTTGCGGGCGAGAATATCGCGGACAGCCGGCATGCTGACCTGCCTGTTAGGGGTCGCCGCGATGATACCAGCCGGGACCGGCTGGCGCCAGCGGCGGGTGGGGTTCCATGCCGCCCGGGTCAACCTCGTTTCGGTGGTGCCACGACCGTCGCGCCCCAGCCGTCGTACTCCCCTCCCGCGGCGCTCGCGAGCGAGGAGAGGCGGCCGCGGAGCCGCTCCAGCTCGGCCAGGTGAGGAGCCATCTGTCGCGTCGCGAGGCAAAGCCACTCGTGGCCGCCCGGTTCCGGGTCCGGTTCCACCTGCGTCGCGAACCCATCGGCCCGGAGTGTTTCCGCGACGTGCGCGGCGGCGGACTCCGTGGGGAGATAGAGGTAGAACTCGAGGTCATGCACCTGGCTCAGGTCGGAGCCGGCGCGGGTGAGCGCTGTGAGGGTTGTCGCGTCGGGGTGGGCTGTGTCGTGCGCGGCCCTCCGGCGGCCGTTCAGCAGGAGGCCGAGCCCGAGCAGACCCAGCGCCAGGAGAAAGGCGAGCGACAATGGATCAGGGCGCCGCGGACCCGGAGCCCAACAGCGCCTCAAGCGCCGCCAGCTGGTCACGCTTGAGGTCCACCTTCACGCCACCAACTTCCAGCCGGGCCTTGGTCGTGGTCAGCAGCGGCCGCAGTTCCGCCGCGGGCAGGACGAACGTGAGCGTGTGATCGGTGGTTTGAATGTGGGTGTGAACCCGGGAGCGTGTCGCCGCCGCCAGCAGGTGCAGGTCGCCCGGCCCGGTGAGCGTCAGGACGTTGGTCGCGGTGTACTGGGGTGACTGGGTCCGAAACTCGATGAGCACGCTGTCCGGTTCCGCGGGTGCTTCACGCCCACGGTATGCCAGCGCGACCGCGACACGGGGCTTGTGAAAGTGGAGGAAATACCGGCCGCGCTGCACCTCCACGCTCCGCGTGGTCGAATCACTGGTGGGATCGTAGGCTTGAAGGACCGGGTACTTCCCCGGAGCTGCGGTGGTCTGCGCCGAAGCGACCAGCGGGAAACCGAATCCGGCGACCAGGCAAATCGGGAGAAGTGACAGTTGCACGACGGGAGGTCCTCCGGCTCGAGAGGGTGTCAGGATCCGCGGGAACGAGTGGCTGACTTCCACTGAAAACGGCCCAAGGAGATCCGCCCACCCAGGAATACTTCGACGCCTTCGGCCTGCAGGCGAAGCTGCTGGTCGAGTCCGCCATTATTCGGCGGCAGGCTCACGCGCCCGGCGCTGTTGATCACCCGGTGCCACGGAACGACACTCCCGGTGGGCAGCGCATGCAAGGCGTACCCGACCTGGCGCGCGCGACCGGCGAGCCCTGCCTCGGCCGCCACCTGACCATAGGTGGCCACGCGGCCCCGCGGGATCCGCCGTACCACAGCGTAGATCCGGTCGTACGCGCCAGGCGCTGCCTTCCGGCGAACACCCTCACCCATCGACCGGACGGGCGGACGCGAGCCCCGCAAGCGCCATCGCCCCGATCGGGGTCGCGTCCCCGGTCACCACTCGACGGTGGTAGTCGGCCTGGCCCAGGTGGTATGACAGATGCGCGACCAGGTGGAGCATGAGGTCGCCGGTGACGAAGCGGTGGCCGGCCAGCGGAAGGGGATACGCTTGCTGCAGGTCCGCCGCGTTCAGGTGTCGCAGGGTGTTCCGCACCTCCACCTCGGTGGTCGCGAGGCCCGCAGCGAGCTCGGCGCGGGGCAGACCCCGCGTTTCGAATTCCCGCTCCCGGTTCCGCACGTAGCCGGTGGCGCCGAGCGTCGCTCCGATGAAGTGACGGAGGTTGCCAGCCACATGCAGCGCCAGCGTCCCAGTCGAGTTAGGCAGGCCGGGCGGCATGTGCCAGGGCAGGGCATCGTCGGGATAGGCCTCGATCGTCCGACGCAGTGCCTCGAGGTCCCGGGTGAGGAGGGCCGACAGGCTGGCGAGGAAGTCGACGGTCTCACGCATGGGCGTCACGCTCCATGATTCGACGCAGGTGATGCGCGGTGTGGTACACGGTGAAAGCGAGCATGTCACGCACGGACAGCAGACCGAGGACGGGATGGGGGAGCTGATAGCGATCGAGCGCGGCATCAGGCCAGCGGAGAATGGCGCTGGTCAGGTCGACGGTCGTGCGCGACCACATCGAAAGGATGTCAACACGACGCGCTACGGGGTCGGGCGGGGCCGGTTCCCTCGGAGGCGTGAAGCGCCCCGCGGTTGCCCCGGCATCGAGAGCGGCGAGGTACCGGTGGCGAACGCCTTCAAATCCCCGGGAGGGGCCACGGTGGCGCCCGAAGCGCAGACCGAGGAGAAAGCGAGGCAGGCCCAGCGCGGTGACGAGCGGTCGACTGGAACGGCTGAGATGCCGGATGTGCTCGGACGGCGCCCAGGCGACGCCCTGGGGAGCGAAGAACCCGGTGGCCGGTGGCTGGCTCAGGGAGGCGTGCCCCTCAGCCAGCAACGCACCGAGTACGTACGCGAACTCCGGGCCGGTGTGCGGGCACCCTGTCGGGAAGGCCAGCGCTGCCGGGGCCATCTTCATGATCCACGCCTGCCCGTGGATTCATCCGGTTCATCGGCAACCGCAGCCGTCAAGGCGCTGGCCGTGATCCGGTGGTGGGTTGCACTCCAGATCGGCAGCCGATCGCGCAGGAGTATTACCTGGGGAGAAGCGTGACGGACGCTCAGCAGGGTGGCCAGCGCCTGGGAGATCGAGCGCTGAGCTACGACATCAAGTTCGAAAATTGGTACGTCTGGGCGAGCGACCGCAAAGATTTCGAGCTCTTCCCGTGAGGTGAGCGAGATGCCGCATCGGAAGCTGTGCTTGTACAGGATGGCGAAACCGGTTTGTGGAACGTGGAGGAGCGCCGCCTCAGCGGTGGCTCCGGTCAGCTTCCGGATCAGGACGGGCGGGTTCATTCTGCCGCCGATGGAGGCGCGATGAATCGCTCGAGGGCAATCGCCAGCTCCTCGATCCGAGCCTTCCCTGTGGAACGATTCAGAGGAAGATTGGTGCCGGCGATCCGCCATTCGATGTCCTGCCAGCGCGACACTGCATCGTTCCCTGCCAGCCGCGCCGCTTCGATGAAGAGTGCCTGAATCTCCCCCTCCCAAACCAGCCGGAAGGCCATGCCGCGGCGCTGAAATTCAATGACAGCGTGGGGGGTGGTCTCGTCGGGATACTCGAGACTGATCATGCGGAAGCCGTACGACTGAGCGACCAACTGAATCCTCAGGCGAGCCTCATCGAAGGGTTCCGGGCGAGTGCGGGAGTGGGGGGCGGTCATCGCCCGTCAATAGTAGATGGGCCGGACGGGGCATGAAAGCGGCGGGGCAGGAGTGCTCGCGCCGCCTAGAATTGGTGGTCACCTTGTCGAAACCGTTTCACCCTGTTGCTGGCCGGCGATGTTGTACTTCGGCGTGGAGCTCGTGCGGGACCCGCCGCAGGCCATGGCGAGGGGGATGCCGAGCCGGATGAGTGGAACGAATCGCACGACAACCTCGGAGCAGGGAAACCCACTAGCATGGATGGCCAAACGGCCCCCACCACCGTCGCCGGCGGAAGAGCTCAGTTCGGCGTGCCCGATTCCCTGCCAGGCACACGCCAGCGGTGAGTGGTGCGGTTCATGGTTCCCGAAGTGTGGTGGTCGTCCCGGGACGAAAACCGGGGGCCCCGGCGGGGCGAGCCAAGGCTCGCCCCGACGTCGGGGCGCCGTATCTGACATTGGCCCTTGCGGTTTGGCCCGGTCGGCACTATTTTCATCCCGCATTCCCGAACGTCAATGACGAGCGGTAACGTACGAGGAACAGATTGGGGCCTCGCAAGTGCGCGGGCCCCGTTCTTTTTAGATGAGGGGGTCGGACCGATTGGTCCACTCCTCGAGATCTGCGGTAGACGCAGGGCCCAGCGTGAGGGCATGTTCACGAGTCACACGTAGTCGGTCTGTACGGCCTTGCCGGACTCCGATTACAGTATACAGGGAGTTTGTCATGGCACGTGCTACTGGCACCGTGAAGTGGTTCAATGACGCCAAGGGGTTCGGTTTCATTACCCCCGAAAGCGGCGAGAAGGACTGCTTCGTTCACCACTCCGCCATCGAAGGTCAGGGCTTCAAGAGCCTCTCCGAGGGCGAGCGTGTGGAATTCGACATCGTTCAGGGCGCCAAGGGTCCGGCCGCTGAGAAGGTTGTCCGGCTCGGGCGCTAAGCGCCTGGTCGCGTAACACCGGATGGAGTGCCCGTTCGCCGCAAGGCGGGCGGGCCCACCCAGCCCCGCTCGGCGGGGTAATCTGTCGTCCAGGGAGATCGGCGCATGAGCGAAGTGATCGTGGGTGATGGTGACCGCATCGAAGTCGCGCTCAAGCTGTTCAAGCGGAAGGTGCAGCGTTCGGGGATCCTCAAGGAACTCCGCCGCCGGCGCCACTACGTGAAGCCGAGCGAGGCTCGTCAGCTCAAGCAGGCCGCTGCCCGGCGTCGTCGCCGCAGCGCTGGCCGCGGGGAGCGCGAGCGGACCTGACGCCTGCGGTCGGGCCGCCACGGCCTGCCGCCCCTGAGTTCTGAACCGGCCCCAATCGCCGGTGGCCGCCACGCCGGACGCGATCCCCCGCATCCGGCGTTTGTGTTGCCCGCCATCGGCCCCTCACTGTCCCGCTAGGCAAGTGCCTTTGCCATGACCGTGATCCGGCGATCCCACTCGATCACATCCTCGATCCACCGCCAGCCGCGGTGGGCAAAAAACTCTGCCCGGTTTGCCGTCTGCAGGTAGAGTTCCGGCCATCCCTGCAATTTCGCTTCCGCCTCGACCCCACGCAGCAGCAGCCCTGCCACTCCTCGATTGCGCGACGGCGGAGTGACATACAGCGAGCTCAGCCAAGGGCCGAGGGCCGACCGTGATGGAAGGTCGGACGGGTCCAAGCTCGCGGTGCCCACGAGTTCATCACCGTCGAGCGCGATCAGGGTGGTCGGCACGCCTTGGTGTTGCAGCTCCGCCGCGAAGCCGATCATCCAGGCATCGGGACTCACTGCCGCGAACTCGTACGACCATTCGGCGTAGATCCAGCGGGCGACGGACGGAATCAGTTCGGGTCGCTGCAGCAGCGGAATGACCCGAGTCTCGATCGGTCGAGCGCCGGAATCATCCATGACCGTGACCAGGCCCGCGTTGGTGCCTCAGCGGGACGGCTTGTCCTTCGGGGCACGTCCGGTGCTGAGCACGTGCGTCACCCAGGCCCGGGCGGCAACCAGCGCCTTGCGCTTCCCACCGTAACTGACGTCGCCGAAAAAGCTAACGAACCGCGCACGCACGCCGGTTTTCGTGGTCTGATATCCCAGACGGATGAAATAGCCATGGGTACGGCGGTGGTCGATGCGGGAGATGCCGGGAAGTTTGGTCGGGAGCGGTCCCTTCACGAGCGGTTTGGCACGGGGAGCGACACGCTTGCGCGTGGTACGTCTTGTCTTGGCGATCGCCATGGCGGAAACCATCGGTCAGTGTGATAGGCGGCAGGCCAGGGGGTGGCGGCTGCCGGTACAGCACCAATCAGCAACAGTTAATGAAGGGCGTGCCTCAACTGCGGACTGCTCGTGCGGCGTGGATCGGACCGGGCATAACGTACCCCTCCGGTCACGGATGCGCAACGCATACCGGGGATCAGCTGAGCCACTGGTCGGCGGCCCGTCGGCCGAAATAGAGGCCGATCGCCGTCCCGACAATGCTCAGCAGGAATGCCGTCATGAAGCCCGCGCGCTGCCCGATCCACCAGCCGATGCTGCTGCCGGCGGTGGCGCCGATGAAACCGAACAGCTTGGTCATGCGATCCCTCGAGAATTGCCATGCCCGGGACGTGGGTGGGCTCAGGTCGGTTTCATTGAACGTTGACGCCGATGGTGCGGCGGACAGGCAAATCGCGCCGCAGTCCCTCACCTTCATTGCGTCCAACCCGTAGGCGCAGTGGCCAGACCGTGTGGCGGGCCTGATCGGCGTCGCCCCATAATGGCAGCAATCGCTCGCGCAGCGCGGCGATCGGGTCCGCACCACTGCGGAGCTGATACTGTCGCACCGCCGACCAGGTGCCAATGTACCCGAGCAGTGCGTCCAGATTCCACTCCACGGCCATGATGAAGGCTGGCGGGGCAATCGGGATAAAGGGAAAATCGAGGTTCGCGTAGCCCGTTTCCACATGTACCCGCTCCGGGGGCCAGCAACCGGCCAGTGTCTGGTGGTAGAACTCTCGGAGTATCGCGTCGACATCCGAGTCGATCCGGCAGAGCGAGTAGGTCCACGTCGCGAGTACGCCACCGGGCACCAGGCACCGGCGGGCCTCAGCAATGAATGGCGGCAGCCGGAACCAGTGCAGCGCCTGCGCCACCGTCACCAGGTCGATCGAGGAGGTGCGAATAGGAGTGGATTCGGCCAACGACGCCACGCGATGGGGCGAGCAGGTCTCCGCGCACGCGAGCTGCGCACAACTCGCGTCCGACGCGATGACTGTCCGGAACAGGTGGGCGAGTGGCCCCGCGGCCTGCCCCGATCCGGTGGCGCAATCCCAGGCACGGTTTCGGCTCGGAGTGATCGTCGCGAGCCAGTCGAAGAGCCCCGCAGGATACTGCGGCCGGAACCTGGCGTAGGCCGCCGCGGACGCCGAAAAGTGATCGGGATATTCCAGCGGCATGGCCGCCTACGCGAGAGTCCGCAGGGTGGTGTTCAACTTCGCTGAGCCGCGGAGCGTCTGCAGCACCACACAATACCGCTCGGTCAGGCGCAGCAAGGTCTCACGCTGCTCTGCCGTGGCGTCGAGGTCAAGCGCAAAGCTGAGTCGGATCTCCCGAAACCCGACCGGCGCCTCGCGGTCGACTCCGAGTGTCCCGCGGAAATCGAGATCACCCTCGGCTCGCACGGTACCCTGCACGAGCGTGAGGCCGATCGCCGTCGCCACGGCCTGTACTGTCACGCCAGCACAGGCGACCAGGGCCTCAAGCAGCATATCTCCCGAACAGGCCTGCATACCTGTGCCTCCGGTTGCGGGATGAAGCCCCGCCACCACGAGTGCCCGGCCGGTGTCCACTCGGCAGGTTAGCGCCGCGCCGTCAAGCGATCCTTCCGCCGCGAGGGTCACGAGCGCCACTTCGGGGTGATCACGGTACCGTTGCTTGATGGGCGTCTGGACGGCGCGGAGCTCATCGTGCGTCACGGAAGCGATTCCCGGACGCTCGGCTCGGGCTCCACACTCACCGGCGACTCGAGGAAAATCGTGCCGCCCAAGAGAACGCGGGCGTACCAGCCTCGACGGCCTGCCATGGTCCGGAGGAACGCGGGCCCGCGATGAGCGCCGACATACGGCAGGGAGTAGAGCTCGGTGCAGGGGTCACACGCTTTGGAGACTTCCAGCAGCACGTCGCCGACCTGCACCCGTACCCCCGGGCGCAGGGCCGATTCCGGCACGCCAGCGAGCGTGAGGTTTTCGCCAAGATGGCCCGGTTCGACCGGCCAGCCTTCGGCGTTGAGCTGACCGAGCAGATCCTGGGTTATGAGCAGGATGGCCTGATCGGGGTCACCGTGCAGCGTACGGGTGCGATAGTGGTTGTAGTCGCCGGCGGCGCCGGTGGCGGAGATCCCGAGCGCTGGCACCGCGCGTTTGGGCAGCCCGTGTTCCCCGGGTGTGGGTGGCTTGGTGCTGAGCTGGAGGAGCGATCCGCTCATGCTCACCTCATTGGAATTCAGGACTCGGCCGCACAGGGATGCGACCGTGTTGCACACCGGCGCTGATGAAGAGTCCGGTGCCGCTGGCCGCGGCCCCTATTCATCCGCGGAGGCGATGAGGGAGTTGGCCCGGGCGATGAACGCATCGTAAGCCTTGCCCCAGAGGCCAGAGGTGCGTGACTTCTTGGGGAGCGCCTCGATGAGCTCGAGGAGCGGACGCAACTTGGGATCAGCGTAATCTTCCGCCTCGATGCCCTCCAGCACGGAGCTTCGCGGAATCAGCCCCTCGAGGAAGGCTCGGGCCCGAACGGCGATCTCATGACGGCGACCGGCGCGTGGATCAGGAGACATGGCGAACGCAGGCTAGGGTGCGACGGGCGTATCTCGATGAACGGTCGTCGGAGAGAAGGCAGGCAGGCAGACGGCAACGTATTCCGCTCCACCCGGTTCGGGTGAACTGTAGCGGATCCACTCCCCCGGCGCGGTGATCACCGCCTGACCCGCGCCGACGTCGAGGATCCCGTCGGCATGCTCCACCCGGAGCGTGCCCCGAAGCACAATCGTGAACTCCTCAAAGTCCGGTCGCTGCCCGGGTTCCTGCCAGCCCGCCGGCGACACCATGCGCGCCACGCTCACGTGCGCATCACCCGAGCTTACCCGTCCAGCGTATTCCTCGATGCGTTTCGGCGGCAGGCCGGGGGCGGCGATGATCGTGGGCTGGTCGATGATGCGTGGCATGGGCGTCAGGCGTTCATTACGAAGTTGCCGGGAAAGCGTCCCAAGCGCGGAGCTTGTCGTCGACCGAGTCCCCGGTGGGGGGGAGGGCGGTCTGCCTGACCGGTCGCGAGCGGCGGCCGGATCAGGCGATCCGGCCTGTTACCAGGCCAGCAATCCCAATTCATCGAAGAACACCGACACGGCCACGAGCGAGCTGAAGCTGGGCGCGCTCTTGAAGGCGTGGGCCGCCTCGCGCAGCGGCGCGGTGCCGGTGTGTCCGGTGCGAGCGCGATACTGGCGATGAGTGTCGCCAAGGTCACGGAAGACCATCCGGAGCGCCGTGACCTCACGGGCCGCGGCATCGCCCTGAGACAGGGCGGGTTTGCTGCCTGCGCGTGGCTTGCGGGTACTCGGTCGGGCGGCGCCGGTGCGGCGGTCGACAGCACGGCTCGCGTCGTCCACTCGGGCCCGAACACGATCTGCAAGGGTCCGGCTGCCGGAACGCGCCGCCGAGCTCGAATTCTTTTCAGCCATGAAGTCCTGCCATGAATGGGAGGAGGAGAGGCCTGGGTCCGGTCTGGCAGCCTCAACTTCAATATAGCCGCATGGGGCGTCATGAGGAAGGCAGGAGCGGCCTAACGAAGAATTGGAGGACATGCGATGTCCCCCGCAGGACTCGGCACCGTGACCTCGGATCCCGGGGCCAACGGTGCAGCCGGCAACGGTAACGCGGTGGTTCGCCGATCAGTTGCGTCAGGCGGGCGCGTGAGTGGCGTATCGCAGGACGGCGAGGAAGTGGCAGGTGCTGCCACCCAGCACGAAGAGGTGCCAGACCGCGTGGTGGTACCTGGGGCGATCCCAGATGTAGAAAATGACGCCCGTGGTATACAGCAGCCCACCGGCCAGGAGCAGCAGGAGTCCCGGGCCGGGCAGGACCGCCGCCAGCGGCCGCATCGCGACCACGGCCATCCAGCCCATGCCGAGATAGAGCACGGTCGAGACGACCCGCAGGCGGATCCCCAGGAACAACTTGAACAGGATGCCGCCGAGCGTCAGCCCCCACACGATTCCGAAGAGCGACCAGCCCCACGCGCCGCGCAGGAGACCGATCGTGAATGGCGTGTAGGTCCCAGCAATGAGCAGGTAGATCGCCGCGTGGTCCACTCGCTGGAACAGCCGTTTCGCCCCACCCGGAGGCAGCGCATGATAAATCGTCGAAGCGGCGTACAGGGTGACGAGTGTTGCGGCAAAGACACCGCACGCCACAATCTGTCGCGTGTCACCGTGGGCGGTCGCGGCGAGAATCAGGATGGGAGTGGAGATCAGCGCCGCGATGAGGCCGAAGCCGTGACTGACCGCGTTGGCCAGTTCGGCCACGTGGATTCCGGAGCGTTCGTTCGGCAGACGTATGGGGCCGGTGGGGGCGTGCGGCGGGGCTTCGGGGACTGGCATCAGTGCGCCGGTGCGTCCGCTGGGGCGAGTGCACGCAAGGAGACCAGATCGAGCGGGCGGGTATACATGGCGATCGCACCGGATGGCGATCGCGGCCACTCCGCCTGTGGACGATCCCGGTACAACTCGACCCCGTTGTCGTCCGGGTCACGAAGGTAGAGCGCCTCACTGACCCCGTGGTCCGCGGCGCCATCGAGCGGGATGCCTGCCGTCTCCAGTCGGCGCAGCGCATCCGCCAGTGCGGGGCGATCGGGATAGAGGACCGCAAGGTGGTAGAGGCCGGTCGTGCCCGGGGGCGGTGGAGCTCCGCCCTGACTTTCCCAGGTATTGAGCCCGATGTGATGGTGGTAGTCGCCGGCGCTGATGAACGCAGCGTCGCGGCCCAGGCGCTGGGTCAGTGAGAATCCGAGGACGCCACAGTAGAAGTCCAGTGCCCGCTGAAGGTCGGCGACCTTCAGGTGGACATGTCCGATGGAAACCCGTGGATCAAGCGGAGCAGGCGTTGTCATATGCTGGGAAATATGACGAACAGGGCGGGCTCCCGCTGGCCCGATCGGGCGGGGATCGGGGCGGCTGTTTGCCGGGCCAGTCCTGCGGCGTGACATCGCTGTGTCAGATCACCACCGGTGGGGCGGGTCCACGGCGGGCTGCTAGTACACCGCGTCCGGCAGCGAGGACGCAATGATGATCACAATGAGCCCGGCAGCACCGACGGTGCCCCCGATGAGACCGGCGGTGCGTCCAGCGCTGAAGTGCGGCACGGCGAGGGAGCGTATTGAGGCCAACGGAATGGCGAGTCGCTCCCTGGGCTCATCCCGGCTCAGGACCCCGACCAGCGAATCGCCCTCGACCCGGGGGCTGTGCAACCATGCCTTCCTGCCCGCCGAATCCGTCACCTGGACATCGGTCGGATGTCGCGCGTCGAGGTAGTGCCCAATGGTGTCCGGTCCGGCCGATAGGTCGATGGCACGGCTCGTCGTGCACGCCAGTCCGGCAACGAGCAATGGGGTGAAAAGGCCGACAGCCCGGCTCAGCTGCATACCCATGTCATCAGCTCCCTTCCGCTCCGACGATGTCGGTGGCCATCCGGCCACCGACCCTTCAGGATCAAGGTATGATCCGCCAGCCGAGTCAGCCAGATGGCCGAATTTCGAAGCCTCGATTTCAACCGCCCCCGTCGGTGAGCGCGCCGGGCGCCGGGTCATACGCAGAGGGCCTGTGCCGAGACCAGGCGAAGGTGGGAAATCGCCGGGGCCGCCGTCGCTGGCATGGGTGAGGGAGCAACGTCGTCAGGCGATTCGCTGAGTCGTCAATCCGGTCGAATCGGTGCTCCGTGTCACTCGGGCGAAAAGCGCGGACGGCAATCCAACACCCAGGGCGTGGATCAGCAGCCCGTTGATCAGGACGGGGGTGGATGGGCTGGCGTGATTGGCGCGTGAAAGGGGAACGACGATCAGGTTCATCACGGCGTAGACCAGCAACCCGTACACCGGACCGCAGACCCACGGTGAGTTGACCATGAGCGGGAGACGCCGACTGGCCAGGTAATAGGTGAGGACGACCATCCAGGCGATGAAGAAGTGCAGGGCAGTGCCGAGGATCGCGGTCGCGGCGCCGCCCTCGAAGGCGCCCTTGCCGAGGAGACCCGACGCAATGCTCTGCAGGATCCTGATCGGGGCCACCCCGCGAAGGTGAAAGAAGATGATGGCGTCGAGCAGATCGAGACTGCCGACCGTCAATGTGCCGAGGAGCATGGCGCGCGAGGCGGTGAGGGGGGGTCGCTCGAGATCATGCATCATGTGGTCGCCTCAGCGCTGCGAGAGGGCAAGTATCGCCATCGTGGCCTGGCGATGTCGCGCGACCATCAGGTTGGCGTCAAAGCCTCCCTGCACCGGGCCTCCCCGGACGAAATAGAGATCGCGCGAGAGCGTCAGGGACGGGTCACCCGCCTGGCCAGCGATAATCCGCTCAGGGGTTGTCCACGAACCCGTGGGCCGCAGACGGGTCTGGAAAATCCCCGTCGCTCCCTTGTCGTCATAGAGCAGTTCCACCCCATCGAACGAGAAGGGCGAGCCTTCGGTGCCTGACGTGTTGATGGTGCTGCCGAGATTCTCGGCCGGGCCCCAGAGTCCCCCGATCTTGTGCGACATCCACAGGTCCGGCCCGCCAAATCCTCCCGGCCGGGACGATTCCCAGAAAAGAGTTCCCTCGTCAAGGGTGAGGTGCGGATTTTCGTCACCCGCTACGAAGGGCAAGCCGAGGGTACTGGCGAGGACCGGAGTCGCCCAGACGGAAACGGACTTTTCCGAGTAGTAAATGCCGGGCGAGGGACCGATGCCGCCGGCGCCATACGTGAAGAGGACGCGAAGACCGTCCTCGGAGACCCACTCGTCACCGGCGAGGACTCCGTCCTGCATGATGGGCGCCCCGATGGGTTGCGGCTCCAGCCACACCCCCTGCACTCGCGGTGCCATGTACAGCTGAGCGCCGAGCGTATCGTACGGGGGTGTGGTGGGCCAGCCGGGCCGCAGCGGTCCGGAGACCCGGATCACGCCATGCAGGAGGAGGGTGATCGGGTCAATGCGCAGGTAGGTGAAGTACAGCGAGTTCCCGTCAGGGGAGATCATCCCGCTGTCCTCCCAGCCGCTGGTGTTGACCGGTGGACCGACTTCAGTCGCGGCCTCCCACGCATCGGCGGCGCTGGGCGACGGTGTGGTGGATCCGCAGCCGGCAATGAATCCGGCGGCGAGTGTGCCGATCGCACAGCGCAGGCGCCAGGCCTCAGGTCGCCGCATTCGCTCCCATCACGGTTGCGACCGCCGCGCGGTAGCGGCTCTCCACCGCACCATGGGCCTCCACCGTGAGCCCGAGGTCTCGAATGAGGCCGTCTTCCAGCCCGTAGATCCAGCCGTGCACCATCAGTGGCTGGCGACGCTTCCACGCGTCCTGGACGATCGTGGTCCGGCAGACATGGGTCACCTGTTCCAGCACATTCAGCTCGCAGAGCCGCTCTACCTGCCGGGCCGGGGTCATATCCGTGGCCAGGTCGAGGCGGTGCTGTTCGGCGATATCCTGCACGTGGCGCAGCCAGTTGTCGATGAGGCCGAGCGCCGTTCCCTTCCACGCCGCTTCCACACCGCCGCAGCCGTAGTGCCCGCAGACGATGATATGCTCGACATGCAGCACGTCCACGGCATACTGGATGACGGCGAGGCAGTTCAGATCGGTATGGACCACGACGTTGGCCACATTGCGATGAACGAAGATCTCTCCCGGCAGCAACCCGACAATTTCGTTGGCGGGCACCCGGCTGTCGGAGCAGCCGATCCAGAGGTACCGCGGCGCTTGCTGGAGGGCCAGTCGCGAGAAGAAGGTCGGATCGCGCCGCTGCATGGCTTCAGCCCAGGCACGATTGTTGGCGAGCAGCGGGTCGGCGTTGTTCATCGGTGGGGATGTTCCCTCAGCGGGAGGAGGAGGACTTCTTGCCGCGTGGACTGCGCTCGTATCTGGCCAGGTACGCGTCCAGCGGGACGCCGGCGACGACCACGCCGATGGCGTCGAGCACCAGGTCGTCCAGCGACTTGAATCGCACGCAGGATTTGCCCATGTCGGTCCGCTTGCTCGCCTTGGTGAACTGCGCCCGGAGCCAGCGGGCGAGCTTCGGATCCTCAAAGATGCCGGTAAGGTACACCGCGTAGTTGTTCTTTTGCGCGGCCAGCCCGGCGACGCAAAGCGGCTGGCCGTTGTAGGTGTCCGGGTACCGCTTGAGCGGGATCTCGTAGCAGATCATTCCCCAGTTCATCACTTCCTGGTACCCCGCCGGAAGGTTCGCCAGAATGGTTCGCCGCACTGCACTGATTACCCGGCGGCGGTCCGGAGGGAGGGAGGCGAGGTACTGGACCACGGTCTTCGCTGGACTGCTGACCAAGGGAACCTCCGCTCGGAAGGAAGTGACCGGGGACTGCGGCTGCCGCCGTCCGTGAGGGCCCACATCGCAAGGAGTCGAAACCTCAAGCTATCCGCATGCTGTTTCACCACAAGAACCGGATAGCGATCCCAGGCAGTTTTCCCAAATTGCACGGATCCGACCGGACGAAGCCGGAGCGGTCGCGATCGACCTCCTCACACCCCGGAATGTGGCCGTGCATCAGCTCATTGATCCCGCGATCCTCTATTTCGGCACGCCTGTCGTGCTGGTCAGTTCCCTCAACGAGGACGGCTCGGCCAACCTCGCGCCAATGTCCTCCGCCTGGTGGCTGGGCCGGAGTTGCCTCCTCGGGTTCGGGGCACGGTCCCAGACGCCCGCGAATATCATCCAGCGCCGTGAATGCGTGCTCAACCTGCCGTCGGTGGATCAGGTGGCGGCGGTCAATCGTCTCGCGCGGACCACCGGTTCCTCTCCCGTGCCGCCGCACAAGGCGGCGATGGGCTATCGCCACGAGCGCGATAAGTTCGCCGTGGCGCGATTGACCCCCGTCGCGTCGGAGTTGGTCGGTGCGCCGCGGGTGGCGGAATGCCCGGTGCAGATGGAGGCGGTGCTGGAGTCCAGCCTGCCGCTCGCGGAGAGCGATCCCGATCGCCGCGGCTTCCTGGTCGCCCTGGAGGTGAAGGTGGTGCGGATCTACGTGGATGAGCGGATCCGCATGGCGGGCCACCGCGACCGAATCGACCCGGAGCGGTGGCGGCCGCTGATCATGAGTTTCTGCCAGTTTTTCGGGTTGGGCGGTGTGGTGCACCCTTCGACGCTGGCGGAGATTCCGGAGTCGGCGTACCGACCGCATCGGCCGGCACCGCGCCCCACCTCGGGTGCGGGCGCTTCGGGGACGTAACGTCACCGGCACGCATCGGGTTAACGGGCGCGCAGGAGTCGGGTCAGCACTCGATCCAGGGTCGACGCAAAGGCCTGTCGGTCGCGTGCATCGAACGGGGGTGGCCCGCCGGTCTCCACTCCGGTCGAGCGGAGCTGCTCCATGAAGTCGCGCACCGACAATCGTTCCCCAATCGTCTCCGCCGTGTGCTCCTCCCCGCGCGGGTCCAGCACCGCCACGCCCTTCGGCACGAGCAGGGCCGCCAGCGGAATGTCCTGGGTGACGACAAGGTCGCCCGACTCCGCATGCTGGGTGATGTACTGGTCGGCAACGTCGGGACCACCATCCACCCGGACCGCCGATATCATCGGATTACCCGCCGGCGGCTGCAGCCGGAGATTGGCCACCAGGATGGCGGGGATGGTCAACCGCTTCGCGGCCCGGAACACGATCTCCTTTACTTCCCGCGGGGCGGCATCGGCATCAATCCAGATTTTCAGGGGCGGGCCGGTCAGTGGAAGGAATCTCGCCGAGCTCCCATTGCACGCTCGGCGTCAAAGCGATTTGCCCAGGCAGACGCTGGTGGGAGTGTCCGCGTATTCGCCGAAGGGTGGAATTGGGGTGAATGCGGCGCGAGCGTAGAGCGCCAGCGCCGCGTGCTGGCGAATGCCGGTTTCCAGCAGCAGGCGACGGACCCCCAGTTGGCGGGCCTCGTCTTCCAGCGCCGACAGCAGCCGTCCTCCGATGCCGCGCCCGCGCCCGGCGGGGGCGACATACATGCGCTTGAGCTCGGCCGAGGTCTGATCCAGCCGCCGCACCGCGCCACACCCGATCGGGATGCCGTCGAGCCAAGCGACCACAAAGGCCCCACGGCCATCGGTGACTTCGTCGGGCTCGAGACGAAAGTGGGTCGCGCCCGGTTCGGGGTAGAGGCCGGATAACTCCGCATTCAGTGCCGCGATGAGCGACTCGGCGGCGGGGGAGGAGAGGGCGCAGCGATGTACGGTCACGATCCCCGGGGTCATTGGCCGCTCACCGACGCAAGAGCGCAGTCAGGTAGATGTTCACGACTTCGCTGGGCGCGTCATCGATGAGGTCCGCGATTGCGCGTGAGCTGTGTCGACCAGGTGGAGGCATCGGGGAATGGGGTGCCGCGACCGAAGCTGCAGGGAGAAAGGACACCGGGGCCGCGCGCTGGCGAAACCGCGAGGAGTGGGGCGGCGATCCCGGCGGCGAGCAGGGCAAACCGAATGCGACGCATGGCACCCTCCGAAAGGTCGGCTGACGGCACAGGACCGGGAGCAAGGCTACCAACCGACCCTATCGCGTCCCCCACCAGTTGTCACATCGGGTCGAGGTCGGGCGCACCACCGGCGGTGGTTCCAGAGACGGGTCTCCGGCCGGTACGTTCTCCTCGACCCAGCGCGCGAGCATCCCATCCACTTCCTCGGGTGACTGCTCCGGGGCGCAGATGAAGGCCGGGCAGCGGCGGCCGGCCACCATCAGATACCACATCGAAGGTTGCGCCTCCTCACCCCGGCGGACATTCGCCGGGACGCCCTCATATGACACGAAATGGAAATCTCGACCACGGATGGAGAGGTGTCGTTGCTGGGACTTGAACGTCGACAATGCGTGCTCCGGTCGGGGGGGAGCCGAGCTGGAAGATCGCTGCTGGCGGATTGTCGGCAGGAGCTGCAGGCGGGGCACCGGAAAGATAGTCTGGCGGCTATCGTGGGACACGAACGAGAAGTCCAGTGTCGGCCGGGGCAAGGAGGACCGGGACACCGCCGCTGTGGTCGAGCGACACGACCGCCAGGGGAATCGGGCCGATGGTCTGCAGTCTGCCGAGCGTGCCGTCGGGCTTCCGCTGCAGGATCGTCACTTCGATTTCGCGACCCGGGAGCTTGGGACGGATCAGCAGCGCCACCCGAGCCTCCGGCAATCCGATCAGGAAGGGAGAGTCATCGCGGCGCCCTTCGACCGGCCATGCGTCCTCGGGGAAAAACGCCCAATCGACGGCCACCCCTTCGGTCTCTCCGCTCGTGACTCGGACGACATACCGGGCACTGGCCGGGCCAGTCGATGTAATCGAGGAGGTCGGCGCGCAGGCCAGCAGTGTGGAAGAGAGGAGGGCCAGGAGGTGACGAGACTGCATGAGCAGGGTCCTCAGGCGACGGGGAAATTGCATCTCAGCCAGGTCGCGCTTTGCCTCATCGGGCCGACATTTCGGCGCTGCCGGTCCGGTCCCGCAGTTCCGTCAGCATGGTGCGTCCCGCGGGCCAGTCACCCAGGCCGCTAGCCGAATTGATGTGGCCGGCACGGCCGATGTTCCTGAACTGACTCCCCCACGCCTTCGCGAAGGTTCGAGCCCGGTGGAGCGACACGTATTCGTCGTCTTCACTGGCAACCACGAGGGTCGGGAATGGCAACCGCTCCAGCGGCATCGGTTGCCAGCCGACCGGGCCGTGGGGATAACTGGCTGCCTCCGTATCGCTCGGTCCCACCAGCAGCGCGCCACCGACCCGGCCCCCGGTCTCGACTGACCAGAACGCAACGAGGGCGCAGGCAGTGCTGTGTGCCGCGAGGATGACCTCGGGGCCAGCGGCGGCGATCTCATTATCCAGCGTCTGCACCCAGTCGTGCCGGGCGGGCGTCGTCCAGTCGCGCTGCACCACACGGAGAAAGGTTGGGTCAGCGCGCTCCCAATGGGAATGCCAGTGGTCGGGGCCCGAATCGTAGAGTCCTGGAAGCAGGAGTACGCGTGGCCGCATTCAGGCCTTCAGATGCCGTGAGGCGAGCTTCGTCATGGTGGTCATGCTGCGAAAGGTAGCACGCCCCCCGATGGTCTTCTCGAACAGGTTGTTGTTGAATTTCGAGTCGCTCTGCCGCTTCCGGCAGAGCCAGTAGATCTCACGTCCGTGGACCCTGAATTCATCGATGTCGGTGCGCAGCCCGTCCACGGTTTTCGCCGTTGCGGTCGCCAGCGGTGCCGCCATGAAGCCGACGCACAGCGCTCCCGCCGCCTCGACCTCCCACGGGCTGAAGGGCCGGTACTTCACGACGGCGGCGACCTCGGCTTCGGTGCGGAGGAAGGTGTGTACCTCGTAGCCGAGGGTCCGGTGCAGGTGCGCCTCGATTCTGGCGGGCAGGGCAGCGTGGTCACGGCCCCGGGTCGTGAAGATGATGTTGCCGCTGGCGATGAACGACTCGACCGCGGTGAAGCCAAGGCCCTCGAAGTGACCACGCAACACATCCATCGTGACGACTCGGCCACCGACGTTGATGGCGCGCAGGAAGGCGAAGAGGCGGGGCATCTAGTGGCCGAGGCTGTCCTTGACCCCGGTGATGATGAACTGGGTGGCGACCGCGGCGAGGAGGAGGCCCATGATCCGAGTGAGCACCCGGATGCCGGTCGTTCCCAGGACCACCACGAGTCGCTGGCCGAGCACCAGCGTGATATAGGAAACCAGCGCCGTGAGGACAATGGCGGCGTAGACGACGGCGCTGTGAACCCAGCTCGGCGCCTGGCCGGCGAGCACCATCGCGGTGGAAATCGCGCCGGGACCGGCCAGGATCGGAATGGCCAACGGGGTGAGAGCGACGTCCTCCTTCTCGACGGCCTCGGCAATTTCCTCGCGAGATTCCTGGGTGCTTCGCTGCGCGCGCAGCATGTCGAGCGCGACGAGCCAGAGAATAAGGCCGCCGGCAATGCGGAAGGCCGGGAGGGTGATGCCGAGCGTCTGGAAGATCAGACCGCCCGCGGCCGCGAACACAATCATGATGAGCGCCATCGCGACGCAGGCCCGGCGTGCCGTCCGCCGGCGCTCCACCGGCGTCTCGTCCTGCGTGACAACGAGGTACGATGGGACAGCGGCCAGCGGGTCCACGATGAAGAGGACCGACGTGAAGGTGATCAGCGCGAAGCGGGCAAACTCTCCCATGAGTCGCAGGGCCAGACCGGTGAGGGCGGCGCGACGATCCGCGCCGCGCTCCGGTCAGCTGACGAGGAGTTGCGCGTCGAGGGTGGTCGGCACCGATGCCAGCGCTTTCGAGATGATGCAGTTGATCTTGGTGTCTTCGGCGAGGCGGTTGAAATCCGCGGCGGAAACGCCGGGCACGATCCCGCGTGTCACCAGATCGATACCGGTAATACCGAAGCCGGCCCCGACCTTGTTGAGGTGAACCGTCGCCGTGGTCGTCACGCTGGTTGGCACATGTCCCGCGAGGGACAACGCCAGGGAAAGGGCCATCGAGTAGCAGCCAGCATGCGCCGCCCCCAGCAGCTCCTCCGGATTGGTGTCACTGCTTCCCTCGAACCGGCTGACGAACGAATAGGGGCCCTCGAAGGCACCGCTGCCGACGCGAATACTGCCACGGCCGCTCTTGAGGTCTCCGGCCCAGCGGGCCTCGGCGTTGCGATCCATATACCTGCTCCAGTCCTGCGGGAGGTGAGTTGCCCAGGCACGCTCGCCGGCGGGCCCGTGACCGTGGTCGATTCGCGGATGATGTCGCGCTCCCGAACCTAGGGGGAGTCGAGTGGCTCGGGAAGGTGCAGTCGAACCCGCCACCCGGCGATATCGTCGCGCACGGCACGATCAGGGATCGGCACCGACCGACTGGAAATGGGCGACGATGCGGGCATGGGTCCCCTCCCGGGTGTAGACGTCGGGGCGGCGGGACTCGATCACCCCGGCGATGACCGCAGCGACTTCTTCCGCGCTCTGCGAATCCGGCAGCTGTCGGGAGTCAGGGCCGCCATGCCGCGCGTTCAGCCCGAATGTCGTGCGCACCACGCCAGGGGAGACGAGGGAGACTTGAATTGACGGATGACTCCGCTGCACCTCATCCCGAAAGCTGGCCGTCAGCGCGTTGAGGAAATGCTTGGCGCCGCTGTAGGCGGAGCGCAGGGGCACGTACGGGACCCGACCCAGCAGGGATGATACGTTCACGATGTGTCCCGTCCCGCGGGCCTGGAAGTGGGGCAGCACCTCCTGCATCCCATAGAGCGCAGACTTGACGTTGACCTGCATCATGCCGTCGATGTCGTCGTCCGTCAGCTCCGATGGCGCCCGGCTGATCCCCTGACCGACATTATTCACCCAGACGTCGATCCGTCCGAAGTGCGTAATGGCCTCCTGCACGACCCGGCGCACCTGGTCGCGATGGGTCACATCCGCCACGATCGGATGCGCGCGCTCGCCGCAGGCCGTGGCGACAACCTGGAGCGCATCCGCGCGCCGGGCGACGAGGGCGATGGACGAACCGCGACTGGCGAGCAGCGTGGCGAGTGCGGCGCCGATGCCGCTGCTCGCACCGGTGACCACGATGACCTTGCCCTGCATGCGGACTCCTGGTGCGACGGGTGAGTGCAACGGACTGGGCTCAGCCCCCGCCCGAGCTGGCGGCCGGGTCAGCGAGCGTGGCGAGCGTGTCCTGGTCGGTGAAGACGAGCGAGGCCCCGTTTACGCAGAACCGCAATCGCGTCGGGCGGGGGCCATCCTCGAAGACGTGCCCCAGATGGGCGTCACAGCGCACGCAGAGGATTTCGGTCCGTACCATGCCATACGCGCGGTCCGCGTGGGTCGACACGTTTTCGGCAGCGACGGGCTGAAAAAAACTGGGCCATCCCGTGCCCGAGTCGAACTTCGCCGCCGAGGTAAAGAGCGGCAGTCCGCAGCAGACGCAGCTGTACACCCCCTCGCGCTTGTTGTCGAGCAGGGTGCCGCAGAAGGCGCGTTCCGTCCCCTTGTCCCGCGCAATCTGGAATTGCTCCGGCGTCAGCCGTGCCCGCCACTCCGCGTCGGTCTTCACCACCCGTGCACTCTCGACCGGGCCGACCAGCACTCCAGTGACATCATACACTTTGACTTTCATGGGACCTCGGTGGCTGGCAGGGGAGCAGCCGATCGATGATAGTGGGGATTCACGTCAGGCGCCGAGTTCGAACAGCAACACGTCGTGGTCGTCAGTCGGCATGCGGACCACCCCCTGCTGCACCAGGCCGAGCCGCTGCAGGAGCCGGATGGAACTGGCGTTGTCCGGCTGGGTGATGGCGAAAATCCGGTGGAGTGTGAGCGTCTCGCGTCCGTAGTCCAGTACTGCGGAGGCGGCCTCGAAGGCGAGCCCCTGCGACCAGTAGGCCGGCAGGAAAGCGAAGCCGACGTCGGGATGCTCCAGCCCATCCCGCTTCACCAGTCCACAGATGCCGATCGGAAGATCATCCTCCTTCAGGGATACATGGTACAGTCCGAATCCGTTCCGGGCGTAGCTGTCGATTGGCCCCTTCAGGAGGTACGCCGCCGCATCCTCCGCGCTCCGGATGCCCTTGTCGCCGATGTAGCGCAGGTAGGATGGCTCGTTGGCCAACCCGAGCATGAATGCGGCGTCCTCGGTCGTGAGCCGGCGCAGGGCCAGTCGGGCAGTTTCGATGACGCGTGCCGCGGCGGACCCGCCTGCGTCCGTGCTCATGGGGTAAGCGGGCCCAGCGGGCTCCGGGCACAACCCTGGCGCCTGACCGTGTAGGCGACTGCCGCGATCTGCCATCCGACTGTCGTTTTCAGGAGGAGAAAGCTGTCGATGCCGCAATGGGAAAAAGTGCCGTTGACGTGGAAGTCGTAAGGCGCCCAGACCTGCGCCAGCGCGCCGGCGATCATCGTGGTCGGCTCCCAGATCCGCTCACGCAGCGCGCTCGTGTCGCTGGCGAGGGACCGCAGGTAGCCGCTGTCGCTCTGCATCCGTGGCGCTGCGGGGGCCTCCCCATCCAGGATCGAATGGAAGGCCGCTCCAGGTACCAGCAGGCGGCGCGAGAGCGCAACATCGCGACGGGACATCGCGGCGAGCAGGGAATCGACCGCGGCCAGCACCGCAGGTCGCTCGGCAGTGGCACGCTCCTGGGCTCGTACGGTCGTGAGGGGGAGCGAGGTCAGCCACAGTGCGACGATGGACCAGGTGAACCGGGGCATGCTTGCTCGCAGGTTGGGCCCGGGCGGCGGGCGGGAACAGCGAAAATACTGTGCGCGGCGTCAGGTGCCACCCCGCCCGAATACTCCGCGGATCGGCCGTAACGCCAAGGGCATCTCCGCGGGGTGTGGGGCCCACGGTACCGGCTTGGCGTCCTCTGGACGTGACTCCAGCGCAGAGAGACTAGTGCGGGGTCGTCTCCGCAGCGTGCAACTCCTCGATGGGACTATCCTCGTTCAACCGGGGATGCAGCCGTGCTTCCAGCGAGCGGACCCGGGCGACTGCCTGGCGCCAGGTGACCATTGGGCCGCCGGCGCCGGCAAGTATCATGATGAGCACGACCTCGGCGTGCCCAGGCTCTCCTTCAGGTGAATGATGGTTCGATGGGATTCGGCAGTCCCGAAGGCGCCGGGACCGCTGTCGTGGCGTCCCGACCCACCACCGTGGTCCACTCGCGGACTCGCCACCGGCTGATCAGGCCGTTCGTCACATACGGGTCTACCCGGGCGAACCGTTCAGCGACCTCGGCGCTCTCCCCCGTGAAGAGCAGCACGGCTCCATCTACCGGGTCGGCCAGCGCACCTCCCAGGACGAGTTCACCTCGCGCGACGGCCTGTTGACCCAGCGCCAGATGTGCTTCGCGGAACGGCATGCGGCGAGCGGGATACTCCGGGACGACTTCATACAGGAGGAGAAAGTGCTTTGGCATGGTCTCGTGATCCGTGAGTGTGTGTGAATGGCGCCCGCCCGCTCCTCAGGCGATCTTCCAGCGAATAGACAGCACGCCAACAACACGATGCCGCCGAGAATGATCAAGGCTGTGTGCACTACACCTCCGTGATCGGATGGACCATCTGACGACCCACCACTTTGCCCTGTTTGACACCATGATCGGCACCTGCGGAATCGCGTGGCATGCCGGCGGCATTACCCGCCTGCAGCTTCCGGAAACCGATCCGGCCACGACGCGCGCGCGCCTGCGCCGGCGATTTCCCGCGGCGGACGAGGCGGTACCACCCGCGATGGTACAGCGCACCATCGATGAAATCCTCGCCCTGCTCCGCACTGAGGTCGCGGACCTGTCGGGGGCGGTGCTAGACATGCAAGGGGTGCCGCAGTTCCATCAGCAGGTGTACGCCATCACCCGCAGTATTCCGCCGGGGGCCACGCTCACCTACGGGGAACTCGCGCTCCGACTGGGAACTCCCGGGGCTGCACGCGCGGTGGGGCAGGCACTGGGTGCCAATCCCTTTCCGATCATCGTACCATGCCATCGGGTCCTCGCGGCCAACGGAAAGGCTGGCGGTTTTTCGGCCCACGGGGGCGTCGTGATGAAGCGCCGCTTGCTCGCCATCGAGGGCGCGCGGTCCTCGCCCGGATTATTCGACAGCCTCACCTGAACTTGCCCCCGAGATTTCCCGCCCCACCTGCGGCGCTTGGGCCGGCTATTCCAGGGGAATGAGCTTCGCATAGCGCGTGAGCCAGCCGGCGAAATTCATCAGCGGCGGATTCAGCGCCCGGCTCGCCGCCACATCGCGTGGACCGCAGAAATCCCGATTGAAATCGTGCTTGAACTGGAACATGTTGCCGAGATCGTCCGCGCCCGGGAAGCCGAAGCCCCGGTACTGTTCCGGGGTCACGGCGTTGTAGCGCACCGGCCGGCCCAGTGCGCCGGCGAGGGCGGTCGCCATCTCGTTTCCGGTCAGATGTTCCCCGGCGATGCCGACCCGCTTGTCGACCAGCGCCGGTCCCTGCTGAAAGATCCCCAGGGCACACCGACCGATATCCTCTGCCGCGATGCCGGGCAGGGGACGGTCACCCATGGGAAGAGTGAGTGAGAGCTCTCCGTCCGTGCCCGGCTTCGGACCGGCCCCGAAATAGATGAAGTTGTCCCAGTAGAACGAGGTGAGCAGGTAGGTCGTTGGGACACCGAGGTCCCGGAAGAAATGGTCCGCCTCACCCTTCGCGTCGAAGTGCGGCACCTTGTAGCGGCCCATCAGCGTGGGCATGCGGCTGTCGGACAGCGGGACCCAGCGCCGGGTGTCCTCCAGCGTCGACCAGATCGCGTGCCGGACTCCGGCCACCTTTGCAGCGCGCGCCTGCGCCTGGGCCTGGGCGAGTTCCCGCTCCGGTGAGAAGTGTTCCCAGAAGTTCGTCAGGCAGAAAACGCCGTGTACGCCGTCGAATGCAGGCGCGAGCGTGTCGGGCTGGTCCGCATCGGCGGTGCGGACGTCGGCGCCCAGCGCGCCGAGCGCCTTCGCCTTCTCGGAGGCGGGGTTTCGCGTCAGGGCGCGAACGGTGTAGCCGCTACTCCGATCCGCGAGGATGGCACGGACCAGCCCGCCTCCCTGGGCGCCGGTGGCTCCAACGACGGCGATGATCCTGGCTGTCATGGGACGACCTTCGAGAAAGGGTCACGGCACGATGCCGCATTGACCTCACGTCACGACACAGGGGACGCGGCGATACGGAAAGTCGATCCGCCGGCTTCGGCCATTGACGGTGCCCTCGATCCACGCGAGCAGGGAGTCCGAGCCCAGACGGCGGTATCCGACCGCCTGGGGAAAGTCGTGCGCGGGATCCGAAAAGACCACCATCGTGTCAGTCAGCGTCGAGGAGCGAAAGGTCGTCGAGGCCTGGCCGGATGGATGGGCCTCGTACGCCAGGTGCCCATCGCGTTCACTGAGCCGGATGAACTCGTACTCGACGAGCTTGCCATCGCGCGTGGTTCGCCCCAGGCCGAGCATCGTCGCGCCACGTGGCGCCATCCAATGCTCCTCGATGAGCGTGCCCGGCCGCTCCCGCGCCCAGCATCCGGTCAGCCAGGCGATCCGGTCGATCAGAGTCGGGTCCCTTGGGTGGACCGGTCGCGGCTCCGGCCCCAACGGCGCCGCGAGCAGAACCACGGATACGAGCAGACGAAGCATCGGCATGGTGGTTCCCTGATACTACAAGGAGGTAATCGCTACCGGTTCTTCGATGTCGCCAGTACACTCGAAACCCAGCGCATCACGACAGAATCGGATGGTCCTCAGTCGATCGGGCGTCGTGAGAGTCGGGGTCAGCGAACGCATCCCCGGAAACTATCCCCCGCGTCGTTGTTCACCAGATCTGCGCGCGCTCGATGCGGGTTTCCTCGTCGAGTCGCGAGAAGCACGAGCGGGTCCGGCGGGAATCGCCCGCAGAGCGAGATACTGGCTCCACAGGATGCGCGCAGCCACGGCGCGCCAGGGCGCCCAACGCTCGGCGAAACGGGTGAGCGTCGCATGATCGGGCCGGGGCCGCATGCCCTTCACCCGGCAGACGGCGTCCATCAGGGCGAGGTCACCGTGGGGCCAGACATCCGGGCGGCGCAACGCCATCAGGAAATAGATGTCCACGCTCCACGGCCCGAGCCCGCGGACCTGCAGCAGCCGCTGGCGCCCCTGCTCCCCGGTGGCGCGGGCGACGGCACCGAGATCAAGTTCACCGCGCAGGACCGTCGCCGCCAGCTCCACGCAGTAGGAGGCTTTCTGGCCGGTGAACCCCAGTTGGCGAAGCCCGAGGACGCCGAGCTGCGCGACCGAGCCAGGTGTGACCGGACCGGCGGCATGGCGCAGTCTCGCGTACATGGTGCGGGCCGCAGCGAGGGAGACCTGCTGCTCGAGGATGATGCGCACGAGCGTCGGATAGCCCGGGCGGCGTCCCCAGAGCGGCGGCGGTCCCAGGCGATCCACGATCCGCGCGAGGTCCGGGTCGCGTGCGCAGAGCACCCGGGTGCCGGCGCGCAGCGATTCGCGGGTCAGTTGTCGCGGGTGTGGTATCTGAAGGGGCATGGGTGGAGGGCAGAGATGTCTGGCAACCGGGGAACCCGTCGCCACGCCGCCGGCTGGCCCGACGAGGTCCGGCGGCTACGCCTGGTTGCCAAAGTCGCGAGGGCCCTGCAGGCGCTTCCACAGGAAAGCCTCGTAGGCTGCACGCCGACGGGGCAGCACGGCGGCGGTGGAGCCCGGCGGCAGCAGCGGTTCCAGAAACGAGTCGGGGACTTCGGCGACGGCGCTCGCCAGGCTTTCCCGAGTCAGCAGCGCGGTCAGGATCGGGTCCCACGCACGCACATCGGTCGCGATCGCGGACAGCGCATGAGGGAAAGCGAAAGCTGGCCGATGCGGTGTCGCCTCGTTCACCGCACCCCAGTCGTGCTGGAAGGGCAGCGCGGCGCCATGATCGATCAGCCAGAACCGGGGACCATCAACCAGGATATTCGGATTGGCCGGACTGCGGTCCGGATTCAGCCCCAGCCAGTCGAGCCACCAGACTTGCGCCGCGAAATCGCGGGTAATCCGCCCCAGATCACCGGGGCGCAGTGGCCGCGCCGAAGGGAGATACCGGAAGCCAAGATTGTCACCGACGCTGGCACCGAGCAGGTCGGCCAATTCATCATTGAGATCGTCGCTCGGCGTCGCGGGCGTGATCACGATGACGCGGCGAGGCGGGACGGGCAGATTCAAACGATCCGCCAGGGCACCCACGATGACTTCTGCGACGAGGCTGGCGGTGCCCTGCGCCGCACCCCGGAGCTTGACGAGGTACGCGCCGTCGGCCGTCTCCACCACAACGGGCGAGGAGCTGCCGCGCCGGTCCCGACGCAAGATGCGCTGGGCGGGGAGCGCTGGTGGCAGCAGAATCCGGGAAGAATGAATCGGCGGCTGAAGAGTTCAGGGGGCCGGCTGCAGGAGCGCGTCGAGGTGCACCGGCTCCACATTGCCGCACGGCCCGAGCTGGGTGACGGAGACGTTGGTGCGGGACCACGGTGCGTAGCCGGGCCGCACGACGGAAACGTCGTAGGTCCCCACCTCTGAACCACCGTACAACAGCGGTTGTGCACCACCGGAGTGCCACAGCGAATCGGCGAAGCTTCCCGATTGCAGCGAGCCCACGGCCCCGACGGCCAACGGGGCTCCCGTGGCGGAATCAGTCACGGCAACTTCAATTGCCAGCGATCGCGGCGCAGCGCAAAAGCCGACGCGAGAGTCATCGGTTCCGCATCCCGCGGCCAGCAGCACTACGGCCACCAGCATCGGGGGTCTGACGCGGGACAGAGTCCGAGCAGCTGCAGATCGCATCGTCAGCTCATGTGCGGGAGAGGACCTAACATAGCGCATTTATAGACATGGATCGCGCGTCGCGCGCCACGAGCCACTCATTGACCGGACGTCAGCTGGGTGGCGCGAACTCGTAGTCAAATTCGTACGAATGTTTCCCACCGGTGATGATGATGTTCATCGTGCCCGACAATCCCGCCAGGCCGTCCGTCCCGGAGTCCGGCACCACGGTAATCACCAGGTGGGCGGCGCCCCGGTTCATTGTCCCGCTGTGCTGCAGCACGAAACTGCCGCTGCGGCCGGCTAGCGTCCCGGTCACCCGCTCCAGCGCCACGTAACCCGCCGAGCCGGGGACGCTCGAGCTGGAAGCGATCATGACACCCACACTCGTCCCTTCGAGGTCGCCGTGAAATTGTTTGTCGATAGTGAGGCGCCCGATTGCCGGGTCGGCATCGGTCTGAGGAGTCAGCTTCACATCGAAGCTGCCGAGTGCACGGCTGGTCATTGCGGGGTCCTTGGCGACAGGGCAGGTGTCCACCGTCTGGGCTTGGGCGATCCCGCCGGTCGACAACAGCAGGGAGAGACTCGCGGCCATGATCGGCGCGAAACGGGCGCATGGGTACACGGCAGACTCCGGAGATGGGCGCGTCCAGTGTACCGAAGAAACACCGAATTATCAAGCCCCGCTGCCCGAGGCTTCGGCAGCACTCGCGTGGCGCGATCCGGTAAGCCACGGGTCCCGATCGGACTAGTGACCGGTAAGGAGAATGCGGATGCGGGAGAGCTGGTGCAGGTGCGCCAAGTCGTGACCGGCATACAGGCGCCGCATCTGTTCGAGGCTTTCCTCGCCCCGCTCGCCGTGCAGACCAACCCGGGCCATGTCGGCGGACGACGCGCCGGCCCATAATCGCAGATTGGCGCGGCGGAGGACCACGAACCGTTCGAGGGCTTCAGCGATGTCTGCCTGGTCGTAATGCAGCTTCGCTGCCCACCGATCCTGATCGTAGGGCGCTATCGGTGGCCGATCCTGTGCCAGGATCATGCGAAGCCGGAACGCCCCGACCAGTTCCGAGTCGGCCAGATGCTGAATAACCATCCCGGTCGACCACTTGCCGGGTGCCTCGCGCTGACCGAGTTGGGCCGGAGCGAGGCGTTCGACGGCGACTCGCAATGCCGCCGGCGTGTCCCCCAGGACGGCCAGCGGGTTCTGCGTGCCCAGCATGTCGAGCAGGGCCGCCGTATATGCGGTGACTTGTTCGGGGGCGAGGAAGCCGGTGGCCGAGAGGACAGACATGGAGAATCCAGTGTGGGGGAACGCTACTCGGCCTTGGGCGCCGAACGATTTGCTCGCTCTCGTTCAACATACCCGTTCAGGCCTTCGAGAGCGCTCCGGCGGACCCGTTGCTGCAGCCACGGGCTCCATCCCAGGAGCCAGCCCGACAGCCCGAGCGCCTGGCGCGACCAGCGCCAAAAGCTGAAACGATCGATGTGGCTGACGATGAGGTGCTCCCGGAATCGGAATGCGGCGCTGATCTGGTTGTGGACCGGGCGCCGGGTGCGGGAGAAGGTGTAGCGGGCATCCCATGACGCACTGCCGGTGGCATCGTCCGCCCGCACCTCGGAGACGGAAATTTCCAGGTCCGCCGCCTTGGCGCAGAGCATCCGCCACATGGCGCCGGCCTGATCGGCCGTCAGCGTCCCGAAGGCCGGATCGCTGAACACGAGATCGCGATGATAGCAGGCCGCCATCGCCGCACCGTCACGCGCCGCAAAGGCGGCGTAGAACCGCTCAATCAAGGCCTCGTGGGGGTGCATCGAACCTCCGAAAGAGGAAGCCAGTCGCTGCGCTGCGGCGGGCATGACCCGGCACGACGGTCACCGCGCAGTGGAGGACGGAGGATGGGTTCACATATGCCACCCCGGTCAAGAGAAATGGAGGCGCGCTCTGGTGCCGGTGGCTAGTCGGTGGTCGATCGGGGAGCGAGCGGCTTGGCGAACCGTACACCCTGATCTTCATACCCGAGGTGCCGATAGAAATCGTGGGCGCCCAGGTGCGTTGGACCACTCGTGATTTCAATACGGCTCACGCCCTGATCGACGAACGATCGCTCGGCGGCCGCGACCAGCAGGCGGCCAACACCGCTGCCCTGGGCGTCGGCGGTCACAGCGACGCCGGTGATGCGACCGACCGCGGTCGGCCGGTGAAGCACCGGTGTCGCATGGAGCGTGGCGAAGCCGAGGATCTGGCCCTCTCTGACCGCGAGGAGAATGGTGCCGGAGGGATCGATGTCGCGCAGGGCACGGATGCGCTCCGCGATCACCGGTGCGGGCGTGGGATAGCCCAGGGTCGCCAGGAGCGGCACGAGGCCCGGCGCGTCTTCCGGTGCGGCGGTGCGTATCTCGATTGGTCGCATCAGCGCGCGATCGCCGGACAAGTGCCGGTCACGCGGATCAATCGAGGGGCGAAGTCGGCGGACCGGGTCGTGACCGCGTCGAGTCGACTGATCCAGGGGCACCCGGAATGAAAACTCAGGCGGTGCAGGGTGAGGCGAAGGGTGTCGCCATCCGTGACTGCCGTGGCCCAGACCCAGCGCCCGAGCCAGTCGCGCAGGGCGGCGGGGTCGGCCGCGGCCGCTGACGCAACCCACGTTTGCGCTCCGGGCGCAATCGAGCTGTCCGTCTCGACGGTGTCCGGGCGACCGGTGACCAGGGACTGGGCCTCGCCGTCGGAATCCGGTATAGCCTGGACGGGCAACACATTCGAAACCGCCGGAAGCGACGGGGAGGAGTCATGCAGCGCCGCACGCAACAACCCCACCAGATCCGGATCGGAGGAAGCTCCCTCGAGCGGCCGGGTATAGGTTGTGAGGCCGAGCGCCGCGGCGATGAGGCAGCCTGCGAGCGCAACGGTAATCGTACCAGAGGAGATGCGAACCATCGTGTACCTCCGCGCCCGGGTGGTGATGGCACCCCGTGCCGGTGCATTCCGGGTTCAGACCAGGAGACGCCGCTCGTAGGGCACTCGCTCCCCGAATTCAACCTACCGCTGGAGAATACGGAGGTACAGAGAGACGCTCAGGCCCGGTAGATCGTGACGGCATTCTCCTCGAAGACCTGACGCGAGCCACCGCGTGGAAGCTGATGCGTCCGGGCATGCTCCACGGCGAGGATCCTGGAGAAACGGACTTCCTTCCAGCAATCGATGAGTCGCTCGAGGACCCGCGATTCATAGGGCGGATCCGCAAAGGCGATGTCATAGCTTCCCGGGATGAGCGCGGCAGCGAAAGGCATGGCGTCGCGCTTGAAGAGCCGGGTCCGCTCACGCAGGCGCAAGGAGGCGATGTTGGTGCGCAGGGCGTGGATGCTGGCGGGGCGGTATTCGACGAAATCCGCGCCGATGGCACCGCGACTGATCGCCTCCAGCCCCAGGGCACCGGTGCCGGCAAAGAGATCCAGCACTCGGGCATTCGGCAGATCGGAAGCGAGGAGATCCAGCAGGCCCGCGCGCACATGCTCGGCGGTGGGCCGGACCCGGGAATCGCGAGGTGAGCTGAGTGGTCGATCGGCGAATCGCCCGGCGACAATCCTCACAGGCCTGACCTCGTTCGGGCTGGACGCTGGGGGGACGGTGCGCGCACTAGCCGCCCGCCATCGCCCCCACGATCAGCAGGGGCTCCGTACCCAGCGTCACGGCGTCGGGCAGCGGCGCGTCCGGCGGTTCAAGGGAGATATCCTGCTGACAGGCAAAGAAACGCACGAATGCCCGGCGCTTCTGCGTGCCATGATCGCGGATCGTTCCCCGGAGGACCGGATAGCGGACCTCGAGGGCATCGAGCACCGAGCGCTGCGTGACCGGCCCGTCGACCTCGATCGCGACCTCGCCGCGTACCTGGGCCAGGGTCCGCAGGTGCTCCGGCAGCATGATGCGAATCATGGCAGCGTCTGCACCTCGACCGACAGGACGGCGGGGAGGTCCCGGACGATGGGGGTCCAGCGGTCGCCGCCATCGGCGGACCCATAGACCTGGCCACCGGTCGTGCCAAAATACACGCCGCACGGATCGAGCGAATCGACCGCCATCGCATCGCGCAGCACATTGACGTAGCAGTCGTGCTGCGGCAACCCGTTGGTGAGCGGCTCCCACTCGTTTCCGCCGGTCCGGCTGCGGTACACCCGGAGCCTTCCCTCGGGCGGAAAGTGTTCCGAGTCGCTCTTGATCGGCACGACGTAGATCGTCTCGGGTTCGTGCGCATGCACGTCGATCGGGAATCCGAAATCGCTCGGCAGGTCGCCGCCGATGTCGTGCCAGGAGTCGCCGGCGTCGTCGCTGCGCATGACATCCCAGTGTTTCTGCATGAAGAGCACGCCCGGGCGTGACGGATGCAAGGCGATGCGGTGCACGCAGTGCCCCACTTCGGCGTCGGGGTCGGGCAACTGGTATGGCGACTTGAGGCCATGATTGATCGGCCGCCAGGTCTGGCCGGCGTCGTCGGTGCGGAAGGCGCCCGCGGCCGAAATGGCGATGAAGATCCGATTCGGATTGGTCGGGTCGATCAGGATGGTGTGCAGCCCCATGCCCCCCGCCCCAGGCGACCAGAGGTGGCCCTTCGCACTCCGCAGACTCGGGAGCTCGTGCCAGCTCTGGCCCCCGTCCGCCGAGCGAAACATCGCCGCGTCTTCCACGCCGGCGTAGACCAGGTCGGGATCGGTCGGTGACGGCTCGAGGTGCCAGACGCGCTTGAATTCCCAGGGGTGCTGGGTGCCATCGTACCACTGGTGGGTGCCCGGAACGCCATCGTACAGAAATTCACTCCCCACCGGC
Source organism: Gemmatimonadales bacterium (assembly GCA_039934355.1). Taxonomy (GTDB): domain Bacteria; phylum Gemmatimonadota; class Gemmatimonadetes; order Gemmatimonadales; family GWC2-71-9; genus JADJOM01. The sequence goes on from JBDTMI010000003.1 coordinate 51,635, forward strand.
TCCCAGGTGCGTCCCCCGTCGTTGGATCGCTGGATCTTCTGCCCGAACCACCCGCTGCACTGCGATGCATACAGCCGATCCGGATTCACCGGAGACCCCTTCAGGTGATACAGCTCCCAGCCGCCGAAGTGGGGGCCGTTCACCTCCCAGGTCTTGCGCTTGCCGTCCGCGGTCAAGATGAAGGCGCCCTTTCGCGTGCCAACCAACAATCGTACTCCGCTCATGGTGTACTCCTTTCCAAATGTCGGGGCGGTGTGGGTGTCGATGCATCGTCGTTAGATACTGCGCCAGGCGTGTGATCGTCCATCGTTGCGTCGCGAAAGCTTTGCGCGAGGGGGCGCCGGTGACAGGACCACCTCACCTTTTCGGGTGGGGGATGGCCGCGCCCGCCGGATGCGCTACCCCGTGGGAGGCATTCCAGAGCGCCATCACCAGTCCATACCCCTTTTCGACCCCCCGGGCACACGATTCTCGCAGCGGGGCGAAGTAAAGCTCGAGTTCCTCCACGGCGCCTGACAACTGCTCCGGGGAGAGGTCGGGATCGTGCCCTCCGTCGGCGGCGGCGGCCTCCCACTGCTCCCGCACGTACGCCGCAACCTGGCCAGTGGTTACCTGGTCGATGACCTGGAGGAGCGCCTTGGTGGAGCCGGAGGACAACGAGTGAGCCCCATGGTCCGCGGCCCCGGGATAGATATAGTCCGCCCCCGCTGGCGTGAGCCAGGAGCGGGATCGGCTTGCGGGCACCCCGGCGAGGATCGCATCGAGCCCGCGCCAGTATTCGTGAAGCGACACATCGCGGCTGCTGCGCGGGTGACGCAGCCACGCCATGAGGGTGAGTGGTGCCACGGTGAAGGCACCGAGGTCTGACTCCGGAGCCAGGTAGAGCCGCATGCTGATGCCCATCGGACGCGACATGACGAGAGGGGAGTGGGCCGCGGTGCAGCTTGACCTGGGCGCCTCCGCGAGTTGCGAGCGCGACATTCAAGGTGGGGGCGCAGCGTGTCGCCCGGAATATAGATCGCATCGGCCCGGCCGCGCCCACGCCTTTCCGGCGATCGTTCGATCCACTGCTGCGTGTCCGCGATCTGGTGGTGAGCACGATCCGGGACGAACCGCGGGTCCATGGGACCTCGGCAACGGAGACACTCAGCGGGGCCGGGCGTAGAGACTCCGGGCAAAAGTTCATAGTGGAAGGGGCGTCACGACGGCGCCGGCACTCCCATCACGGGGATGAAAGTATCCCGCGTCGGTTCACCCCAAACCGCTCCCCAATCGAACGATTGATACCGCCGCCCCGGGGCAATCGCTAGGTTCCACTGTGGAGGTACAACCATGGGCTCCCGTCACGAGCAGGTGCGTTCCGTGCCACTCTTCAGCTTGAATGTGCGTGCAGTGCGCGCCGGTTTCCTTGGGTGCCTGTCGGCAGGGCTCGTCACAGGGTGCGCCGTGTCCCAGCAGCAGGAAGTCGAGCTCGGCGCGAATACTGCCGCCCAGGTCAGCACCGAGTTGCCGATGGTTCGCGACGCCTCCGTCGTGAGCTACGTGACCTCGCTCGGCAATAAGCTGGCCTCAGTCACCGACGACCGCAATCTCACCTGGCATTTTGCCGTCGTCGACAGCAAGGAAGTCAACGCGTTCGCGTTGCCGGGAGGCTGGGTCTACGTCAATCGCGGACTCATCGAGCGGGCCACCAACATGAGCGAACTCGCCGGCGTCCTCGGCCATGAGATCGGGCACGTGACGCGGCGGCACTCGGTGCAGCAGATGCAGCAGGCCGAAGGAGCCAATGCTGGGGTGTCGCTGCTCTGCACCCTCACGAAGGTGTGCAACAGCGGGGCGGGGCAGGCCGCCATCAATGTCGGCGGGAGTGCGCTCTTCGCAAAGTTCAGCCGAAGCGACGAGGCCGAGGCGGATGCGGAAGGCGTTTCGACGACGATCAAAGCCGGAATCTCGCCGTCTGGCATTCCGGAAATGTTCCGCATCCTCCTGGACGCGCGCAAGTCGAACCCCGGCGCACTCGACGCATTTTTCGCGAGTCACCCGCTGGAGGAGGATCGCATCGCCGCAACGGAAGCGCAGATCGCCACGCATCCCGCCAGCGAACTGAAGGGCCTCACAAAGGATACGCCGGCGTTTCAGAGCTTTCGTCGTCGGTTGCTTTCCCTGCCGCCATCGCCGACCCCCAAAGCGACGCCCAAAGCGTCCTGAGGCCGGGTCCAAGGCTCGCCCCTGGTTCAGGCGAGCTCCGCCTTCAGCGCGGCCAGAAGTGCGTCGACATCCCCATCCGTATTGAACAGGTGAGTCGAAATCCGGTGGCCGTTCATCCAGTTGACCGGGACGACCTTCACGATCACCTGATGCTGCTTGAACAGGCGCCCGTACAGCTCACGGCTGTTGATCGCATCAGGTAACCGGTAGGTCACCAGGGGAGAGGCTTGGGCGCCCCCCTCTGCGCTGACGACGGTGACCTTCGGCAACTGCCGCAGCCCCTCAAAGACCCGCCGTCGCAACGCCATATTGTGCGACTCGATCTCTCCCGTACCGATCCCCGACAGATAGTCGATCGCCGCGCCGAGTCCCAGGACGCTGGGCAGGCTGCACACGCCGGAGGATGCGGTGTAGGCCGCACGGCCACTCTGCAACGCAATGGGATCCACCGCCGCACCGATCTCCGCACTGAGGTAGAGGAGGCCGGTGCCCTTGGGGCCGAGCAGCCACTTGTGCCCGCTGGTGGCATAGGCATGGCACCCCAGTGCCCGGACGTTGACCTCGATATTGCCAACGGCCTGCGCGCCATCCACCACGGCCAGGCAGCCCCGCGATCTTGCCAGCGTCGAGAGTTCGGCGACCGGCATCCGCAGACCGGTGGAGGAGAGCAGGTGAGAGAATGAGAGCACCCGAGTCTGGCTCGTGAGATGCTCGGCGAACCGATCGACGATTGCCTTCGGGTCGTGGACCTCCGGTGGGATGGCCACGATGTCGAGGATGACGCCGGACTTGCGGACGAGATAGTCCCAGCAGGCCCGGCCACCGGGGTGCTCCTGGTCGGTGGTGAGGACGTGATCTCCCGCGGCCAATCCCAGTCCCTGCGCCACCCAGTTCATGCCTTCGGTCGTGCAGTTAGTGAGCACCAGTTCCCCGGTGTCGCATCCGATGAACGCTGCCGCCTTGGCGCGGACGCCGTCCATGGCCTGTTCGTGCGCACCGTAGCCGTAGTAGACCGGGTTGAGTTCCAGCTCGCGCCACCAGGTCATCGTCTGGTCCATGACCGGCCGGGGCGTGGGCCCCAGTGATCCGGTGTTCAGGTAGACGAGTCCGGGAGCGAGGAGAAAGTCGTTGGGCCCCATCGCAAGCCCGCGTCGTCCAGCGACGACAGCGCCGGCTCCGACGGCCGCGACCTGCGGAGGAGAGGGCACGGTGGGCAGCAGACCCGCAACCACCGCGGCGCCCACCGATGAGACAAACGTCCGTCGTGAGGATGGGACGGCAGGGGGAGATTCGGGCTGACGGCGATTCATGTCAGGACAAACGCCCGCACCGGGAAGGTGCCGAATCCCCGGACTTTGACCGGCACGCCAAAGAAGCGGCTACCAGTCGTCGGTACCGCCCTCAGGCCACACAGGTGCTCGACAATTGGAATCTCCCTGGCGAGGAGGATCGAGTGGACCGGGCGCTCTCCGGTGTCGGTGTTGTCGATGTTATGAGAATCGATGCCGACAAGGGCCGCCCCGGCCTGAACCAGCCACTCCGCAAGCTTCCCCGTGAGATACGGATGACCTTCGAAATAGGCGTCCGTTCGCCAATGCCGGTCCCAGCCGGTCTCGACGAGAACGGCGCGACCACGCACCTGGTCCGGCTTGAGCGGCAGGCGGTCGACGCAGCGCCCAGCGGAGGGGTCGATCCTGACCACGACGCAGTCGAGATTCGCCAGCGAGGGCAAGGGGAGGTCCGCCAGGTCCTTGCCGTCCGGGTACCGATGAAACGGGCTGTCGATATAGGTGCCGGTATTGGCGACCATCTCGATTTTTCCAATCTGGAATTCGGTACCCGGAGCGTACCGGGCCCGTGACGCTTCCCGACTGAGGTAATCACAGATGAGTGGCGCGGGGAGGCCCTTGTAGGTGACCATCCCATGCTCGACCGTGTGGCTCACGTCGATCAGCTGGCCGGGTGTCGCGGCGGAGTTGGGCATCACTTGAGGATGGTTAGGGTGGTCATTCCCTGGGGTGCAGCGCTCAGCGACGTTCTGCCGTGTAGATCTTGCTGACGATCCACCACTGCCCGTCGAACCGCACGAGCGAGAGATAATCGGTGTATCGGGAGTCCGGATACTCCTCGAGGACCTTGACCGAGGCGACGTCATTCGTCACCTCGAGAGCAATGATCCGGAGATCGCCCGGTTCCTCCTTGCCGGCGGACTTGGCGAACCCCGCGTACCACGCTGGCTGGGTGAGTTGACCAAGGTGCCCATCCCGGGTGGTGAAGTACAACCTGGCCTCGGGCCAGAAGGCTTTCTTCAGGCTTGGAACGTCGTTGAATTTCAGTCCATGGAGATAGGAGGTTACGACCGCCCGTACCGCTGTTTCGTCGGGAGTGGCGGGCTGGACCTGCGCCACCAGCGGGGCGCCGACACTCAACGAGAGTAGGCTGACGGCAAACGCAACACGCAGGTTCACAAGTGCTCCGGGGGAAAGTGTGGAGGCCGGACGTCAGCGGTCTCCCGAGGGTTTCTGCCGGCATTCGTCGTTCAGAGGTATCGCGCCTCGGCCATGCCCGTCGCCGCCGCAAGGAGGAGGGCCGCGCCGAACCGTCCCGCTCTGGCCCCGCGCGAGCGGAGTTCTCCAGCGACCGCAAGTTGCCGAGCCCGGTCTTCAACCGATGCGCCGGCCAATCCATGAAGGATTCTGACAGCGCCCATCATCGCGGGTCTGGTCACGAGGATGCCCACCAGGTACGCCACGACGGCGGCGAGCCCACTCAGTGCAAGTGCGCCGCCGGTCCGGGTCTGCAGGAAGACCCCCAGCGCGCCGCCAGCAATCCGCCAGTAGAGTCCGAACCCGGAAAGCACAGTGGCGAGCGCAAGTGCGGGGAGGACCGTCATGATGCCCCGGCGCCCAAGGGCGGGCATGATCTCCGCCGCGGCGGGACCGACATCCTCGATGGCGGGGCTGAGCATGAAGGAGACAAACACGGCGAAGCCGACCCACAGCGAGCCTGCGACGATGTGAACCAGTCGAAGGGTCAGGAGGAGGATGTCCACGGTGATCCAGGGTGGGAGTGTGAGAGTATCCGCGGTAGTGTGGTCCTGCGCCGGCTCGGTCAGCCGCGTTCCGGATCATACTCGCTGGCGCGCGGCCGGGACGCCAGCCCACCGGTCGCCGGTTCTGGCCCGGGAGGCCGCAGAACAGGACTCGCATCGACGAGGTCGACGGGAGTTCCCGGTGATTGTAGTGCGATGTTCGGATGGCAGGCAGGCGGAGCAGGTCCAGCTTCAGGTGAGACGGGAGAGGGCGGGAACGGATGGACCGGAGCCCCGGGCCGCTACTTCACCAGGGCGCCGATGACCGCGCCAATCGCCGCTCCGCCCAGCCCGAACCCGAGATAGGCCTTGGTGTCGCAGGTCGAAAACCCGGTACCGGCGTCATTGACGAGGTTCGAGATGGCAGTGCAGGCTATCACGCCTGACACGCCACCGATGAGGCCTCCCAGGAGGGCGTGACGGCCCCGATGGTTCTGGGCAGGAGGTGGGAGACGAAGGCGCTCCGCAAGGGTGCCATCTCGCAACTGATCCACGTCGAGGCCGATTTCGGACAGACGGGGGGGAAAGGCGCGCAGGCTTGGCGCCACCGCGCTCGAGTTGGGGGGTGCGACTGCCTGCCCATGTGCCGCCTCGAAGAGGAGCAGGGATGCGATCGCCGCGAGGAGTGCTGAGTGAGCAAGCCTCCGGAAATGAGCGGAGATGGTCAAGCTGGGACCGATGGTTGGCAAGGCGTCGCGCAGCCTACGCGGTCACGCGCTGCATCGGGGCCGCCTGCGCATCGAGCGCGGGGTGGCGGTCCAGGCGGCGAGTCCGCAAACCGATCCAGCCTCCGCGACGCGGACTGCCTCCACGAAACGTAAAGTGATCTACTGGGAGAATGCGCGCGCCGAACTGCGCCTGGCCACCTTCCCGAATGAGCCGGGTGCCTTTGACGAAGCCGGCCACTGCCGCTGCCGTGTACCAGCATCCGGGAGCAAGCGTCGGGTAGTCTGCTGCAAACGCCGGGTTCACCTGGACTTCGCGGAACATGAGGTACTCCAAAGGAGTGTGCCTGAAGCGTAGGGACCAACCCGCATGGGAACCGTGAGAGTCAGATGAAGATCGGGCCATCGGGCGGCCACTGTGGAGGGGGGCGCGGCGGGCATTCCAGCCGGCGGAAGCACCTGCCCGCAGGCGTCTCCGCGCCCCGTCACCGGGACGCGACCGGGCACCGATCGTGGGGATGGCCAAGCTCCTGCTTCCAACGAAAAGCGAGCCCATATCTCCCCGGAACTCGACCTCGAGTGTGCCATGACCGCAACACCTCCGCCCGACACGCACCGTCCGATCGGCAAATCGTCCATCATCATGGTGCGGAAGGGCGGACGGATGCTCCGAGACGGCTGGCCGAAGGCGCCTCCGAAGGCCAGCAGTTGACGAACTGCGCGGAACTAGGGCCTCGCGCGACGACCCGCCGCGAGGAGCGCCACTGCCCGGGTAGACAATCGCATGCCGATGATGCGGGCGACGCGGTCCGGTCTTCCGATCGAGGCGACGCGTGCCCAGGCCGATCCAACCGCCCTGCCTCGGGCTGCCTCCCCGGAAGGTGAAATGGGCGGGGTGCAGGAGGCGTTCATGGAATTGTACCGTCGGCCATCTCTGAGGATTCGCACGCCCCTGAGGAGTCCGACCGCGGCGGCGGCGGTGTACCAGCGACCGGGGGAAAGCGCGGGGTAGAGTCTTGCAAAGGCGGGGTCGAGCTGGACCTCACGCAGCATGGCTGTCCCGTGGGGGCGGGAGGTTGGAATTGGAAGCGGCTACCGTGGAGTGAAACAGGGCTGGACGTGTCGGGAGACGATACGTCGCAGCGGGAACGGTGACAGGGAGGCAGCAGGTAACGAGGGTGTCACGGTCCCGTGCCCGGGGGCTGCACAGGCTCAATGCCCGCGGCTCTCACCGGCCCCCGCGAGTGCTTCCCGCTGGACCTGCCCCAGGATGGCGTGTCGAATCAGGCCACTGCCGGGAGCGACCAGTCGCCAATAGCGCAGGAACTGGCGGCGCGTCGCCGGGTCGGCGCAGCGGACGCGGGTCTCGGTCGACAACACCGCACCGTCAGGCGTCGCGACGACTTCGAAGTTCCACGCTGCCTGAGCGAGGCCTATGGGTAGCGCCTCCCGAAATCGCTCGGCCGGGGTTGGCTCGATCACTGCGGCCAGCGTCCAGAAGCGGCCCGTGATGCCGAGGACAATCTCCTGCGGGGGCGCAGCCTCCAGGAGAACGAAGTCGGAGTGCGTCAGGTCAACCAACGAAGCGCGCGCAATGCCCTCGGGGCGCACCATGCGCCGCCACGTCGCCCGAGGCGACCGCAACAGGGCCGGGAGGAGCCGCGCGCCCATCAATCCACGTACCAGCCATGGGCGGCTGAAGTCTGTCGCAAGCAGGGTCGCGTAGACCTGTGCCGGGGGCGCACCAATGCGAACGGCGTACCGGGCCGACACGTCGTACATCGGCATCCAGGCATCAAGGAGCGTCATGTCGGTCTCCAACTTCGGCCCACGCCACACCTGCAGCGGCGCTGGCTAGCCTGCGGCCGCAGGCGGGTCCGGGGGCGTTGAGAGCGAGACGACCCGGGGTGGGTCGGTACGTGGTCCAATCGCGGGCAGCGCCATTGACTCACGGAGGGCGACCATGATGCGCCGAGCGAGTCGGCGGTCCCGACGTGCCAGCCAGAGGCGCAGGTACCCGGCATCCTCGCCCGGCACACTGTTCAGGGTATCCAGGTACATCCCCGTCAGTTCGAGGTTGGGACGAAGCCACCCGCCCCGCAGGTCGACGGACCGAATCAGCGGGTAGGGGACTTGCAAGGCCTCGCGGGGGAGAGCGACGCGTTCCGAGCGGATGCCGGAAAAGGCCACCTCGTCCACATGCGCGCTCCCGGTCCATTCCAGACGCAGCGCGGTCGGGTCGAGGCGGAGCAGACCCTTGAAGGTGTATGCCGTGCTGGCGATGACCTCGAAGGTGAACTTGTCGAGGCCAGGCACGCGAAGGGAAAACGGCAACGGTTCCATGCGCACCAATGATAAGGTCTCGGGGCCCTGGCCGGGGGCGCGCGCCTGGTGGAGCATTCCCCGGAGGCGTCTAACGGCCGGATGCGCGGCAGTCATCCGACGCTGGTCGGTGCGCTGATTCGCCCGCGATCCCGAGAAGCGGCAGGACGCGAGAGCCGCCGGGCACGACGATGCTAGCGGCGATGCCACCGCGTGGTCCGGGTGGCGCGGTACCGATCAGTGGACTGCGGCACGAGGAACGCTCCAGAAGGCCCAACGTCATTCCCGGGCCGGGTCACGACGGATTCCTGCCTTGGTCAGGCTGGCGGTCCATCCACGGTCAAGCCCAGTGCCGTGAGTGCCTGGAACAGCTCCCGCACAAAGACCAGCATCGCGGCGACGAGGCTGAGCAGGCTGGCGACAAAGAGCAGGGCCGCGGCCAGGGCGACGTTCCAGCCGAGGAGGAGTCCGACGAAAAGCACGGTGATGAGGATGCCGATCATGGCGACCGAGGAGGCGCTAAGGGCAACCGCCAGGCGGATGAATCGAGCCCGACGACCTAGAATGGCAAGCTGCGCGTCCAGGGTGACGCGCGCCTGTGGGTCCGCCAGGCGCCGCTCCGCCGCGAGGAGCCGGGTACGGTCAACGATTCGCCCGAGGCGGGCGGTGAGGGTGAGCAGGAGCAGGCCAACGCCGGAAATGAGCACAACCGGGGCGATAGCCGCCTGAATGATCCGGAGGATGTCAGCAGGATCGAGGATACGCACCTCCCGTGGCAGCCACCCGGGTGAAGGCCATATGCCAATTGACTTCCCAGGATGCACCGTCATCAGGTGAAAATGCCTGCTGCCAGGTCGGGCGCGCCGGATCGGTCTTGTCCCACAGGAAGCGCACCTGGACCGGCTGGCCGGCATGCGTGTCCGTTCCGGTAAAGGTGCCGAGTGCGCCATGAAAGGTCCCGGTGACTGGAGGGCACAGTTGGCCGGTTGAGGAATCGACCCAATAGATCTTCCAGTGACCCGCCGCGATGTCGAACAGTCTGAGGGAAACTCCTTCATAAAACGGGGCCGGTGGCATTCGCCGGCATTGGTCGAGATTGCCGAGCCCGCCAAGCATGCATTCCATGACGAACGGCGTCTGGAACTCGTCCCACTCGATGCTGGCGACCAGTCTGGCTCGCAGGCGGCGATGGTGGATGAGCCATGCGCCCTGCAGGAAGTCAAAAGCGCGAGCTTGTGCCGGGAGGGTGTCGCGGAGTTGCTCGGGAATCGGGAAGAGTGACATACCCTGGAGGTGTGGTGGAGAAGAGGTGCTCAAGGGCGGTGCCTCACTGCTGCGGTGGGCCTCCGAAAATATAGGGACAACTTCGCTGGTGTCGAGCGCGGTGTAGTGCCGCCAGCATTGGGGCGGGTCGACGGCCATCATCGCGACCGTGGTCCACGGCTGGCATGGCGCGGTACCCGGCCGGCGAACATCGACCTAGTCAGCGATCAGCTGGCGTCGTCGGCCTTGGGGCGAAAGCGGGCCGCAGCCTGGGCCTGTGCCCTGGCAACGTCGATGACGCGATCACGAGGTGGGGCGCTCGTCACCAGCGACACCAGCAGTCGGTTCGCGGCGTCCGTCACCTGCGCCACCGCACGATCGAACGCCACTTCATTTGCCTTGGATGGTCTGCTGAAGCCGCTCAGCTTCCGAACGAATTGAAGGCAGGAGGCGTGAATCTCCTCGGCAGTCGCCGGCGGAGCGTAGTTGTGCAGGGTCTTGATGTTGCGGCACATGGAAATCCTCTCTTAAGCCCAGGCTCGTCCGACCCTCACCCCTTGGCCACGTGGTAGCAGCGGTTGCCTCCCACATCGCAATACTCGCCGACCCGGGTCAGGCGTGAGCGAACTAGGGCCGAACGATACGCCGCATCGCCAAGCGAGACCGAGACGTAGCCGTTCGACCGGTCTTGGATGGGTTACGGGGACATGCCGATACCTCGGTCATTCGCGGTCTGCGGGGCGCGCCCGGTTGCGCGCCCAGACCGGTCAGCCACCAGTCCGCCGTACCGAGGCATAGTGAATCCGCACCGGCCCGGCAACTTCTCGCCGATTCAGGAAAGTCAAATCCGGGCTGTAGGCGACCTCCACACTGTCTGCCGTCAACCATCGGATGGTCAACGACTCGGCCCATCGATGAGGATCTTCGGGTCCGGTGCCGGAAAAGATCACGGTGGGACCACCATCTTCGGGCGTGTACAGGTGCAAGTCGAGAATCGTTTCATTGATATGCGGGCACGCCTGCAGCTCAAGATAGGCCGCAGGTTCATGCGCGGTGTCGGGACCGGGGATGGTGGTCACGACACAGCCAAATCCTGGTCCCGGCAAGTAGGAGGGCTGCTGGAGGTGAGCACGCAGCGCCAGCGCTCCCAATACCGCGACGGCGGCGGCCGGGACGAGATAGAACCGGGACATTCGGGGCGAGGACAACGACATTGAAAAATCACCCATCCTGGAAGCGGAACCGCTGGGAGCCAATCCATCGGGTTGGGTTCTCGCCACGCGACGGCCAATGCACCCGCATGCCAGGCAGCTGACGGATGACCCTAGGGTACCGTCACGACCCGATTCATGCCCAGTGACGAGTGGAGCGTGCCGGTCGAGTCCTCAAGCAGGCACAGCAAGATGTACGTTCCTCGGGTCCAGGTCACTTCCACCCATGCTTCGCCCCCCCGCGCCAAGGCGGCGCTGCCCGCCACTGGGCGCGCCGGCGCGGGGCCGAGCTCGCCCGAAGCACGCCATGTCATGTAGTCCGCGAGAGACGCGCCGTCATTCAGTCGCAACACGATGAACTCATGTTCGCTTGGACCGGTATTCTGGAGATGGATGAGTTCCCGGCCCGGCGCCGGCGCGATGGCCGGGATCGCGAAGTCGCGGAGAGCCACGTCATGAGCAGCGCTCGGATCCGCCTCGGACGGGGCAGGCGACCCAACCCGGAACTCGGCTCCCATCCCTTGCAACACGTGATCCCGGTGCCAGCAGATGACCTCATACCGACCGGGGGTGAGCCGCAGAATCACCTCGGCCGAATCCCCCGGGGCGAGAATACTGACGCCACCCTGGTCAACGGCGAACGCTGGATACTCGACTCCCGCGCGGGCGGCGGCGACATAGGCGGTGAGCGAAGCCTCAGCGCCATCCAGCCGCACGATGGAGGCCTCATGCCAGACCTGGTCCAGGTTCACCAACCGTACTCGGACAAGCCCACCGGGTACCTGGTCAGGGACGCTGAAGCGAAGATCCTTGGCCTCCAGGCGGAGGAGGCGGGCGGGCAGCCTTGGCGAGCACGCCACACCGAGGCAGCACCCACCAACCAGCCACAGGTATCGCTGAACAGTCATCGGAGATGATCAGGAAACGCATGAATGTCCGCCACGGGACGTTGACATCACGACGCGCGCGGGTACCGGTTATTCGACAGGCGGTGGAATCGTGATCAACGCCTTTGCGATACTGGCTGCCGCGATCTCAAGTTCCGCCCGTGGCTGCTTCTTGTAGTGCGGGCCAAACCGAAGGCCGAAACCGTCCCCATTGTAGCGCGGGAACACGTGCAAGTGTACGTGAAAGATCTCCTGCATGGCGGCTTCGCCATCCGCAAGGAAGAGATTGACTCCGGCGCACCGCAGGCTGCTCGCGCGCAGGGCCGCGACCAGGCGATGTGCGAGCTCCATCAGCCGTCCTGCGGTCTGCCGCTCGAGGACCGAAAGGTATGCGGCGTGTTGCACGGGCACGATGAGAATGTGGCCGGGATTAATCGGCTTGGCGTCCATGAAGGCCGCGCACTCCTGGTCACGGTATATGAACGTGCCGGGCAGCTCACCGCTGAGAATCTGGCAGAATACGCAGGGAACAGGCATGGATTCGCGCTGTGGATGGCCGAAAAGAGCCGAAGCATCACCGGCGTGGCAGGGGACGTTCCGCTCGCTCTCCGCCAAACTGGGGCAACCGCCAGTCGGAGGCAAGGCGGCAGCCGTGCCCCGTCCAGTTCCGGCGCTCGTCAGGTGGCCAGAGTCCGACTTGCGTCACGAGGGCGGGAGCACCCGGTCGGACTTCAAGATGGTTGAGGACAGCCGATGCTGCTGGACCAGCCACCTAGGGAATCAACCGGAGTTCCTTTCCCAACTGGACCGCCTGGGTCCGGCGCCGCGCGCCGAGCTTGACGAATACCCGGCTCGAATGGGTTTTGACCGTGTTCTCGCTCACATGCACTCGCTCGGCGATCTCCCGGGTGCTCAGGCCTTCGGCGATCAGGGCCAGAATCTCCAGTTCGCGTGGCGTGATGCCGAGGAATTCAAGCTTGCGCTGATCACGCACAAAGCTGACCGGCGCCGCCACCAACACCTCTCGCACCACGACCTTCTCGATATGCCGGGTCAGCTTGAGGCCGAGCCAGAGCCCCACGCTCGCGAACACCGCGGCTACGAGCCCGCCGTAGATTGCGACCGAATACTCCACTACGAGCCAGCGGTACTCGATGGCCTTCAAGGCGGCGATCAGAATTCCGCCGAGTAGTCCATAGAGGAGTACATGTTTCCGCATCGCGAATTCTACCTGCGTCCCGCGCAGTTGGGGAATAGAGTCCGGGGAAATGGAAGTGGCCCCCGGCCCACGAGCGCGATATCGCGTGCCACCCCAAGAATGGGTTGAGAAAATGGCCCGAGACTCAGGCTCATCGCGGCGGCGGAGTTATAGGTGAGCGCAAACCTGAGGCAGTCGCCCAGGACAGGATGGGGGACGTGGGCCGGGGTGAGCTCGCGGACGGCCACAACCTTGCTGGTGCAGTCGGCGAGAAGGACTGTCTGCGCAACAGGCCAGAACGCCCGGGCTTTGCGGGATAGTGCCATGGTACGAATGGTCGTTTGGGCGTCGTTGCCAGCGACTTTCACGACCGATCCCTACGTGGGCGGATTGAGCCGATCGGTATGCTGCTGAGCCAGGAGGCGTTCGGTAAACTCGAGCCGTTCATGCGCCTCCTCCAGCTGGCGGCGCACCGTCGTCATCTCCTCCTCCAGCGCGGCAAGCCGGGCCCCGCTTTCAGGGTCTTGGGCATTGAACCGAGCCGTCGTCACTATCCTGGCCACTTTGATGCCGCCATACGCCAGGATCGCAACGACCGGGATAAGGGGAGCGAGTGCGTTTGGATCCATTGGGTCATCTCGGTGACTGGAGCGGAAGCGACGCGCCGGCAATCTACTCAATGGGGAGCGGACCGGCGGGGCAAGAAGCGGCAAGCGTGTAGAACGACGTCGCCGTCGCCGTCCGCAGCGGCGAGGGCGACGGGTCTTCCGCGAGTTAGGTCGTGAGGTGGTCACCCAAAACGGCGATCGGGTCTACATACCGGCCTATCGGCTCCTGATCAGTCACGGAGCAGCCGAGCCCCGGCTTGCCAGGGCTGCGGCGACCCCGAACACGACGACGACCACGAGCATCACGAGCATCAACCGACGCCGAGCATGACTCAGCGCGAGCCAACTGGGCTCATCCAGGTAGAAGGTCCCGGGCGCCCCCTCACGGATCACCGCACGCTCCCGCAGCCTTTGCAGCGGCGTTCCGTCGTCGACGTGGAGGGCACCGAGGCTCTGGGCGGTTGCGCTTGAGACCGCTCCTGCCTGCCTGAAGTGGGCAACAAGTTCCTTCTCCCTCCGGATGATGATTGCAGCAACGGCACCCATAGACGCACCCCTCCACTAGAGAGAAACCACGCTGACTCACGCCCACGGCTGGTGCATAGGCGAGGTTGCCTCGAGCTCCCACTGATTCACGACAGCAGAAATCGTTGTTCACTGAAGCGAGGATGACCGTCCGTCTCCACGTGAGTGATGATTGCGCCGACCGGTGCTGACACGGGCAGGACCCGGCCTTCGGCCGCGAGTTGTTGGAAGACCGCCACAATGGGGACCATCTCCGCCGTCGAGGCGCGGACGGCCTCCTGCATCGGAGTCTCGACGATCCCAGGCTCGTAGGACCAGATGCTGACATCGCGCTGTGTGCCAGAAGCCGCGCGCACGTCCAGCTCAGTTGCCAGCACCATGCCAGCCATACGGAGTGCCGCTTTCGTGGCTGCGTATGCACCGAGGCCCGGGAACGCCTCGACGGCTGCACCGGATGACACGTTGACGATTCTGATCGGGATCCTGAGTGGCGTGGAACGCACGACCCAGCCCATGAGCAAGACGGGTGCGATCGTGTTGACCGCATACGCGCGCAGCATGCGTGCGGGATCGAGTTGGTCGACCTGGCCGAGCAAGGCGACGTCTGCGGCGTTGTTCACCAAGGCGACTCGTGAGATGGTGGCCCCGCTGACCAACGGTCCCAGCTGCGCGTCAAGCCGCTCGCCCAGCTGCGTGACCTCGCCAATATCCGTGGCGAAGTGAACGTAGTCTGGATGATTCATGGAGACCGCTCGCCGGGCCATGCCAACGACATGCCACCCGCGGCTGAGGAGTTGTCGGGCGAGTTCGTGGCCTATCCCGGAGCTGGTGCCGGTGACAATGGCGAGACGGTGAGTGGACATCGCAGTGCGCTCGGCAGGCAAAAGGTGTGGTGGGGCAGTCTAGCACAGCAGCAGGCCAATACCCGCGCGGCTCATGCTCCAGTTGATCGGCGCTTCCCACGAAACGTGGAGCCGAGCCAGAGCTGAGGGTCCAGGCATGAGGCCCTATCGTACTTGAATGAAGACCCAATTCTTCTCAGGGTCGACAGGTAGCGACCCCCGCCCATCGGGCCGGATAACACGGGATGGATACCAGGTACCGGAAGTAGCTCCCGTCATGAGACTATCAGAGGACGGGGACTGCCAGAAGACCCAATTGTCGATCTGGAGGTGGTCCTGGTCGTCAATGCTGGTGGGGCGCCACGCGCCTGAATCTGTCAGAACCTGATGTGCCTCGAAAACGGTCGTATGAACGTAGCGTCCACTGGCGCGCAGTTCGAGGGTATCCACGCCGGTCGGGCGCTCGAGCACATACAGTCCGGGAATTCCAGGGGGGACTGATCCTGATGAGCAGCCGACAAGCGCGATTGCGAACTGGCTGGCAAGGGTCAACCACAAGCGACGGCCGGCTCGACGGCTCCCGCCGTTCGCGCCATTGGGGTCAATGCGCTGAAGTTGATGCGAGGTGGAGGTCATACTGGAGTATCCTCGTGGTGCCGGAGAGTTATGGCGAGCTGTCACGTAGCCCATGCCAACGACCACCCGCGCCTCCCCGGCGGGGCCCGGAACGGGGAACTGTCGTCCAGGCGAGGCGAAGGCCCGTCGGGAGCGGGCGGTGGTCGTGCCACGACTGGCACGTGCGCCGGGCGGGCTGAGGATGAGCGCAAAGCCTATCACCGCGGCAAGTTCATTCCGAATCATTGCGGGGGCGACGAGGGAAAGTAAGAGGCTGAAGGAGATCGGATTCCGGGCAATGCCGCAGGGGCCCGAGCGCACCAGCGCATGGTCGGCCTCGAGGGTGACGTTTCCGCTCCAATTGCGACCAAGCTGAAGGCGCGCCCCCCCAAGGCGAAACTAAAACCGGCGAGGATGAATCCGACCGCCATCCAAGGCGCCCCTGTGGGCATGGCCAGGTCCACCTCGGATGCATTGACTTGTAATGCGGCAGCGCAGGGATCAAGCCATCTCGCTCCCAGGGGCGCGTGGCGCGCCATCAGCCAACCGTCGAACCACTTCGGATGCTCCATCGTGACAAAGGCCCTGGGCTCGCGCATCCTCATACGGATCGAGTGGCGAGGCTGCGGTGGCACGCTCAATCAAGTCAGGGAAGGCAAGCGGAGGTGACGCATCACAGGCGATGCAATTGAGCATTGTTCCCAGGTGTGCGTGCCGCGTGGCCTCCGTCAGGACCCACGCCCGAGTTCGCAAAGGTGGGTCGTGGCGAACATGCTGCGCGTGTCCGCACTCGAGGTCGGCAACCCAGTGCTGTTCGTGATCCTGATGAAAGTTCGTGATGCGTCGAAGCATTGGGTAAGCCTGGGATGCGGACCGGCAGCGAGCCGGCCGAACAGCGCCCGCGCATCACCGGCGTGGTGCGTCATGAAATGATGAACGCTCAGACTACGAAGTCCAAATGCCGGTCGTGATCCGAGCCGAGGCCGCCCCGCGTCTGGTGCATGCGTTTGTGAACCGGCACGAGGTCGGGAGGGCCAGTCACTGATGCGACCGGAGCCACAGATCGCGAGCGAGCAACAGGCATCCAGCGGTCTCCAGCGTCAGAAAGCCGAAGGTGATGAGCTTGGTTGCCGAAGGATCGGGAGACTGCCCGATGCGACGACGCCACAGCGTAAACGTCCAGACCTGCACCAGAACGATAACCACGTCAAGGGCAGGTGCAGCCGTGCTACCAGGGACCGGGCCGCGCCGGTGGATGCCGAGCCTCAGCCACCACACCGCTGCGATAGTACCGAGCCGATAGACAGTGCCGGCCCGGAACAGGAGCGTGTTTGTGCGGTGTCGGACTGGGTTCATGAGGTTACTGGTAGCGCTGGTTAACGCCTGCGCGTTGGCCGTTGGGTGGCGACGGGTATGCCTCAGGTCCCGTGCGAGGGTGGCTCGGGCCAGCGTGACACAAGGCCGGGGCCGCGCCATGACGGCTGCGTGCGTTCGTTGGGCTGCTCCGAGGGAATGCCGCGGTCACTATTCGCGTGGGACAGTGCGTGGATGCCAGTAGTGGCCCCAGACGAGGACGGAGGGTCAGGTAGGCAAGACGGGTGCGGCTGGAGAATCAGGGAGCGGGGCACATTCTCCTGGCCCGCGTGCGCGAATCTCCACGATGGTCTTGACCGTGAATGAGTACTTGGCGCTGCCCATGTGGCCAAAGGCGCCGGAGTCACTTCGAATGCCAGTCAGCCGGACAAACACCGGGTCGAGTGGCTTCCGGGCGATCCGTTGGTATGCGCTACTGAGGCTGGAGTCCGCGATCCAATAGAGATCACGATGGTCCGAACAGCTTACGAACGCACTGAACTCCGACCCTTCAGCGTACAAGCCGGAGACGTCGCGCACATTGGAGCCGCAAGCAAGCGTCAACAGCACCGGAATAACAGAGAGATGTCTCATAGGCCTTCAATCGACGGTGAAGCTTGCCTGCATCCCCATCGCAATGTGGGGTGGCAGCGAATCGGCGTCCCGGAACTGACAGATCATCATGTAGGTCCGCCCGGCAAGGAGCTCGGTCTGGAGGGTGCCCATACTGCTTTGCCCGGGTTCGACGATCAGGATCCCCACGACGCCATCAGTAACTTCACTCGGATCCCGGCCTTGGGACAGGCGAGCCAGGACCGAATCTGCCGTCATCCCCGCTCGGAGCCGACCGAGGGCCATTTCATGGGGCACCTTGCCTTGGTTGACGAACCGAATCGCGACCGGGCCGAATGGGACCTTGCTCGCCACCGTGAAGCCGTAGTCCGTTCCGACAACCTGCAGCTCTCGTGCTCCAGCCGGGCGGCAGGCGGATGCGCCGAGGCCAAGTGCCGCGATGGCCAGGAGCCATCGGCGAGGAAGGCGGGTCGAGGTCGCGCGGCGTACCGGCATGCGGGAACTCCGGGAGAGGAAGCGGAAGGGGAGACGAACAGAGAAGATGGGGCCATCGAACTGAGAATCAAGCCGGTCCGCACCCCTCCGGGATCCTGTCGAACGGCCCGCGGCGCGCCTACCTTACAGCGATCCCCCTTCCGGGAGCACCCGTGGACGCCGGCAGCCTCGCGCTCATGATCCCCATCGTCGCCATCGCCGCCGGAGCCTTCGTCAAGATCGCCAAGGTGCAGGCGGCCAGCCGGTCGTCTTCACAGGATCCAGACACGGCGAATCGTCTGTCCCAGCTCGAGGACGACGTCGGGCGACTGAGTCGGGAGCTCTCCGAAACCCACGAACGGCTGGACTTCGCCGAACGTCTCCTTGCCCAGCAGCGCCCCGACCAGTTGCCGAAGTAGAAAGCCGTCAGGGGCGAGCATTCAGCGTTGAGCATTGAGCGTTGTGCGTGAGCCATGCCGTGTTCATCGACTCGACTCCCATGCCTCGGCAGACCCAGCGGTGGCCGTCAGCATAACGTCGAACGCTGAATCCCCTCAGCTCCTCTGAATCAACACCACCCCCGCAATCACCAGGCCTGCCCCGAGCAGCCTGGGTCCGCTGATGGCATGCTGGGCAAAGCCGACCCAACCGAAATGGTCCAGCACCAGACTGGCGATCATCTGCCCCGCGACGACCGTCGCAATCAGGGTCGCTGCGCCCAGTCGCGGCGCCAGCACGACGGCCGCAGCGATGTAGCCAGCCCCGAGGAGACCACCGGTCCACTGCCACCAAGGAATCCGGGTCAGGCTGCCTGACACCGGCATCGGCGTGCGCACGCCGAGCGCGAGGAGCAGCAGGGCGACGGTGCCGACAGCGAACGAGACCAGCGCCGCCATGACCGGCGACCCCAGCCCGATGCGCAACTGGGCGTTGATGCCCGCCTGCAGCGGGAGGACAAGACCAACCACAATCGCGGCGGCGAGGAGTGGAAGCATTGGGCTTTAGGTTGAGGTGTCCCAACATAACAGGCCCCCTCGCATATCCCCGCGTCCCCGGCCATCTTCCCCGCGCCACAATTCCGTGGCCGGGGCGGTCCGACTGGTCCGTCCGCGCATCTTCTGACAGGACCATTCTGTGGCGTTCAGTACCCTCGACCTCGACAAGAGTCTGCTCACCGGCCTCAAGGAACTCGGATTCGTCCGCCCCACCGCCATCCAGACCGAAGCCATTCCGCCTGCGCTCGCCGGCCGTGACGTGCTGGCCTGCGCCGCCACCGGCAGCGGCAAGACCGCCGCGTTCATGCTGCCGATCCTGCACCAGCTCATCAGCAAGCCGCGCGGCACCACCCGCGCGCTGGTCCTGACGCCCACTCGCGAACTCGCCGCCCAGATCCTCGAACACACCAACGACCTGGCGATGCACACGCCGGTGAGTGCCGCGGCGATTTTCGGCGGCGTTGGCATGGGACCGCAGGAGCACGCCTTCCGGAGCGGTGTCGACATTATCGTCGCGACCCCGGGCCGGCTGCTCGATCACCTGCGCTCCAAGTACGCCAAGCTCGACAAGCTGGAGCACCTGGTGCTGGACGAGGCCGACCGGATGCTCGACATGGGCTTCCTCCCCGAGATCCACCGGATCCTCAAGTTCGTGCCGCCCAGGCGACAGACGCTGTTCTTCAGCGCGACGATGCCGCCGCCGATCCTCGCCCTCACCCGCAGCATGCTGAACAACCCGGCGTCGATCAATCTCGATCGTCAGGCGACCCCGGCCACCGGGATCACCCAGGCGATCTACCCCGTCGCGCAGGATCTCAAGAGTCACCTGCTGCTGGCCCTGCTCAAGAGCCAGACCATCAAGCAGGCGCTGGTCTTCACCCGCACCAAGCACCGCACCAACCGGGTGAACGAGTTCCTGCAGAAGAATGGCATTCAGGCCGAACGCATCCACGGCAACCGCTCGCAGGCGCAGCGCACCGCCGCGCTCGCCGGATTCAAGGACGGCACCCACACCGTGCTGGTCGCCACCGATATCGCGGCACGTGGCATCGATGTGATCGAACTGGGGCATGTGGTGAATTTCGACGTGCCGCTGGTGCCAGAGGATTACATCCATCGGGTGGGGCGCACCGGCCGGGCCGATGCGGTCGGAGACGCCTTCACCTTCGTGTCACCGGAGGAGGAGGGCGAGCTCCGCAACATCGAGCGCGCCATCGGCAAGCGGCTGCCGCGCGTCACGGTCCCCGACTTCGACTATTCCGCCCGCCCGCAGGGCCGCCTGGAAGTGCCGTTGAGCGAGCGGATCGCTGTCATCCGGGCCCGGAAGGCGGAAGATCGTGCCCGGGCCGCCGCGAAGGCGGCCCGCCGCACCGGCGGGGAGCCGGCGCGCTCCCATGCCCCGGCCGGTCACAGTCGCTACATCCCGCGTGAGCCGTCGACCAATGGCGCACCGGCGCGCTCCGGCAATCGGCCCGGCGGGAATGTCAGCAGCGGGAGTGGCACCGGCAGTGGTGGTCCGCGCCGCGGTGGCGGGGGCCCAAGCCGGAGCGGGTCCGGCGGTGGTCCGAGCCGTGGGCCGGGTGGCGGAAGCAGCCGAGGACCGAGCCGGCCGAGGTAAACGAACCGAGGTAGGGCGGACCTATTGGTCCGCCCTACCCATCACACCGTCGCCCGCGTCCGATCCATCGTCCCTCGTGCCATCAGTGCCGATTGCGCCGCCGCCACCCGCGCGATGGGCACCCGGAACGGGCTGCAGCTCACATAGTTCATCCCCAGTGAATCACAAAAGGCCACCGACTTGGGCTCGCCGCCATGCTCGCCGCAGATACCGAGCTTGAGGTCCTGGCGAGTCTTGCGACCGAGCTGACAGGCCATCTCGATCAGTTTGCCCACGCCGTTGGTGTCGAGCACCTGGAAGGGATCATCGTCGACGATGCCATGCTCCAGGTAGTACGGCAGGAACCGGCCGGCGTCGTCGCGGGACAACCCCCACGTCGTCTGGGTCAGGTCGTTGGTGCCGAAGGAGAAGAACTGGGCCTCACGCGCGATCTCATCGGCGGTCAGCGCCGCCCGGGGCAGCTCGATCATGGTGCCTAACAGATAGGGCACGGTGATTTGCCGCTCGCGGAAGACTTCTTCCGCCACCTGGCGCACGATCAGCGCCTGCTTGCGGAACTCGATCACGTTGGCGACCAGCGGGATCATCACTTCCGGCATGACGCGGCCCTTCCGGGTTGCGACGGCGCAGGCCGCCTCGAAGATGGCGCGCGCCTGCATGGCCGTGATCTCGGGATAGATGATCCCCAGCCGGCAGCCGCGCAGGCCCAGCATCGGGTTGGACTCCGCCAGGCTCTGGATGATCCGCTCTACCTCCTCGACCGGCTTGCCGAGGGCTTTCGCCATCTCCGCGATCTCGCGGGCTTCCTTGGGCAGAAATTCGTGCAGTGGGGGATCGAGCAGCCGGATGCAGACCGGGAAGCCTTCCATCGCCCGGAAGATCGCCTCGAAATCGCCCCGCTGCATGGGCAGCAGCCTGGCCAGCGCCTTCTTCCGGCCCTCGGGGTCCTGCGCCAGGATCATCTCCCGCATGGCATTCAGCCGGTCGCCCTCGAAAAACATGTGCTCGGTCCGGCAGAGGCCGATGCCTTCCGCTCCGAAGTCGCGGCCCCGGTGCGCATCGGCCGGCGTGTCGGCATTCACCCGCACCCGGATCTGGCGGACCTTGTCGGCCCACTGCATCACCCGATTGAAGTTGCCGGAGAGCTCGGCCGTGATCAGCTTGGCCTGGCCCACGAACACCTTCCCGCTGCCGCCGTCGATCGTGATCCATTCCCCCTGCTTGACCACCCGGTCGCCGACGCTGAGGGTCTGGTGCTCCTCGTTCACGTCCAGGTGCTGGGCGCTGGCCACGCACGGTTTGCCGATGCCGCGCGCCACGACCGCGGCATGGCTGGTCATGCCGCCGCGCGCAGTCAGGATGCCCTTGCAGACGATCATGCCGTGGAAATCCTCGGGGTTGGTCTCGCGTCGCACCAGGATGACGGCCTGGCCCTTCCGCGCCAGTTGTTCCGCGATGTCGGCGTTGAACACCACTGTTCCGCTCGCCGCGCCGGGCGAGGCGGGGAGGCCGGTCGTGAGCAGGTCGACCTGGCTGTCCGGGTCGATGGTGGGATGCAGCAGCTGGTCGAGGTCCTCAGGCGGGATGCGGGCGACCGCTTCCTCCTCGCTGATCGCGCCCTCGTCGACCATTTCGCACGAGATCCGCACCGCCGCCTGTCCGGAGCGTTGCGCTCGCCGGGTCTGCAGCATGTAGAGCTTGCCGCGCTCGATGGTGAACTCCATGTCCTGCACGTCGCGGAAATGCCGCTCCAGTACCCGCGCGAGCCGGTCCAGCTCCGCGTACGCGGCCGGGAGCTGTTCCTTGAGGTGGCTGATCGGTTCGACGTTGCGGGTGCCGGAGACCACGTCCTCTCCCTGTGCATTCATCAGATACTCGCCGTAGAGCTTCCGCTCGCCGGTCGATGGATCCCGGGTAAAGGCGACACCGGTCCCCGAGTCCTCGCCGATGTTGCCGAAGACCATCGTGACGATGTTGACCGCCGTGCCCATGATGTCCGGGATGTCGTGCAGCTTCCGGTAATCGATGGCGCGCCGGGTGTTCCAGCTCTCGAACACCGCCGCGATCGAACCCCAGAGCTGCTCCATCGGATCATCGGGGAAGGGCGTGCCGCTCGCCTTCTCCGCGTGCGCCTTGAATTCCTTGACGAGCGCCTTGAGCTGGGTGGCGGTGAGATCGCTGTCGCGCTCCACCTTCGCCTTGTGCTTGCAGGCTTCGAGCATCTGCTCGAACTCCGACTTCGCCAGATCGAGCACCACCGCGCTGTACATCTGCACGAAACGCCGATAGCTGTCCCAGGCAAACTGCGGGTTGCCGCTCTCCCTGGCCAATGCCTCCACTGTGCTGTCGTTGAGGCCCAGATTAAGGATGGTTTCCATCATGCCGGGCATCGAGACCGCCGCGCCGGAACGCACCGAGACCAGCAGCGGGCTCTCCGTGCCGCCGAAGTGCCGGCCCGTCACCGCTTCGAGGCGCTGCAGGCTGGTTTCCACCTGTGCCCGGAGCCAGGGCGGGAACTGGTGGGTTTCCAGATAGGTGACGCAGAGTGCGGCGGCGATCGTGAAGCCCGGTGGGACCGGGATGCCCAGATTGGTCATCTCGGCGAGGCCGGCACCCTTGCCGCCGAGGGTGTCCTTCATGGTGGCGGTGCCGTCGGCGCGGCCCTGCCCGAAGAAGTAGACCGAAGGCTGACTGTAAGTTCCGCTCATGTCATGCCGGGGTAGCGAATGGGGGAGCGTGCCGCAGGGACACCAGGTCGTGGGTGACGTCGGTCGGGTAGTCTCCGGTAAAACAGGCGTCGCAGAAGCGATTCTGGACTCCGGCCGCCTTCAGCATGCCGGTGCTGGAGAGGTACCCCAGCGAATCGACGCCCAGGTACTGCCGGATCTCCTCGATACTGTGATTCGCGCCGATCAGTTCCTCGCGGGTCGGCGTATCGATCCCGTAATGACAGGGGCCGGTAATCGGCGGACTGCCGAGCCGGAGATGCACCTCCTTGGCGCCGGCGCCACGGATCATCTGGACCAGGCCCTTGCTCGTGGTGCCGCGCACCAGGCTGTCATCGACCATCACGACGATCTTGCCGTCGATGACCCCGCGCACCGGATTGAACTTGATCTTCACCTTGGCCACCCGCAGCGCCTGGGTCGGGTTGATGAACGTCCGGCCGACATAGTGGTTCCGGATCAGGCCATGCTCCAGCTTAGTGCCGGAGATATCCGCAAAGCCCAGGGCCATCGCGTTCGAGCTGTCCGGCACGCTGAAAACCACGTCGGCGCCGGTGGCCGGATGCTCCCGTGCCAGCGCCCGGCCCAGCTCCCGGCGCACCCGATCCACCGACTCACCGAACACCCGGCTGTCCGGTCGGGCAAAATAGACCAGCTCGAAGACGCAGCGGCTGACCGGTCGCGGCGCGAGCCTCGGCAACTCCTTGATCTGTCCGTCGTCGATCTTGATGAACTGGCCCGGCTGAATTTCGCAGACCATGGCGGCTCCGACCAGGTCCAGGGCGCAGGTTTCGGAGGCAATGATGATGCCAGTGCCGACCCGCCCAACGCAGAGGGGGCGGAATCCGCGGGAATCGACCACCGCGTAGATGGTCCGGCCCACCGAGAGGAGCAGGGTATAGGCTCCCTCGCACTGCTCCAGCGCCTCCCGGATCTGGCCCTCGACCGTGGGCTGGCGGGAGCGGGCAATCAGGTGGAGCAGCACCTCGGTATCAGTCGTGGTGTCGAACAGCGCACCCTGTTCCTCCAGCATCCGGCGGAGTTCGGGGGCGTTGGTCAGGTTGCCATTGTGCGCCACCGTGAGCGGAACGCCACGCAGGTCCTTGAGAAACGGCTGCGCGTTGACCAGCACCGAGCTGCCGGCGGTCGAATAGCGGGTGTGCCCGATCGCGACGTCGCCCAGCAGCTTGCCCAGTCCGGTATCGGAGAAGTTTTCCGAGACCAGCCCCATCCCCCGGTGAATCCTCGCTCGTCCGTGCTCATCGACTGCGACGATGCCGGCGCTCTCCTGCCCCCGATGCTGCAGGGCGTAGAGTCCGAGGTACGTCAGGCGCGCTGCGTCCGGGACGCCGGATACTCCGAAGACACCGCACATAGCTGGACTCCCCTTCCGGCGAATTGACGGTACTGCGGTGAGGAGAGAGGAGCAAGGAGGAAAAGCAGTTCCTCCTCGCTCGTGACTCCTCACTCCTCACTTCTCGCTCCCTACCTCATCCGCCGCGGTATCGCCTCAAAATACGTCGCCCTGAGCTCCGACACCGCCCACCCATACAGCCGCTTGCCGATCCGCACTGCAATCGTCGCATCCGCCCTTCCGACCGCGCCGAGCTTCGTGGTCGGCACACGGTGTGTCCTGGCCAGTGCGAGCAGCGCCTCGAGCTTCGCCGGATCGCAACTCACGACGGCGCGTCCCTGATCCTCGCCGTACAGCGCCACGACATCGCCATCATCGGTCGCCGTCGCCTCGGCCGTCGACAGCGTCATCGCAGCGCCGAATCCGGTGATCGCGTACGGTCCCCCCATCGCCGCCTCGGCCAGCGCCACAGCCAGCCCGCCGGTGGAGCAGTCGTGCGCCGACCGGAGCAGACCAGCACGCGCCGCCCCGACGAGGCACTGCTGCAGCGCCAGTTCCGCCTTCAGATCCACCGGCGGCTGCTCCCCACCCACGAAATCTCGCACATGTGTCCAGTAGGCCGACCCGCCGAGCCGTCCCGACGCCTCGCCGCCCAGCAGGACGATCGCGTCGCCCGTCTGCTGGAAGTGGCTCGGGACCTTGTGGCTCAGCTTCTCGAGCAGCCCGATCATGCCGATGGTCGGTGTCGGGTCGATGGCACCGGTGGGGCTCTGGTTGTAGAAGCTGACGTTGCCACCGGTGACCGGCGTGCTGAAGGCGATGCAGGCGTCGCTGATGCCGCGACAGGCCTCGACGAACTGGAAGAAAATCTCCGGTCGTTCCGGATTGCCGAAGTTGAGGCAGTCGGTGATGCCGAGCGGCACCGCACCGCTGCAGGCAATGTTGCGGGCCGCCTCGGCGACCGTCGCTTTGCCGCCCTCGTAGGGGTCGAGCGACACCAGCCGGCTGTTGCAATCGACCGTAACGGCCAGGCCGAAGTCGGTGTCCGCCACCCGCAGCACGCCGGCGTCGCCGCCGGGGCCGAGCAGTGTGGCGGCCTGCACGGTGGAGTCGTACTGCTCGAAGACCCAGCGCTTGCTGGCGATCGACGGTTCGTCAAGCAGGAGGGGCAGGGCACCCTGCGCATCGGCCTTGGCGCTGTTGCTCGCGCCCGGTATCGCCTCGCGCCGCTTCACCGCCTCCGGGGATTCCCTCGACTCGGGATGGTACACCGGCGCGTCGTCCACCAGCGGCTGACCGGGGATCTCCGCCACGGTGATGCCGTTATGCCGGATACGATAGAGTCCGTCGTCGGTGACTCGACCCACCACCTCCGCATCCAGCTCCCACTTGGCGCACACCGCCTGGATCTCCGCCACCCGGTACGGTTCGGCGACGATCAGCATCCGCTCCTGCGACTCGCTCAGCATGATCTCGTACGGCGTCATGCCGGCTTCGCGGGTGGGCACCTTGTCGGTTTCCAGCTCCACGCCCACACCGCCCCGCGCCGCCATCTCCGCCGAACTGCTGGTCAGTCCCGCCGCGCCCATGTCCTGGATGGCGACAACCAGCCTTTTCTCGATCAGCTCGAGTGTCGCTTCCAGCAACAGCTTCTCGGTGAACGGGTCGCCCACCTGCACCTGGGGGCGGCGCGCCTCACTCTTCTCCGACAGATCCTCCGACGCGAAGCTGGCGCCGTGGATTCCGTCCCGCCCGGTGCTGGAGCCCATGGTGAGCAGCAGGTTGCCGAGGCCATGCGCCTGCGCTCGCGTGAGGTCGGTCTCCTTGAGCAGGCCGACGCACATCGCGTTCACCAATGGATTGCCACTGTAACCGGGTGCGAAATCGACCTCCCCGCCCAGCGTCGGCACGCCGACGCTGTTGCCGTAGGTGCCCACACCCTTCACCACGCCGGCAAAGAGGTAGCGGTTGCGCGCGCTTTCGAGCGGTCCGAATCGGAGGCTGTTGAGCACTGCCACCGGTCGCGCGCCCATGGTGAAGATGTCGCGCAGGATGCCGCCCACCCCGGTCGCCGCGCCCTGGTAGGGCTCGACCGCGGAGGGATGATTGTGAGATTCGATCTTGAAGGCGACCGCCCAGCCATCCGGGAGGCGCAGGACGCCGGCATTCTCGCCCGGCCCCTGCACCACCTGCGGCCCCTGGGTCGGGAACTTTCGCAGGACGGGCTTGCTGTGCTTGTAGGAGCAGTGTTCCGACCAGAGGGCGCTGAAGATGCCCAGTTCGGTGAGCGTGGGGCCGCGTCCCAGCATGCTCACAATGCGCTGGTATTCGGAGTCGGTCAGGTTGTGTTCCCGCACCACTGCCATCGTGATGGGGCGTTCGCCGGGGAAGGGGTGGGCCGTCGTTGCCACGTTAGCGATTCTTCCCCTTGAGGCTGCCCATGAGGTCGCCCACCACGCGGCTGAGCCGGCCCTGGTCCTGATGCCCGATGAGGGCGTCCAGCTCGCCATGGTCGAGCCAGATGCCATGACATTCGGGGCAGCGGTCGATCTGGATGCGCTGGAACTCCTGCGTTACGAGGTGGCCGCCACACTTGGGACACCGCATGTGGTGGCTCTTCCGCTCGGCGTCCTGGCTCAACTTGCTGTGCTCGGCGCGCTTCCGTTCAATCCGCTCGGCTTCGAGCTTCAGGAAATATTCGTCTTCGTTGCGGCTGGGCTTGTCAGTCGTCGACATCGGGTTCCTCAGGAGGTGGCGAGCTGGTGGTTGAGAATCAAAGTCTGGTGCGACACACGCCTCAGGGCCTGATCGTCGGTGTCGGCTGCCGGTCGGTCGGCGAGGAGCTGATCCCGTCGTAGCGGCGGCCACGGTCCCGCACGATGGCGTCGATCACCTGCCCGCCCTCGAGGAAGACGATATCGTAGGTGCCGCAGCGCTTGAGGCAGTCGTTCCTGTAGTAGAGAAAGCTGTGCTCGCCGCTCTTCCGCACCGTGAACGGGTCGCCCCAACTGGCGCGTACCTCGGCCTCGGTCATGCCCGGCTTGATCGTCTTCAGGGTCTGCGCACCGAGGTGGGCGACACCGGCAGAGGAGAGCAGCAGCAACACCAGCAGCGCGACGCGCATCGACCTGGAGCTCATCGGCCCACCCCCGCTGGCGCCCAGGCCAGCACCGAGGTGAAGAAGCCCATCCCGTCGCTGTTGCCGAGCAGCGGATCGGCGGCCCGGTCCGGATGTGGCATCAGACCGACCACGTTGCCGGTCACATTCGCGATGCCCGCGATGTCATGCTGCGAACCGTTGATCGTGGTGCGGAGCGCGCTGCCGTCGAGCTCGGTGTAGCGCACCACCACCCGCCCGGTGGCCTCGAGCTCGGCCAGCGTCGCTGCGTCGGCGACATACTGCCCGTCGCCATGCGCCACCGGCATGCGGAGCAGTTGTCCCTTGGTGTATGCGCCGGTGAACGCAGTGTCGGTCTGTTCCAGCCGGAGTCCCACCGGTCGCGACACAAAGCTCAGGCGGCTGTTCTGAATCAGCGCGCCCGGCAGCATTCCCGCCTCGCACAGGATCTGGAAGCCATTGCAGATGCCGAGCACCGGGCCACCTGCCTGGGCAAAGCGCTGCACCGCGGTCATGACGGGGCTGAACCGGGCAATCGCCCCGGAGCGCAGATAGTCGCCATAGCTGAAGCCGCCGGGGAGCATCACGGTGTCGGCGTGCTGCAGGTCGGTGTCGCGGTGCCAGACGTAGTAGGCTTCCGCACCGGCGCGCCGCGCGCCGGTGAGCGTGTCGGCGTCGCAGTTGCTGCCGGGGAATCGGACCACGGCGATGCGGTGCATCAGTTCTCCACCTCGATGGTGTAGTCCTCGGTGACCGGATTGGCCAGCAGCTTGTCGCACATGGCGCGGGTCCGGGTCCGGGCCTCGTCGGCGGAACTCGCCTCGATCGCGAGCTCGATCGCCCGCCCGATGCGCACCCCGGAGACTTCCCGGAAGCCGAGGGCGCTCAAGGCGTGCTCCACCGCCTTGCCCTGGGGGTCGAGGAGGCCACCGCGGGGGACCACCCGAACCTGTACTTTGTACGTCACCGTAAACTCCTGAAGTTGGCGGCCACCCGCTGACGGCTGAAGGCTGAACGCTGACGGCTACTCCCGCTTGATCGTCGGAATCCTCGGCGTCGTCCGCCGCAGTTCCGACTCGTCGTGCTCGTCCTGCTCCACCCCATCGATCACTGCCATCCCCGATTCGCCCCGTTCCGACAGTCCCACCACCGCGTGGCGGATGATCCCGAAGGCGAGGTAGGCCAAGCCGAGCGGAAAGAGAAAATAGGCGGGTTTCCACAGGGCCATCGTCAGGACGCCGACGTGCACGGCGAGGCCGGCCAGTCCCTTGGCGCTGCGGAAGCCGAGGCTCGGGAATTTCGGGTACTTGACGGTGGAGACCATCAGCAGCGCGAGCACCACGATCAGGATGCTCAGTCCTTCGCGCTGGAAGTCGAGGTAGGCGAGCGAATCGCGGTACCACGTCGTCTGACTGAACGGGTAGTACACCGCGAGCATCATCCCGGCTGATGGCGACGGCATGCCGTTGAACCAGCCCGGTTTTCCCGTCCCATGCTGCACGTTGTAGCGCGCCAGCCGGACCGCCACGGCGACGACGTACATGTAGCAGATCAGCCAGCCGAACTTGCCGGCATTCTGGAATTCGAGGAAATACATCACCAGCGCCGGCGCCACGCCGAAGCTGATCACGTCGACCAGGCTGTCCAATTCCTCGCCGAAGCGGGTACCGGTGCCGGACATCCGGGCGACCCGACCGTCCAGCATGTCGAGCAGCCCGGAGAACATGATGAACCACGCCGCCCAGGTGAAGTTGCCGCGGTAGGCGGAGACGATCGCCCACATGCCGAAGAACATGTTGCCGAGCGTGAACGCGCTCGGAATGACGACGACGACCTGGCGCATGCCCGGCGGCCGGAGGCCGCGGCGCGTTGGCATCAATCCCATTGGGCTATCACCGTGTGGCCCGCCAGCGTCTTCTCGCCGGAATGCACCAGCACCCGGGCGCCGGCGGGGACAAAGACATCGACCCGGGAGCCGAATCGGATGAGCCCCATCCGGGCCGCCTGGGTGACCGCAGTGCCGGGCTGGTGATCGGTGACGATGCGCCGCGCCACCAGACCGGCGATCTGCCGGACCAGCAGTTTGCCGCGGGCCGTCAGCAGACCAACCGTGCTCTGTTCATTCTCGAGACTCGCCTTTTCGGTGCCGGCATGGCCGAAATGCCCGGCGACATACTTCCGGTATTCCACCGTGCCGCTCGATGGATACCGATTCACATGCACGTTGAACACGTTCATGAAAATGGAAATCCGTGTAGTTCGTTCCTTCACGTACTCCGGCTCATCGACCGTCACGACACTCACGACCAGGCCGTCGGCCGGCGCGATCACCACATTGTCGCCACGCGGCCCGTCCCGCACCGGGTCGCGGAAGAAAGCGACGACCCATACGGCGATCGGCAGCCACAGCAGCGCCCACCAGCCGGCGAACACGGCGATCACCCCGGCGATGATCCACGCCCCGATGATGAACGGCCATCCCTCCGGGGCGACGCGGATCATGCATCCTCCGGCAGGTCGTAGCCCGTGAGACGGTGGAAGGCGTCCAGATACCGCTGACTGGTGGTGGCCACGACGTCCGCCGGCAGGGTCGGCGGCGGGGCCTCGCCATTCCACTTCCCCGCATTCTTGAGCGCCTGGAGGTAGTCCCGCAGCGGCTGCTTATCAAAGCTGGGCTGGCCTCGGCCCTGCTGATACTGGTCGGCGGGCCAGAAGCGCGAACTGTCCGGCGTCAGCACCTCGTCGATCAGCCGCAGCAATCCCTGGTTGTCGAAGCCGAATTCGAATTTGGTGTCGGCGATAATAATTCCCCGCGTCGCCGCGTGATCGCGCCCGGCACGGTACACCGAGAAGCTCGCGTCCCGGAGCTGGTCCGCGGTGGCGGCGCCAAGGTCCTTCGCCACCCGGTCGAAGGTGACATTGATGTCGTGGCCAGTCTCCTCCTTGGTTGCTGGCGAAAAGATCGGCGGCTCGAGGCGGGCGCTTTCGGTCAGCCCCTTGGGCAGCGCCTCGCCCGCCAAGGTGCCGCTCTCCTTGTACTCCTTCCACGCCGAGCCGGTGAGATAACCTCGCACGATGCACTCGAACGGCACCGGCATCGTCCGCCGTACCAGCATCGCACGGCCGTTGAGCTGGTCGCGGTACGGCGTCAACTGCGGCAGCCGTCGCAGGATCTCCGCAGTCCGGGCCGTCACGAAGTGACTTGGCACGACGTCGCCCAGCTTCTCGAACCAGAACGCCGAGACCTGTGTCAGCACCGCGCCTTTGCGGGGGATCGCCTCGGCCATCACGATGTCGAAGGCGCTGACCCGGTCGCTGGCGACCAGGAGCAGGTGGCCCGCGTCGGCCTCATAGACTTCGCGGACCTTGCCCTTGCGCAGCAGGGGGAGCGGGAGATTGCTCTGGGTCAGGACATTCATGGTGCCAATCCTCTATTAGACGGCGATGTCGACCGCGGCCGAAGCCGTCGCGAATGATCGCGCCCGGGCCAGCAGCGGATGCAGATATTCCTCGAGAAATTCCCCGACCTGTTGCGAGCTGCGCCCGGTGTAGTGCGAGCTGTCCAGTTCGGCATGGAGCCGGGCGGTAGGGACCTTGGCAAAGGTGCGGTCGGCGGCGATCCGCTCCAGCAGGTTGTTCGGTCCGCCCGCCGCCACGACTTCCGCCGTGGCCAGGCTGTGCTGGCGGATCACCTCGTGCAGCGCCTGTCGGTCGCCGCCAGCCTCCACCCCCAGCATCATCAGCCGCTCCGTCGCCATGAACGGCATCTGCGCATCGACGTGACCGCGGATCACCGCTTCGCGCACTTCAATCCCGGCGCTGATGTTCTGGGCCAGCAACAGGATGGCGTCCGTCGCGAGGAACGCCTCCGGGAGCGTGAGCCGCCGGTTGGCCGAGTCATCCAGGGTACGCTCCAGCCACTGCGTCGCGGCGGTCTGCGCCGTATTCGACTGCAGGCTCAGGACGAACCGCGCCAGCCCGCAGATCCGCTCGGCCCGCATCGGGTTGCGCTTGTAGGCCATCGCGCTGGAGCCGATCTGGTCCTTCTCGAACGGCTCGAGCAGTTCCCCTTCATGCTGCAGCAGCCGCAGGTCGGTCGCCATCTTGGCCGCCGACTGCGAGATCCCCGACAGGCCGTCCATCACGACGCTGTCGGCCTTGCGGCTGTAGGTCTGCCCCGTCACCGGAAAGGTGCGCGGCACGCCCAGCTTCTCGGCGATCCGCCGCTCCAGCTCGCGGACCTTCTGGTGGTCGCCCTTGAACAGCTCGAGGAAGCTGGCCTGGGTACCGGTCGTGCCCTTGCAGCCACGCAGCCGCTGCGTCTCCAGCCGGTTCACGAGCTCTTCGACATCCAGCGCGAAGTCCTGCATCCACAGCGTCGCCCGCTTGCCGACCGTCGTGAGCTGCGCCGGCTGGAAGTGGGTGTACGCCAGGCAGGGCAGGGCCGCGTACCGGCGGGCGAACGTGTCGAGCGCGTCGAGGACCGCGATGACCCGGCCCAGCAGGATGCGGAGGCCTTCGCGGATGACGAGCACGTCGGCGTTGTCGGTGACGAACGCGCTGGTGGCGCCGAGGTGCAGGAAGGGTTTGGCCGACGGGGCCTGGTCGCCGAACTGGTGCACGTGCGCCATCACGTCGTGCCGGAAGCGCTTCTCGTAGGCCGCCGCGGCGGCCAGGTCGACACCGTCGAGATTGGCGCGCATCTCGGCGATCGCCGCGTCGGGGATCGGCAGGCCCAGCTCCCGCTCGCTCTCCGCCAGCGCCAGCCAGACGCGGCGCCACAACCCGATGCGGTGCCGGTCGCCCCACAACTGCTGCATCACTGGCGAGGCGTATCGGGTGCCGAGCGGGGAACGGTAGCGGTCGTCGGTCATCGGAATTCGAGGTCGGTGTAGACGATGGACCCGCCGCGCTCGAAGAACAGGCGCACCGGCTGGCGCGGCCTGAGGGCTTCGATCACCTCGCTCACTTCGTCGGCGGTGGCCACCTTCCGGCGGTTGATTCCGACGATCACATCGCCCTCCTGCAGTCCGGTCGCCTGGCCCAGCTCGCGCGAGATGCGGAAGATCAGCGCGCCCCGGTCCGACTGCACCATTCGCTCCGAGCGGATCTGCTCGGTGAGGCTGACCAGTTGCAGATCCTTGAGCACGGTGACCTTCGCCGCCGCGGTCGTCGGCAGGTCACCGCTCTTGAGCGCGAAGGTACGCTCGCCCCCGTTGCGCTTCGCCGTCACCTGGATTGCGTCGCCCACCCGCAGGTCGAGCTTCACCGCCTCCCAGTCGAGATAGTTATGCAGCACCCGGTCGTTGGCCCGGGTGAGCACATCGCCACGGAGCAGGCCGGCGCGGTCCGCCGGTCCCTGGGGCGCCACCGTGGTGACCAGCACGCCGCCCTGGCTCTTCCACTCCCGCAGGCTTTCCGCGCCCGCGACATCGAAACCGACCCAGGCCCGCCGCACCGCGCCTCCGCGGATGATCTCCGCCGCCACCCGCAGCGCGCGTTCGATCGGAATGGCGAAGCCCAGCCCGACCGACCCGCCATTCTGGGTGAAGATCGAGGAGTTAACGCCCACGACTTCGCCGAGCGCATTGGTGAGCGGTCCCCCCGAGTTGCCGGGATTGATCGAGGCATCGGTCTGGATCATGTCGAGGTAAAGTCCCGACTGGTCCCGGCCCGGCAGCAGGTTGCGGTGCACCGCGCTCACCACGCCGGCCGTCACGGTCGGCTCCGCGTTGCCGAGCAGGTAGGCGAAGGGATTCCCCAGGGCGATGACCCATTCACCGATCATCAGGTCGCCGCTCGTGCCGGTCTTCACCGTGGGCAGTCCGGTGCGGTCGACCCGGATCACCGCGATATCGGTGAGGGCGTCCTCGCCGAGGAGCTGCGCCGGATGGTCGGTGCCGTCGGGCAGCGAGACGATGATCTTGTCAGCACCGCTCACCACATGCTGATTGGTGAGGATCGTGCCGTCGGGCCGGATGATGAACCCGGTGCCGAAGCTCTGCTGCTCCCGGGGCGACTGGGGGACGAAGAAGAGGTCGAACGGGGTCTGCGCCTGGGCCTGGCGACGGCTGGTCACGGTAATGGAAACGACGGCGGGCGACACCTTCTCCGCGGCTTCCACGATCGCGGTGCGGCGCGTGGCGGTGATGGGATCCAGCTCCCGCCGAGGCACGGGACGCTGCGCTTCGAGCCGCTCCACGAAACCGTCAGCACGCTGCCCCGGACCGTTGCCGCAGGCGGTGAGCAGGCTGAGTGCGAGCGGACCGGCGCCGCGGCGCGCGTTACGCGCCCAGCGCCTAGCGCCCATCGCCCAACGCCTCGGTACTATGCAGAAAGCACTCCTCCGGATACGCTGCTGCCACAAAGTAGAGCCCTTCGGCGGGGGCCGGCTGACTGGTGTCGTGATTGTCGGTCGTCCTCAGCAGACTGGCCATATCCTCCACCGCTCGGCGACCCAGGCCGATCTCGACCATCGTCCCCACGAGGAATCGCACCATATGGTGCAGGAATCGGTCGGCGGCGACATGGAAGCGGAACCCCTGTTGCTCCGGTCGCGACTCCCACTCCGCCAGAGTGATGGTGCATTCGGTTGGGCCCAGCTGATACGGCCGCTTTGATCCCATCGAATCGGCCCGATCCAGGCCCGATTCGTTCGGGCGACCCAACGGGTCGCCCCTACGAATTTCCGGCTGAACGACCGCCTGCCGAACGCTGAACCCTTCGAAGCCATGGCGTCCCGGCAGCACCTGCGCCGCCGCGGCGAGTCTCGCCTCATCCAGCGGTTTTCCCAGCGCCCACTCGAATCCACGACGGAAGGGTGAAGCGGATGCCGCGTCGGTCCCGACGTCGTACCGGTAGCGGCGAGCGGTGGCGCTCCACCGGGCATGAAACCCCGGGACCATCCCCCTGACCCGCTCCACCCAGCAGTCGACTGGCAGGAGCCCGTTGAGCGCCCGGTGCAGTCGTTCCGGCTCCCACCGGTCCGGCATCTCCAGGCTGACCCCCATCCCGGCGGCGTGGACTCCGGCATCGGTCCGGCCGGCGGCATTCGCGACGATCCGGGATCCGCAGAGCCGTTCCAGCACCCGCTCCAGTTCACCCTGGACCGTGCGCACCTCAGGCTGCCGCTGCCACCCCGCGAAGGCGCGGCCATCGTAGTGCAGGAGGGCCAGATAGGTCCGGCTCATGAGCCGGGGAATATAGCGAGGTCGGGGGGAGCGAGCAGCCATCAGTTGACAGCCGTCAGCCGTCGGCCGTCAGCGGTCAGCATTCAGGATTCAGCGAACCTCATCCAGCCAAGAACACATCCCTTCTGCAGGCTCCCGTTTCCCCTTTCCTCTTTCCCGCCCACCGCTGCTGCCTGCCACCTGTCACCTGCCAGCTGCCAGCTATCTTCTCCCCATGCCCCTCCACATCGCCCTCCGCCTCATCGCCCAGGGCCACACGCTCACCGCGGACCAGACCGCCGACGCCTTTGCGGTGATCATGCGGGGCGAGGCGACCCCAGCACTGATCGGGGCGTTGCTGCTCGGTCTGCGGGCCCGCGGGGAAACCGCTGACGAGATCGCCGGCGCCGCGCGGGCCCTGCGTGCGGCCATGGTTCCGGTCCGCACCGGTTCGGGACCCACCGTCGTCGACACCTGCGGCACCGGTGGCGGCACCGTGAGCACTTTCAACATCTCCACCGCCGCCGCACTCGTCGCTGCCGCCGCCGGCGCCCGGGTCCCGAAACACGGCAACCGCAGCTTCACCTCCAAATGCGGCAGCGCGGACGTTCTCGAAGCCCTCGGCGTCAACATCATGCTCGACGCCGCCCAGGCTGCGGCCGTGCTCGATCGGGTGGGGATGGTTTTTCTCTTTGCGCCGACGTTTCACCCCGCGATGCGCCACGCCGGCCCGACCCGAAAGGAGCTCGGTGTCGCGACGATCATGAACTTGCTCGGGCCATTGGCCAATCCCGCGGGCGTTGAGCGCCAGGTGATCGGGGTGGCGGATTCGGCACATGCGCCGCTGATGGCGGAAGCACTGCTCCGCCTGGGTGCGCACCGGGCACTGGTGGTGCATGGAGAGGTGGGAATGGACGAGCTGAGCCCGACGGGTGTGAACACGGTCTGGGAAGTGGCCGACGGCAGCGTCACCACCTGGACCCTCGACCCGCGTCACTACGGACTGGGGTGGGACCGGCTGGACGAACTGGCGGGAGGTGAGCCGGCCGAGAATGCAGCGCGAGTGGAGCGGCTGGTGAACGGTGCGAAGGACGAGGCGGGACGGCGCGCCGTCCTGCTGAATGCCGCCGCGGCGCTCTATGCGGCTGGCCTTGCCCCCGACTATGCGGAGGCGGTCGAGCTGGCGAGCCGCACACTCCATAGTGGCGCGGCGGCCAAGGTGCTCAGGGAGCTGAGGGCCGCCGCTCCGCGTTGAGGACGGCGCTGACTCCTCGCTGACCGGTGACGACTAGTATTTCCGGATGACGCCAACGACGACACCCTGGATCAGCACATCGCGCTCCTGGAAACGCATCGGCTGCATTGTCGGGTTGGCCGGCTGCAGGCGGATCCAGCCACCCGGTTCCCGGTAGTAGCGCTTGACCGTCGCCTCCGAGCCATTGATCATGGCGATCACCATCTCGCCATTCTCCGCCGCCTGTCGCCCGTTCACCACCACGAAGTCGCCATCGATGATATGGTCATCGATCATCGACTCCCCCTGCACCTTGAGGGCATAGTTGGGCCCGCGGCGGGGCAGGAGCGCATCCGGCACGGCGAGCGTCTCGCCGGAGGCGATCGACTCGATCGGGGCGCCGGCGGCGACGCGGCCGAGCAGCGGGATCTCCGTGGCACCCGTCGTCCCCTTGGGCGGCAGCACTTCGATGGCCCGGCTCTCATTATGTGTGCGGTGGATGTAACCTTTGCGCTCCAGGTTGGTCAGGTGCTCATGCACCGTCGCCAGTGACTGAAAGCTGAACTGCTCGGCGATCTCCTCGAAGCTTGGCGCATACCCGCGCTCCCGGATATGCTCCTGCAGGTAATTGAGGATTTCGCTTTGACGTTTGGTCAGGGCCATGCTGCCTCCTGCGTGGGCCGAAGGGATTCCGAACCAAGCTACCCGAACACTGACCGAAGAGCAAGATGCCAAGCACACTAGAAAGGATACTGGCCGCGACCAGGGATTCCCTGCCGCCGCTCCACGCCCGGCGTCGAGCAATCGAAGCGGCGGCCGGGGCAGCGCCGGCTCCGGCGCCCTTCCTCTCCCACTGGGACCACGCACGGGTGGGATTGATCGCTGAAGTGAAGCGCCGCTCGCCCTCGCAGGGGACCATCAGTGCCGGACTGGATCCGGCCGCGCACGCCGCGGCCTATGCAAAGGCGGGGGCGAGCGCCATCTCGGTGCTGACCGATGGTCCGTTCTTCGGCGGCTCCATCGACGACCTGGTGGCGGTGCACCGGCAGGTCGACGTGCCGTTGCTGCGCAAGGATTTCATCATCGACGAGGTGCAGATTGCGGAAGCGCGCGCCGCGGGCGCGTCAGCGGTGCTGCTGATTGTGCGGGCGCTGGTCCCGGCCCGACTTCATGACCTGGCAGGTGTCGCCCGCGAGTTCGGACTCGAGGTGCTGGTGGAGGTCCACGACGAGCGCGAACTGGAGATCGCGCTGGCCTCCGGGGCGATGATCATCGGCGTCAACAGCCGCAATCTCGACACCTTTGAGATCGACCTCGATTCGGCGTGGGGGCTGATCGAGAACATTCCCGCCGATCATCTCGCCGTGGCGGAGAGCGGGATTGAGACCGTGGATGATGTGGTCGGCGCCTCCGCGGCCGGCGCCGATCTGGTGCTCATCGGTACGGCGCTCTCGTCGTCCTCCGACCCTGGCGCGCTGGCGACGGTATGCGCCGGCGTCCTCCGGAACCCGCGTTAGTGCAAGGGAAGGAGTCGGGCACACTCGGCAACTCTCGGTCCGCCGTGTCGCCGGTCCGCCGGATGACCGGCGTCCCAGCCAAGATCTGCGGTCTCACCCGGGCCGAGGATGCCAGGGCCGCTGTACGACTCGGCGCGTCGTGGCTCGGGGTGATCTTCGCCGGCGGTCCACGGCAGGTGAATCCCGATCAGGCCCGCTCGATCGTGGCGGTGGCGGGAGCGATTCCAGTCATCGGGGTCTTTGGATCGCAGGGCACTGGCGAGATATTACAGCTCTGTGAGCAGGTCGGGCTCTCCGGGGCGCAGCTGCACGGCGGTGCGACCGCCGAGACGGTGGCCACTCTCCATGCGGCAGGGCTCGAGATCCTCACGGTGGCGCGCCTGGCGGGACCAGCCGATCTCGACGAGCTCGATCAGCAGCGACAGCTGGGATGCCCCATCATTATTGAGCCACGCATCCCGGGGAAGCTCGGCGGCAACGGCGTCACCCTGTCACTCGAGCTCGCCCGCTCGGCACGGGAGCGGCTGCGGGGACACCGCATGTTCCTCGCCGGTGGCCTGACGCCGGAAAATGTGGCGGCGGCGGTCGCGGCCGTCGGCCCCGATGCGGTAGACGTGTCGTCCGGGGTCGAGCAGATTCCGGGCATCAAGGATCAGCAGCGCATGACGGACTTCCTGGGAGCACTCCGGTGACGGTGACCTTGCCGCGCGAGCGGGCAGTGGGCGGGCGCTTCGGTGCCTACGGCGGACGCTACGTCCCCGAGACGCTCATGGCGGCGTTGGAGGAGCTTGAGATCCTCTATGACACCGCGCGGGCCGATCCGGTGTTCTGGGCCGAGTTCGATGTGCTGTTGAAGGAATTCGTTGGTCGGCCCACGCCGCTCACCGACGCGCCGCGCTTCTCCGAACTGGTCGGAGCCCGCGTCATTCTCAAGCGGGAGGACCTCAATCACACCGGCGCCCACAAAATCAACAACACGATCGGGCAGGGACTGCTGGCCCGCCGCATGGGGAAGCGGCGCATCATCGCCGAGACCGGCGCGGGGCAGCACGGGGTCGCCACCGCCACCGTCTGCGCCCGCTTCGGGCTGGAGTGCGTGGTCTACATGGGCGCGGAGGATGTCGAGCGCCAGGCGCTCAACGTCTATCGCATGCAGCTGCTCGGTGCCACCGTCGTGCCGGTTACCTCGGGCACCCGGACGCTCAAGGACGCGACCAACGAGGCGCTGCGCGACTGGGTGACCAATGTCCCCACCACTCATTACATCATCGGCTCCGTGGTCGGCCCCGATCCCTACCCCCGCATGGTGCGCGACTTTCAGTCGGTCATCGGCCGCGAGTCGCGCATCCAGATCGTGGAGCGCATCGGTCGGCTGCCTCACACCGTGGTCGCCTGCGTCGGTGGCGGTTCCAACGCCATCGGGATGTTCAGCGGCTTCATCGACGACGCGGAGGTGAAGCTGGTCGGGGTCGAGGCTGCCGGTGAGGGGATCGCCACGGGTCATCACGCGGCGACGCTCTCCGCCGGCCTGCCCGGCGTGCTGCATGGCTGTCTCAGCTATCTCCTGCAGGACGCGGATGGTCAGGTCATGCCGGCGCACTCGATCTCCGCCGGCCTGGATTACCCCGGGGTTGGCCCGGAACACAGCTGGCTGCGCGATACCGGCCGGGTGCGCTATGAAGCGGTCACCGACACCGAGGCCCTCGACGGGCTGCAGGCCCTCTCCCGGCTCGAGGGGATCATCCCTGCGCTCGAAACCGCCCACGCCCTCGCCTGGTGCGAACGCCGCGCCGGCGGGTGGCGCGGCGACGATACCGTGCTGGTCTGCCTGAGTGGGCGCGGCGACAAGGATGTCGCGCACGTGGCCAGGCTGCTCGAGGGACGGGCATGACCGAGGGCATGCCGGCCGCCGTCACCCTGCCGCCTTCCCAGGTCGAGGAACTGCTGCGGACCCTGGTGAAGGGGCTTCGCGCGTTCCAGATGTACCTGCCCAACAATCCCGTCTACCAGCGGGCCGGCCACAATGTGCGCGCTGCATTCCAGCCGCTCTGGGCCAGCGGACTCGACCGCCTCACCCTCCAGATCGTCGAGACCGACATCGTCTGGGAGGAACAGGTCGTCTATCACCAGCCGAACAAGTCGGAAAGCCTCGCCTGGACACTCTTCAAGGACGGGATGCGGGTCCTCACCCTCTTCCCCGGGGTGGAGGAGGAGGAGATCGTCAAGTTTCTCGATATCGTCCAGCGGGCCCGCACGCTGGCGGCCGATGCCGGTGACGATCTGCTCACCCTGCTGTGGGAGCAGGACTTCGCACTGGTGCAGTACCATTTCACGGAATTCACCACCGACGCGAACGTCCCCGGCCTCTCCGGTGAGGGCGCCTACAGTGTCGCGCCGCCAACCGATCCCAACGTCGTCGAGAGCCAGAAGGAGGACACCCGCGGGAAGGTGCAGGAGGAGGCGCCGCCCAGGAAGTCGGGCGTGGTGGATGTCGAGGACTTCGATTCCACGCTCTACTGGCTCGATGAGGCCGAGATCCGGGCGATCGCCGAGGCGGTCGCGCGAGAATACGCCCAGGACCTGCGCTCCAACGTGTTGAACATCCTGTTCGACATCGTGGAACAGCGCGACGAGCCCTGGGCGCGGAGCGACACCTTCTCCACGATGGAGACCTATCTCCCGCACGTCCTGAATGCCGGTGATTTTCGCTCCGTCGCGCTGATCCTGCGGGAGACCCGGCTCCTGGTCCGGCAGCAGGAACTGCTGCGGGCCGATGAGCGTGAACGCCTTGACAGCCTGACCGGCCGGCTCTCCGAGCCCGCCGTGCTGCAGCAGATTCTCCAGTCGGTGACGGAAGCCCAGACGCCACCCACCGAGGACGATCTGGGTGAGCTGTTCCGCGAGTTGCGCCCCGCCGGCCTCGAGACGGTGATGGTCTGGCTGCCCAAGCTGCCCCCCGCCTCCGCCGTGTCCGTGCTGCTCGCGTCGTCGGCCGACCGGCTCGCCGAAACCAGTCCGAACGAAGTGCTCCGCCTCCTGCGTCTCCCCGAGTCCGAGTCGCTGCCTTCGATCATCTCCTTATGCGGCCGCCTGAAGCTCCAGGCCGCCGTGCCCGGATTGAGTGATACTCTCGGGCACGCTCTCGCGTCGATCCGGCTGGCCGGTGTCCTGGCGCTCGATGGGATCGGGACCCCTACCGCGTTGTCCGCCCTGGAGCGCCCGGTGGATGACGCCGATCGCGAGGTGCGGATCGCGGCGGTGCAGGCGCTCGGCCGGCGCGGCTACAAGGGCGCGCTGCGTCGCATCGAGCCGGTGGTGCAGGGCAAGGTGCCGCGGGAGATTGACCTCACCGAACGGATGCGCTTCTTCGAGGCGTACGCGCTGATTGCTGGCAACGCCGCGCTCGAGGGACTCACGGCCATGCTGTCTTCTGGCGGCCTCTTCAAGCGGAAGGAGACGCCGGAGGTGCGGGCCTGTGCGGCGCTCGCCATCGGGCGGCTCAAGACCCCGGAGTCGCGCGAAGTCCTGCAGAGGTATAAGGACGACAAGGAACTCGTCGTCCGGACCGCCGTGAGTCGCGCCCTCCGGGAGACCGGCAGTTGAGCCGCGAGCACGAGCACGCCGGCATGGCGGAGGAGAAGTCCTCGGGCGACGCCTTCCTGCGACACGCCGGCCGCACCTTCCTCCTTGCGATGTACACCGCGCTGCGGAGCCTCAAGCTCTATCCGATCGAGAACGCCACCGCGCAGAAGTCGCTCGACGACCTGCAGACCGCCTCACTGGCGCTGCTGGAGCCGCAGGGCGAGATCGAACTGCGCCTCTCGGGCGATTTCATCTTCGTCAATGGCACCCGGCTCCGGCTCGAGCTCGACAACTATGCCTCCTTTTCCAATACGCTCGCGGCGCTCCGCACGCTGGATGTCGGTACCTTGCGGGTCGCCACCGGCGTCGAACGGAAGGAATGGCAGATCTTCCTCGGCGTGCTGCTCGCCCTCACGGCGCGGGGCGGCGATCCCGATCCCGAACGGCTGATCGAGTTCCGCGACCGCCTGGCCCTCGGCAGTGTCAACCACATCGAAGTGGATCCGCCGCTGGAGTCGGAGGACAAGGTCGCCGAGGCGGAGAAGGCGCGCGAGGTCGCCAAGCGGACCTATTCGCACGGCGTGGCGGTGACGAAGGACCTGATCAATAGCGTGCGACTGGGCCGGACCACGTCGATCACCAAGGTGAAGCGTGCGGTGCAGGCCATCGTGGATCAGGTGCTCAACAACGAGACGTCGCTCCTCGGACTCACCACCATCCGCGACTATGATGAGTACACCTTCACCCATTCGGTGAATGTGTGCATCCTCTCCGTCGCAATCGGCAAGAAGCTCTCGCTCACGAGGCTGCAGTTGTACGACCTCGGGCTGGCGGCGCTGCTGCACGATGTCGGGAAGGCCCGCATTCCCGTCGACGTGCTGAACAAGTCGACCGGCCTGACGGAAGACGAGTGGAAGATGATGCAGACCCATCCCTGGCTCGGGGTGCTGACGCTCTTCAACATGCGCGGCTACGGGGAGATTCCCTATCGCCAGATTGTCGTGGCTCACGAGCACCACATGAAGACTGACCTCACCGGCTATCCCAAGGCGATCCGCCCGCGGGAGATGGGGATCTTCTCCCGCATTGTCGCCGTGGCCGATGGGTACGACGCGGCCACCACCCGGCGCAGCTACCAGACCGTGCCGATCCAGCCGGACCAGGTGCTGCGCGAGATGTGGGAGAACCCCCGCCGCGGCTATGATCCCGTGCTAGTGAAGGCCCTGATCAACCTCATCGGGATCTATCCGGTGGGGTCCTGCGTGATCCTCGATACCTTCGAGGTGGGGGTAGTGTCTGGCGCCAACCCGGACCAGAACTTCATGAACCGCCCCATGGTCCGGATCTGCATCGACGTCAACGGCGCCCTGGTCGGACCGCCCGGCATGGAAGCGAACCTCGCGGCGCAGGATGGGGCCGGTGCCTTTCTCCGCTCGATCGTCAAGGTCACCAACCCCGATCGGTATGGCATCATTGTTGGCGACTACTTTGTCTGAGCCTGGTCTCGCGGAGACCTGGGCCGCCCTGAAGCGGTCCGGTCGCACCGCGCTCATTCCTTATCTGACCGCGGGACATCCTGATCGCGCCGCGAGTCTCGAGGCGCTGCGTCGCGCCGCGGAGCACGCCGATATTATCGAGGTCGGCGTCGCCTTCAGCGATCCGCTGGCCGACGGCCCCACCATCCAGCGCTCCACCTTCGAGGCGCTGCAGGGCGGGATGACCGTTGCGAGCACCCTGGAGCTGATCGCCGAGGCGCGGCTCGACCTGCCGGTCGTCGTGTTCAGCTACCTCAACCCATTGCTGCGATACGGCATCGATCGGTTCGTCCGCGACGCCGCCGAGATCGGTGTGGCCGGGCTGCTCCTCACCGATCTACCGGCCGGGACCGACCAGTCGACGGAAGCGATCGTCCGGCAGAGTCCGCTCGCCCTCATTCGTCTCGTCGCCCCAACCAGCGCCGGTCCACGACTGACCGAGGTGGTTCGCGACGCCGAAGGGTTCCTCTATCTCGTGGCCCGGCTCGGTGTGACCGGGGCGAGCCGAACGCTGGCCAGTGGGATGGAGGAGTACATTGCGCGGGTGCGCGCGGTGAGTACGCTGCCGCTTGCGGTGGGCTTCGGCATCAGCACGCCAGAGCAGGCCCGCACCGTGGCGCATCTCGCCGACGGCGTGGTGGTGGGCAGTGCCCTGGTCGACTGCCTCGCACGGGAGGGTCCGTCAGGGGCGGGACGGTTCCTCGCC
The DNA here is from genome assembly GCA_039934355.1 of Gemmatimonadales bacterium. Classification (GTDB taxonomy): domain Bacteria; phylum Gemmatimonadota; class Gemmatimonadetes; order Gemmatimonadales; family GWC2-71-9; genus JADJOM01. The sequence goes on from JBDTMI010000003.1 coordinate 95,024, forward strand.
TCGCTGCGTGCGGCGCTCGATTCCAATGGCGCAGGCCGATGACGATTACCCGGCGGGTGCTGATGGGCTACGCCCAGCTCATCGCGTGGGGGGGTACGCTCGTCGGGGTGGCGGCGGTCGCCCTCGACCGCCGGTGGCTGGCGCAGCCGTGGGTCGTGCTGGCGTTGCTGCTGGTCATCATCGTCCTCCGGCACGGCCAGATTCCGCTGTCCAAATTCTCCTACCTGACCCAGGTCGGCGTCGCCACCCTGGTGGGGGCGGTCACGGTGGGACCCGGCATCGTCGTCTTCGCGCTGGGGCTGGGCATTTTTATCGCGGATGCATTCTGGCTGCGGAAACTGTTGCGCGTGGCCTGGATCAACGCCGCCCGGGAAGTCCTCGCCTTCGTCGCGGCGTATGGTGCGTATGCGGCAGTGTTCGTCTCGGTGGATCCGCAGGGGATTTCACTCGAATACCTCACCCCCGCCATCACCCTCGCGGGGATGTATTTCTTCTTTCCCCGGGCGCTGTTCTACTTCACGCTGCTGTTACGCGGCAAGCTGGAGCACCACGAGCGGCTGATGATCCTCCGCTACGAGGTGCTGTCCTACCTGCTGACCCTGATCGGCGCAGTGATCGCGGCCGCGGCCATCCGCTCCCTGCCGCTGCTGGGCTGGATCACCGCGCTGGGGGTGCTCGCCGTGCTCGGCATGCTGACCACCCGGATCGTCGAGGAGGCGATCGCTGCCGAAGAGCTGAACAAGATTCACCTGCGCGAGCGGATCATCACCAGCAACCTCTCGCTCATGGACGCCTTCACCGAGCTGGAACGGATGGCCAACCGGGTGCTGGACTGGAGTGACTTCCGGATCTATCGCCACGAGGGCGAAACCTCCTCGCTGCTCTACCGGGGCGCGCTGGGCTTCGCCGGTCGCGGCGAACCGCCGTTTGACGCCGGCCAGTTGCGGGCCCGCGCCATCGAAAGTGCCGAGCCGATCGCGGTCGCCGATGCCCGCGCCGATGACCGGATCCTCGCTCCGACCAGTGATGCGCTGAGCATGCTGATGCTGCCGCTGCGGTTCGGCAATACCGTCATCGGCACATTCGAACTCGATCATCACAAGCCCCACACGTATGGCAAGAAGGAAATTGCTGCCGCATCCACCTTTGCCAGTCAGCTCGCCACCGCCATCCATATCGCGGACCTGCGCCGTCCGCTGGTGGAAACGGTGGAGCAAGTCGGGGTGCAGGTGAAGGCGCTGGCGCTGACGGCCGATCATCTGCGCGCCGCCGCGGCAAGCGTGGCGCTGACCGCGCAGAATATCCGCGGCGGCGCGGCGGAGCAGGAGCAACTGATCGCCCAGGGGCGTGAGGCCATGATCGGCCTGGCGGGACAGGCGCGCGAGGTGGTGGTGGAGGGGGCCGCGGCGGCGGACGCCTCCGCGGTGGCGAGCGAGATCGCGGCCAGAAACCGGGAGCAGATTCTCGACGCCATGCGGCGGCTGGTGCTGCTGCAGGGGTTCGTCGGGTCCAGCTCCCGGCAGGTCGGTGACCTCTACCAGGTCACCAATCGCCTCATCGGGTTCATCGGCACCATCCGGGAGATCGCCGACCTCACGAACCTCATCTCGCTCAACGCCGCCATCGAGGCCGCCCGGGCCGGACAGCAGGGGCGCGGATTCGCCGTGGTGGCGGAAGAGGTGCGCCAGCTCGCGGCGCAGAGCGCGCAGGCCTCGCGTGAAGCGGGCGGGCTGGTCGCCGCCATCCTCGGCCAGGTGGCGCAGATTTCCGAGGAGATGGATCGTGGCACCGAGTCGGTGCGCGGCGTGGAGCAGCTCTCCGCCGCCGCGGCGCGCGCCATGGAAAATATCGTCACCGGCACCCTCGATGCCGGCAATCACGCCCGGCGGATCGCGGAGACCGCCGGGCGGCAGGAAGAGTCCGCCCTGCGCCTCCGCGAACAGATGGACCGGGTGGCGGCCGTCTCGGCCCGGACGCTGGAGGACGCCAGCACCACCGCGCGCCGCGCCTCCGAAGCCGCCCGCAGCTACACCGAACTCGAACGTACCGTGCGCGAGCTGACCGGCGTCGCCGACCGGCTCGAAGTCATCGCCCGCCACTTCTCCCACGATCTATGAACCCCCGTGAGCGCGTCTACGTCGCCCTGGGCAGCAACCTCGATGATCGCGAGGGCTACCTGATGCGCGCCCGCGAAGCCATCGCCAAGATGCCGCTCTCCGCCATCCTCGCGGTGTCATCGGTGGAGGAGACCGAACCGGCCGGCGGGCCGGAGGGGCAGGGGCGGTTTCTGAACCAGATGGTGCTGGTGGAGACCGCGCTGGATCCCGGACGGTTCCTCAAGCTGCTGCACCGTATCGAGGACGAGAACGGCCGCACCCGGGACGAGAAGTGGGGGCCGCGCACCCTCGACCTCGATATCGTGCGATTCGGGACCCGCCGGTTGCGCGACCCCGATATCCACGTGCCCCACCCGCAGCTCCCCCATCGCGACTGGTGGATGCGGGAGATCGAGGAGCTGGACCTGCTCGCGCCGGTCCGAAAGAACGACGACGCATGATTTCCTCCAGCCGTGGAACACCCGCATGACCGCACCAAAGCCGCTGACCGTCCCCGATCTCCGCGAACTCAAGCGCGAGGGGCGGAAGATCACTGTCCTCACGTGTTACGATGCGCTGTTTGCGCGACTGCTCGACGGCGCGGTGGATCTGCTGCTCGTGGGAGATTCCCTGAACCAGGTCGTCGCCGGCCATGAGACCACGCTGAGCGCGACGCTTGATCAGATGATCTACCACGGCGCCGCGGTGGTCCGCGGTGCCCATCGCTCGCTCGTGTTCGTGGATATGCCGTTCCTGAGCTACCAGGTCTCGATACCGGAAGCGCTCCGAAATGCCGGCCGGGTGCTGCAGGAGACCGGCGCGCATGGCGTGAAGCTGGAGGGCGGCGAGCACATGGCGGAGACGGTGCGTGCCCTGGTGCGGGTGGGGATTCCGGTGATGGGGCACCTCGGCCTCACTCCGCAGTCGGTCCATCAACTCGGCGGGTATCGGGTGCAGGGTCGCGACCGTTCGGTCGCGGACCGGCTCCGCTCCGACGCGCGCATTCTCGAGGAGGCCGGGGCCTGCTCCCTGGTCCTCGAGCTGGTTCCCGCCGAGCTCGCCACCGAGGTGAGCCGGTCCCTCACCATCCCGACCATCGGGATCGGCGCCGGTCCAGGCTGCGATGGCCAGGTGCTGGTGCTGCATGACATGCTCGGGCTCAATGAAGGTTTCCGCCCGAAATTCCTGCACACCTGGGCTGAACTCGCCTCCGTGGTGCGGACCGCCGCCGATGGCTTCGCCACCGATGTGCGCGAGGGTCGCTACCCCGGGCGGGAGCACAGCTTCGAGTGACCCCGACCGCCGCCGAAGAGGGGACGTCGATGCGGGAGTTCACCGCGGTTGCCCCGCTGCGCGACTGGACCGCTCGACAGCGGCAGGCGGGACGACGCATCGGGCTGGTGCCGACGATGGGCGCGCTGCATGAGGGCCATCTCGCGCTGGTGGATGCCGCCGCACAGCGCACGGATGCCGTGATTGTCAGCGTGTTCGTCAACCCCCTGCAGTTCGGTCCGCGGGAGGACTTCGAGCGCTACCCCCGTGATCTCGCGCGCGACCGCGCCCTGCTCGCGGCGCGCGGCGCCCAGGCGCTCTTCGTGCCCGACGTCGCGGTGATGTATCCTGCCGGATCGGAGATTCGCGTGGTCCCGGGGGCGCTCGCCCGAAAATGGGAGGGGGCGGTGCGTCCCGAGCATTTCACCGGGGTCCTGACCATCGTCGCGAAGCTGTTCAATCTGGTGCAGCCCGACCTCGCCGTGTTCGGCCAGAAGGACATTCAGCAGGCGACTCTGATTCGACAACTCGTGCGTGACCTCGATATCCCCGTCGCGCTGGAGATCGTGCCGATCGTTCGGGAGCCGGATGGCATGGCGTTGAGCAGCCGCAACGCTTACCTGTCGTCGCAGGACCGCCGCGACGGATTGGCCCTCAACCGCTCGCTTCGAGTAGTCGACGCCGCCTGGCGGACCGGGGAGCGGAACCCGGCCGCACTAGAGCGATTCATGAAGCAGCAATTCCTTGCCTCGCCAGCAGTTACACTTGACTATGTTGCTATTGTCGATCCGCAGTCCCTTGAGCCGGTGATCGAAGCGCGTACTGGCACGATCATCGCTCTTGCTGCCCGCGTCGGGCCGACCAGATTGCTCGATAACCATATCCTCGGTACGGAGTTCCGTTGAACCTGATCCGCGAAGCGCGCCCCACGCCGTCCGGCCTGCGTCCGACACTCCCCGGCTGGGCTGTGGTGACGCCGTCCCGTCTCCTGCATATCGAACGCGTCGCCCAGCTGGCCGCGACGTGGGCCGAGGAGATGGGCGTTCCGGATAACGAGCGCAACCGGTGGCTCCGCGCGGTCTGGCTGCACGATGCGTTGCGCGACGCACCAGAGGAGGAGCTGGAGCGTTGGGCGCCATCGATTCCCGGTCCGACGATGTTGCGCCACGGCCCGGCCAGCGCCGCGCATGCCAAGGCGGATGGTGAGACCGATCGCGGGGTGCTCGACGCGGTGCGCTACCACAGTCTCGGCTTGGCGGAGTGGGACATGGTGGGTCGGGTGCTCTACTGTGCCGACTATCTTGAGCCCGGTCGGATGTATCAGGCGCCGCAGCGCGCCGAATGGACCCATCGTTTTCCCTACGATCCCGGCGCGGTACTGCGCGAAGTCTGCCAGGCGCGGATGACTCACGCGATCGCCTCCGGCTGGGCGCTCGCCGATCCAACGGTACGGATGTGGAACTCGCTGTTGCCTCGCGCCGCGGGCTGATCGCCGGCGGCCTGCTCCTCACCGTCGTGCTCCTGGTGCTGCTCTCCCGCTTCGTTCGTCACGATCGGGTGGAGGGCCACGCCTTTGATATTCCTTCCGCTGATCATCGCATCATCGTGGAGGTCCTCAACGGCAGCGGACGGCCCGGACTCGCGCGCCTCGGCACCCGGCGCCTGCGCCGAATGGGTGTGGATGTGGTCTACTTCGGGAATGCGGATTCAGTGGTTGATTCCACCCGGATCGTGGTCCGCCGGGGAAGCGCGGCGGTCGCTTCGCAGGTCCGGCAGGCGCTCGGCACCGGTCGCGTCGGGTCGAAGCCGGACAGTCTGCGCCGGGTGGACGTCAGCGTGATCCTGGGCCCGGACTACCAGCCGGATGAGGACGGCCGGCCGTAAGCACCTCGCGCACCATCTGGATGAGCTCCGAAGGGAGATAGGGTTTCTGGAGAAACCCCGAGATGCCCATGCCGGTGCCGCGTCGGGCGAACTCGCTTCGGGTGTACCCGCTCGTCAGGATCGCTGGCAGGTCGGGGTCGAGCTTCCGCAGCGCGGCCAGGGTTTCTTCGCCACTCATGCCCGGCATCGTCAGGTCGAGAATGATCACGTCGATCTCGCCGCCATGTTCCCGGAAGCGCGCCAGCGCTTCCATCCCTCCCGGCGCCAGCACCGCTTCGAACCCCGCCCGTTCCAGGAACCGCCCCATCAGCCGCAGCACCTCTTTCTCGTCGTCGACGATCAGGACGGTGCCTGCCGATGGACCTTGCATCACACCCGCTTCACGCGCCGGTGCAGTGAGCGGGAGGTAGACTCGGATCGTGGTACCGCGCCCAGACTCGCTGTCGACGGTCACCGTCCCGCCATGTCGCCTGACGATGCCGGCGAGGGCCGCCAGTCCCAGTCCCCGACCGACAAAGCGGGTCGTGAAGAACGGCTCGAACATCCGTCCCGTCACCTCCGCGTCCATCCCGCTTCCGGTGTCAGTCACCTCGAGATAGGCGTGGCGTCCTGGCCGCAGCGCCTCGGGAAACAGTGATTGTCCCAGGCGCGCCGCATCGATCTGTCCAACGCCCGTCGTTACCCGGATCGTGCCACCGCCGACCGGGAGCGCTTCCCCGGCGTTGGTCACCAGGTTCTTCAGCACCTGTCCTAATTGCTCCGGGTCGCCCCGGATGAACGCGGGCTCCGACGCCGGCAGCACGTGAAGCATTGCCCCGGATGGCAGCAAGCCCCGAAGCGGGGTGGTCTGCGCCTCGACCAGCGCCGCGAGGGACAGCGGACTGACCTGGAAGGGGACTCTGCCAGCGTAGGCCAGCATCTGCGCCGTCAGCTCGGCCGCGCGCGCGACGGCCGTGTCCATGTGCCGCAGCAGGGGCTGCGCTGGCGACGCGGGTGGCACTTCGTTCTGCGCGAGTTGGGTGTTCCCCTGTACGATCGTCAGCAAATTGTTGAAGTCGTGCGCGATCCCGCCGGCAAGTACACCGAGGCTTTCGAGCTTCTGCGCCTCGACGAGCCGCGCCTGCAGGCCGCGCTCCCGCTCCTCCATCCGCTTCCGCTCGGTTACGTCTTCGTAAATCGCGACGAGGCCGGTGACGCGGCCGGCGCCGTCGCGAATCGCCGCGGTTGAGATCATCAGATCCAGCACGGCACCGCTCTTGTGCCGGCGTCGGGTCGGCCGACCGCTGAACACCTGGCCCTTCATCACTTCTTCGCGGAATCGCCGGTGCTCCTCCTCCAGCTCCGCCGGGACGATGGGGAGGGGGCGTGCGAGGACTTCCTCGCTCCGCCAGCCGAAGAGGCGCTCCGCCGCGAGATTCCAGCCAGTCACCTCACCCTCAGTGGTGATCGCGATGATCGACAGCGGCGACGCCTCGACCAGCACCCGGTACTGGAGCTCGGAGTCAGCCGCCCCGGGAATCGGCTGGCGTCGCGTCCCGGCCTCCGCTGCGGGCAATTCCGCAACTTCTCCTCGTGCGCGGCTGGCACGGGCATGAGACAGCACTGAGAGGCCGCCGGCAAGGAGCAGAGAGACCGCGAGCTCAAGTGCACCGGCGAGGGAGATGAGCGGAGCGTGGAAAGGCTCCTGGGACTGGAACAGGATGATGATCCCCGTCACAGCCATCAGGCCGAGCCCGCTTCCGATTGCGAGCCATGCGCGCCCGCCACCGGCATCCAAGCGTGCGAGACGCCAAGTCTGCAGAGTGGCGAGCAGCTGGAGCAGAATCGCGGAAATGATGAAAAGCACGAGCGACCGCCTTGTCGGGGAGACACACGCGTCGCTGGCCCTGAATAAGGGAAGCGGCACAGTGGATCCTTACAACAGGGGCCGGGGCTTTCACCAGCGGCGGCCGTCTGGCCACGTGAAGGAGGGAAAGAACCGGAAGAAGTACCAGACTAATCTGATGCCGCCACTACGCCGAGGACAAGGTCCATCACATTGGTTCCAGTCATTCCCGTCGTGAAGAGCGTGCCCGCGGCCGTCAGCGCTGCGGTGCTCTCATGCCGGGTCAGGTCCTTGGCCGGATCCCGGCCCGCCGCCCGCACCGCGGCCCAGGTGTCAGCGTCCGCGAACCCGCCGGCGGCATCGGTCGGCCCATCACGGCCATCGGTGCCCGCGGCGAGGATGGTGACCGAAGTGCCGGGCGCTCGGGCGAGGACTTCGGCAGCGGCGAGGGCCAACTCCTGCGAGCGGCCACCCGCCCCGGCATCGGGGGTGAGGGTCACCGTGGTCTCGCCCCCCCAGATGAGCACCGTATTTTTATTCATCCTCCCGACTTGCGCTCCCGACAGATTTGTGGCATTGTACCCGAGCAATGTTTCTGCGATTCGGCGGCCGGCCAAGGCCGCCTCGCCCGCAAGGGCCGCATCGACGAGCACCGCCTTGAACCCGAGACTCCGCGCCCGATCCGAGGCTGCCTCCAGCGCCAGGCGGTTGCTCGCGATGAGTATCGTTTCGGTCTGCTTGAAGGCGGGGTGATCGGGTTTCGGTGTCTCCGCCGCTCGGCCGTGCTCCACGTCGTCCAGGTGGGCACGCAGAGCGACAGGCACCCGTTCCCAGAAGTGAGCAGCGGTTAGGGCCGCACGGATGTCGGCGGCGGCGCTGGGATCCGGAATGCACGGACCCGAGCCGATGGAGCCGAGATCATCGCCGATTACGTCCGAGATTGTGAAATTTTTCACGTGTGCGTGTGCGAGCGCTGCCGACAGGCGTCCGCCAGCCCAGCGCGCGAATCGTTTGCGAATCCGGTTCATCGCGGTAATGTCCAGCCCGGACCCCAGCAGCAGCCGGTACAACGTGGTCAGGTCCTCGGCGGTGACCGATGGGATCGGCGCACCGATCAGACTGGTTGTGCCACCCGATAGCAGCACCCAGACCTCGTCGCCGGGTCGGACTGCCTCGACCGCCCGCCCCAGCGCCTCCGCGGCGGCACGAGAGCCGGCGCCGGGGTGGGGATGGTCCCCGACGGCGACGATGAGATTCGGGTGCGGTGAGCGCCCGGGTTCAGGGATCACCAGCAGGCCGCCGGCCGGCGCCGTGCCCCATTCCTGTAACACGGCGACCGCGCACTCGGCCATCGGTCGCGCCGCCTTGCCGAGGGCCAGCAGGTGGATCGGTCGCCCCGGCGAGGGCGGGTGGTCGGCCAGTGCGGCACGCAAGGCCGGTCCGGGCGCAGCGGCTGCCACCGCGGCCCAGTAGAGCTCCGTCAGCAGTGTGCGCCGGGCATCCGGACCTAGGCGTGCAGTCATGCAGGAAGTTCCGGGGATGAGGGTTGGGGGCCAGCGCACCGGAACATAGTGCTGCCCGCAAACATTCGTGCGAGAGCCCAGAGCTCTCGCTCTGTGTTTTCTTCAGCGTTGAGGACGATACCATGCCTGGCCGCAACTTCCTGTTTGTTCCCGGACCCACCAACACTCCCGATCGCATTCTCCGTGCGATGCACGTGCCGATGGAGGATCATCGTTCCTCCTCGTTCCCGCTGCTCGCCGGCCCGCTCCTCAAAGACCTGCGACGGGTGTTCAAGACGGTCGAGGGCCAGGTGATCGTCTTCCCCGGCACGGGAACGGGAGGCTGGGAGTCGGCACTGGTCAACACCCTCTCGCCCGGTGACAAGGTGCTGACGTTCCGCTACGGCCAGTTCAGTCATCTGTGGATCGACATGATGCAGCGACTCGGCCTCGACGTAACGGCCATTGACGTCGAGTGGGGCGAGGGGGCGCCGCCTGAGACCATCCACGAGTTGCTCGCCAAGGACACCAGGCAGGAGTACAAGGCCGTTTGCGTAGTGCATAACGAGACGGCCACCGGTGTGACCAGCGATATCGGCGCGGTGCGGAAGGCGATGGACGCCGCCCGGCACCCGGCGCTGCTCTTTGTCGACAGCGTCAGCGGGCTGGGCAGTCTCGACTTCCGGATGGACGAGTGGAAGGTCGATATCACCGTCACCGGGTCGCAGAAGGGCTTCATGCTTCCGGCCGGCGCGGGCATCGTGGCGGCCGGTCCCCGCGCCATCGAGGCGGGCAAGACGGCGAAACTGTCGCGCTGCTACTGGAGCTATGAGGACATGCTCAAGGCCAACGCGACCGGATACTTCCCCTACACCCCGTCAATTCCGATGCTCTACGGCCTGCGTGAGGCGGTCAACATGCTCTTCGAGGAGGGGCTCGAGAATGTATTCGCCCGGCATCACCGACTGGCCGAGGGCTGCCGTCGCGCCGTTGCGGCGTGGGGCCTGTCGCTCTGCGCCAAGGCGCCGAAGTGGTACTCCGACACGGTGAGCGCCATCATGGTGCCGGCCGGATTCAACGGCGGCGACGTGATCGACATCGCGTACCGGCGGTACAACTTTGCCCTCGGCGCGGGACTCAACAAGGTGGCAGGCAAGCTGTTCCGGATCGGACACCTGGGTGATCTCAACGAGATCACGCTGCTCGCCGGCATCGGCGGCGCGGAGATGGCCATGCGCGATGTCGGCATCAAGGTGGAACTGGGCAAGGGCGTCGCCGCGGCGCAGCAGTACTGGCTGGAGACGGCCAAGCCGCTGCCCGCGAAGGTGGTCGCCGGGTCGCCCGAAACGATGGCCAAGCCCGCCGACGCGAAGGTCAAGGCCGGGGTATGAGCCATACCCGTTACGAACCGGCCCGTGCGCGGGTGCAGCGGAGCGAGCTGGCCGTGCCGGGGTCCAACCCGGCGATGTTCGCGAAGGCAATGGAGAGTGACGCCGACTACGTCTTCCTCGATCTCGAGGATGCGGTCGCCCCGGCGGACAAGGAGCAGGCCCGCATCAACGTCATCGGCGCCCTGCAGCAGTACGACTGGCGCGGGCACGGCAAGACGATTTGCGTCCGGGTCAACGGCATCGATACGCACTACTACTACCGTGACATGGTGGACGTGGTGGAGCAGGCGGGCGACAAGCTCGATATCGTGCTGGTGCCCAAGGTGGGTGTGCCGGGCGACGTCTATCTCACCGATGCGCTGCTGACGCAGATCGAGATGGCCAAGGGTCTCAGCCACCGGATCGGGATCGATGTGCTCATCGAGACGGCGCTCGGGATGGCGAATGTCGAGGAGATTGCCCAAAGTTCGAAGCGGCTGGAGGCCATGCATTTCGGCGTCGCCGATTACGCCGCGAGTCTGCGGGCGCGTACCGTGGTGATCGGCGGGCTGAATCCCGACTATCCCGGTGACCAGTGGCACGCCTCACTCACCCGGATGATTGTCGCCTGTCGTGCCTATGGGCTGCGCCCCATCGACGGACCGTTCGGCGACTTCAAGGACGCCGAGGGCTATCGCGCGGCCGCCAAACGTGGCGCCGCGATGGGTATCGAGGGGAAGTGGGCCATTCACCCCTCGCAGATCGCGCTGGCCAACGATGTCTTCTCGCCCCCGGCCGCCGAAGTGGACCGGGCGCAGCGGATCCTGCTCGCGCTGGCGGCGGCGGCGGCCGAGGGTCGGGGCGCGGCGCAGCTCGACGGGCGGATGATCGATGCGGCGAGCGCACGGATGGCGCAGAACGTGGTGGACATTGACGCGGCCATTCGGGGCCAGGCCGTCGGCCGCTAGCCGTTGGCGGTTGGCGCTCCAGGATCGAGTCCGCACTCTCGAGGAATGCGTTCCGGTGGTCTGCAGCTGCCACGGTCGCACGGAATTCACCGCATCCAGCCAACGGCCAACGGCCAACGGCTAAGGGCCACTCATGGATATCCACGAGTACCAGGCAAAAGAGCTGCTGGCCAACTTCGGCGTCGCGGTTCCGCGCGGCGGCGTGGCGTACAGCGCGGAACAAGCGGTCTACCGCGCCGCGGAGATCGGTGGTGCGCGCTGGGCAGTGAAGGCCCAGATTCACTCCGGCGCACGCGGCAAGGCCGGTGGCATCAAGCTCTGCAGCACCGAGGACGAGGTGCGCAAGGCGGCCACCGAACTGCTCGGCAAGCGTCTCGTCACCCATCAGACCGGGCCCGAGGGCAAGGTGGTCCATCGGCTCTACGTCGAAGCGGCGGTGCCGATCGAGCGCGAGATGTACATCGGCTTCGTGCTGGACCGGAAGACGGAGCGCATCATGCTGGTCGCCCATCCGCATGGCGGGGTCGAGATCGAGGAGATCGCCAAGTCGGAGCCGGACACGATCCTCCGTCAGGTGATGGAACCCGCCGTGGGCATGCAGGCGTTCCAGGCCCGCGAGATCGCGTTCGGACTCGGGTTGCCCGGGACGGCCATCAACCGGATGGTGACAGTGCTGATGGGCTGCCACCGCGCCTTCCGCGATCTCGATGCCACGATGGTGGAGATCAACCCGCTGGTATTGACCAAGGACGGCCAGCTCCTCGCGCTGGATGCCAAGATGGGCTTTGACGACAATGCGCTGTTCCGCCGGCCGAGTGTGAGCGAGCTGCGGGATCATGCCGAGGAGGACCCGCGGGAGGCCAGCGCCAATGAATACGGGCTGAACTACGTCGCGCTCGACGGCGAGATCGGCTGCATCATCAACGGCGCCGGGCTCGCCATGGCGACGATGGACATGATCAAGCACGCCGGCGGATCGCCGGCGAATTTCCTCGATGTCGGCGGTGGGGCCTCTCCGGAACGCGTCGCCAACGCCTTCAAGCTGGTGCTGCAGGACAAGAAGGTCGGCGCGATGCTGGTCAACATCTTCGCCGGCATCAACCGCTGCGACTGGGTGGCGGCGGGCGTGGTGCAGGCAGTGCGGGAGGTCGGCGTGAACGTGCCGCTGGTGGTGCGCCTGGCCGGCACCAACGTCGAGGAAGGCCGCGCGATCATCGATCAATGCGGCCTGCCCATCATCCAGGCGGAATCACTGGCCGACGCGGCGGAAAAGGTCGTGGCGGCGTGGAAGGGAGCGGGGAAGCGGTAAGGATTGAGGAGTGAGGAGGAAAGGCCGGACCGGCAATTCCTCCGCAGTCCTCACACCTCACTCATGACACCGTTCTCCTCGCCCACACTCATTCAGGTACCCTCATGGCGATTCTGATCAACGAGCTCTCCCGCATCCTGGTGCAGGGCTTCACCGGCGACAAGGCGACCTTTCACTCGCACAAGATGATCGAGTACGGGTCCAAGGTGGTGGGCGGCGTGACCCCGGGAAAGGGCGGCCAGACCCACATCGGGCTTCCGGTGTTCAATACCGTCAAGGAAGCGGTTGACACCGTCTATCCTGACGCCAGCATCATCTTCGTGCCGGCGGCCTTCTGCGCCGACGCCATCATGGAGGCGGCCGACGCGGGAATCCGCCTGGTCTGCTGCATCACCGATGGCATCCCGGCCCAGGACATGATGATGGTAAAGCGCTACCTGCGGCGATATCCCAAGGAGAAGCGCACCACGCTCATCGGGCCCAATTGCGCCGGCCTGATCAGCCCCGGCAAGTCGATGCTCGGCATCATGCCCGGCCACATCTACAAGGTGGGCACCGTGGGGCTGGTGACCCGATCCGGCACGCTGGGCTACGAGGCGGCGAGCCAGATGAAGGATCTCGGCATCGGGGTCTCGTCCAGCATCGGCATCGGCGGCGACCCGGTGAACGGCTCGAGCTTCCTCGACATCCTCGCCATGTTCGAACAGGATCCGGAGACGGAAGCGGTCATGATGATCGGGGAGATCGGCGGACCACAGGAGGCGGAGGCGGCCCGGTTCGTCAAGGATCACATGAGCAAGCCCGTGGTCGGCTACGTGGCGGGGCTCACCGCCCCGGCGGGCCGCCGGATGGGACATGCCGGTGCCATCATCTCCGCCTTTGGCGACACCGCGGCGGAGAAGTCGGAGATCATGCGCGCGCTGGGGCTGCATGTCGCACCCAGTCCCGCGGAACTGGGCAGCGCTGTGGCCCAGGCCCTGGCGTCCAAGCCGCCGAAGAAGAAGATGGTGTCGCGGTGAGTGGCCGGCCCAAGGTCGTCATCACCCGGACCATTCCCGCGGCGTGCGAAGCGGAGGCGGCGAAGCATTTCGACGTCACCCTGAATCGCACCGATGAGCCGCTCACGACCGCACAGCTGCAGGAAGCGCTCCGCACCGCGGACGCCCTGCTGCCGACGGTGACCGACAAGATCACTGCCGAGGTGCTTGGCGTCACGTCACGCGCCGCGCGCATCATCAGCAACTTCGGTGTCGGGTTCAACAACATCGACATCCAGACTGCGAAGCGCCTGGGTCTCACGGTCACCAACACTCCCGATGTCCTGACCGATGACACCGCGGACCTGGCGATCACGCTGCTCCTGTTGGTGGCGCGACGGGCCGGCGAGGGCGAACGCCAGCTCCGTTCCGGCGGCTGGACCGGCTGGCGACCGACCCACCTGCTCGGCGCCAAGGTGAGTGGCAAGACGCTCGGCCTTATTGGCTTCGGGCGGATCGCCAAGGCGGTGGCGCGCCGGGCGCATCACGGGTTTGGCATGCGGATCATTTTCAGTGATCCTTTTCCCCCGACAGCGGAGGAGGCCCGGGCCCTCGGCGCCGAGCCGCGCGCCTCGGTCGAAGCGGTGCTGGCCGAGGCGGATTTTGTCTCGCTGCATTGTCCGGCGACGCCGGACACCAGGCATCTCATGAACGCCGAACGTTTTGGCCGGATGCAGAAACACGCCTTCCTCATCAACACGGCGCGTGGTGACGTCGTCGACGAAGTCGCGCTGGTCGCCGCCCTCAAGGCCGGGACGATCGCCGGCGCGGGGCTCGATGTCTTTGAGCGGGAGCCGCAGGTGACGCCCGAGCTGCTCGGGATGGAGAACGTGGCCCTGTTGCCGCACCTGGGGAGTGCGACGCTCGAGACCCGAGTGGCCATGGGGATGCGGGCCCTGGAGAATCTGAAGCTCTTTTTTGCCGGTCAGCCGGTGCGCGACCGGGTCGTGTGACGCAGGAGCATCTTCCGCCGTTCACGCCGGGCGACCTCCCGGCGTCCACCGACCCGCTGGCGGCGAGCGCGGCCCAGTACGCGACCGAGGTGGCCGAGGAGCTCTTCAGCCTGCTGGTCGAGGTGGTGAAGGTCCGTCATCCCGCGCTCGAAGGGGTGTTGCAGGGCGGGCCGATGGATCCGGCCTGGACCCCGGAGCAGCTCGAAACCTGCCTGCGGGCCCAGAACATCTGGTTCCAGCTGCTGGCGATCGCGGAGCAGAACGCGGCGATGCGCCGCCGCCGTCAAACCGAGACCGAGCGTGGCGCCGAGCAGGTGCGCGGCACGCTGGCCCAGGTACTCCACGATGTCACGACCAAAGAAGCGATCGGCGCCGAGGACATGCGCCGATTGCTGCGCGAGCTCCGGATTCGTCCAACGATCACCGCTCACCCGACCGAAGCGAAGCGCGTCACGGTCCTCGAGAAGCACCGTCGCATCTACCGCCGCCTGGTAGATCTGGAGTCACCGCGGTGGACCCCGCGCGAACGGGCCCAGATCACCGAATCGCTGCGCAACGATATCGAACTGCTGTGGATGACCGGGGAACTGCGGCTCGAGAAGCCCACGGTGCCGCAGGAGGTCTACTGGGGACTGCACTTCTTCAGCGAGACGCTGTTCGAGGCGACGACCGAAACGCTGGAGAAGCTCGAACGCCTGCTGCAGCAGCGCTGGCCCGGGGAGACCTGGGTCATCCCGCCCTTTTTCCAGTTTGGCTCGTGGATCGGGGGCGACCGGGACGGCAACCCGTTCGTCACCAATGATGTCACCCGCCGTACCCTCCGCGAAAACCGCCTCGCGAGCCTGTACCGGTATCGGCAACGGCTGGCAGACCTCATCAAGACCCTCAGTATCACCGAGCGGGCGCTGGAGGTGCCCGGGGTGTTCCGTGCGGCGCTCACCCAGGCGCTGGCGGCGAGCGGCGACGGCCCCGGCATTCTGAGTCGCAATCCTGGAGAGGTGTTCCGCCAGTTCCTCGCCTGCATGAGCCGCAGGCTGGATGGCGCCATCCGGCACGCGGAGGCGGGACGGACCGCGCCGGCCGCGGAGGGTTACACCACCGCCGATGAGCTGCTGGCAGACCTGCGGACCATCGAACAAGGGCTGACGACCGGCGGCAGCGCCAATCTCGCCACGGCGTTCGTGCGGCCGGTGCGTCGCGAGGTGGAGACCTTCCGGTTCAGCACCGTGCGGCTGGACCTGCGCGAGAACGCCGCGCGGGTCACCACGGCGCTGGTCGCCGTCTGGCGCCATGCCACGGGGGGGACCGAGCCTCCCGCATCCGCGAGTCAGGAGTGGAAGGAGTGGCTCCTCGCCGAATTGGCGCGTCCGCGGCGGGACGAGCGCCCGCTGGAGCAATGGCCCGAGGCGGTGCGCGAGACCATCGGGATGTTCCGCGTTGTCCGGGAAATGCGGGCCGAGCTCGACCGCGAAGCGTTTGGCAGCTTCGTGCTGAGCATGACCCGCGAGGTGTCCGATGTGCTGGGCGTCTACCTGCTGGCCAAGGAGGCGGGGCTGTTTGCTGATGCGGCCGGGATCGAAAGCTGCACCCTGCCGATCGTGCCGTTGTTCGAAACGATCGAAGATCTGCATCGGGCGCCGGCCATCATGCGGGAGCTGCTGGGGACGCCGGTGGTGCGCCGCAGTGTGCGGGCGCTGGGCGGCACTCAGGAAGTGATGATCGGGTACTCTGATTCCAACAAGGACGGCGGCTTCTTGAGTTCCAACTGGGAGCTCTCCAAGGCGCAGGCCCGGTTGACGCGGTTGGGCGAGGAGCTTGGGGTGCCAATCTCGTTTTTCCACGGACGCGGTGGGTCGGTGAGCCGGGGCGGGGCACCGCTCGGCCGGGCGATCGCGGCCCAGCCGGCGGGCTCGATCCGGGGACGCATGCGGGTGACGGAGCAGGGTGAGGTGGTGTCGCTCAAGTACGCCAACCGCGGCACGGCGCAGTATCAGGTCGAGATGCTCGCGGCGGGCATCATGGAGCATTCCCTGCGCTCGGAGAAGGAGGCGGCGCTGGTGCCGACCAGCGAATACGACGAGGCGCTGGAGGCCCTGTCCGGTGCGGCACAGGCCGCCTATCGGCGGTTCGCGGAGCATCCTGAACTGATCAACTACTTCACCGCCGCCAGCCCGCTGGAGGAACTGACCAAGCTGAACATCGGATCGCGGCCCGCGCGGCGCACCGGTGCCCGATCGCTGGCGGATCTCCGGGCCATTCCGTGGGTCTTCGCCTGGTCGCAGAACCGGCACTTCATCACCGGATGGTACGGCGTGGGGAGCGGGTTGAGCACGTTCAGCCAGGTCCGCGGTGAGCGTGGAGTGAAGCTGCTGCGGCGGATGTATGAGGAATCGCGGCTGTTTCGCCTGGTGTTGGACGAGGTCGAGAAGACACTGTCCTACGTTGATTTGGATATCGCCCGGCAGTACGCCAACCTTTTTTCCGACGAACCGGTGCGCCTGGAGATCTTTGGGATGGTTGAGTCGGAGTACCACCGGACGGTGGAAGCGGTGCTGGCGTTGACCGGGGGCACCGAACTGGCGGAACGCTTCCCCCGTTTCCGGCGTCGGCTGGCCCGCCGCATGGCGACGATCAACCAGGTGAGCCGTCAACAGGTCGAGCTGCTGGCCCGATTCCGGGCGGCGGGCGACGAGACGGAAAAGCAGCAGTACCTGGCGGCGCTGCTGTTGTCGATCAACTGCATTTCGGGCGGATTCGGGGCGACGGGGTAGGGGCGGTCCGCCGGCAGCTTTCAGCGTTCGGCCAACGGCCGTCACCTTCGGGCGATGGCTCGTTTCAAATCTGCCACCTGTCAGCTACCCCCGACTCCTCGCCTTCGTCCGACCTTCCACCTGCACCCGCAACTGCCCGCAGGCCGCAGCGATGTCCAACCCGCGGCTCCGCCGGACCACCGCTTCGATTCCCCGCTCCTGCAGCATCTGGGCGAACCGCTTAATCTCGCCCGGATGGGTGGGCACCAGCCCCGGGACGCCGCCGGGATGCAAGGGGAGAAGGTTCACCAGCGCTCCCATCCGGCGGGCGAGCGAGGCCAGCGCCACGGCGTCCGCTTCGCTGTCGTTTTTTCCCGCGATCATGACATACTCGAACGTGATGCGCTTGCGGAAGGCCCCAGCGGTCGTGAGCACCTGTTTCAGCGGATACTTCTTTTCGATCGGCATGAGGGAGAGGCGCCGGGCCGGCGTCGCGGCGTGCAACGAGATCGCCAGGCGAAACTGTTCGGGGCGGGCGGCCAGCGCCTCCATGCCGGGGACAATCCCGACGGTCGAAACCGTGATGTGGCGGGCGCCGATTCCGAAACCGTCGGGATGATTGAGAATCGACAGCGCGGCGTCCACTGCCGGCCAGTTCAGCAGGGGCTCGCCCATGCCCATGAAGACGATGTTGGTCGGGGTGTCGGCGGGGTCACGGAGGACAAGCTCGCGGACCTGGCCCGCGATTTCGAAGGGGCGCAGGTTCCGGCTGAACCCCATCAGGCCGGTGGCGCAGAAGACGCACCCCAGGGCGCAGCCCGCCTGGGAGGAGATGCAAAGCGTCCTTCGGGCGCCGCTGGGAATAAGCACGGATTCAATCGCGTCCCCATTGCTCAGCCGCCAGAGAAACTTGCGGGTGCCATCCAGTGAGCGCTGTTCGGTATCGAGGGTGAGTCGAGGCAGTGGCCAGCGTTCCTGCAGTCGCTCCCGCAGGCCGCGCGGCAGTTCGGTGGCGCCGGACCAGGTCGCGATGGGGCGTTGCCAGAGCCGTGGGAGGAACTGGCGGGCCCGATAGGGAGGTAACGATTCCGCGACGGACCATGCCTCGAGCTGAGCGGTAGCTTCCCCGGGCGGGAGGTCGAGCAGCGTGGTTTCGGGCGTGGAAGGGTGGTTCATCTCTCGAAAGATAGGGAGTCACGCCACAGGGAGTGGCTTTTGGGCCACACACCTGTGGCAGAATTGACCGGTTGACCAAAGGTGAGACAATACCCATCTTAGCGTCGTCAATCCACCGGGTGCATCCCGCGCCGGCCCCAACATACTTATGTCGATCGTACCGGTTCAGCAGGAACCCTCCGCCGGGCTCTCGCTTCGCCGAACCTTCCCGCCCGCTTTTGGAGGCTCCATGCAGAAGCCGTTGCTCGTCCTGGCGTGTGTGACCCTCGCAGTATCCGCATGTACCGATTCTTCGATGGCACCAACCCAGCCGCTGACCGGGGCGCAGAGTTCGATCGTCGGGCCTCACAAGATCATGCGCTTGCGTGGCAGTGTGCCGGTCGGTGGAGTCGGTGGACAGGCGACGGGCATTCTGTATCACGGCGGACCGATCATCCCGCAGACCAAAGTCGCCGTCATCTATTGGGCCAACAGTACGATCTATGCTGGCGGACCGGCGGCGGGCACGGTGGGCACCGGTGCCCAGGATGGCTCGCTGGTGGGCCATTTCCTCCGCAACTTCGCCCCCTCCCCCTACTTCAATATCAACTCGACGTACACCGATCTGGTCGGCGGGGGCCACACCGTCCAGAACAGCGTGACCTACACCCAGTACTGGGCCGACAACACCGGCGTGCCGCCGGCCAACGGCTCCACCGTCACCAACGCCACGATCCAGGCCGAGATCAACAAGGGGTTCACCAACGGCAGCCTGACCTACGATCCCCAGACGATCTACGCCGTATTTACCCTGGGCAACACCAATCTCGGCGGCGGATTCGGCAGCCAGTACTGCGCCTACCACGGCAAGTACACCTTCAATGGCAACGTCGTGATTTTCGCGGCACAGCCGTACGTCGGCCAGTTCCTCGCTGGCTGCAGCAACAGCACCGCCTCCCCGAATAACGATGCAGCGGCGGATGCCGTGATCAATGTGCTGGCTCACGAAGTCGAAGAAGCCGCCACAGACCCCCAGCTGAACGCCTGGTTCGACGCACAGGGTGCCGAAAACGCCGACAAGTGCGCCTGGACCTTCGGCGCGACGTACAACAACGGCACCGGTCTGGCGAACATGAATCTCGGGGGCAAGGACTTCCTGATTCAGCAGAACTGGGTCAACTCGGGCAACGGCGGCTGCCTGCTGGCGTTCGGCACGGTCAACCAGTCGCCGGTCGCGGACTTCACCTATAGCTGCACCGGTTTGACCTGCAACTTCAATGGCACGGCGTCGCACGATCCGGACGGCACGATTGCCGCTTACCTGTGGACCAAGCCCAACGGGACCACCGCCGCGACGGTCCCGGCCTGGAGCCGAACCTTCCCGGCGGCGCAGACGTTCAACCTGACGCTCAAGGTCACGGACAATCTGGGGGCGACAAACACCATTACCAAACCGGTCGTGGTCACCGGTGGCGGTGGCAATGTCCCGCCGGTCGCGTCGTTCACCTCGAGCTGCAACGCGTCGCACACCTGCACGTTTACTTCGACCTCGTCCGATTCGGATGGCTCGATCGCATCGCAGAACTGGACCATCTCGAGCGGAGCCTCGGTCTCGACGGCGGCGTCGTTCGTCAAGACCTTCCCGTCAGCCCGGACCTTCGCGCTGACGCTGAAGGTCACCGACAACGGCGGCGCCACGGGCACGATCACCAAGTCGATCGTCGTTCCCTGAGCTGACGGCCCTGGTGCCGTCCCTGTCCGTCGGACATCCCTCCGGGGATGCCCGCCGGGCATCTGTCGGTAGTCACGCTCCGAGGGAGTAGCCGTCCCGACGGGCAACACAGGATCGCCCGACCACGGGCCGGCAGGCCCTGGTGGCGCAAAGATGTTGTCGGACTCGTTGTACTCACTCCCTGGAGGATTCATGCAGAAGAAGTTGCTTGGGTTGGCGTGTACCCTGCTTGCCATCGCCGCGTGTTCGGATAGCCCGACCGGTACCGACATGACCCCGGTTTCACAGGCACTGCAGGTGATACGGTCGCCGAACGCGCAGTTGATTCCCGGCCAGTATATCGTGCTGTTCAAGAACTCCGTGCGGGATGTGCAGGGCGAGTCCAACCGCATCGTGAAGAGCGAGTCGGGCCGGATGCTGTTCGTGTATGAGCACGCCGTCCGCGGCTTCGCGGCGGACCTCTCCGACGCGGCCATCGCCCGACTTCTGAAGAATCCCAACATCGCGCAGATCTCACAGAACGGCGTCGTCAAGCTCGATGCGACCCAGGCCCCCACTCCCTCATGGGGGCTTGATCGTATCGACCAGGTCAACCTGCCGCTCAACAGCAGCTACACCTACCCGAACACCGGCGCCGGGGTGCATTTCTACAGCATCGACACCGGCATTCTGGGCGGCATCAACGGGACCGCGACCACGCCGCACACCGACATCGCCGGACGCCTGGGCAACGGGTTCGACGCCATCACCATCGGTGGCACCGCCAATGATTGCAACGGTCACGGCACCCACACCACGACGACGGCGGTCGGCACCACCTACGGCGTCGCCAAGACCGCCATGGCGCATGCGGTCCGCGTGCTGGACTGCGGCGGCTCGGGCACCTTTGCCCAGGTCATCTCCGGCATCAACTGGGTGACCGGCGAGCACAACGCCCACCCCGGCCAGAACTCCGTGGCGAACATGAGCCTCGGCGGCGGCCTGGATCCGGCCACCAACACCGCGGTCCGCAATTCGATCGCCGCTGGAGTGGTGTACAGCCTTTCCGCCGGCAACAGCTTTGGCGTTAATGCTTGCACCCAGTCGCCGGCCGCGGTGACCGAGGCGCTGACCGTGATGGCCTTCGACATCAACGACCGTATCGCGAACTTCTCCAACATCGGTCCGTGCACCGACCTGGGCGGCCCTGGCGTCAACATCACCGCCGGCTGGATCGGCAGCCCGACCGCCACCAACATCATCAGCGGCACCTCGATGTCCTCGCCGCACGTCGCTGGCACCGCGGTCCTCTACCTGGCCGCCAACCCGGGGCAGACCGTGCTGCAGGTGAACACCGCGATCATCAACAACGCGACCAACGGCATCATTCATGGCGTCGGTGGTGGCGCATTCCCGGCCAACACCCCGAACAAGAATCTGTACATGGGCTTCATCGGTGGTGGCCCGGTCAATCAGCCGCCGGTCGCGAACTTCACGTACAGCTGCAGCGGCTTGACCTGCAACTTCACGTCGACCTCGACCGACGCAGATGGCACCATCGCCAGCTATCGCTGGCTGCGTCCGAACGGCTCCACCGCTGCCACCACGGCAACCTGGAGCCGCACCTTCCCGGCGCCGCAGACCTTCAACCTGACCCTTACGGTCACGGACAATCAGGGCGCCACGAACACCGTTGTGAAGCAGGTCGTGGTGACGGGTGGCGGCGGCAACAACCCGCCGGTTGCCAACTTCACCTCGAGCTGCAATGCATCGCACACCTGCACTTTCACCTCGACCTCGACTGACTCCGATGGCACGATCGCATCACAGAGCTGGTCGCTGGCGGGCGGTGGTTCCGTCTCGACCGCGCCGTCGTTCTCCAAGAAGTTCGCCACGGCCCGGACCATCTCCCTGACGCTCACCGTCACGGACAACGGTGGCGCGACGAACGCCATCACAAAGTCGGTCGTCGTTCCCTGAAGTCGCTCTATCCACAAACTGCGCCGCCGGGTCCCGCAAGGGATCCGGCGGTTCGGTTTTCCTCCCCACCAGATCTCCCCTAACTTCCTATCCCTGAATCGGTTGCCGCGCTGGCGGTCGGAGGTTAATTTCCGCCCACCTTCGACCCCCGACTACCACCGGCTTGCTCCTTACCGACCTCCTCAGTCCCGACCGCATTCTGGTCCCTCTCGCCGCCACGGACAAGGCCGGCACCCTGCGCGAACTCACCGCTCTGCTGGCGACGCGCGGCGCGGTTGATCCCGCCCCGATCCTTGCGGCAGTACTGGAGCGTGAACAGGTGTTGTCCACGGGTATCGGGCATGGGATCGCCATCCCGCACGCTAAGTTGCCCGGGATGGAGGGGCTGTCCCTCGTCGCCGGGAGCCAGCCTTCAGGTGTACCCTTCGACGCGCTCGATGGCGAGCCGGTCCGGCTTTTCTTCCTGCTGATCGGACCCGAGAGTGCCGCCGGTCTGCATGTGAAGGCGCTGTCCCAGATTGCCCGCCTGGTACGGCGCGAGACGGTGCGCGAGGCGTTGATTGCTGCCCCCACGGCAACGGCGTTCCACCAGCTCCTGATCGAAGCCGAGGAACGATGACGCGAGCCGCTACATCGATGCGCACTCACCGTTGCGGCAGCCTGCGTCGCCAGCAGGCCGGCGCCGCCGTCCGCCTCGGGGGCTGGGTGCATCGGGTGCGGGATCTCGGTGGCGTGATCTTCATCGATTTGCGCGACCGCGATGGGCTGGTCCAGCTCTCCTGCAACCCCGCGTGGACTCCGGTCGACGTGCTGAAGCGCGCCGGGACCGTGGGTCAGGAAACCGTAATCCTGGTTGAGGGGACGGTGGAGCTGCGACCCGACGGCGCCCGCGACTCCGCGCTGGAATCGCGCGAAATCGAGGTGCATGTCACCAGTCTCGCGATCGTCGGTCCGGCCGAGACGCCAGCGATTCCCGTCGCCCGCAAGGAGGGGGAGGAGCTTCCCGCCGAGGAACTGCGGCTCAAGCACCGGATCCTGGACCTGCGGCGGCCCGAGCTGCTGCAGAACTTGCAGCTCCGTCACCGGCTCATGCAGCGCGCGCGACAGGTGCTCAGCGAACTCGAGTTCCTCGAGATCGAGACGCCGATCCTCACCAAGCCGACGCCGGAAGGGGCGCGCGACTACCTGGTCCCGAGTCGGGTGCATCCGGGGGAATTCTACGCGTTGCCGCAGTCGCCCCAGATCTACAAGCAGCTCCTGATGGTCGCGGGGTACGATCGTTACTTCCAGATGGCGCGCTGCTTCCGCGACGAAGATCTGCGGGCCGACCGGCAGCCGGAGTTCACCCAGATCGACATCGAGGCCTCGTTCGTCTCGGCGGCCGATGTGCAGGGCTATGTCGAGCAGGTGCTGGTGGGACTGTGGAGCGTCGCCGGTCACGTCATCCCGTCGCCGTTTCCCCGGTTGACCTGGCGGGAGGCCATGGAGCGGTTCGGCATCGACAAGCCGGATTTGCGCTTCAGCTTCGAGCTACGGGACCTGACCAGCCATCTTCGCGAGGATGCGGCCGACTTCGTTGTCGCGACCCGCAGTGCGGGCGGTCGGGTGCGGGGAATTGTCGTGCCGGATGGCGCGGAGATCTCCCGCAAGGAGCTCGACGGACTTACGGCGATCGCCCGGGCGGCGAAGGCGGGCGGGCTGATCTGGGCCCGTCGTGCCGCGGCGGGGTGGGAAGGGCAGGGTGTGAAGGCCTTTGGTGCATTGGGTCTGGCCGCGCTGGGTGGGGCCGTGGGCGACCTCTTGCTGGCGGTCGTGGGGCCCGATACCGTGACGAGTCCGGCGTTGCACGCGGTGCGATCGGAACTGGTTCGGCGGCCGGGGACGGTTCCGGCTACCCCGCATGCCTTCTGCTGGATTGTCGACTTCCCGCTCTTCGAGCAGGACCCCGGGTCGGGGCACTTCGTGCCGGCGCACCACCCGTTCACGGCACCGCATCAGGATGATCTCGGCAAGATGACCATTGACCCGGGGCATTGCCGGGCCCAGCACTACGATGCCGTCTACAACGGCAACGAGCTGGGCAGCGGTTCGATCCGGATCACCGATCCCGTCGCCCAGCGGACCATCTTTCAGCTGCTGGGAATCGCGCCGGAGGAGATCCGTCGCCGGTTCGGCTTCCTGCTGGACGGGCTCGCCGCCGGTGCACCTCCCCACGGCGGCTTCGCGCTCGGCTTCGACCGGATCGCGATGCTGCTCTCGGGCGCAACCAACCTGCGTGACGTCATCGCGTTTCCGAAAACGACGGCGGCGCGGGCGCTGTTCGAGGGAGCACCAACGGAAGTGAGTGCGGCGGATCTGCGGGCGCTGCACCTGGCGGTGCTGGGGAGCAGGGAGTAACTGGCGGCTTGCAGGTGGCCGGGTGCACGGTGCACGAGAATGTTGCCACCCATGAGGGACGTTGGTTGAATGCTGAATGCTGAACGCTGAACGTTAACGGCTACCGGCTGCTTTTCAGGAGACCCGTGCATGACCGACGACATCCAGCATCGCCTCTCCACCGAAGGCGCGGATCTGCTGTTGTTCGCGGGGGTGAATGATGCCAACCTGATCGAACTGCAGCGGGCCACCGGTGTGCGCGCCACCCTGCGTGGTGACCTGCTGTTGCTGGGCGGGGGGAGCGAACAGGTCGAGCGCGCGACGGTGGTGGCGCAGGGGATGCTCGAGCTGGCGCGGATGGGCGAATCGGTCGTGCCGGATGACGTGGCCCGCCTGGTCACCGCCGGGCCGATGCAGGAGGTCGCGGGCGCGGTCGAACACAAGATCATTCTCCCCGGGCTGCGGCGCATCATCGCCGCGAAGACCCAGGGCCAGCGCGACTACCTGCAGGCCGTCGCCACCCATGATATCGTCATCGGCATTGGGCCGGCGGGAACCGGAAAGACCTATCTTGCGGTGGCCAAGGCCGTCGAGGCGCTGGCCCGCAAGCGGGTGAAGCGCATCGTGCTCGCGCGTCCGGCGGTGGAGGCCGGTGAATCGCTCGGTTTTCTCCCCGGTGACCTGCAGGCGAAAGTCGACCCCTATCTTCGTCCGCTGTACGACGCTCTCGAAGACATGATGCCGGTCGACAAGGTGCAGAAGGCGATCGAGGCCGGCACCATCGAGATCGCGCCCCTCGCCTACATGCGCGGTCGCACGCTGTCGGACGCCTTCATCATCCTGGATGAAGCCCAGAACGCGACCGGCGCCCAGATGAAGATGTTTCTCACCCGACTCGGCCTGAACAGCAAGGTCGTCGTCACGGGCGACAAGACCCAGATCGACCTCCCCAAGCGGGAGGACTCCGGTCTGGTGCAGATCGAACGGATTCTGCCAGGTGTGGAAGGGATCGCCTTCGCCTATCTCGATGAAACCGACGTCGTCCGCCACCGCCTGGTGCGGGAGATCATCAAGGCCTATGCGGAGGATCAGCACGGCTAGCACGCGACGGTCCAGCGCCCCGGCGGCGCCGCGCTCCGTCCCGAGGAGGCCCGTCCGGGCGGCTTCGCCGGTCACCGAGGTGCGGGTCACCGGTCGGCCGGCCGGAATCACCGTGACCCTGGTGCGTCGCATAGTGGCGTCGGTGACGGCCGGCGAATCGGGATCTGCGGAGCCGCCGCGGTATCTTTCGATCACGTTCCTGTTTGCGCCCGCCATGCGGCGACTCAATCGCGAGTGGCTCGGGCACGACTGTCCGACCGACGTCCTTTCGTTCAGCCTGACCCACCCGGATGGGGCCACCAGCGGCGACGTCTATATCTGTCCCACCGTTGCCGCGGAAGCGGCGCGCGAGCGGGCCATCAGCTCGCGCGAGGAATTGATCCGGCTGGTGGTCCACGGAACGCTGCACGTACTGGGGCACCATCATCCCGAAGGTAGCGGCCGGATGCGCTCGGTGATGTGGCGGCGCCAGGAGCGTTACGTGAAGGCCTTCCTGTGATCGAAGCGCTCCACTTTCTCATCACTCCGCTGGCGACGCTGCTGTTTGTCTCATGGGCCGCATGGCTCGCCTTCGCGGCTGAGGCGGATGCCGAGATACCGCGCATCCTGGTGGACCAGCAACTGGCGGAAGGGCGGGAGCTTCCGCCGGCGCGTGCGCTGTATGTGGCCCACTTGGCCCTCCTCGTGCTCGGGGGTGCGGCGGCGGGCACCGCCGAAAGCTGGTGGGCCTGGTCCACGGCCGGGTCGCTGGGACGGTTGCTGCTCGTCGTCATGCTGGTCTGGGTCGTCGGCAACATCCTGCCGCGCCTTCTCGCCGCGGTCGCCCCCGAACTTCCCGCACTGGTACGTCCCGCCGCGCTTCGCAGTCTCCGTCCGCTCGCCCCCTTGCTGCGGCTCATTGCCCGGGTGGACACCCGGATGCGGCCCCCGTTCCATACGATCGCGCGTGATAGCGGTCCGGTCCGGCGAGACATGCTCCTTGGCCTGTTCTCACTCGCGGACATGTCTGTCGCCGAGGTGATGACGCCGCGAATCGATGTGGTCGCGGTCGACAGTGGAGCCACCCGCGACGAAGTCGTCGCGACGTTACGCCGATCGGAACATGCGCGTCTGCTGGTCTATGATGGGCACCCCGATGCCGTGGTCGGCGTGTTGTACGCGAAGGACATGCAGGCCCTGGTTCCTCGGGGGCCATTGGCGGGGGAGTGGCAGGCGCTCATCCGACCGGCGGCGTTCGTGCCTGAGGGGAAGACCCTGGATCGTCAGCTGCGGGACTTCCAGCGCGGTCCGAGCCATCTGGCGGTCGTGGTGGACGAATTCGGCGGCACCGCTGGCCTGGTGACCCTTGAGGATATCCTCGAGCAGGTGGTCGGCGAAATCCAGGATGAATACGATACGGACGAGATTGCGCCGGTCGTCGAGGATGAGAAGGGTCGCCTCTCCATCGAAGGTGGTGTCTCGCTGGCGGAACTCGAGGTCCTGTTGGGCCACAGTTTCCACCGGGAGGATGTCACGTCGGTCGGCGGGCTCATGCTGGATGTCTTCGGGCGGGTGCCGCGTACCGGAGAGCGGATCGAAGTTGATGGCATCGAGATCGCCGTCGAGCAGGTGGTGCGGCGCCGGGTGCGCCGCGTGATCGTCACCCGTCCGGCCCGCGCCGAGTCGATCTCGGAGGAGGGCCCGTCATGACCTGGGCCGTGCTGCTGGGCGGGCTGGCGCTGGCGGTGTTCGGGGCCGTGGCCGGGACGGCCCTGGTCTCGCTGAGCCGGCTCGAATTGACCCGCGCCGTCGCCCACCAGTTGCGGGGTCATGCTGGCTCATTCACCTGGCTCGCCGAGATGGAGGCGTATCTCGGCGTCACCTCCGCGCTCACCGCGCTGGGTGTGGTGATCGTCGGCGCGGCGATTCCGGCATTCTTCACCGGGTTCACGCTCGCGGCGCTCGCGCTGCTGCTGTTGCTCGTGGTCATGCCACTGGTGCTGCTGGCGGGCTATCTGCTGCCCCGCTGGATCGTGCGGCCCCGGGCGGGGGAACTTCGGAACGTCGTCGTGCCGGTACTCCGGCCGCTGGCCCGGATCATCGGTGTGCTGTTGCCGGCGCGCGCACTCCCGGGCGCCACCGAACTGCGCACCTTCTGGCGACAGGGTGCGGCCTCGGGGGTTGTCCCGGACGATGAGCTGATCATGGTCGGCGGCGTGATGACATTCGCGGAGCGCCCGGTCCGCGAAGTGATGACCCCGCGGACCGACATCGTCGCGGTGTCGGAGGATGATGCGCTGGAGGATATCGCCCAGGTGTTTGCGCAGAGCGGGTACAGCCGGTTGCCGGTGTACCGGGTGACGCTGGATGAAATCGCCGGCATGCTGCACGCCTTTGATCTCTTCACGCTGACGCAGGGGCAACGGTTGCCGGTGCGGCCGGTCGCCAACGCTCCCGCGGGCCGGACGTGCGGCGACCTGCTGCTCGACATGCAGCGCGAGCGGCGGCACCTGGCGGTGGTGCTGGATGAATTTGGTGGCACGCTGGGCATCGTGACGCTTGAAGACCTGCTCGAGGAGCTGGTCGGCGAGATCTTCGATGAATTCGACGTCACGGCACCGCCCTCCTCCGACGCCATCTCGCCGCTGCTGGAAACGGATGCCGGCACGCCGGTGGCGGCACTGGAGGAACACTTCGGGCTCCGCCTGCCGGACAGCCGCACCAAGACCGTTGCCGGGCTGCTGACGGAACTGGCGGGCCGTATCCCGCTGGCGGGTGAACGATTCCTGATTCGCGGGCTCGAACTGGAAGTGGTACAGGCCACGCCGACCCGCATCGAGCGAGTCCTGGTACGGCGCGGCTCGCCGGTGCCGACACTGCTGGCGCCGGCCGAACCGGGGGAGGCCGCTCGATGAGCCGGACCGCCACGATCGTCCGCTCGATGCTCGAGCTGATCCGCCGCGGCAACCTGCGCGGCTTTCTTGCGCTGGCCGAGAAGGCGGAGCCCGAGGATCTGGGCGATGTGCTCTCTTCACTCGACGACGATCAGCGCCTCGCGGTCGTGAAGGCGCTGCCACGCCGCGTCTCCGGCATGGCGCTCATCGAGATGACCGATGAGTACCAAGCCGAGGAGACGCTGGAAAATCTGGTCGCAGAAGCGCCGGAGGCGGCGGGCGAGATTGTCGACGAGCTGCCGGACGACCTCGCAGCCGACCTGGTGGGTGGGCTGGATCCCGAGGA
Source organism: Gemmatimonadales bacterium (assembly GCA_039934355.1). GTDB lineage: Bacteria > Gemmatimonadota > Gemmatimonadetes > Gemmatimonadales > GWC2-71-9 > JADJOM01. The sequence continues at coordinate 123,532 of JBDTMI010000003.1, forward strand.
CCAGGAAAAAGTCCTTGCCGAGATGGAGGACCGGACTGACGTCGATGATCTGCTCCGGTATGACCCGGAGACGGCCGGCGGCCTGATGACGGCGCAGGTGGTGACGGTGACTGCCACCAGTACGGCTGGTGAAGGGATCGAATCGCTGCGGCGCCAGGCGGAGGAGATCGAGGATTTTTCACAGGTCTACGTCGTGGACGAGGCGAACCACCTCCTCGGGATCCTGCCGATCGAACGGCTGGTGACCAGCCCGGCCGGCCGGTCGGTGCGCGAGCTGATGGAGGACACCGAGATCCGGGTGACACCGGAGGTGGACCAGGAAGAAGTCGCTCGCGTGCTGCGGCGCTATAACGTCCCCGCGGTACCGGTGGTGGATGGCGCGGGACGGTTGCTGGGCCAGGTCACGTTCGATGATGTTATCGATGTGGTCGAGGCCGAACAGACCGAAGACCTCCTCAAATTCGGTGGGACCTCGGCGGACGAAGAGCTCTCCGCGGCGTGGACCGGGGCGGTGCGGAGTCGGCTGCCGTGGCTGCTGGTCAATCTGGTGACGGCGTTCCTCGCGGGCTGGATCGCGTCGCAGTTTCAGAATCAGGTGAGCAAAGTGCTGGCACTGATCTTCTGGATGCCGGTGATTGCCGGCATGGGGGGCAACGGCGGTACCCAGGCGCTGGCGGTGACGGTGCGGCGCGTCGCGCTCGGCCTCATCCCCGCGGACCGGGCGGGGCGGGTCATTGGCAAGGAAGTCCTGGTCGGCCTGGTCAACGGAATGGCGAATGGGACGGTGGCGGCACTGGTCGCCGTCCTGCTGGGGCATGGGACCCAACTCGGACTGGTGGTCTTTCTGGCGATGACGGGCAATCTGTTCGTCGCGGGGTTCGCGGGTGCGTTTATTCCGCTGGTGCTCAACCGCTTCAACGTCGATCCCGCAGTGGCCTCCTCGATTTTTGTAAGCACCTTTACGGATGTCTGCGGATTCCTGCTGTTGTTTGGGTTGGCGGGGTGGCTGATCAGGTAGAGGACAAGGCGGTTGGGCGGTTCGGCGGTTGGCAAGGCCGCGACGGGTCCACGCTTGCGAGGTGCGAACAAAAATAGACGGCGATCGAGGGAGGCGTGATGCTGCCCCATTCGACCGCCGTCTTTGTGCTTTCCCAACCACCCAACCGCCCAACTGCCTACCAGCCGAAGACAATCTCCGCTCGGGTATAGATGAACCGCCCGTTATACCCGAACGGGGACGCGGCCGCCCACGGGAAAGTGCCGAAGTTGTTATTGAAGTCCTTCGACGTATCGCCTGCACCATCCACGATCACGGTCGAACTGGGCTGATCGGGATAGGTATCGAACAGGTTGCGGACGCCGACCGACAGGTTGAGCAGACTGAAGCGATAGCCGAGCTCGACGTCGACCAGCGTCTTGGCGCCGTACCGCTCCCGGCACAGGTCGCAGAAGCCCAGCTGGGCCGAACTGAACTTGCCGTAATACGATCCGCGCGCCAGCGCATGGAGCCCGCCGACGCTGTATTGCGTGGTCAGGGTGCCACGCCAGTCCGGCCGCTCCTCGGTGATGCCGATGTACGTCACCGAATCGATCAGGCCGGGCTCGAGCGAATTCGCCAGCACCGCCGGGAGCGGCGAGATGCGGGTGATCGAGTTCTTGGTGTAATTGGCGTTCAGGGTGAAATCGAGCGTACCCGATCCGCCCGCCGGGACCTTCAGGTCCGCCGTGAGGTCGATGCCCTGGGTCTTGGTATCGAGTCCATTGGTGAAATACTGCACCGCGCCGATGTTGGTGATGCCGTTGTTCGCCAGGATGGCGAGCGTGGTATCGTCGTCGAACGTGGCACCGAGCAGGATGCGGTCGTTGATCTTGATGTGGAACACGTCGAGCGTCAGCGTGAAGTTGTCGCTCGGCGACAGCGCGAGGCCGCCACTGAAGTTGATCGACGTCTCTTCCTTGAGCGGCTTGGAGCCGAGCAGCTTCGCGACCGGATCGTCCACCGGGAAGTTGCCGACCTCGATCAGCTGGCCGCCGATGGAACTGGTGGTGATGTGACTGAAGAAACTCTGCGCCAGGCCCGGCGCGCGGAACCCGGTGCTCGCCGCGCCGCGGAGGACGACGCGCCTGGAAGGCTGGATCCGCAACGCCGCCTTGCCGGTGACTCGCTGGCCGAAATCGCTGTAGGTCTCGAATCGGCTGGCGAGGTTCAGCAGCACCTTGGCGCTCAGGTCGGACTCGAGATCAATGTAGGCGCCGAAGTTGGTGCGGCTGTGATCGCTTGCGTCACCGGGCCGGAAGCCGCCGAAGACCGACGACCCCGCTGGAGCGGGGATGCTGTCGTCGTCCGCCGTCCCCCAGACGCCGTCGCCACCGGCGCTGTCCTGCGCCAGGTGACTGCCGTTGGCCCAGGAGGCGAACTCGCCCTGGACGACCTTGTAGCTCTCCCGTCGGAACGCCGCGCCCACAGCCACGTTGACCGGATTCGCCAGGCCAAGCCTCACCGGCTTTGACAGGTTCAGGCCCGAGATGAGTTCGCCCCGATCGAGCCGGCCGGCGAAGAACGCGGTCTGGTTGGGAATGCCCGGGTCGTCCGCATTGCCAAGGACGCCATCGAGACCGGGGGCGCAGGCCGTCACGAGGCAGGGACCCAGCGAGGCGTTGTTGGTGTGCCGCAGGTCATAGTCAAACGTATTGCGGCCGTAGGAGGCGCCGAGGTCGATCGCCCATCCACCGGCGCTGGTACGGATGCCGCCGGCTCCGGAATAGTCCCGGACGGTGGGGCGGAACTCCGGCAGGAAGCCCTTGGGGTACAGCTCCTGCCAGTTGCGCGCGCTGTTGAAGTAGCGGAAAAATCCGTTGCCCGTTCCCACCCGGTCGCTGTACCCACCGAAGGTGTAGAACTCGGTCGAGCCGCTCTCGTTCAGCGGCATCCGCAGATTCGCGAACGTCATCACGTCCCGCTCCAGGCCGTCGCCGTAATGGTGGCTGGGCTGGGTCAGCGAATTGTTCTTCTGGATGATCGTGCCGTCCTTCGGATTGACATCATCGAAGAGGCTGTCGGCGCCGGAGCCGTTCAGGTACGGGTCGGCCCAGGACCGATTGGTCGGGTCCCGGTGCTGGTATTCGCCGAAGAGCCCGAGGGATCCCCGACCCAGCTTGAGCCCCACGCCGCCATTGGCATCCACCATCGTGCCGTCGTCCTTGTAGCCCTTGCCGGTGTAGTACCGTCCGCCGTTCACCGTGAGGAACGGGGAGAACTTCCCCTCCTTCATGACGATATTCACGACGCCGGCGATCGCGTCGGAACCGTACTGCGCCGAGGCGCCGTCACGCAGCACTTCAACACGATCGATCGCGCCACCGGGAATGGCGTTGAGGTCCACGCCACTGGAACCTGCGGCGGAACCCACCGGAAAGGTGTTGAGGAGGGCGGTCTGGTGCCGCCGCCAGCCGTTGACCAGAACGAGGGTGTGGTCGGGCGACAGGCCCCGCAGCGTGAACGGTCGCACGATATCGCTGGCGTCGGTCACTGTCTGGTGCGGGAAGTTGATGGACGGCGAGAGTGCCGCGAGGATCTGGCTGGTCTCGGTGGTGCCCTGCTGCTGGATATCCTCCGCGGTGTACACGTCAACCGGGACCGCGAGTTCCTCGGCCGCGGTGTGCCGGCCGCGGGAACCGATGACCACATCGATCGGGGCAAGGTCGACCGCCGAGCGGGCCATGGTGAAGTCCTGGTCCAGGACATCGCTGGACCCGACGGTGACCGACTGGTCGAGCGGCGCGAAGCCGATGGCGCGGATACGAATGGTGCGCGTGCCCGCGGGAACGCCCCGCAGCACGTATTTGCCTTGTGCGGTGGAGGAGGTGCGTGCGGTGGTGCCCTCCGCGGAAATCAGGGCGCCGCTGATGGCGCCGCCGGCGCTGTCACGGACCCGGCCCTGCACGATCGCGGACTGGGCCGCCAGCGACACGATCGGCGCGGCACTGAGAACGAGGGCCAACACGAGGCCATGGCGAATGCTGCGGACGACGGCAGGCAAGATGGGATTCCTCCGTGAGAGGGAATGCGGCCCGCCTGCGCACGATGAGCTGCGTCGGCGGAGCGGTGTGCGGATGCCAGGATGAGACGGAATGGGGGATCGGAACTCCGTCCAGCTACTCTGTTTTACCGGATGAAGGGAGATTCGTCAAGGTGGGTCAGGTGGACAACGGAAGGCCGCCCGCCGGGAAGATCCCGACGGGCGGTGTACAGCGGATATGGCGCGAAGCAGGAGGTTGGATGCCGTGTCGCTCCGCGGCGAGAACGAGCCGGCGGATCAGGCCGTGTGCTTGGCGATCACCATCGAGCGAACCTTCTTGTACGCCGCCTCGGAAATCACCTTCTTGCTGACGAGTTCGGTCTTGGACTTGAACGGACGGGCCTTGATGATGGCGTCGGCGAAGGTTTCGCCGATGCCGGGCAGGGCGACCAGCTGATCGCGGGTCGCGCTGTTGAGGTCGACTGGTGCGGGCTTGGCCGCGACGGGAGTCGCGGGCCTCGCGGCCATCGTGGCGGCTGGCTTCGCGGCTGGCTTCGCGGCTGGCTTGGTCGCCGGCTGCTGGCTCGCCGCGGTCGGCTTGGGAGCAGTCGTGGTGGCCTGTGCGGCGAGGCCGGTGGTGGCCAGCATGCCGATGAAAGCGAGGGCAGCGAGTGAACGGGTGCGGCGCATACATCCTCCAGAATGTTGACCGCAGCGGGCGACGTGCCGGTGCCGTGCGGGCTACTTTGGGAAAAAGCAACGCCCGTGCCGCGCGAAAAACGCGCAGAACGGGCGAAAACGATTCAACCCCACGACGTTTGGAACGCTTGGCGCGACAGGTTGGCGCCGCGACGGACAAGCTGTCCGTCAGGTCTGTCCCGGTGACCAGTGCCACCGCTGGATCATGCGGGTCAGCGTGCGCCGGGAGATGCCCAGCACCTTGGCCGTCGCTTCCCGGTTCCCGCCGGTGCTGGCCAGGGCCCGGAAGACGTGACGCCGTTCCAGCTCCTCAAGCGTGACCAACGGCTCCTCCGGCGGGACCGGATTGGTACCGACCTCGCGCTTCGCCGGCTCCTCGACATTGCCGGGCGTGGGGCGGACCGCGTCGGACAGATGCTCGGGTCCGATCACGTCCAGCTCGGCCAGGACGATGGCCCGCTCCAGGGCATTCTCCAGTTCACGCACGTTGCCGGGCCAGTCGTACGCCAGCAGTCGGGCCTGCGCCTCCGGCGCGATCGCCACCGGATCCCGACCGTGGCGGGTGGCGAGGGTCGTGAGAAAGTGGTCGATGAGCAAGGGGATGTCCTGGCGCCGTTCCCGCAGCGGCGGCAGGGTGATCGTGACGACATTCAGCCGATAGTAGAGATCCTCGCGGAAACGTCCCTCACGCACCATCTGGGACAGGTCGCGGTGGGTCGCGGCGATAATGCGTACATCCACCTTGACCACGGTCTCCGAACCCACCGGCACGATCTCCTGTTCCTGCAGCACCCGCAGTAGACGGGCCTGCAGGCCGGAGGAGATGTCGCCGATCTCGTCGAGAAAGACGGTCCCGCCGTCGGCATCGCGGAAAAGCCCCGGTCGGCTCCCGGTCGCGCCGGTGAAGGCCCCGCGCACATGGCCGAACAGCTCGCTCTCCAGCAATCCCTCGGCCAGGGCCGAACAGTTGACCGCGACCATGCGCTTGCCGGCGCGCTCCGAAAAACGGTGCACCGTGCGGGCGACCAGCTCCTTGCCGGTGCCGGTCTCGCCCCGGATCAGGACCGTGGCCTGGCTGGAGGCGACGCGCGCCACCTGCTTCATCACGTCGATGATCCCAGGGCTGTGGCCAACGAGACCGCCCCGGGAGATGATGGCCGCCGCGTGCGCCGCAACGTCGGGCGACTGGGCGGGGCGGTGGGCGGAGAAGCGGCGCCGTTCGATGGCCCGGGCGATCGTCGCGCGCAATTCATCGAGATCGAATGGCTTGCTGATGAAATCATAAGCGCCGGCGCGGATCGCCTCGCCCGCGGTGGCGGCATCGCCGAAGGCGGTGAGGACCATAACCAGCGCGTCGGGGTCGCGCGCCTTGAGCTGGGCCAGCAGGTCGAGCCCGCTCGCCTCGGGCATCCGCAGATCAGTGAGTACCGCGTCGAACGGTCCCTGTCGCCCGAACGCGGCGAAGGCCTCGGCGGCCGACTGGGCCGTGACCACGGCATATCCCTCACGTCCCAGCACTTCGGCGAGCAGGGTCCCCGCGGCCTCGTCATCATCGACCAGCAGGATCCGGAAGGGCGGGGCGGCGAGCGTGCTCATGCATTCGACTCCAGGGAAAACCACAGACGCCAGCGCGCACCAGATTCGCCGGGAAGGTAGACGAGTTCCCCGCCGAGCGCGTGCGCGAGGCGCCGGCTCACGGCGAGTCCCAGGCCAGTGCCGCCGCTTCCCTTGGAGGTGACGAAGGGCTGGAACAGCTGCGCCTGCACCTCGGGCGCGAGACCGGGACCATCATCGGCCACATCGAGATACGGTCGCTCGGCATCGCGCCCCCAGCGAAGATGCACATGCCCACCCGGGGGCACCGCTTCGATCGCATTCTTGAGCAGGTTCAGCAGGATTTGCTCGACCAGGTCGCTGTCGGTGGTCAACACGAGGGCCGGCGCCCTTGGATCGGCAGGGAGCGCAGTGGCGGTCACCCGCGCATGCACCAGTGCCGGTTCGAGGAACCGCACCAGCGCGCGCGCCAGCGTCCCGAGATCGGCGGGACGTGCGGTGGGGGTGGGCCAGCTGCCGCGTGACATTCCCGCGCGGACAATGCGAGTGACGCGGTCGACCTGCGTGAGCAGCAGCAGCACTCGCTCATTCGCGGCGGTCGCCCCCGGCATCCGCCGGAGGTCCTCCCGCAGCAGCTGCAGATGGCCGTTCATCGTGCTGAGCGGCGTGCCGATCTCGTGCGCGAATCCTGCACTGGTCTCCTCGGCCAGCGCCAGGCGATCATACGACCGGGCCCGTTCCTCGAGGGTGAGCAGGGCGGCGCGGGCCTCGCTTTCGCGCTCCCGATCCGCCAGCGCGGTCCGCAGCAGGTTGTAGCGGCGCGCCAGGTGGCGAAACTCCTTGACGCCGGTTTCCGGTGCGGGAGGCGCGGCACTCGCGCCGGCGTGCGCCCCGGCCATCGCCTGGATGATGGCGCCCAGTGGTCGGCCCACCCACCAGTTCACCAGCCCCCAGGTGCCGGCTGCGATGAGTACCGCGACGCCGATGCCGAGGAGATACGAGCGGCGACGTTCGGCGCGGGCCCACGCATCGAGTCGCCCGGTCGCGACCCGCACATCCAGCACCCCCCACGCATGCGGTCCGCCCAGCGGGACCGCCACCTGCAACTCGGGATATTCGCCGGGAATGAACCGGGCGAGGACCTTGCGCGTGTCGCGCGCGGTGGAGTCGGCGAGGTCGGGCATGCGGCCTACGCTGCTGTCGCTCCCGATCGAGCCCTCGATGCCGGAGGTATCGCGGAGATAGACGACGGCCGACGTCTCGGTGATGTGGCGCCGGTTCCACCCTGCAAGACCGACGGCCAGCGCCGAGGGTTCCCCGGTCGGGGCCAAACGAGTGAGGTAGGCGGCGAGGGTGTTGGCGAGGTCGATCGACTCGGTGAGCAGATCGGCGCGGCGAGTCCGCTCCGCCAGGCGGAACGCGATCTCTGTCGCACCGACGACGAGCGCGAGCGCCAGCAAGCCGGTCAACGCGGCCAGGCGCCAGGGAAGCGCCAGGCGCGGAGTGGACGGCAGCGGAGCCGGCGGTGGGCTGAGGTCGTTCACAGGGTCGGTCATACCGGGCAGAGAGTATACTTTGCTTTCCCCACGCTGTGCCAAACCCGGACCGGAACCGACGTGCGCGAGCTGATGCTCCTCTTTGCCCGACTCGGCCTGACCAGCTTCGGTGGCCCCGCCGCGCACATCGCCATGATGGAGGAAGCGGTCGTCACCCGCCGCGCGTGGCTGACGCGGGAACACTTCCTCGACCTGATCGGCGTCACCAATCTCATTCCTGGCCCCAATTCGACTGAACTTGCCATGCACCTGGGCTATCTCCGCGGGGGATATCCGGGACTGATCGTCGCGGGCTTTGCATTCATCGTGCCCGCGGTATGCATCACGACACTGCTGGCCTGGGGATATGTCCGATTCGGGATGCTCCCCGGGCTGCTCGGCCCGGCCGAAGGCGCCCGCGCCGCAATGCTCGCGGTCATCGCGGGCACCGTCCTCCGCCTGGGCCGGGCGGCGGTGAAGAACCGGATCCTGGCGCTGCTCGGATGCCTCGTGCTGCTCGGCGACTGGCTGGGGCTCAATGCCCTTTTCCTGCTCTTGGCGGGCGGCATCCTCGGGGCCTGCTGGATCGCCGGCCTGCCACGGCGGGGCGGGACAGTCCTCAGCGTCGTACCGCTCTCCCTGATCGGTCTGCTGCCCGCGGGCGCCGGGCCGACCATCGTGACGCTGGGACTCTACTTCCTCCGGATCGGTGCCACCCTGTATGGCAGCGGCTATGTGCTGATCGCCTTCCTGCAGAGTGAACTGGTGACCGGACGCGGCTGGCTCAGTCCGGTGCAACTGGTCGATGCGGTCGCGGCCGGACAACTCACCCCCGGGCCGGTCTTCTCCACCGCGGCCTTCGTGGGGTATCTGCTGCTCGGCGTGCCGGGCGCGCTGGTCGCCACGGCAGGAATCTTTCTGCCCTCATTCGTGTTCGTCGCGCTCACCAGCCCGCGCATCGAACGCCTGCACCGTGGTGCGTGGACCAGGGCATTTCTTGATTCGGTCAACGTGGCGTCGATCGCGCTGATTGTCGCCGTCGGGGTGGAGCTGGCGAACGGCACGCTCACCGGCCCCTGGCAGATCGTCATCGCGCTCGCCGGTATTGGCGTCATGGTGACGACCCGGGTCAACATCGTCTGGATCATGCTTGGGGGCGCACTGGCTGGCGCGCTGCTGCTCTCGTGACGATCACCGATTTCCTCATTCGCTATGGGGTGGTGGCCCTCTTTGCGCTCGCCACCGTCGAAGGGGATGTGAGTCTCGTCGTCGGTGGCGTGCTGGCCTATCGCGGCCTGATGAGTCTCCCCCAGGTCATGGTCGCGGGGGCAACGGGGAACCTGGCCGGAGACCTCGCCTGGTTCGTGGTCGGTCGGCAGCTTCGGGAACGCATCCGGACCAGCCGGTGGTATCAACGGGTCGGACCGCGGATCGAGTCGCTCGCCGAGCGACTCGGCAGTTGGCAACTGCTTGCGGCTCGCGTGGTCTACGGGACCCGGAACGCGAGCATGCTCTTCTGGGGTCAGCATGGGATGGGTCTCGGTCGGTTTCTCCTGACCGATCTGCTGGGATGCAGTCTGGCCGCCGTGCTCTTCGGGTCCGCCGGCTATCTGCTCGGCCACGGCACGACGGCGATCGCCGGCCAGTTGAAGCATGTGGAGGTTCTGCTCGCGATCGCGGTGGTCGTTGGCGGGCTCCTCGCGGCCCTCGTTACCTGGCTGGTCCGCCGCCGGGTCGGGGACCGGTGAGGGCTGGCATATCTCCTTCTCCGGTGTGACTTTACAGTCATGGATCCCGCCAATCTTGTCGCTGGTCTCAGGGCCCGCAGGCCTGCTGCAGTGGCGCGCGCGATCTCGCTGGTCGAAAATGCCCGTCCCGGATTTGAGCAGCTCCTCTCATCGATTCATCCCACCCTTGGTCACGCGCGGCGTATCGGCATCACGGGTCCACCCGGCGCCGGCAAGTCCACCCTCACCGAACAGCTGGTCCAGCGCTTCCGGGCCCAGTCTCTCACTGTGGCGGTTGTCGCGGTCGATCCGACCAGCCCGTTCACCGGCGGAGCCCTGCTGGGCGACCGGATCAGGATGGAATCGGTCGCGCTCGACCCGGGGGTCTTCATCCGCTCCATGGCGACTCGCGGTTCGCTCGGCGGCCTGGCCACCACGACGCGCGAGGTCTGCGACGTCCTCGACGCGGGCGGCTTCGACCGGATCCTGATCGAAACGGTCGGCGTGGGGCAGTCGGAGCTGGATGTCGCGCGCAGCGCGGATTCGACGGTGCTGGTGCTGGTGCCGGAGTCGGGTGATGGGATCCAGACCCTGAAGTCCGGCATCATGGAGATTGGCGATATCTTCGTGGTGAACAAGGCCGACCGTCCCGGCGCGGACCGACTGCGCAACGAAATCGAGGTCACCCTCGGCATCCGGGCGGGCAACGCCTTCAAGCACATGCCGGCCCACCACGGACGATCCGCTTCCGACGCGTCGCCCCGCCGCCCCGCTGAACCGGTCGACCAGTGGACCCAGCCGGTCCTCGCCACCGTCGCCTCCACCGGCACGGGTGTCGGGGAGCTGGTTGAGGCGCTGGAGCAGCACAACCAGTGGCTCAGCCGATCGGGTACTCAGGCCACGCGCCGCAGTGACCGGGTGTTGCAGCGGACCCGGGAAGTGGTCACCCGGGCCATGCGACAATGGCTCTGGCAGGAAGCCGGGGCGGAACAGCAGATTCGCGATCGCCTCGAGGATCTCACCCACGGGCGGGTGAGTCCCTACGAGGTCGCCGCCGACGTTCTCGACAGCCTCAAACAGGGGATGCGCGTATGAGCTCGTGGGAACAGGACCTCGCGATGCGCCAGCTGCTCGATCGGATGGACGAACAGGATCGCGAGCTGGAGCGGTTGCGCGCCGAGTTGAAGACGTGGCGGGAGCAGGCGGCGAACCTGCCGGTGCGGGACGATGTCGATTTCAGCTCCGTGTCCGGTCGGGGGGTCGAGACGCTCTACACGCCGCTCGACGTCGGCGGTTCGGTCACCGAACGGCTGGGGTTGCCGGGCCAGTATCCCTACACCCGGGGCATTCACCACACGATGTATCGCGGCCGGTTGTGGACCATGCGGCAGTTCGCCGGCTTCGGCACCGCGCGCGACACCAACGAGCGGTACAAGTTTCTGCTCGCGCGGGGCCAGACCGGTCTCTCGGTCGCCTTCGACTTCCCGACGCTCATGGGCTACGACTCCGACCATCCCCGCTCCGAGGGCGAAGTGGGCAAGTGTGGTGTCGCCATCTCCTGCCTGCGCGACATGCAGGATCTGTTCGACGGGATTCCGCTCGACCGGGTCTCGACCAGCATGACGATCAACGGGCCGGCGGCGATGCTGTTCAGCTTCTACGTCGCGGCCGCCGAGCGGCAGGGTGTGGATCCGGCGAAGCTGCAGGGCACGATCCAGAACGACATGCTGAAGGAGTACATGGCGCAGCATGCCTGGATCTTCCCGGTGGAACCGGCGCTCAAGGTCATCGTGGATACCTTTGAGTGGGCCAGCGAGCATACGCCTAAGTGGAACACGATCTCGATCTCCGGCTATCACATCCGCGAGGCGGGCTCGACTGCGGCCCAGGAGCTCGCCTTCACGCTCGCCAACGGCTTCACCTATGTGGAGCGGGGCGTGGCGCGGGGGATGGACGTCGACCACTTCGCGCCGCGGCTCAGCTTCTTCTGGGACGTGCACAACGATTTCTTCGAGGAGATCGCCAAGATGCGCGCGGCGCGGCGGATCTGGGCCCGGGTCATGCGCGAGAAGTTCGGCGCGCGGCAGGCACGCAGCCAGCAGATGCGCTTCCACTGCCAGACCGCCGGTGTCACCCTCACCGCGCAGCAGCCGCACAACAACATCGTCCGCGTCGCCTACCAGGCGATGGCCGCGGTGCTCGGCGGGACTCAGTCACTGCACACCAATGCCCTGGACGAGACCCTCGCCCTGCCGACCGAGGAATCGGTCCGTATCGCGCTCCGCACCCAGCAGATCCTCGCCTACGAAACCGGCGTGGCCAACGTCGCCGATCCCCTGGGCGGGTCCTACTACGTCGAGGCCCTCACCGACCAGCTCGAGCGCGAGGCCCTGGGACTGTTCGCGGAAATCGAAGCGCAGGGTGGCGTGGTGCGCGCCATCGAGGGTGGGTGGTTCCAGCGGCAGATCGCGCAGTCGGCCGCCCGGTTCCAGGCGGAGCTCGAGCAGCGCCGACGCCTGGTCGTCGGGATGAACGAGTTCACCGAGGACGACGAGCCGGTCCTCCAGACGCTGCGCGTCGGGGAGGGTGCCGAGCGAAGCCAGCGCGAACGGATGGCCGCGCTGCGCGCGGAACGCAACGAATCGGTGGCTACGAGCCGGCTGGAGGACCTGCGCCGGGCGGCCGCCGAGGATCGCAACATCATGCCGCCCATGCTCGAGTGTGCCAGGGCCGATTGTACCCTGTTCGAGATCCGTCAGGTGCTCGAGCAGGTTTTTGGGACCTATCGTGAACCCGTCTTTTTCTAGCAGGAACCATGATCGCTGACATCAAGAAAATCCTGGCCAAGCTGGCCCGCCTGCGCACCGACGATCACCGGATCGTCACCTGTTATCTCAAACTCGAGCCGCGTGACCGCTCCCGTGGCAAGTACTTGATCAAGCTCAAGAATCGCATCCGTGAAGTCGAAGGTCAGCTCGGCGCGCTGGCCCTGCCGCGCGGCGTCCGCGAAGAGGTGATCGCGGACCTGCGCCGGATCCAGGACCACCTCAAGGAGTCCGGCCACCTGCCCGACACCCAGGGCGTGGCCATCTTCGCCTGCGGGCCGCTCAAGCTGTTCGAAGTGGTCCCGCTGCCGCTGGTGCACCGCTCCCGCCTCGCGGTGGAGCGCGCCCCGCTGGTGCGGGAGCTGGCATCGGTGGAGGACGAGTTCGGTAACCTGCTCACCGTCGTCCTCGATCGGACCGCGGCGCGGTTCTTCACCGTCACCGCCTTCGGTGCCGAGGAAGTAGAGGACCTGCGGGCGGACAGTACCCGGGGGAGTCGCTACAAGAGCGATCGCCAGGGCGCGCCGGGGAGTGGGGAGCACACCTGGAACAACCGGATTCGGGTCGAGAAGCAGCGACACTACGCTGCGATTGCGCAGCGGCTCTTCGAGCTGAATCGGATTCACCCGGTGCACGGCCTCGTCCTCGCCGGTCCCGGCAAGGACGCCGGCGCGGTGGCGGCGTTCCTCCACCCGTACCTCGCCGAACGGCTCATGGGTGTCGTCAGCCTGAATCCCAAGGAGGTGTCGCTCCCGCTGGTGCACGAGGCCACGCTGGCGACGCGGATCGAATGGGAGCGGGATGAGGAGCGCCACCTCGCGCATGGACTGCCGGATGCGGTCGGGAGCGGCTGGGCGGTCAACGGCATGCAGCCCACGCTGCAGGCGCTGGCGCGCGGACAGGTGCGCACGCTTCTGGTCGATGCCGATGCCACTGGAGACGGGTTCCGGTCGGCGAAGACCGGACGCCTCGCGGTCAATGACCGCGAGCTCCGGGCCGACGGCGATGTGGTCGCGGTGCTGGATGTGGTCGATGAGGCGATCGAAGAGGCGCTGCGCCAGCGGGTCGAGGTCGAAGTACTCTACGATCCGGAGGCGCGGGCCGCCGTCCAGGGACTCAGCGGGCTGTTGCGGTTCCGGTGAGCCTTCGCGCGGTGCTTTTCGATGCCGGGAATACTCTTCTCTTTCTCGACTTCGCGCGGATGGCGCGGGAGGTTGGGGTGGCGATCGGGGTTCCGCTGACGGCGGCGCAACTGGCGGCCCAGGCTGGGCCGGCGGCCGCCGCGCTTGAAAACCGCAATACCACCGATCGGGAGCGGGCCAGCCGCTACCTTGAGTCGCTGTTTCTTCTGGCCGGGGTCGCGCCCGAAAAGCTGGAGCTGGTCCGGGACACGCTGCTGCGCATGCACCGGGAACATCCGCTCTGGGCCGGCATGCAGGCGGGGACCCCCGAGGCGCTCGATGCCCTGGCGGCCGCCGGATATCGCCTCGCCGTCGTGTCCAACTCTGATGGTCGGGCCGAGGAGGCGCTGATCGCTGCTGGCATTCGGGACCGCTTCGAGCTGGTCATCGACAGTCAGCTGGTCGGTGTCGAGAAGCCCGACCCGCGGATCTTCGCGCTCGCGCTCGAGCAGCTTGGCCTCACGCCCGAGGAGGCGCTGTACGTGGGCGACATCTACGAGGTGGATGTCGTCGGCGCGCGCCGCGCTGGGATGGATGTGATCCTGCTCGATCCGCTGGGCCTCCACGCCGGGCGCGATGTGCGAACGGCCGGAAGCGTGGCGGAGGTGGCGGAGATGATTCTCGGCTCGTCGGAGGCCTCGGTTGCAAGCGTTCAGCGTTCAGCAGTCCGCGGTAAGCCAACCGACAAACGTATGGCGCTGAACACTGAACGCTGAACGCTGAATGCTGAATGCTGAACGCTGAACGCTGAACGCCGTATACACGAGACTTCATCTTTCGACCCGACCTCCCATGTCCCCAGCACTCGACAAGAAGCCCCGCACCCGTCCCATCCGCGTCCTCGTCGCCAAGCCGGGCCTGGATGGCCACGACCGTGGGGCGAAGGTGGTCGCCGCCGCGCTGCGTGACGCCGGGATGGAGGTGATCTACACCGGGCTGCATCAGACGCCCGAGATGATCGCCAGCGCCGCGGTACAGGAGGATGTGGACGTGGTCGGCCTTTCGATTCTCTCCGGCGCGCACATGACGCTCTTCCCCCGGGTGCATGCGCTGCTGCAGGAGGCGGGGCGGGGCGACATTCTCATCACCGGCGGCGGCATTATTCCGCCGGAGGATATCGAATCGCTGACCCGGAGCGGGGTCGGGCGGCTCTTCGGTCCGGGAACGCCCACCACCGATCTCATCCGTTACATCGAATCGTGGGCCGCCGAACACCTCCACGACTGAGCGTCACGTGTCTCCCAAGTCGCCTTCCGCCCGGCCTCCACGGCTTCGCGCGCTGACTGATGAGTATCTCGAGCTGGCCGCGCGGCTGCGACTCGGCGGCGGCGCCAAGCGCGTCGCCAAGATGCACGAGAAGGGACAGCTCTCGCCGAGGGAGCGGGTGACGGGGTTGCTCGATCCGGGAACCAGTTGGGTCGAGATTGGTCTGCTCGTCGCGAGCGATCGGTATGAGGAGCAGGCCCCCGGGGCCGGCGTGATCACGGGCGTGGGCGTGGTGGCGGGACGCGAGGTCGTGGTCGTCGCCAACGACTCCACCGTGAAGGCGGGGAGCTGGTGGCCGGAAACGATCACCAAGATCCTCCGGGCGCAGGAGATCGCGATGCGTCAGCGGATCCCGATCATCTATCTGGTCGATTCCGCCGGCGTGAACCTGCCCTACCAAGGCGGGGTCTTTCCCGGCCAGTACGGGGCCGCCCGGATTTTTTACTACAACTCCCTCATGCGACGCTACCTCCGGGTACCGCAAGTGAGCGCGGTAATGGGCAGCTGTATTGCGGGCGGCGCGTACCTCCCGGCGCTATCCGACGTGATCTTCATGGTCAACGGCACCAGTTTCATGGGTCTCGGCGGGCCCAATCTGGTGAAAGGTGCGACGGGACAGGATGTCGACGCCGAGAGCCTGGGCGGAGCCGCGATGCACACCTCGGTCTCGGCGGTGGCGCACTACCGCGCGGCGAATGACCGTGAGTGCCTCACGCTGGTGCGGGAGTATGTGGCCCGGCTGCCGCTGGCGGCTCCACCGCAGTCCCTCACACCGCCGTCCCCACCCCGCCGGCCGATCACCGACCTCTACGACATTCTCCCCGCCGATCATCGGATGTCGTATGACGTGCACGCCCTGCTCGACTGTTTGCTCGACGGCGGCAGTCTGCTGGAATTCCAGCCCGACCTCGCCCGCGAGCTGCTCTGCATCCATGCACGCATCAACGGGCATCCGGTGGCGATTCTCGCCAACACCCGCAGCGTCCTGAAGGGCAAGGCCGGCCAGATGCCCCGCATCGGCGGGATCATCTACACCGAGAGCGCGGAGAAGGCCGCCTTCTTCATCGAGACCGCGAGTCGCGAAGGGATCCCATTGCTGTTCATCCAGGACGTGAGCGGGTTCATGGTGGGACCGGATGCCGAGCAGTCCGGGATCATCCGGGCCGGGGCGCGTTTCGTTGAGGCGATGGCGACGGCGCTGGTGCCGAAGCTCGTGCTCACGGTGAATCACGCCTCCGGCGCCGGCTACTACGCCATGGCGGGGCAGGGATTCGACCCGGATTTCATCCTGAGCTGGCCGACCGGCAGGATGGCGGTCATGGAAGGTGAGTCCGCCGTCGGTGCCGTGCATGGTGCCGAACTCGCCCGGGCCAGGGCCGAGAAGCGCCCACCGTCGCCGGAAGTGCAGGCGGCCGCCGACGCCATGCGGCAGGACTATGAGCACCAGCTCGATGCCAAGTTCGCCGCTGCCCGGGGCCATGTGGATGCGATCATCACCGTCGAGGAGACGCGAGAGACGCTCGCCTTTCTACTCGGTGTGACCCGCAACTTTGCCGGACCGCATATCGGCCCGTTCGTCCTGCCACCACTCGACGTCGCGGGGGCTCGGTGATCCTTCGCACCGTTCGTGTATCCCTCGCGGCGGCCTTCGGGTTGCCGCTCTGTTTTGCGTGCTCCCGTCCCGCGCCCAGTGGCATCGTCCCACCCGCCGCGGCGTCCGCATCTCCCGCCGCAGACAGCGTTATTTCGCCGGCCGCGCTGCGCGACACGACGGAGGCTGTGCCAATCATCCCCCCGGCTGAGGCGTACAGCCGGGGCTGGATGCCGCTGCGTCCCACCGGTGTCCCGGCCTTCCTCGCCGCGCATCCGACGTATGATGGCCGCGGCGTAATCATCGGCATCCTCGACAGCGGGCAGGACCCGGGTATCCCCGGACTTGGACGTACCACGACTGGCGACCGGAAGTTCCTCGACCTGCGCGACTTTTCCGGTGAAGGCGCCGTCACCCTCACCGCGACCACAGCGACCGGGGATCAGTTGACCCTCGGTGGCCGGGTGCTCAGCGGGATCTCCCGGCTGCGCGGACTCCAGGTGGGTCACGCGATGTGGGTGGGCACGGTGGCCGAGTTGCCGTTGGGAGAGTTGCCCGGTTCAGACCTCAACGGCGACCATGACAACAGCGATACGCTCGGGGTCGTCGTGCTCCGTGCGACCGACGGCTGGGTGCTCGTTGCCGATACCGACGGCGATGGCTCGCTAGCGGATGAAGTGCCAGTGCACGACTTCCTCGTGGCCCGGGAGACCTTCGCCTGGCACAGCGGTACTCGCCCCGCACCGCTCACGATCGCGGTGAATCTCTCCACCGACTCCGGCGGGGCGCCGCGGCTCAGTCTCTTCTTCGACACCAGTTCCCACGGGTCACATGTCGCCGGCATCGCCGCGGGACACGACCTGTACGGCATCAAGGGCTTCAGCGGCGTGGCGCCGGGAGCGTGGCTTCTCGGACTCAAGATCGCCAACAACGCGCAGGGTGGCATCTCGACTTCAGGCAGCATGCTCGCCGCCATGGACTATGCCATCCACTTTGCCGCTGAGCGTCGTGCGCCGCTGGTACTCAACATGAGCTTCGGCGTGGGGAATGAGGCGGAGGGGCAGGCCGTCATCGATGGCCTGGTAGATTCGGTCCTCAACGCCCACCCGGAACTCGTGTTCACGATCAGCGCGGGAAACGACGGGCCCGGCCTTTCCACGATGGGGTTCCCAGGCTCTTCCAACCGGGCGCTGACTATCGGGGCCACCTATCCGGCCGTGTTTCTCGGTGCCAGCGGGAAGGGGGCCGATCCGATCGCCTATTTCAGCTCCCGGGGTGGCGAGACGGCCAAGCCGGATATCGTCACCCCGGGGCTCGCCTTCTCGACGGTGCCCCGCTGGAATACCGGGAATGAACAGAAGGGGGGGACCAGCATGGCCTCCCCCCACGCCGCCGGGCTCGTTGCGCTGCTGGTCTCGGGCCTGACGCAGGAGAAGCGACCGATCAACAGTCGACAGATTCGTCAGGCGCTGATGGTGACGGCGCATCCGCTGGCCGGAGAGACCTTTCTCGACGACGGCACCGGTCTGCCAGACGTTGGCGCCGCCTGGCGCTGGCTCGGGACGCCGCACCAGATCCCGGACATCGCGGTACGCGCACGGGACCATGGCCTCACTGCGGCCTGGCGTATCCGCCCCCTCGGCACGACGGACGACACGCTGCAGGGCTTCGATCTGGTCCAGGCCGCGGGCAGCGCGGCGACCGACCTCACTTTCCGCTCGAATGCGAATTGGCTCAGGGCGCCGGGCGGGGTGCGGGTGGGCGCAGGCACCACGACGGTGACACTCGGCCTGCAGGCCGGTGCGCTGAATGCGCCCGGTGCGTATGTGGGCGTCGTCTCCGGCTGGACCGGTGATACCCTGGCCGGACCCATCGTCCGACTCATCACGACGGTGGTGGTGCCTGACACCGGTGCCAGCTTTTCCGCCGATCTCGGTGAGGTGCCCGCCGGTGGAGCGGCACGCCGGTTCTTCATGGCACAGGCGGGACGACCATTCGCGGTGGCATACTCCACCCGAGACGCATCGGAGCAGGTCGTGGCCTGGCTGCATGAACCTGGCGGCCAGCCCTACCAGGAGGAGAATGGCATCGGCGCCGGCGCGGGGGAGCAGGCGGGACTCTACATTGTCGACGGCCGCCACGTGCGCGACGGCATGTACGAAGCGCTTGTGACCGCCCCGCCGCTGGAGCCCGCCTCCGCGGCGATCATCGTCCAGCAGAGCCCACTCAGGATCAGCGCCGCCCGGGTGCAGGACAGCATCGCGCTTAGACTGGAGAACCTGTCGCCCGCGGCGGTTTCCACCGAACCCTTCGTGGTCCTGGTCGGAGCGGAGCGCGCGGCCCGCGTCGTGGCCAACGGCAGCGGCCGGCAGAACATCCGGTTCGCGCTGCCGGCGTGGGCGGTACATGCGGCGATCGACGTGAGCATGGATCCGACCCAGTGGCCGCGCTTCACCGACTTCGGGGTGACGCTTTTCGATGGCGCCGGCCGCCAGCTCGGGAAGTCTCCACTCAACTATGCCACCGGGCGGCTGCAGGTCGATCTGCCCTCGGACGGTGTTGGTCCGGCGGAACTGGCGCTGTTTCCCGGTTTCGCGGACGTGGACGCCGATGAGCGCTGGACCGCTGACATCTCGATCCGGCTCTATGCTGATTCCGCCCACGTGACCGGGATCCCCGGCAGCCCGCTGAGCATCGCGCCCGGGAGCAGTGGCACGCTTTCGCTTCCACTTGGGACGCCAGCACTGACGCTGGGCGACGGGTTCTTTCCGCTCGGTATCGTGGTGGTGCCGGAGGCGGACCGGACCTGGACTCGTGAAGTCCCGCTTCCTCCTTCTCTTACTCCGCGCTCACCATGACCGATCGTATCGTACGTGTGGCCGCTGGGCAGGGCTTCTGGGGCGACTGGCCCGAAGCCCCGGTGCGCCAGGTGCAGGGCGGTCCGATCGACTACCTCATGATGGATTACCTCGCCGAGGTGACGATGTCCATCATGCAGAAGCAGAAGGCGCGCGACCCCACGCTCGGGTACGCCAGGGATTTCGTCCCGCTGATGGAGCGGATCCTTCCCGACATTGTCAGGCGTGGCATCCGGGTGACCAGCAACGCCGGCGGGGTCAACCCGCGTGCCTGCGCCGAAGCGGTGCGTGAAGTGGCGCGGCGACTGGGTCTGAGTGCCAAGCTGCGCATCGCACTGGTGACGGGGGATGACCTGCTGCCGCGGATCGATGAGCTTCTCGCCAAAGGGCATCCGCTCACTGACATGGATACCGGTCGGCCGCTCTCGGACATTCGTGAGAAAGTGCTCTCCGCCAACGCCTACCTCGGCATGGCGCCGATGGTCGAGGCGCTGCGCCAGGGCGCGCAGGTGGTCATTACCGGCCGCGTCACCGACACCGGCCTTACACTGGGCCCGCTCTTTCATGAATTCGGCTGGTCGCCGGAGGACTGGGACAAGGTGGCCGCCGGGACGGTGGCGGGGC
>JBDTMI010000004.1:0-139652 GCA_039934355.1 Gemmatimonadales bacterium
GCCGGGGTCCGCCCGAACGTCACCGGCAATGTGGTGCTGGTCTACGATGTGACCGATCCGGCCAAGCCGACGCTCACCGACTCGATCATGGTGAACGCCCGGGTCATCAACGATGTCCTGGTCAACGACGCCGGGACCATCGGCGTGCTGACGCGCGAAGGCGCCGCCGACCGGAAGAACGGGCTCGTCGTCCTCGATGTCAGCGTTGCCGCCCACCCGAAAATCCTGTCGGAATTCACCGACAGCCTCACTGCCGGGATCCACAACACCTGGTTCTACCAGAATATGGTGTACGTGACCAACGATGGCACCGGGGCGCTGCACATCATCGACGTCAGTGACCCGAAGGCGCCGAGGCACGCGGGGCGCTGGGAAACCGGAGACCCGAACAACCGCTACCTGCACGATGTCTGGGTCCACGACGGCATCATGTATCTGTCATACTGGAATGACGGGGTGCAGATCCTCGACGTGGGCGGGCTGCATCGAGGCGGCACGGCGGCCCGGCCGGTCTTCGTGTCCAAGTTTTCCTATCCGATCGGCAACACCCACAATGTCTGGCGCGACCGGAACTACCTGTTCATCGGGGACGAGATCTTCGGCTGCCCGCAGTGCATCGGTGGCCCCCGCGGCTACGTGCACGTGGTCGATCTCGCCGATATCGATCATCCGGCGGAAGTAGGGAAGTTCGAGGTGCCGGAGGCCGGTGCGCACAACATGTGGGCGGAAAACGGGAAGCTGTACATCGCCTACTATCAGGGCGGCCTGCGGGTGGTCGATATCTCGGGTGACCTGCGCGGCGATCTGTACCGGCAGGGCCGGCAGATCGGGTTCTATCATACCGCGACCGACAAGGGCTTCACGCCGAACTCGCCGATGGCCTGGGGGCCCCAGCCGTTCAAGGGCAATGTCTTCGTGTCCGACATGAACAGCGGACTGTGGGTGCTGAAGGTGGATGAGCAGGGGCCGTTGATTCCGTAGGGGCGGTCAGCGGTAAGCATTCAGCAATCAGCCGTGGGTTGTTCTGCTGAATGCTGAATGCTGAATGCTGAATGCTGAACGCTGAATGCTGTACGCTGTTCGCACGCACTTGACTGAGGATTCATGCTCAACTTCCTGCCCCTCGCCCTCCTCCTCCACCCCGGTCCCGGCGATTCCCTGCCGACGATCACCGCCTATGTCGCCAGTGAGGCGGTGGACGTGGTGAGCCGGATCCAGTTCGGACCGGGCGGTGCCACGGTGCAGAAGGTGATCAAGGTGGATCCTCGGCCGAGCGAGACGGACGGACCCCACAACCTGAATATTTCGCCCGATCACCGGTACTGGTACACCAGCGTCGCGCACGGTACCCCGAACGGAACGCTGTGGAAGTTCACCACCGACACCGATTCGCTGGTGGGCATCGCGGTGTTATCCCGCTTCCCCGCCACGATCAGCTTCTCCCCCGACGGGGAGTTCGCCTGGGTGGCCAACTTCAACCTCTACGGCGACATGGTTCCGTCGTCCGTCTCGGTGGTCTACACGCCGGTCATGCAGGAAGTCGCCCGCATCCCGACCTGCCTGATGCCGCACGGGATGCGCGTCGCCCCCGACGGCACGCGCGCGTGGATGACCTGCATGATGGACGACAAGCTGGTCGAGCTGGACCCGGCGACGTATGCCATCACGCGGGTGGCATCGGTCAAGCCGGGCGGCGAGCATGTGATGAAGACGACCAGCGCCATGATGCCGGGGGAGCTCGGGTCGAGGACCGGCACTATGTCCCACGACGCGCCCGCGGCCGGGCTCAGCGCGGCCTGCGCCCCCACCTGGGTTCAGCCGAGCCCCGACGGTACCCGGCTGTACCTGGCGTGCAATCGTCACGCGGAAGTGCTGGAGGTGGATGCCGGGACGCTGGAGGTTGTTCGGCGCATTCCCACGGGCAAAACACCGTACAACCTGGCCATCAGCGCCGACGGACTGGTGCTTGCCGCGACGCTCAAGGGGCAACAGTCGTTGAGTGTGATCGACCTCGTCTCGGGGAGGGAACTGGCGCAGCTTACGACGTCGCACACGGTGCCCAGCGGCGTGCAACTGACCCCCGATGGCCGCTATGCCCTGGTATCGTGCGAGGGGCGGGCGGCCGAGGCTGGCGCGGTGGATCTGTTCGACCTGCGCACGCACCAGCTCCTCCTTACTGCGGTGGTGGGAGCCGGCGCGGGCGGACTCCAGATCCTCAGGTACACGCCGTAGGCCTGGCCCGGTCTGGTCGCACTCCGTCCTCGCTGCCGGGATGGCTCAGCACGGGGCCGGGCAGGGCTCCACCCGTCCCGCCGCGGATGCTGTCGCACTATCTTCCCAGCCTCAGTCTGTCAGGTCCGCCGAACGGAGGATGTCCCCCATGAAGTCCATGCTGCTCGCCGCGGTTCTGCTCTGGCCCGCCGGCCTGACCGCGCAATCCGCCGCCCCGGGCTACCGGGTGGGAATCGTGAGTGAATCGGGCGATATCGTCAGCTGGTTTGTGCCCAGTGCCGGGACGCTGACCGCGCACCACGTGGTCCCGGTCGGGATCATGCCGGCCGATATCGATGGCCCGCACAACCTCGCAGTCTCGCCGGACCATCGCTTCTACTACGTCTCGATCGCTCATGGGACGCCCTTCGGCACCCTCTGGAAGATGGATGCGCTGACCGACACGCTGGTAGGGCGGGCCCCGCTCGAGATGTTCCCCACCACGATCGGTCTGACTCCGGATGGAGAGCTGGCGTTCGTCGCCAATTCCGATTTCCACGGCGACCATCCCCGCCTGAATCTGGTCTCGATTGTTCACACCCCGACCATGACGACCCTGACCTCGCTTCCCGCCTGCGACATGCCACACGGGGTCAAGTCGAATCATGCGGGCACATCGGTCTACGTGTCCTGCATGATGTCGGATGAACTGCTCGAGATCGAAGTCGGCACGTTCCGGATTGTCCGCCGGGCGAGGACCGGGGTGGGGCATGCCTACGCCGGGATGGCCGGGATGGATCATGGGAGCATGAACCACGGTACCCCGGCTCCCGCCCCGTCGGCGGCCGCCACGGCCCCGGCGGCACCGGACGGCGAGTGCGGTCCGACGTTCGTGAGTGTTTCGCCCGATGACCGGACCCTGTACGCCGCCTGCAATCACTCGGGCACGTTGCAAATCTGGGATGCGGCGACGCTGACGAAGACGAAGGAGATCACGGTCGGGGCAGGCGCCTACAATGTGGAGCCGTCACCCGATGGCCGTTGGGTCATCGTCACCAACAAGAAGGCGCAGAGCTTCAGCCTGATCGATGCGCAGAGCCTCACGGAGGTGGTGCGGCTTCCAACCACGAAGAAGATCGTGCATGGGGTGGCCTGGTCGCCGGACGGCCGGTACGCCTACATCAGTCAGGAGTCGATCGGCGCTGATCCCGGGGCCATCGACGTCTTCGACCTTTCCACCCGGACGGTGGTCTCGACGGTTCCGGTCCCGGCCCAACCGACTGGTGTGTCCATTCTTCGGAACTGATCCCCCATGACGCACGAACTCCTCACGACCCTTTCCCCCGCCGACGTCCTGGCGCGGGCAAGGCAATTCTTCCAGGAACGCCTGCCGGGAACGGCGGCCTTCCCCGAAAAGGAGGGTCCCGGGTTTCTGTCGCTGCGCGGACAGGGCGGGGAAGAAATCGCGCTGGCGGCCATCGCAGGGCCCGGGGGCACGCGGGTCCGGGCCTCGACCCTTTTCTTCGACCAGGCCATCGGCCGGTTTTTCTCGACGTTGCCCCTCGCCGCGGAGGTCGCATGAGCGTGCTGCCGGTGCGGGTGATGGTCGAGGCGATGTGGGACCAGGTGTCCTTCGAGTTGCCCGCCGCCACGACTGTCGGAGAGATCAAGCAGCGCGCGCTGAGCCTGACGCACGCCTCGGGACGGGCAGAAGAGTACCTGGTCAAGTACCGTGGCGCGGAGTTGCTCGACGAAGCGCGCTCGCTGGTCGAGGCCGGTGTGGTACCGAACGCCGCGCTGATCGTGCTGTCCCGGCGTCGCCGGCCGGTGCGCTGACCCGGGAGATGACGACGCCCGCTACGCCGGTCCGGGGCCGCATCATGACGCACTTCGCCGTCGGGATCCTGGTCCTCGACGGCGTTCTGCTGCTCCTCATCGGGCTCTGGTCGGGGGCGCTGTGGGCCGGCATCGCCGGCGCGGCCTGCGTGCTGCTGGCCGGCAGCGTACTCCTGCTCTGGCGGCGTCACCGACGTGCGCTGGCAGAGCTGGCCGAGGCCCGGCATGGAGTGCGCGAGGAGGCCCGTGCCCTCCGCGACCTCCTCCGGCGCGAGTGAGGTCGAGCGGCCTGTGACCACGCTTGTATTCACCCACGCCGCCTGCCTCCAGCACGATCCCGGCCCCGGGCATCCGGAGACTCCTGAGCGACTCGCGGCCGTGCTCGATCGACTGGGTTCCGATCCCGCAATAAGGGTTCAGCACGCCGTCGCGGGTCGGCGTGATGACCTGCTGCTGGTGCATCCCGCGGGGCATCTGGTTCGTGTGGAGGAGATAGCCCACGCTGGTGGTGGGGTGATTTCGCTCGACACCGTGATGAACGCGGCGAGCTGGCGCGCGGTGCTCGGGGCGACCGGTGCGGTGACGGCCGCATTGATGGAGGCCCACACCGGCTGCCAGCACACCTTTGCCGCAGTCCGTCCACCCGGTCACCACGCGCTGGCCTCCCGGGCCATGGGGTTCTGCCTGGTCAACAACGTGGTCGTCGCGGCGCGGCAGGCCCAGCGACTTGGACGCGCGCTGGTGCTGATCATTGACTGGGACGTGCATCATGGCAACGGTACCCAGGCGCTGGTGGAAACCGACGCCATGATCCGCTATGTCTCGCTGCATCAGCATCCCTGGTATCCCGGGACCGGGATGGCGGAGGAGCGTGGGGTCGGTAATGTGTTCAACGTCCCGCGGGCGGGCGGTGCGCCGAGGGCGCGTTACGTCGCGGATCTCTGGGCGGCGATCGTGAGTGCCACAGACGGGTGGTCGCCCGACCTGATCCTGCTCTCCGCCGGCTATGATGCTATGCTCGGCGATCCCCTCGGCGAGTTCACGCTGGAGGCGGCCGACTATGCGGCGCTGGTGGGCCGGCTGCGCGAGCGCTTGCCGACGGTGCCAATCGTGGGTCTGCTGGAAGGGGGGTACGCGCCGGCGCGCGTAGCCGAAGGAGTCTGGGCCACAGTGCACGCGCTGGACTGAAACCCGGCCGACGAAGACGCGCCGCGCAGATTGGATGTAAACGTTCGACTGGTCGACCACTACCGCTTCATGGAGTTCCCGTGCCGCAACCACTTCGGATGGAAGCTGAAGTCCTGAATATTCGCACCCGCCACCCCTTCATCATCGCTCGTGGCGGACAGAGCGACTACCGGACCATCTGGGTGCGGTTGGTCGACCGCGATGGCATCGAGGGGTGGGGCGAGGCCGCGCCGTCCAGGATCTACGGGGAATCCACCGAGACGGTCCTGGCCGCGCTGCAGGCGTACGCCGAGCATCTCCCCTCCGATCCCCTGCTGATCGAAGACACCGAACGCCACTGGGAGCTGCTGCTCAAGCTCAATCCTTCGGCGCGCTGTGCGCTGTCGTCCGCGCTGCACGATCTCGCCGCCAAGCGCCTCGGCATTCCGGTCTACCAGATGTGGGGGCTGAATCCCGCCAAGGCACCGCAGTCGACATTTACCATCGGTATCGATACGGCTGAGAAAATCCGGACAAAGGTGCTGGAGGCGGAATCGTATCCGATTCTCAAGATCAAGCTCGGCACCAATCGGGACCACGAGATTCTGCAGACCATCCGGGCGGTGACCGACAAGGAGTTGCGAGTCGACGCCAACACCGGCTGGACCGTGAAGCGGGCCATCCGGATGCTGCCGGTGCTGGAGGAGTTCGGCGTGACCGTCCTGGAGCAGCCGTTGCCGGCCGATGACCTCGATGGACTGGCGGCGGTCACCCGCGCGGCGCGCATTCCGGTGATCGCCGACGAGAGCTGCCTCACCGCGGCGGACATCCCGCGACTGGTGGGCAAGGTAGACGGCATCAATATCAAGCTGGCCAAGTGCGGCAGTCTCCGGGAGGCGCTGCGGATGATCGCGATCGCGCGGGCGCACCACATGATGGTCATGGTGGGCTGCATGATCGAGACGTCGATCGCGATTACCGCGGCCGCCCACTTCACACCGCTCGTTGACATCGTCGATCTCGACGGCGCGGCGTTGCTGGCGAACGACCCCTTCGCTGGCGCCACGATCGACGGTGGCCAGGTACGTCTTCCCTCCGGTACGGGGCTTGGCTTGAGCCGTCGATGACCGAGGCTTTCGGGGCGGTGGCGCTGCCGCTGCCCCTCGCCAAACCGTACATCTACCGCATTCCGGAGAGCCTCGCGGACCGGGTCGTGCCCGGGGCGCGGGTGGTGGTCCCGGTGCGCGAGCGTGAACTCGTCGGCATCGTCACCGCCATCGACCTGCCCGATCCCGACCGCCCCACACGCGATATCCTGAGTTGCCCCGATCCCGAGCCTGCGCTGACCTCGGCACTACTGGAGACCGCGCTCTGGATCGCAGGCTATTACGGTGCGCCGCTGGGCCTCACGCTGCGGGCGATGCTGCCGGCGGCGCTCTGGGGCAGCTCGCGGGTCGTCGCGGTGCTGACGGGATCCGCGGTGCCCGGCGGTGTCGCCGGCGACGTAGGCGCCTACCTCGAGCGGAAGGGTGGTG
Organism: Gemmatimonadales bacterium; assembly: GCA_039934355.1. Taxonomy (GTDB): domain Bacteria; phylum Gemmatimonadota; class Gemmatimonadetes; order Gemmatimonadales; family GWC2-71-9; genus JADJOM01. Next base: position 6,750 of record JBDTMI010000004.1, read on the forward strand.
AAGCCGCGGTGGGGAGTATCGCCCGCGCGCTCAAGCGACCGGTGTGGGAGGCGATCAACCGGCTGGTGCGGGTTGGCGCGATCGCGCTCCGGGTCGAGGCGCCGACGACGGAAGGCGGTGTTGCCACCGAGCGACTCGTTCGCCTGACGGAACCGGTTCCGCCACTGGCCGAGCGCGAGGCGCTCTTCAAGCGGAGCCCGGTGCAGCGCGCCGCGCTTGAAGCGATCGAGGAGCTCGGTGGCGCGGCGCCCCTGCGGCATCTGCTGGAGCAGCTCGCGATCTCCCGAGCGGTCATCGCGTCTCTCATCAGGCGCGGCCTCGCCGCTGTGCGCGAGGTCGAGGCTCCGCGCGATCCCTTCCGCGACCTTCCCGTCACACCCCCGCCGCCGCATCCGACACCGGCGCAGGTCATGGCGCTGGCGACCATCGCGGCGCAGCCGGCGGGTGACGGCATCCTGTTGTTTGGCGTCACGGGGAGCGGCAAGACTCTGGTCTACCTCGAGGCGATTCGCCAGGCGCTGGCCGAGGGGTGCGGGGCCATTCTGCTGGTGCCGGAGATTGCGCTCACACCGCAGACGGTGAGCCGGGTGCGCGGCGTCTTTGGCGACCAGGTCGCCGTACTGCACAGCGGGTTGTCCGACGGCGAACGAGCGGATGCCTGGCGGGCGCTGCGCCGGGGTGAGCGACGGGTGGCGGTGGGGGCGCGCTCCGCGGTATTTGCCCCGGTGCACAACCTCGGCGTCATCGTGGTCGACGAGGAGCATGAGGCGACCTACAAGAACAGCGAGACCCCGCGCTACCACGCGCGCGACGTCGCGCTGGTGCGTGCGCGACTCGAAGGGGCCCGCCTGATTCTGGGCAGTGCGACCCCCGCCGCGGAGACCATGGCGCGAGTCGGAGGCCGTCTCGTGCTGGTGCGGCTGCCCGAGCGCGCGGAGATGCAGCCACTACCACCGGTTGAACTGGTCGATCTGCGCGTCGCCCCCCGGATGCCCGAGGCAGGTGCGGTGCCGTGGTCGCTTCGGCTGGATGCGGAGGTGCAGGCGACGCTCGACCGACGGGAGCAGGTGCTGCTGTTGCTCAATCGGCGGGGCTTCGCCGCGACGCTGCAATGTCCGGAGTGCGGGGCGGTCTGCCAGTGTCCCCGCTGCAGCATCTCGCTCACCGTGCACCATGCGCCTCCCGGCATGCGGTGTCACTATTGTGGCCACGACGAGCCCGTGCCCGAAGCCTGCGCCGCCTGTGGCTCGGCGGTGCAGCGGATGCGTGGCGTGGGGACCCAGCAGCTCGAGCGCTTTCTCGCCAGCCGGTTCCCTGACGCGCGGCTGGCACGGATGGATCTCGATACCACCAGCGCCAAGTGGTCGCATCAGGCGATCCTCGACCGGGTCGGTGCCGGAGACGTGGACATCCTGTTCGGCACCCAGATGATCGCCAAGGGCCTCGACTTCCCCAACGTGACGCTGGTCGGCGTGGTGGATGCCGACACCGGCCTTCATCTGCCGGACTTCCGTGCGGCGGAGCGCACCTTCCAGCTCCTGGCCCAGGTCGCGGGCCGGGCGGGACGAGGGCCGAAAGGAGGACGGGTCGTGGTGCAGACCCGGAATCCGGACCATCCCTCGCTCACGGCGGCCGCAATGCACGATACCGAGGGGTTCCTGGTGGGTGAGCTGGCCCGGCGGCAGTCGCCCAGTTACCCGCCAGTGCGCTCGCTGGTGAACCTGCTGATTTCGGGAGAGTCGGAGGTGGCAGTGGCCGACGGCGCGGTGCTGCTCGCCGGGTGGTGCCAGCGACTGGTCGAGCACCAGGGGCTCGCGCTCGAGGTGCTCGGCCCGGCGCCGTGCACACTGGGGCGGATCAAGAACCGGTGGCGCTGGCATGTGGTGCTGCGAGGTGACGCCGAACCGCTGGGACGGGTGGTGCGGTACGGCATGAGCCGGCTGCCACAACCGGCGGGAACCCGGGTGATCATCGATCGTGACCCCGTAAGCCTCCTCTAGGAGTGCGCCTCAGCCCGGGGTAGGCGTCGGCGCCGGTGGGAGTGGCAACAACAAGTGCTGGACTTCCCGAAGGAAGTCGGCAGCACGGATTGGTTTGCCGATCAGGCGGGTCACACCAACAGCGAGAGCGGCGTTGGCGAGGTCGACGCTCGGCACGCCGGCGAGCATCAGGACTGGCATGGCAAAATGATTGGGCTGTGCGCGCAGCCAGCGCACGACGTCGAGGCCGGTCGGCCCCGGCATGAGGTTGTCGGTGATCAGCAGACTGGCGTCATGGTGGGAGAGCCATTCCATCGCGGCCCCGCCCTCCGTGAACCCCGCCACGATGAGCTGCAGGCCGTCGTGCAGCATTCTGGAAAGCGCGGAGACGAGCACCGGATCGTCGTCGAGGATAACGACCGTGACCGGCTCGGGACTGTGAGGCAGCATTGCAGTTTCGGTGACGAGGGACAACCTGCGGGAACCAGCCGACCGGGTGGAACGACGATGCGGCCAAGACCAAGGGCCCTGGCCGCACCGGGAAGTGCAGTGGAGAGCCAGGGCGAAGTGCCCTGGCCTCCCGTCGATCTTCAGTTCGTCTTGCTCAGTTCGACCCGGCGGTTGGAAGCGCGACCTTCGACCGTCGCGTTCGTCGCTACCGGCTTGCTCGGACCGTACCCCTTGGCTGTCAGCCGGCTGGCGCTGACACCCTTGCTGATGAGGTAATCTCGCACCGCGTCCGCCCGGGCCTGCGACAGACGGCTGTTGGTACGAGCGCTGCCGGTCGCGTCGGTGTGACCACCGACTTCAACCGTGATGTCCGTGTTGCCATTCAACGACTCGGCAACCCGATCCAGGGTAGTCTGCGACTCCGCCAGCAGGATCGCCTTGTTGGTCTCGAAGTTGACGCCCTGAAGAACGACCGCCTTGCCGGGTTCAACGAACAGGATGGGGCAGCCCACAGCGTCCACTTCAGTCCCTGCCGACGTGTTGGGGCAGCGATCGATGCCGTCAGGCACCTTGTCGCCGTCGGTGTCCTTCGCGCAACCCGTCGCGTCGACCCGGACGCCAGCAGGCGTATTCGGGCACTTGTCGAGGTTGTCGGTCACGCCATCGTTGTCCTGGTCCTTCGGACAGCCGGTCGCGTCTACCGGAGTGCCAGCGCGGGTGTTCGGGCACTTGTCGCTCACATCCGCGACGCCATCGCCATCCGTGTCCTTGGAGCAGCCGGTCGCATCCACCGCGGTGCCTGCGGGAGTGCTCGGGCACTTGTCCTTGTCGTCCATGACGCCATCGCCATCGGCGTCCTTGGGCAGCGAGCAGCCGTTGGCGTCCACGCGATCACCGCTCGGCGTGCCGGGGCAGCGGTCGACATTGTCCTTCACGCCATCGTTGTCGGCATCCTTCGGCAGCGAGCAGCCGTTGGCATCCACCGCTTCCATGGCGGGCGTGTCAGGACACTGGTCCATCGAATCCTTGACGCCATCCTTGTCGCGGTCGCCGTCCCGCTTGGCGCCGAACAGCAGGGACAGGCCGGCCTGCGCCCCCAGGTGCACGTTATTCTTTCCTACCAGCACACCGGCGAGCTGGGTCGGTGCGTTGTTGTTGTCCGGGCTGGGGATGTAGTCGACGGTCCCGTCCAGCCGGAGCGCGACGACACTTCCCAGGCCGATCCGCAGGCCGAGGAGGCCCGCCGCGCCGCTCTCCGTTTCACGATAGTTCTCGCGGAACAGGTTGCGAACATAGCCCCCGCCGAGGAGGAAGGCGGAGTTGCCACCCAGCGGGATGTTGTAGACCAGCCGGGCATGGACCGGGATGTATTTGACTTTGGAGCCGCCCTGGGAGTGCGTCGTCGTCATGCTGGCATCGCCTTCGATGGCGAGGTTGCGCACGATGAAGATGCCGAGCCGGCCACCCACGCCGATTTTGTTGTCGAAATTCAGATCGGATTCGAACTTGGTGTATTTTCCGAACCCTCCCAGTTCCACTGCGCCGGCCTTCTGGGCGGCGGCGGGGCTCACTGCGGCGAGCAAGAGGCCGGCGAGGAGCCAACAAGGCTGACGATTCATGTTTGCTTTCAGGATGGTGTTAAGACGCAGCCGGGCTGGCGACGTCAGGGTCGGTAGCGGTCCGAATAGTCGGTCGCGCCACCAAGGCAAGGACGATCTGGACAATGTCGGCGAGTGGGCGCGGGCGGAGCAGCACCACATCTGCTACTCGCTCGGCTTCCTGCATGATGGCCGGCTCGGCGGGAAGTGCGAGGAGGCAGATCACCGTTTCGGGTGACAGGAATCGAACCTGTCGGGCCAGGATCAGCCCGCCCGGCTCGTCCTGCTGGTCCAGGATCAGGTCCGAGATGACGGCATGATATCGTGCCCGCCGCAGCCGCAACTCCGCCGCAAGATCGCTCCCGGCGGTATCGACCACGAACCCCTGCGCCCGGAGGTAATCGGCAAAGACGAAGCGTACCGAAGGGTCGGAATCGACCAGCAGCACCCGAATCGGTTCTGCGGCGAGTGGGGGGAGGGGCGTCATGATGCGACTGCAGAAGGCAAGCACAGGGCCACCGCATCACGCTTCGCGACAAGCGGCGAAGGTGTGTGAGGGTAGCGAGTTACCGCGAAGGGCCGACTGTGAAGGGAATGGGTGATTCCCGACGCTGGACGAGAAATCCAGACGCCGGATAACCGGACCTACGCGGCGGGATCCTGCTGCAGCTTTCCGGCAAGGGTGAGGAAGGCCGCTTCCACGCTGTCGCCGGACTGCGCGCTGGTCTGGAGCACGGTCCAGCCGCGTTCCTTCAGCCAAGCCTGCTGGGTGGCGCTGATGGCCCACTGCCCCCAGAGATCGGCCTTGTTCAGGCAGAGAATGAACGGAAGGCCCGGCGCGCGATTGGCCGCGTTCTCCTGCAGCCCGATGGCCGTCTCCAGTGTTTCGGGACGGGTGCCATCGGCAACGAGGATGTAACCGCTGGCGCCGCGCAGGTATTGCAGTCGCACCCACTCGTAGCGCTCTTCGCCCTGCAGGTCCCAGAGCATGAGATTGATGGTGGTGTCCGCCAGCTCCACGCTCTTCTTGTCGATCTTCACCCCGATCGTGGAGAGGTACTTCTCGGAGAAGACGCTGTCCACGAACCGGCGGACCAGGCTGGTCTTCCCCACGCCGGGGGCACCCATCATGCAGATCTTCTTGTCCAGCACGGTCATGCACCCTCCATTGCAGTCGCACCCGAGCGGGCCAGCTGCTCGGCCAGTTGTCGAAACACCACCTCCACGCCCTCGCCGCTCCGGGCGCTGGTCAAGCCGAAGCGCCATCCTCCCGCCGCGAGTCCGGCCACGTCGGCGTCGCTGATCACGCGCTGCTCCACGAGGTCCGTCTTGTTGAGCACGAGCATGACGGCGGCTCCGGGGATCACCTCGGCGGCGCGCCGGCCGAGTTCGAGGGCGGTTACCAGGCTTTCGCGGCGCGTGACATCCACGACCAGCAAATATCCCGCAGCGCCCCGCAGGTATTCGAGGCGCACCCGCTGCAGCTCGGTTTCCCCCTGGAGGTCCCAGAGCATGAGGTTGAGCGTATGATCGCCCACGACCACCGTCTTGCGGTCGATCTTCACGCCGACGGTGGCCTGGTAGCGCTCGGAGAACAGGCTCTCGACGTAGCGCCGCACCAGGCTCGTCTTTCCCACGCCGACGCCGCCCAGCATGCAGATCTTCTTTTGCAAGGCGATCATCATGGCCGTTCCTCGAATCGCGCGACGGCCCAGACCGCGCGCAATCGGGCCCGGTCCACCTCCGGCTGCGAGTCGCCGGCCGCCATTGTCAGAATTCCGGCATTGATCCGTTGCGGCACGTCCGGAAGCGCATGGGAGAGCAGGGCACTCACGGTTGCGGCGCGATTCCCACGCAGGAGCTCGTTGGCCGCCTCGCTGCCCTGGTCGTCGGCCGAACCGACCATCTCCAGGACCAGGGTGTAGCCGAGGAGTTGCGCGGCGCTGTCGAGGCGGGCCGCATCGCCTGTGATGGTGGCGACCTCCGCGCCCGCGGCGCTGTCGAGCCCCCATTCACCAGTGGCGAAGAGGACCCGGCGCTCCTCCAGCGGCCCGACCAGCGGCGCGAGCTGGGGCAGTTCACGCGGGTCGGCCGGCTCAGCGCGCCAGGCGCCAACCCCGCTCAGTGCGGGAGCCAGCGCCGCGGCCTGGCGAAACCACCCGGCTGGTGCGGCACCACGAGCGACCAGCGTGTCGCCCGCAATGGTGAGGGTGACGCCGACCGGGGTCGCGAGGGCCCGGGTCGCACGACGGAGGATGAACTCGGGTTGCAGGGCGACGTACGGCGCCCAGCGTGCGCTGATCAGCGTCGTGTCGATGCCCGCCGCGGCAAAGAGCTGGGTCGGATCGCGCGCGAGCGGGTCGCGCAGCCCATCGATGCGATAGTGACCCTTCGACCGACCGACGTACGTCACCACCACCCCGGGCTCGCCGCGCAGGCTCGCCAGCGCCGCCCGCCAGTTCCGCTCCCGGATGATTGCCGGAATTCCGAAGGCGAGCATCATGGTGGCCGCCGCCCCCAGCAGGAGCCAGCTGCGCCACGGCTGACGCCTCTGCCTCACCGGGGTCCGGGCCTGCGCCTGCAGCAGCGCCTCCATCCGGGGCCGGCTGGAGGCGAACTGGGAGGCATCTCCATTGAACGCGCTGAGCTCGTCGGACTGGTCGGCCTCGATATGCTCGAGGGCGGATGTCAGCTCCACCCGAAATGTGGTCGGCGCGTGCCCGCGGATCACCGTTGCCAGCACCGCGCGGGGTCCCTGCTCGATCACCAGGGTGAATTCGCCGAGCTGGATCGACTCGAGGCTGTCATGTTGCCCGATACGGAACGAGTCGCGGGCGAAATCGTTGATAGCGGTGAGCATCCCGGCGACCATGTCCGGCGCAGGCGCAGCGATCGAGGGGGCAGTCACGTGCTGCAGCAGGAGGCCGGCGTCGCGGTGGACCAGGAAAACCTGCTCGACCTGGTAGAGCAGGGTATGCCGCATGACGACTTCGGCGAAGGACTTGCCGCTGCGGAGCGCTTCCCAGCGCCAGGTGAGTCCCTGGAGGGAGAAGGTGTGCTCCAGCATCACGTTCACCGACTCCAGCATCCCCGCGAGTGCCTGGCTGATCGCGCGGCGGATGGCGGGGCCCATCACCGGGAAGAGCGCCTCGGCGAGGGGGCGGGGGTCGCGCCGAACCGAGGAAGTGAGGGCGCGCTCAACGATCGGCCGAAGGGCTTCGGGGTCGTCGACCTTGCGCTCGAGGCGGCGCAGTGTGTCGCGATCCTTACCCCAGAGGATCGCGCGCAGCCGGGCGACCGGATCCGCCGCAGGCAGTTCGGGTCGGGCCGGTTCGGGACGCGGCGGGTCCCGCCGCGGTGGTGCGCTCACGTCAGGCGTCATTCGGCCGCTTGAGTTCCTCGGCCAGACGCGCGGCGAGGTCGGCAAAGAGCGCGCCCAGGACCGCGCGGTCCGCCTTGCGGGCGTGCAGTTCGTCCGCCTCCCGCTTGAGGGCCGTGCCCAGTTCATTCGCGCGGCGATGGAGCTGTTCGTCGAACTCCGCCGCCTGCCGCACCAAGTCCCCGCGCAGTTCACGCTGGGCCCGGCTGCTTTCTTCGCCCGCCTCCCCGAAGCGGCGGTCCACATGGCGCCCGAGCTGGTCGAGATTGCCGGTGACGTCCTCGATCTGGCTGGTCCGGCCGCGCTGCTCCGCGGCGAGCCGTTCGCCCAGGGCCTCGAGGTCGCGCCGGACCGCAGCCTCGAGGGCCGCGTGGCGCCGACCGAGTTCCTCGCGCAGTTCCGCGGAATCCTTCAGCAGGCGCTCTTCGAGTTGCACGAAGCGGCGGTCGTAGTCCCGCATCTGCGCGCCGAAGATGATGTCGCGAATCTGGTCGATGTTCCCTGCGCCGCCGTTGGTGTCGGCCGAGTCCTGCCCGCGCGGGGCGTGGGATACTGCGTCCTGGTCTGTCATGAGATTCCTCTACCGATCTGTGGATGCCGCGGGAATCTATCCCTTGGGGACGGCGATCTGAAATTGCTTGAGCTTCTGGTACAGCGAGCTGCGCGGAATGCCCAGGCGCCGCGCCGCGAGTTCCACTCGGCCCTTCTCCTCCCGAAGCACCGCCTCGATATGCAGCCGCTCGACCGCCTTGAGCGTGACATCGCCATCCAGCGCGGGCGGGCCGCCCGCGACCCGCCCGCCCGGAAGGTCGAAGCGCAGGTCATCCCGGGTCAGCTCGGAGCGGTCGGTGAGCAGCGCGGCGCGCTCCAGCACGTTGCGCAGCTCGCGGATGTTGCCCGGCCAGCGGTACGACGTCAGCGCCGCCAGCGCTCCGCTGCTCAGGGTGATGGGCGGGCGGCCCAGTTCGCCGGTCAGTGTGTCGAGCAACCGGTGGGCGAGCAGCGGCAGATCCTCGGTCCGTTCCCGCAGCGGTGGCACCACCAGCGGAAGCGTGGTGATCCGGAAGTAGAGGTCGCCCCGAAATTGGCCCGTCGCGACCTGCTGGGCCAGATCCTGGTTGGTGGCCACGATCAGCCGCAGGTCCACCTGCCGGTCGCGCACATCGCCGACCCGGCGAAAACGCTGTTCCTCCAGCACTTTCAGCAGCTTGGGCTGCAGCTGCGGCTCCAGGTCCCCGATCTCATCGAGGAACAGGGTGCCCCGGTGCGCCAGCTCCAGCAGGCCGACCTTGCTCTGGACCGCGCCGGTGAAGGCGCCCCGCTCATGGCCGAAGAGTTCGGATTCCAGCAGCTCACGCGGCAGGCCGGCACAATTGATATCGACGAACGCTTCCTCGGCCCTCGGCCCGTTGGCGTGCAGCCACGCGGCGATCACTCCCTTGCCGGCCCCCGTCTCCCCACTGAGATACACCGGTCGTTCCGCCGCCGCCACGCGGCGCGCCTGCTCGGCAAGCTCACGGATGGCGCCACTGGTTCCGGCGAAGGGATCGAACTGCTGCCGGCCCTGGCGCGCCTGCCGGGCCAGCTGCTGCTGTCGGTTGCGCTGATGCGCCAGGCTTCGCGCGATCACGACTTCCAGCGCCGGGAGCGTCACCGGCTTGGTGAGGAAATGCTCCGCGCCTTCCTTCATGGCCTGCACCGCCAGCTCCACGGAGCCGTGTCCGGTCAGCACGATGACCGGAACCTCCTCCGAGATGGCCCGCAGTCGCGGCAGTAACGCCAGCGCATCGCCATCCGGGAGACGGTAGTCGGTCAGGACGACATCGGGCCGGTTGTCCCGGAACGCCTGCTCGGCCGCCTTCGCGGTATCCGCCTCATCCACCCGATATCCGCGGGTCTCGAGGAAATCCTTCAACCCGAACCGGACCGCCGGATCGTCGTCCACGAGCAGGATGCGATTACGGGCCATGGGGCTGGGGGCTCAGTCGGACAGGGCAGGGAGGCGGACCCGCAGGACGGCACCGCCCCCGGGAGGATTCGCCGCGTCGATGCGGCCACCATGTTCCTCGACAATGCGCTGCGCGATGGCCAGCCCGAGCCCCGTGCCGCCGGGACGTCGAGTGAAGAACGGTTCGAAGATGCGCGGCAAATCCTCCGGGCGGAAGCCGGGGCCGGCATCCTCCACCCGGAACTCGGCCCAGCTGGCGCCATCGAACTGGACCGCTCCGCTGCGGAGCACCACCTGGCCGCCGGGAGGAGAATGCTGGATGGCGTTCTCGAGCAGGTTTTGCAGCAGCTGCAGGAGGCGGGAAGGATCATGTGCCACGGTCGGGCAGGGCGCCCAGGCGCGATACTCCACCGGCACGCCCCGCTCCGCCGAGCGCGGCTGCACGTGGTACAGGGCCTGACTCACGCACAGGGATGGATCGCCCGGAAGGAGCTCGGGCAAGGGTGGCTTGCCGTATTCCAGCAGGTCGCGCATCAACTGACTCAGCCGGGTGACCTGGTCGCTGAGTACCCGCAGGTAAGGTGTGAACTCGGTGCGCTCCCCGAACCGCGCGCGGAAGGCGTCCAGTGTGGAGGAGATGCCGAACAACGGATTGCGGACCTCATGGGCCACGCCCACAGCCACCAGCCCGAGACGGCGGGCGCTCTCGGCGGCATCGGCGCGCGCCCGCTCGCTCTGGATCTGGTCCGTGACATCGTGAATGATCTCGTGGAGCAGCAACCGGCCGTCGAGATGGATGGGGCCGGCGTAGATCTCCACCAGCCGGATGTCGCCCGAAGCGAGACGATGAGGAAAACCGCGATAATGGCCGCCCACTGAGGCGCCGAGCTGCAGCGCCTGGGTGATTTCCTCGACCGGCAGGGTGTTGATGCGGGTGATCGGCAGGCCGCGAAGGGTCTGACGGGAATAACCGTAGAACACCGCCGCGGCCGGATTCGCGTCCACGATGGTCCCCTCCTCGGGGTCCACAAGCAACTGTACGGCGCCTACCTGCTCAAACAGCTCGCGGTAGTAGGCATCCGAGGCGGTGTGATGGGGTGCGTCCGGCATGGCCGGAAATTGGAGCCTGCCCGGGCGGGGGGGAAGTGGCGCGGCATGCCGGCCCGTGCCCTTCCCGTCTATCTGCGGCTATTGCGCAGCCCATCCGATCTCGCCGCCGAGATAGAAATTCCGGCCGGGGGCCGGTTCGAAGACCCGTCCGAAGGTCGCATTGACGGTGAGGGAACTGACGTAGGTCCGGTCCCAGAGATTGTTCACGCCGAGGAACGGCCGCAGCCACGCGCTCCCGCTCTTCCCCTCCCAGCTCAGCCGCAGATTCGTGACACCCAATCCGATGCCGTTGATCGTTGTCGGGCTGGCCTTGCCCCAGCCGTTGACGTACTGCGTGTTCTTGTCGTCGGCGAAGACGGCGGCGGACATGGTATGGTCGATATCGAGGGCGACGCCCCGCACCGGCCCAGCGCGAAGGCCGAAGCGGATGAAGGCCTTCGGAATGCCCGGCAACTGCTTGCCATCGAGCGTATCGGTCACCGCGCCAGTGACGATCCGATAGCGGCCGTAGCGGAAGTTCGAGTAGGTGTAGGCGGTGAACAGCCGGAGCTGCTCCGCCAGCCGGGCACTCAGCCCGAGCTCGATCCCATCGTTCTTGACCTGGCCGGCGTTGGCGAAGTAGGCCCGGCCGCTCACCTCCCGGTACTGTACGATCGCGTTGCTGACGCGGCTGATGAATCCCGCGGCGCTGTACGTCACCGGCCCGGCCACACCGCGGGCGCCGATCTCGTAGTTCACCGTGCGCTGCGGGTCGAGCAGGGAGTTGAATCCGCCGGTCGAGTTTGGCTGGTTGGCCAGTTCCGTCGTGGTGGGGGTCTCAAAAGCGGTCGAAATATTCACGTAGGGGCTGAGCCGCTGGTCCTGCACGTAGGAAAGGCCGGCGTTGGCGGAAAACGCGGACATGGTCCGGCTGCCGCTGTTGTCGGTGCCATCGGTCAGGTGATGATCATCCACGGAGAATTTCACCGCGTCGTACCGGCCGCCGGTGACGATCTCGATCTCGGTGACCGGGCTCCAACGCAGTTGGGCGAAGGGCCCGACCTCCGTCACGGTTTCGCGCTGGTCGAGGAGCAACGTATCCTGCACCGCGGCGACCGCCCGGAAGAGTGAGCGGTCATCCTGCATGCGCTGCAGGTCGACCCCGACCGTGACGCGCGGCGCGCGGTCAGCAGCGCCGAGGTGTTGCTCCGTGCTGAAACGCAGCCCACCCACCGCGCGGTCGATGTGGCTGATGGTGCCGATCGTCGGGCCCTGGGTGCCGCCGGTCGGTGGAATCGCCTGCGGCGATCGCAGGTTTCGCACGATGCCGAAGGCGCTTGCTGTAACGCTGCCGCGCCCGGTAAAGTGCGTCACGGCCAGCGAGAGCTGACCCTGCGAGACGTCCTTGTCGGCCTTGCGCAGGATGTTGTTCCCCGCCGCCGAATCCGGATTGGCGCGGACCTCCGCGGCGGTGAGTGCCCCGGGATTCTGGGCCTTGGGCGCATCGGTGTAACCAAAGCGCAGGCCGATGTTCGTGGCCGAGCCGATGACGACGTCGCCGCCAAGATTGAGCTGGGTGAGCTGCGCCTGGCTCCGTTGGCGGAAGCCGTCGACGCTGGTATGCGAAAGCGAGAGTGTCCCGCTGGCCGCACCGCGCCTGGCACTTGAGCGGCCCTGGATGCGGAACAGACCGAACGAGCCACCTTCGGCACGGATCGACTGGGAGAACGTCCCTGGCGCAGCCGGTTCGGACGTCAGGTTCAGGACGCCGCCGGAGGCGTTGCCGTACAGCGACGAACTGGCACCCCGAAGTACCTCGATCCGTCGGATGTTGCCGAAGTCCACATTGGTCAACTGGCTCTGGCCATCGGGAAGGGTCTGCGGTACGCCATCCAGCACCACCTTCACACCACGCACACCGAAGTTGGCCCGGCTGCCCGCGCCGCGGATGGCGAGGCGCTGGTCCAGCGAATAGTTGTACCGGTTGGCGACGTACACCCCGGGAAGGTTGTTGAGCGATTCATCCAGCCCGAGCGTGGATTGGGCCCCGTGAATTTCGCGCCGGTCGACCACATCCACCGCGGCGGGAATGCGGGAGAGCTTTTCCGCGGTGCGGGTCACGGTGACCGTGATTTCCTCCAGCGTGACCTTGGCCGAGTCCCGACCGATGCTATCGCGGGCCGTGGGTGATTGAGCAGCGAGGGGCGAGGACAGGGCGAGCAACAACGCGAACGAAGCAGGGAAACGCATCCGCAGTCCAGGATAGGAGGTGGCTGAGTGGGCGATCTGCCCCACCCTGCCGCGACCATAGGCAGGGCCCGTGCCGCAAAGATCGAGCAGGAATGGCGGATAACCGAAGGTAATGGGCGACCGGCGGGGGGATCACCGCGCCACGCGTCCGATGCCAATGGGTCATATCCACTACGCTGGGTCAAATGCCCCGCGCTTGTATCGCCTCCGGGCGGGATCTAGATTGCCTCCGTCTATGCCCCCGCAAAACTATCTCGCGCCAGACTTTACGGCACCACCGCTGGCTGCGGCTCCGTCGGCTCGCTTCGCGCTGGTCGCAGTGGACGGCGTGCTGCCCGATGGCTTCTTCTCCACCTCGAATCTTCCGACGTACGTTCGCCTCGGTGCGGGTTGGGTGCTGCCCTCCCGCCCCCGCATGGACGCGGCGATCCGGCGGCGCGGTGAATCGCTGGAAGTGATCGAGCCGCGCCGGCTCCGCCGCGGCGATGAAGTCGCCCTCGGGCTGGCCGAAGATGGCAGTCAGGGCATCTACGTCCACACCGCCGGTTTCCTGGGCGGCGCCCACAGCGCCAATGAATTCCGCTTCATGTCCTCCGAGGTCAGCCGGGAGCGACCGGTCAACTACGAGGAACTCGCGGCGCGATTGCTGGAAGAGAAGCGGCGGGGCGGATACCTGATCTGGGTGGCGGGTCCGGCGCTGGTGCACTCCCGGGCCCGCGGTGATTTCGAATGGTTCATCCGGCAGGGCTACGTGCAGGCGATGCTCGCCGGCAACGCCGTCGCGGTGCACGATATCGAAGCCGCGATTTTCGGAACGACCCTCGGCATGAGCAACGTTGGGCGCCCGACGGATGGGGGCCACGGCCTGCACATGCGGGCGATCAACCAGGTCCGCGCCGCCGGGTCCATTGAAGCCGCGGTGCGAGACGGCCTTGTCACCAACGGGATCATGCACGCGCTGGTGAGCACCGGCGTTCCCTATGTCCTCGCCGGCTCGATCCGCGATGACGGCCCCCTCCCCGGCGTACTCAGTGATGCCCAGGCGGCCCAGGATGCCATGCGGGAGCACACCGTGAAGGCAACCGGTGCCATCCTGATAGCCTCGGCGCTCCACGCCATCGCGGTGGGCAACATGCTGCCGGCGTATCACACTCATCTGGATGGGGTACCTACCCCGCTCATGACCATCTGTGTGGACCAGACGGAATTCGTGGTGAACAAGCTCAAGGACCGTGGGACACACCAGGCCTTCGGTGTCGTCACTAACGCCCAGGACTTCATGACCGTCCTGCGCGTCTACGTGGAGAGGGAGGCGCAGGCATGATCCTCAATACGCCCGGGTCCGGCTGGGGCCGGCTGGCCGACTACGTCGCCACCGAAATTCCAGTGGCGGAAATCGACGGGGTCTGGCAGTTCCGCACCATCAGGCGCGAGGGCCGGGAGCTCGGCACCGCCATGCTGTCCCGGATCGATGGCGAGCAGCAGGAGCGGCGACGGATCTACACCGCGCGGTTCATGCACCTGCTCAAGGGCAAGGAGCGGGGGAAATTCGAGGCCACAATGGAAGAGGTGGGGAGCGGGCCGGTGGAGACGCTGGGCGACCTGCTGGCCGGCGTGCGGAAGCGGCTGGAGGACGAGGACCCGCGCCCGGTACCGGTCGAGGAATGGTTCCTGGTGGCTGATGGCGCGCCTCGCGACGGGTGAGGGCTCCGCTCTGCTGGAGCACTTCCACCGGTACCTGCGTGATCATCGGCAGGCGGTGACCCGACAGCGTGACCGGGTGGCGGTCGCCGTGCTCTCCTCGGAGGAACACCTCTCCGTGGAACAGTTGCGGCGGACGTTGCGTGAGGGGGGAAGTACCGTGGGTCTCGCGACCATCTACCGGACTCTCGACTTGCTGGTGAAGAGCGGTCTGGCGCGGGCCCACGATTTCAGCCAGGGCTATCGGCGTTACGAGCCGATCTTCCCGCATTCACACCACGAGCACCTCATCTGCCTGCGCTGCGACAAGGTGCAGGAGTTTACCCACGACCGGCTGGAGCGGATGCTGCCGATGATCGCCGATGAGCATGGCTTCCAGCCCGAGCGCCACCGGGTCGAGATCTACGGTGTCTGCCGCGACTGCCAGCGGAGGGTCCTTGGGTAGGCGAGATGTTCTCGCGTTTGCCCCGCGCCTCGCGTCTCGAGGCCACCAACCATGACCCAGCCCGCCACGCTCGGCATTCTCGTCGCGTTCGCGGCGGGATTGCTCAGCTTCCTGTCGCCCTGCGTCCTGCCACTGGTGCCCTCCTACATCGGTTTCCTGACCGGGCTCTCGCTGGATGAGATGGGCAGTCGCCGCCGGACGGCGTTCACCCACGCCTTGCTCTTCGTGCTCGGCTTCACCCTGATCTTTCTGGTGCTCGGTGCCTCCGCCACGGTACTCGGCCGGTCCCTCAAGTATCACAAGGTCTGGCTGGAGCGCGCCGGCGGGGTGCTGATCATCATCTTCGGCCTCATCTGTCTTGGCGTCATCAAGTGGGGCCGGCTGCAGCAGGAGAAGCGCCTGCACCTGGAGCAGAAGCCGATCGGCTACCTCGGCTCGGTAGTGGTGGGAATGGCGTTTGCCGCGGGATGGACACCCTGTATCGGCCCGATCCTCGGCGGGATCTTCACCCTCGCCTCGGCGTCAGATACGCTGGGCCGGGGTATGGCGCTGCTCGGAGCCTATTCGGCCGGGCTCGCCGTTCCATTTCTCATTGCGGCCTGGGCAGTCGATCGTTTTGTCGCCTGGTTCCAGCGCTTCCGTCGCTATCTGCCGTGGGTCATGAAACTCAGCGGGGCGCTGCTGGTCATTGTCGGGATTCTGCTGGTGACGGGACAGTTCACGCTGCTGGCGAGCTGGCTGCAGGGATTCACGCCGGAGGGGTTGCTGGAAAGGCTGTAGCGGCGGGGAGTCGGCGACTAGTAGCATTCAGCAATCAGCGTTCAGCAGAGTCGAATCCACGCACCCCGTGTCAATCATGGCCGCAGGGCTCGGACCGCACCACTGAAAGCTGTCTGCTGAATGCTGATCGCTCCCCTCACCCCTCCACCCGCTCCAGCTCCTCCTCCATCTCCTGCCGCCACAGCAGCTCCCAGTACCGACCCCGCCGTCCCATCAGCTCGGCGTGGGTGCCCTCTTCGACGACCTTTCCCCCATCGATGACCAGCAGCATGTCGGCTTCGCGCACCGCCGAGAGCCGATGAGAAATAATGATGCGGGTCCGGGTGGCGAGGGCGCTGCGCAAACCGGAGAGGATGCGCACCTCCGTTTCGGCATCGACGGCGGAGAGCGAGTCATCCAGCACGAACACCGCTGGATCCTGCGCCAGCGCGCGGGCGATTGCGGCGCGCTGCTTCTGGCCGCCGGAAAGGTTGATTCCGCGCTCGCCCAGCATCGTGTCAAAGCCGTCGGGCAGGTCGCCCAGTGCCGTGGTCAGCTGGGCGGTCTCGCTGACGTGATCGAGGCGACCATCATCGGGTGCGCCGAGGAGGATGTTGTTCCGCAGTGTGTCGCTGAAGAGAAACGTTTCCTGTGGCACGAACCCGATGGCCCGGTGGAGGTCCTGGAGCGACAGCTCCCGGAGATCGACGCCATCCAGCAGCACCCGCCCCTGGTCCGGATCGTAGCTGCGCAGCAGCAGCTCGGCGACGGTGGATTTCCCGGAGCCGGTGGGGCCCACGAGGCCGAGCGCCTGGCCCGCAGGAAGCGTGAAGGAGACATCCTGCAGGACCCAGCCCCGCTCGGGGGCGTTGGGATAGCGGAACCAGACATGCTCGAAGGTGACGGCGCGCGCCCCGTCTGCGGCGGGCAGGGCGGTGGGGGTGGCCGGGCTGGCGATGGCCGGCTCGGCGTCGAACAGGGTGTTGATCCGGCCCATCGAGGCTTCGCCGCGCTGCACCAGGTTGACCACCCAGCCCAGCGCGATCATCGGCCAGACGAGGGTGACCAGGTAGACGCCGAACGCCACGAATTGGCCGGCCGTCATGGTGCCCTGGATCACCAATTGCCCGCCTACATAGATCACGGCGGCGGCCCCAAGCCCCCCCAGCAGGGCGAGCAGGGGGTGAAAAGCGCCTGACACTCGGGCAAGCGAAAGATTGCGAGAGACGTACTCCGCGTTTATCGTCCCGAACCTCGAAATCTCCGCCGCCTCCTGTCGATAGGCGCGCACGATGCGGGCGCCGGACACATTTTCGTGCACCGCGGTGGACAAGTCGGCATAGGCCGCCTGGATCCGCAGGGTCCGGCCGTGAATCGCCCGGCCGAAGATTACCATCCCCACTGGCAGGCCAACCAGCGGAGTCAGGGCCAGCCCGGTGAGGCGCGGACTGAGGTGCAGCATGAAGGGCAGGACCATTCCGGTCCCGACCAGGGTATCCGAGAGGTACATGACACCGGGTCCCGCCACCATGCGAACCGCAAGCAGGTCGTTGGTGGCCCGGGCCATCAGGTCGCCGGTCGTGAACCGATCGTAGAATTGGGCCGAAAGGTGCTGCAGGTGGACAAAGAGCCGGTCCCGCAGGTCGGTCTCCACCCGGCGGCTGACGCTGTTCAGTAACTGACGCATGAAGAAACGGGCGACGCCCGCCAGAACAGCGACGGTCAGAAGCAGCCCGATCGCCCGGTGCAGCGCGCCAGGGTTGGCCCCGGTGGCCAGGGAGTCGATGCCCTGCTGGAGGTAGCGCGGTCCGAGGACCTTGAAGTAGTTGGAGATGAAGACGCAGGACAGCCCGGCGGCGAAGACGAGCCAGTAGGGCCGGGCATAGGGCAGCAGTCGTCGCAGGTGAGTCATTGAGGTACAATGTGGCCGGGGCTCTCTGGCCCCGGCAAGTCTTGAATCGAGGAGCTAGACCATGACCAGGAAATTCTTCGCCGGCGTTGCCGTCTTCGCACTCATGGCGTGCGGCGCCAAGGGCGACCAGCAGGCCCAGGCGGCCGACAGTCTGCAGCGCGATCTGCAGCTTGCCCCTGCCGAATCCACGACCGCACTGAACGATCAGGGCACCGCTGCTCCGGCACCGGCCCCCCCCACGCCGGCGCCCGCACCGACGGCCTCGGCGCCAAAGCCGAAGCCGAAGCCGACCACCCCCGCTCCCGCCCCGGCCCCGGCTCCCAAGACGCTCACCCTCGCCTCAGGCCTGGCGATCGACGCGTCGGCCGTTGATAGCCTGCATTCACGCCACAACAACGTGGGAGAAAGCTTCCGCGCCGCGGTGAGCGCGGATGTCAAGAATGACGCGGGACAGGTCGTGATCCCGGCGGGCTCGGTGGTCACGTTCAAGGTGTCGATGCTCAAGCCGGCTCAGAACAAGAGCTCGGCGGACGGCAGCATCCTGCTCGATGCCCAGGAGGTGAGCATCGACGGGCAGACGTATGCACTCAGCGGCTCCGCGCGGACGGCGAATGTCCAGCACGCGCTGGAAGGCCAGGGAGTCACAGCGGGAGGTGCGGCGCGAGTGGGTGGTGGCGCCGCGGCCGGTGCGGTGGGTGGCAAGGTGATCGGTGGCAAGACCGGCGCGATCATCGGTGGTATCGCCGGCGCGGCAGGTGGCGCGATCCTCGCCTCGAAGACGGCTGACCGCGATGTCGTGGTCCGAGCGGGCGACCGGGTCACCTTCACCCTTGGCTCGGTGTTCACGATCACGCGCTAGGCTCGGAATACCGCGGGGTCACGGCGGGTCTGGTGAATACGTAGGGGCGGATCTTAGATCCGCCCCTACGTATTTTCTGCCGTTGCTGCCGCCTACCGCCGATCGCCCGCGTCAATACCCCGACCCACCGCCGCCCAACCGCGGATCACTGACGCCCTGCCAGCCCGTCGCCGTCCGGATGATCGCCTCGACGTCGCCCCAGCGACCGCGATACTCCACCGTGTGGCCCAGTGCCTCAAGGGTGGCAATCGTGGCTGGCGTGAATCCATTGCGTTCCACGCGAATCATGTCGGGCAGCGCCTGGTGGTGCATCCTCGGCGCTTCGACCGCCAGCGGCAGGAGCATCTGGTGGTCGATGACGTTCGAGATCACGTGGTAGACCTGGGTAATGATCGTTGGCCCGCCGGGCGTCCCCACCACCATGAGAAGCTGGCCGCTGGGATCGAGCACGATGCTCGGCGTCATCGCCGAGAGCATTCGCTTCCCCGGTTGAATCGCATTGGCTTCGCCCTGCACCAGCCCGTACCCGTTGGGCTTCCCGACCGCAGTGGTGAAGTCGTCCATCTCATCGTTGAGGATGAACCCGGCGCCGGAGACAGCGACGGCGCTGCCGTAGCTGTCATTGAGCGTCGTCGTGCAGCTGACGGCATTGCCGTCGGCATCGACCACCGAGAAGTGCGTCGTCGAGTTGCCGTCGCGCAGCGTGGGATCGAACGGCGGGGTCGGTGTGGCGTGTGCCAGGTTGATGCTGGCTCGCTGCGTCGCCGCGTATTCCTTGGAAAGGAGGCGCTCGATCGGCATCTTCACGAATGCCGGATCGCCGAGGTAGGTGTTCCGGTCGATGAAGGCGCGCCGCATCGCCTCCGCCTCGCGATGCAGCAGTTCCGCCGAGCCAAATGGCGGCAGCTTGCCGTAGCCTTCCATGATGTTGAGGATCATCGCGAGAGTAATGCCACCGGAGGAGGCGGGGGGCATCGAGAAAATGGAATAACCCCGGTAGCTGATGCGGATCGGTTCGCGCCAGAGTGGGGTGTAGCCTGCGAGATCGGCGCGCGAGATCAGCCCGCCTCCACGCTCCATTTCCGCCACGATCGAGTCCGCGACCCAGCCGCGGTAGAAGCCGTCGGCGCCGTGCTCCCGGATCGCGCTGAGGGTGCGGGCGAGGTCCTGTTGCACAAAACGGGTCCCCACCGCAGGCGCGTTGCCGCCGCTGTCTGGAAGGAAGTAGCGGCGCGAGGCCGGGAACAGATAAAGCTGGGCCCGATAGCCGTCGAGCGACTCACTGCGGTACTTGTCGATGATGAAGCCCTGGGCCGCCAGTTCAATGGCCGGCCCGACGACTTGGGCGAGCGGAAGGCGACCGAACTTGCGGTGGGCCTCGACCATCCCGGCCACGGAGCCCGGGACGCCCGCGGCGAGGTGCCCTTTGTCCGAGAGACTGGTCGGATCGCCCGCGCGGTCCAGGAACATGTCGTGAGTGGCTCGCCCCGGCGCGGCTTCCCGGTAATCGAGGGCGGCGGTGGTGCCGTCCGCCAGGCGGAATACCATGAAGCCGCCCCCACCCAGGTTGCCCGCCTCCGGGTGCACCACGGCGAGCGCGAAGCCGACGCCGACGGCGGCATCGATCGCGTTGCCCCCGGCCTGCAGAATGCGCCGTCCGACCTCACTTGCGATCGGGCTGCCGGAGACGACCATCGCCCGCTGCCCGGTGGCGACGCGCGCCTGACCAGTTTGCGGCCACGCGGGATTGATCTGGGCGACGGGCGTCCCGCCTGGCGAGGTCAGCGGAATGGTTGCCGGCGCCTGGAAACAGGCGCCCAGGAGGAACCAGACAATGGGGGCGCACGAACGGAGACGGCGCACGCAAACCTCGAAGAAAGGAGTGGAGTGGTTGCTGGGGGTATCCCGGGTGCCCTAATTTACGGCTCGCCTTCCCGCCTTCCAATGACCCAGTCTTTTCTGGACCCGCGGCTGACCGAACGCCGCAACCCGCGAACCACCGAGATCGACCGCGCTTCCAGCCTGGAGATCATCGATCTGATCTCGACGGAGGATAGCGCGGTCCCCGCCGCGGTCGCGCGCGTGCGTGAGGAAATCGCACGCGCCGTCGACCTGATCGTGGCGGCCTTCCGGTCCGGGGGCCGGTTGTACTACATCGGGGCGGGAACCAGCGGCCGCCTCGGCGTGCTCGATGCCGCCGAGTGTCCGCCGACCTTCGGCACCGACCCGGAACTGGTGACCGGGATTATTGCCGGCGGATATCGTGCGCTGGTACGCTCCGTCGAAGGGGCGGAGGACGACCTGAACGCCGGCATCGCCGAGATGGATGGGCTGCGGGTCGGGAATCGGGATGTCGTGGTCGGGATCGCGGCGAGCGGAACCACGCCGTATGTCCGAGCGGCGCTCGGCCGGGCCCAGGCGCTGGGCGCCCGCACCGTGCTGGTCACCTGCAGCCCCCCACCGCCGCTGCTGCAGGAAAGCTGCGACGTCTGTATCACCGTGCTGGTGGGGCCGGAGGTCGTGACCGGGTCCACCAGGATGAAGGCGGGGACCGCCACGAAGCTCGTGCTCAACATGCTCACGACCGGATCCATGATCCGACTCGGCAAAACCTGGGGGAACCTCATGGTGGACCTGCGGGCCACGAATGCCAAGCTCACCGACCGCAGTGAGCGGATTCTCATGGAGGCGACCGGGCTGCTGCGGCCAGCGGCGAGTGCCGCCCTGGAAGTCGCCGGTGGCCGGGTGAAGGCTGCCATCGTCATGCTGCACCAGAAGGTGTCGCTGCCGGAGGCGGAGCGGCTGCTCGAAACTCATGCGGACCGTCTGCGCGACGTGGTCGGCGATCCGCCGCCGGTGCGTACCTCATGAGCGAGCGCCCCACGCTGGCCGTCGGGCTGATGTCCGGCACCTCGCTCGATGGCATCGACGCGGCGCTGGTCCGCATCGAGGGCCCCAATCACGTGCACCTGGTGCACTTCCTCACCCGGCCCTACACCCAGGCCGAGCAACGACAGATCCTCGACGCCATCGAGACGGGAGGCACCCGCGCGCTGGCGCACCTCCACGTGCGACTGGCGACTTGGTCGGCCGATGCGGTCGACGCCCTGCTGGAGGAATCCCACACCCGCGCCACCGAACTCGGGTTTATCGCGTTCCACGGCCAGACTATCTGGCACGAGCCACCGGAAGTCTCCTGGCAGCTGGGGGAGCCGGCGGTGCTGGCGGAACGTTTCGGGGTCCGCATCGCGAGCAATTTTCGCTCGCGCGATGTCGCCGCGGGGGGACAGGGTGCACCTTTGGTGCCCGCCGCCGACGTGTTGCTCTTCGGGCACCTGGAACACCCCCGCGTGCTGTTGAACATCGGTGGGATGGCGAATCTGACCTTTGTACCCCGGCGCGATCTCGAAGCGGGCGCGTTCGCCTTCGACACCGGACCCGGCATGGCCGTCATCGATTCCGTGGCCCGGCTGGTGACTCCCGGATCCCGGTACGATGTGGATGGCCGGATGGCGCAATCGGGCGTGGTGGACCAGGCGGTGGTCGAGCGCCTGCTGGCGGATCCCTGGTTCGCGGTCCCTCCCCCGAAGAGCACCGGGCGTGAACGATTCGGCGACGACTACGCCCGCGCCCTGCATCGCGAGGTGCCCGGGGTCAACGGCGTGGCCACCGCCGTGGAGCTGACCGCCCGGAGCATCGTGGGCGCCATCGATCGGGTGCCCAATTCCACCGAAGTTGTGATCTCCGGCGGCGGCGTGCACCACCCGGTGCTGACCCATCGCCTCGCGGCGCTCCTGGGGGAGCGGAACATTCCGGTCTTCCGGTTTGACCAGCTCTTCTTCTCCAGCGACGCCAAGGAAGCCGTCGCGTTCGCCCTCCTTGGCTATCTCACCATTCATGGCCAGCCGGGCAATGTCCCGTCCGCGACCGGTGCCGCCGGGCATCGCGTGCTGGGGCAGGTGACCCCCGCATGATGGCTGGGCGTCTGGTCTGCCCCGCATTGCGATGGCGTCCCGAAACCGGATTCTCCCACGAAGCGGCCGCGATCGATGCGGCACTTGAGCTGGGTGTGGCCGGATTCATCATCTTCGGCGTCGGTGGCGCGCGCGCGGACGAGGTCGCCACGCTCACCGGCCAGATTCGCGTGCGCGCCGGTCGCCCGCTGCTGCTCGCGGCCGACATGGAGCGCGGGGCGGGTCAGCAGGCGAAGGGTCTCGCCGCGATTCCTCCGCCCGCCGCGCTCGCGTCGCTCGCGGACGACGCCGTGATCGCGTGGGCCGGTGCCACCACCGCGCGAGATGCCCTGAGCGTCGGACTCAACGCCGTCTTCGCGCCGGACGCCGATCTCGACATCGAGCCGGCCAACCCGATTGTCCAGACCCGCTCGTTCGGTGCGGAGCCTGCGGCGGTAGGCCACGCCGTCGCCACATGGATTGCCGCCTGCCAGGCCGAAGGGGTGCTGGCCTCCGCGAAGCACTATCCCGGTCACGGCCGCACCGCCCAGGATTCCCACAATGTCCTGCCCGCGGTCTCGCTGTCGCTCGGAGAGCTTGAGGCCACCGATCTGCGCCCGTTCGCCGCCGCTGTGCAGGCCGGCGTTGCCATGATCATGACGGCCCATGTCGGTTTTCCATCCTGGGATCCGACGGGCGCGCCAGCGACGCTCTCGCCCGTCATCCTTGGCCACCTGCGGCAGGCGCTCGGCTTCGATGGCCTCGTGGTCACCGACGCGCTGATCATGGAGGGGGCTCGTGGCGGGCGCACCCCTGGTGCTGCGGCCGTCGCCGCGCTGGCCGCGGGATGCGACCTGCTGCTTTATCCCGGCGATCTTGTGGAGGTGGTGCGCGCGATCACGCACGCCACGGATGCCGGAGTGTTTTCAGGCGCTGGTCTCGAGCGTTCGATCGACCGCATGGAGCGATTGCTTGCCGCAGTTGAATCGCCGGGCGTCCCGCGCCTCGCGCCTCGCGCCGAGGCAACAGCACGGGACGCCGCGGACCAGATCGCCGACCGCCTGCTTGAGCGCGGACTGGTACGCGGGATCGCACCGGCACTCGATGGAATCGATCTTGTCATCATCGATGACGACACCGGCGGCTGGTACGCGCCGGGTCCCAGCGATGTGGTTCGTCGGAGTCTCGCCTCCCACAAAATGTTCGAGCGGGCCGGTGGCAGCCGCGTCGTTCTCGTGTTCGCCGAGCCTCGGGCCGCCAAGGGTCGGGCGGGGCTCGGGCCGGAGAGCCTTGCTCGGCTCGCCGCCCTCGCGCCGGACACCGCGCTGGTGGTCGTCTTCGGCCATCCGCGACTGGTCGAACAGATTCCCGCCGGACCGCCCGTGCTGCTGGCCTGGCACCGCCAGCCGCTGATGCAGCAGGCGGTGACCCGCTGGCTGCTCCGGATGGTGCGGGTGCCATGACCCTGCTCGACTGGTCGGTCGTCGCCGCCTATCTCCTCGCCAGTCTCGCCCTCGGACTCTGGGTGGCCCGCCGGGGAGCGAAGAACATGGCCGAATTCTTCGTGGCGGGTCGGGCGATTCCCTGGTGGCTCGCGGCGACTTCGATGGCCGCAACCACGTTCAATGTCGACACGCCGCTCTACGTCGCCGGTCGCGTCGCGCGCGCCGGGGTCGCCGGCAACTGGGAGTGGTGGTGTTTTGCCTTCGCCCACGTGCTGCTCGCAGTGCTCCTGGCCAAGCTCTGGCGCCGGGCCAATGTCGTGACCGACATGGAGCTGACGGAGCTGCGGTATGGCGGCAAACCCGCCGCCGTGCTGCGTGCCTCCCGCGCGTTTCTGTTCGCCGTTCCGCTCAACTGCATCAGCATCGGCTACGGCATGCTGGCGATGCGAAAGGTGATGAACGGGCTGGGGCTGCTCGAGGGATTCCAGCACCTCCCTGGCGATGACCGCCTCTGGACCCTGATGCCCATCGTCCTCATCACCCTGGCCTACACCGCCGTCGCAGGCCTCTGGGGTGTGGTCGTGACGGACCTGCTGCAGTATGTCCTGGCGCTGGTCGGTGCGTTCATTGTGATGGGGTACGCCCTCCACGAAATCGGCGGTCTGCACGCGATGACCGAAGGATTGCGCGCGGCGGGGCTGGGGAATCGACTGCAACTGATTCCCCATGGTGACGATGCCATGGTCCCGTTGACGACGATGTTCGGGTATCTCGGCATTCAGTGGTGGGCGTTCCGCAACAGCGACGGCGGCGGGATGTTCGTCCAGCGACTCGGCGCCTGTGCCAATGAAAAGGAGGCGGCCAAGGCGACCCACGCCTTCAATATCCTGAATTACTTTGTGCGGACCTGGCCGTGGATCATCGTCGGCCTGGCAGCCCTCGTCATCCTGCCGAACCTGGCGGATCCCGAGTTGGCCTATCCGCTGCTGATGAAGCGATTTCTGCCCCCGGGTCTGCTGGGGCTCGTCTTCGCCAGTCTCCTGGCCGCCTTCATGTCCACCGTCTCGACCCAGATCAACTGGGGGGCGAGCTACCTGGTCAACGATCTCTACGCGAGGTTCGGTGGGGAGCGGGATGATCGCAAGCTGCTCCGCGCCGCCCGCTGGAGTTCGCTGGGGCTGACCCTGCTGGCGGCGGCCGTTTCCTTCATGATGGATGACGTCGGTCAGGTGTTCCGGTTCCTGATCCTCATCGGGAATGGCCCGGGACTCGTCCTGCTGCTGCGCTGGTTCTGGTGGCGGGTGAATGCCGCGGCCGAACTCGCGGCAATGGCCTCCGCGGTCGGCATCGCCCTGCTCAGCTATCTGCCGGTGTTTGCCGGTCTCGATTTCGGGGTGCGCCTCGCGGCCACGGCCTTCGGTGCCATGGCGATCTGGGTGCCGGTGATGCTGCTGACCCCGGCCGAGCGGCCGGAGGTGCTGGAGGGCTTCTACCGGCGGGTGCGGCCCGGCGGGTGGTGGGGACCACAGGAGCGCGCGACGGGACTGGCTCCACTTGACAATCTTCGGGCGGACCTT
Source organism: Gemmatimonadales bacterium (assembly GCA_039934355.1). Classification (GTDB taxonomy): domain Bacteria; phylum Gemmatimonadota; class Gemmatimonadetes; order Gemmatimonadales; family GWC2-71-9; genus JADJOM01. The sequence continues at coordinate 32,094 of JBDTMI010000004.1, forward strand.
ACACGCTGGCTGCTCTGGAGCGTGGCGCTGCTGGGCGCAATGTTGACGGTGGGAGCATGGCTCCTCGGCTGATCGACGGGGTCACGCCGGCCAGCAGGTCCTCCAGTGGAATCGGCTCGGCAATCGCAAATCCCTGCGCGTAATCCACCCCGATCTTGCGCAGCGTCTCGAGCGTCTGGAGATTTTCCACGCCCTCCGCCACCGTCTTCAGCCGCATCACATGACCCACCCGGTTGATGGCCTCGACCATGGCGTATTCGACCGGGTCGGACTCGATATGCCGGAGGAAGGCCCCCGCGATCTTCAGCGCATCCACCGGCAAGGTCTGCAGGTACGTAAACGACGACATGCCGCTGCCGAAGTCGTCCAGCGCAAACCAGCAGCCGACGCTCTTGAGTTCACGGATGAAGTGCGCCGCCTGCGCCAGATTGGCGATTGCGGCGGTCTCGGTGATCTCGAAACAGAACATCTCCGGCGGCAGTCTGTGGCGAACCAACTGGTCGCGCACGAAGCTGAGCATCCCCGGATCGTCCAGTGAGGCGCCGGACAGGTTGATGGACGTGATGGGCATCATCCGGCCGGCGGGTTGCCGCGCATAGAGCGCCGCAACCTCCTTCACCACCCAGCGGTCCACCGCGCCCATCAGGTTGTACCGTTCCGCCGCCGGGATGAAGGCGCCTGGTGCGATCAGCGTGCCGTCCCGCTCCACCATCCGGATAAGCACTTCGCATCGGGCCCGGTCTTCCTTGCCCGGATGGAGCGGCGCGATGACCTGGGCATAGAGTCGGAACCGCTGCTCCTCGAGCGCAGAGGTGATCCGGCTGACCCACTGCATCTCACCCTGCCGCAGCGCCATCATGGCATCATTCGGTTCGTAGATGTGCACCCGGTTGCGGCCCCGCTCCTTGGCAGCGTAGCAGGCCGCGTCCGCGTCGCGCATGACGGCCGCAAGGCTCTCGCTCTCCGCCGTGATGGGGACGACACCGATACTCACCGCCAGTGCGAAGGGCTTCCCTTCCCAGACGAAGCGGAATTCCTGCACCGTCTCCAGCAGGTCGTGGGCGACGCGTGCCGCCTGGCCCGGCAGGCAATGTTCAAGCAGCACGCCGAATTCATCGCCGCCCAGCCGCGCCAGCGTGTCCCGCCGGCGGACCTTCTTCTGGAGCGCGCCGGCCAGTTGGCGCAGCAGCTCGTCGCCCGCCCCATGCCCGCAGGTGTCGTTGACCACCTTGAACTGGTCGAGGTCGAGGAAGCAGAGCGCGTGTGTCACCGTCTCGGACTGCGCCCGCACGAGCGCTCGCGCCACGCGACGCTCGAACTCATGCCGGTTCACCAGCCCCGTCAGGAAGTCGTGGCTGGCCTGATGGGCGAGTTGCCGCGCGAGGGTCCGGGCCCGGCTCACGTCGTGGAAGACCAGCACGGCGCCGATCACCTCACCATCGCGGTCCAGCACCGGTGCCGCACTGTCGTCGATGGCGAACTCGCGCCCGTCGGGGCGCACCAGCAGCGAAAGATTGGCCCGCCCGACCACCCGCTCCTCGCGCAGGCAGATCTCGACCGGATTTTCCAGTGGCTCCCGGGTCGTTTCGTGGACCAGAGTGAGGACATTCGCAATCCGCTGTCCGGCAATCTCGCGCGACCGGCACCCCAGCAACTGTTCCGCGACCGGATTCAGATACTCGATCACCCCATGGGCGTCGGTACGCACCACGGCATCGCCGATGGAGCCGAGGGTGACCTCGGCGCGTTCCTTCTCCTCGCTCAGCCTGCGTTCGAGCTGGGTCCGCTCGGTGATATCGCGCGCGAGGGTGGAGAAGAACTCCACTTGGCCCGCGGGGTCGCGGTGGCAGATGATCACCTGCGACAGGGTCAGTTCCCGCCCGTCCGGCGTGAGAATCCGGGTTTCCCCGTTCCAGGTCCCGTCGATCGATGCGGCGGCCAGCCCTTCCGCGCGCAGGAGCACATGCGCGATGGCCGCGAGCGACGGGGTTTCGTCGTCCAATTCCCTGGCGCGGCCCAGCAGGGCGAATCCCGCATCGTTGAGGTAGATCGCGCCCCCATCGGCATCGGCGAAGCAGACGGGGTCAGTGGTCGACTCGAGCACGGCCGCGAGCCGGCGCTGCAGGGCCGACAGCATCACCGCGCGGCGGCGGGCGTTCACGACACCGAGCAGGACGGCGCCGAACAGCAGGAGCGTGAGCAGCAGGGCCCCGAGGATGGCGCTTCTGGCGGTGGAAACGACGTGGTAAGCGCTGCCCGCTTCGGCCTCGACCCCGACCCCGATGCCAAGCTCCACATCCCAGGCCCATGCGCCGAGCATCCGCACGCCGCGGGGCGTAAAATACCCGTCGAGATTCACCCCGACTCGCCCGGTCCTCGCGGCGCGGGCCATCTCGACGATCGTTGCGAGGCTCGGCGGCACACTGTCACTTGCCGATACACTGAGAACGCGGCCGTAGCGATCGAAGAAGTAGGCCCGGGCGAGTGCGCTCGAATGCGCGATGGCCGCCAGTCGGGGCAGCTCCCGCTCGGCGGGCACCGGGATCACCAGAACGGCGATCGGCCGACCGCGGCGATCCCGGATTGGTGAAGTCGCGATCAGTTTGCGGCTCGTGGCCTTGTCGCCAGTGATCGGAGTCAGGTCCGGAAGCCCGTCCAGCGACTTTTCCACCGCTGGCCGGAACGCCTCCGGTATCAGCCCGCCCTCGACCCCGGGCCACGCCGAGATGACCGACTCATCGTCGCTCACAATCCAGTAGCCGTCGAGGCCCAAGCTGCGGACGGAGGGGTCGAGTGTGCGACGAATCGTCTCCCGCAATGCGCTCTGGCGGCTCACCGGGGCCGTGAGCAGGTGCTCGACCAAGGGCACAAGTTCCGGCAGCGCGGCCAGGGTCGCTACCTGCGACTGTTGCCGGGTGGCCCAGTGGTGTGAGGCCTCTTGTGCCGTCGCAACCACCGTCGTCAGGCTCCGCCCCACGGACTCCCGCACCACTGTCTCAATCCGATTCAGGGTCCCCCAAGCCCCCGCCGTCACGCCTACGATGAACAGCGCAATGCCCCCGAGAGCGATGCCCGGGAACGGGCGGTCAGAGAGCGGGCGTTTGGCGAAGGGGCGGAACGGGGGGAATGTCATGCTACAAAATGCGATCTGGGGCCACCTCTGGCCGTGACTCGCCTCACAGGGGGCCTATTCTGCGGCTAGCAGCTCCTGAACCTGCCGGACCGGGACGCCGTAAATGATCCGTCCGTTGCTGCCCGGCTGGCCGCCGTAGAGCACCGCGATTACCTGGCCCTCCCGGTCGAAGATCGGGCTGCCGCTCGAACCCTGGGCGCCGTAACTGTCGAGCTGCACCAGGCCCGGCAGCGTGCGGGCGACCGTACCAAGGGTGAGTGTCGCCGCGACCCCCACCTGGCGCCAGTCCTCCCCTCTGGCCACATCCAGTCCCAAGGGGAATCCCATGATCGCGGCGGGGGTACCGACCGCCGGAACCCGGGAGGCGTCGGCCAGCTTCTCAATTGTGGGGAATCCCTTGTGCACCGTGGTGCGGAGCAGGGCGAGGTCGGCGTCGGGATGCACCCGCACAAGGTCGGCGCGAAAGTTTCCGTTGGTGCCCTCGAAGACAATGCCGATGCGCGTCGCGACCGCGCCGTTGGAGTCGGTCACCACATGGCGATTGGTGATCAGCAGCCCGCCGGTGGGATCGGAGCGGACCGCGAAGGCGGTCCCGGTGAAGACATGACCGTCGGCGAACTGGACGAACACCATCGCAATTGCACCCTGGTTCTTCGCCGCGATCGCACGGGCGTCGAACTGGCTGACCCCGGCCAGCGCCCGCTGCTGGCGCATGGCCGCATCGAGGCGTTTCCGGAGATCGGCAATGGTCCTGGCGTCGTCCGGCGAAGCGGCCGTCAGTTGCCGGTGGAGCTGGCCGGCTTCGAGACGGGCGGAATCCAGCGCGGCACGGACCCCGACCGTGGTCGCGGAGAGGCTGCCGATCTCGCCGACGAGGCTGTCCACCTCTCCCAAAAGCGCCCGACGCTGGGCCGCGAGCTTCCGACCGGTATCCCAGGACTGCCACAAGAGCGCCCCGGAGAGTGCGACCAGCAGGACGAAGAGCCCGATCGCGGTGCGCCGCAGCCCCTTGGTCTGGCGCTGCACTTCGATCCGCACTCGGGTGGTGGCCCCGGGTCCGGGCGTCCGCCGTGGAGACCGAAGCTGCTCGGGGGTGAGCACCGGCGGCAGTGGCGGCGGGGCGGCGGCCTGGGCGTTGCCGAAGACCACGGTCCCCACCGGAGCGGGGACCTCAACCGCCGGAGCGGAGCGCGGAGTGAGCATCCCGGCGCCGATGGCGGTGAACTGGACTTCGGGGCCTGATAATCCGAATCGGATCTTGTCGCCGGAGACCAGCACATGATCGCCGGTCAGTCGCTTCCCGTTGACCAGCGTGCCATTGGTGCTGCCGAGATCGCGCAGCAGGTAGAGATCGCCCTCCCGGATCACCTTCGCGTGATGGCCGGAGACGTCGAGGTCGAGGTCGGGATCGAAGCGGAGCGTGGATTGCGGGTGCCGGCCGATGGTAATCTGCGGCTGACTGAAGATGTCGGTCTGCCCGGTGCGCGAGCCCGAGAGAAAGCTGAATTGCGCTTTCATCGGCGGGATATCGGACGCCGGGTCAGCGGGACCCGAAGGCGAGAAAGGCGAGGAGGGCGATCGCGAGGAGCGCCGCCGCGCCAATGAAAAGCCAGCGGGACTGCGGCGCGGGCTGACTCAGCGGGACCGGGGCCGGACTGCCGGTATAGACCGGCACCGGCTCGGTGGTTGCCTCGCCCTCGCTCAGCGGATACACCTGATGCCCCACATCGGCGCTGCCATCCGGCTCTGGCAGCGCATCGCCCCAGAAACGGGCGGCCAGGGCAGTGATGTTGTCGGGACCGCCTCGCTCGTTGGCGAGCTCGATCAGCCGGGCACAGAGATTCACCAGGTCGGGCTGTTCGGCCACCAGGCCGGCGATCTCCTCTTTCTTGACCTGGCCGGAGAGGCCGTCGGAGCAGAGCACCAGCACATCCCCGCGCCGCAGCGACTGGATGGTGAGGTCCACCTTCACCCGCGGATCGGGCCCCAGCGCCTGCAGGATGATATTCCTCCGGTCGCTGTGCTCGGCCTCTTCCTCGGTGATCTCGCCCGCTTCCACCAGGCGCTGCATCAGCGACTGGTCCTTGGTGAGCTGGGTCGTGACGCCGCCGCGCACCAGGTAGCCGCGGCTGTCGCCCACCTGCGCCAGGTAGAGATCGCTGCCGAAGACACCCGCGACCGTTGCCGTGGTCCCCATGCCGCGCACATCGGGATGCTCCCGGGCGTGACCGTGGATCCGGTTGTTCGCGAGTTCGACGGCCTCCTTCATCCGGTACGCAAAGCGCTGCGCACTTACTTCGCCATCCTCGGGCCAGACCGTGGTCATGTGACTGAAGATCTGGTCGACGGCCATCTTGCTGGCGACTTCACCGGCGGCGGCACCGCCCATGCCGTCGGCCACGACGAAGAGCGACCCGCGCGGGCCGACGGCGTGCTCCCGGACATCGGGCTGCAGGCTCGCAATGCGCCGGCTCAGATCGGCGACGAGGAAGGTGTCCTCGTTATGATCGCGAGTGCGTCCGACGTCAGTCTTGCCGAACACGGAGACGAACACGGGGCCGGTAGTCAAGATTCCTCAGTTCGGCTGCGAGGTTCGCTGCTGGTTGCGCTCGGCGTCGGCCTTGAGATCGCCGAACAGTTTGCGCGGGTAAATCCGGTTGGCAAGATCGAACCACCGGCTGGACTCGGTGAAGTTCTTGTCTTCATTGTACGACTGGCCGACCAGCATAGCCGCATCGGCGCGGATGCTGTCGAGAACGTCCGGTCGATTGTAGATCGTTCGGGCTTCCTGCCGCGCCTGGCCCCGGGTGGTCGAATCGAAAATAACATCCAGCTCCGGCAGTTTCGCAGTGACCTTCTGTCCCGTCGGCATCTGCCCGATCGGCGGGAGCGCCACGTCCCGGCGCCCGGGGTCAGTCTTGGGCTTTGCGGTGTCTCCGCTCCGGACGGTGCGCGACGCCGCCAGTTTCGTGCTGTCCGCCCGGCGACGCAACTCCGCCGTGTCCGGCGTCCCGACCCCCAGGCCGAGGCCGGTGGTGTCGGGAGCGGTAACGGGAGGCTTCTGTGACGCGGTATCCGCGGCGGCCCTGCCGAAGAGCCGATCCTTGAACGCGTATCCGCCCGCGCCCAACGCCATCACCAGGACGGCCGCGGCAATCGGGATCATCGGCGGCGCCTTCTTGACGACCGCGACCTTGGCCGTTGGCGCGCCTGCTGGCGGCCTCGCCCGCGCTGCCGCGGCGGCGGCGGCGGCGTCCACCCGAGTCGCGGGGACGGCGTTCTTCAGGTCCTCCGCCTTGACGACCTGGGTTCCTGCCTCGACATCCACTGAGCCGGTCAATGAGCGGGTGAGCCCGCGGATGTCCCGCGCCATCTCATTCGCCGTCCGGTACCGCTGATCCGGTGAGCGCGAAAGTGCCCGATCCATCACCCGCTGCAGCTCCGCTGAGAAGCGCCCTTCGGGCCGCGCTACCGAGAGGGGGATTGGATCGTCGGTGAGACGCTTGATCATCGTCTCCTGCTGGCTGTCGGCCGGGAAGGGCGACAGCCCGGTGAGACTCCGGTAGAACACCAGTCCCAGCGAGTAGAGATCGCTCCGTCCGTCGACCGGGTCGCCGGCGAGCTGTTCCGGACTCATGTACTCCGGCGTGCCAACCACGAATCCCGTCTTGGTGACCTTCTGGTTGCCGCCGTCGGCCCCCATCGCCTTGGCGATCCCGAAGTCCACCACCTTGACGATGTCCTTCCCCCGTCCGGTGATGACCATGATGTTGTCGGGCTTGAGATCGCGATGCACGATCCCCAGCTCATGGGCGGCATGGAGCGCGTCGGCAGTTTGCGCAGTGAGGTCGGCAGCGCGGGCCAGCGGCAGGGTGCCCGCCTCGTCCAGGAGCGCCGTGAGGCTCTGGCCGTCGATGAGCTCCATGGCCAGATAGATGAGTCCGTCCGGCGTCTCGCCGAAATCATAGATCGCGCAGACGTTTGGATGCCCGATCTGGCTCGCGTTGGCGGCTTCCCGGTTGAATCGGCTGATGGCGTCCGGGTCCGACATCATGCCGGGCGACATGATTTTGATGGCGCAGCGTCGGCCCATCTTCACATGCTCGGCGAGATACACCTGCCCCATCCCGCCCTCACCCAGCTTCTTGGTGATATGGTAGCGGTCCGCGATCACCTGGCCGACGAGGTCCGTGGTGGCGATCGAGGGACGCAACGGAGTCCCGTCTCGGTTGCAGAACAGGACATCGTCAGTGTATTCGGCGTTGCAGGCGGTGCAGATCTTCATCCGAACTCCGCCCGCAGCATCTGGTCGCCGACCAGAATCCGCGCGTTCGGCCCCACCCGCCGCTCGCCGCGCACCGAGATCGCGACCCCGTTGCGACTGCCGGCGTCCAGCACCACGAAATCCGCATCTTCGCTGCGGATCATTGCGTGCGCCGCACTCATCGAAGAGTCGTAGGGAAACTGCCAGTCGCCCTGCTCCCGCCCCAGGCGCAGCGTCCGGCCCGGCGACAGGTGCACGATATCACGGGGGCTCCCATCGGCCCGGATCTGGGCCACGTTGGCGATATCCGCGGCCGGCGCGAGACTCCCGAGGCGCCGGGTCTGGTCCTGCTCCGGCGGACGCGGGCCCGGGTAGCCCAGCCGGCGATAGCGCAGGATCTGGCTGCCGAGCAGCATCAGGTCGCCGTCGGTCAGCCGGTGGGGCTCGTCGAGGTAGAGCCATGTCCCGTTCTTGCTGCCCAGGTCGCGCACCGTCAGGATGCCGTCCATGAGCAGGAACTGCGCATGCAGGGGAGAGAGATACTCGTCATCGGGGAAATTGACGTCCGCACCGTGCCGGCCCACCGTCGTGATGGCGCTCTGGACCGGGAAGCGTTGTGCCACCTGGCCAGTCCGGTCGAGCAGGGCGAGGTGCGGTGTCACCGCCGACGGGTGCGGCGCATCGGGGTTCGGTGTCGTCGGCTGCGGACCGGTATCGCCGAAGGAGGCACCGCAGGCGGGACAGAACTTCGTCCCGGTTTCGTTCTCCCGGCCGCAGCGACCGCAGGCGCGTGCGGCCCGCGCCTGTGTCAGGCGCATCCCGCACTGACCGCAGAACGGCAGCCCCGCTGCCACGCTCGTGTTGCAACTGGGGCAGCGCGCCGCGCCCGAGGCGGGCGCAGTTCCCTGCACGGCACCGGGGCCGGACGGAGACATCAGCGACACCTCAGGGTAGAGGTCGCGGCTGGCACAGAGCCAGCGGGCGCCGGGCTCATGGCGATACGGCGGTCCTTGTCGAGGGCAGCGGCTGAAACAGGCTTGAACTGCAATCTAGGATTGGCCGTCGAGAGCGTCAACGGATGATTTGGCGTAAGTCTAGGTGGCTATGTACCTTGCACGCCATGACCGATCTGAAGGGCCGCTGGACGGCCGCGCTTCTCGTTTTAGCCGCCTGCAGCCGCATGGTCTCCGCCCCGCCCGGGGCCGTGCCGGTGTCCCCCGCCGTCCGCGCCGGCGTCGACACCTCCCGGCCACAGACCGTCGCTCCCACACTCCCCCCGGTTCCGCGGATCGAAGGGCCGATCCAGCTGAAGGTGGTGTATCCAGGCCCGAATGAGCTCGTGGACGCCCGGGACAGCACCTTTCTCTTTGGTTCAACCGGCAGTGGAGGCGTGACGCTCACGGTGAACGGGCTGCCCGTCCCCGTCGCGCCCAATGGGGCCTGGCTCGCCTGGGTCCCGATTCCCCCCGACTCAGTGATTGCCCTCACCCTCGTGGCCCGGCAAGGTGCGGACTCCGTGGTGTTGCCCTACCAGATACGGCGGGTGTACCGCTTCATCCCGCCGGTCGCCCCAGTCTGGATCGATTCGAACTCCGTGACTCCTGCGGGCCGGGCGTGGTGGCCACTGGATGAGTACCTGCCGGTCAGTGTGCGTGCCGCCGAGGGAGCCCGGGTGCAGATCCGGCTGCCGGATGGGACGGTCCTCCCATTTACACCGGATCTGGCGCCGGCGGAGGTACCGTGGGGGATTCGCGCGTTCGACCGCGATACTACCAACCTGACCCTCCGACTCCGCGCCGATCGCTACGCTGGCGCCATCCGGGGCCGGCGGGTCGGCGATGATCCCGGTCTGGTTCTTGGGCCCCCGACGCCGGTGATCACGCGTACCGGCGGCGGTTGTTGCGCCGGGTCGGCTACGGCGCCGAACCGCCAGTCCGGCGAACCCCTGATTGAAGCGATCATCGGGGCGGACACTGCCCGGATGCGGCTGCCCCTTCGATTGGCCCCGCTCGACACCCTCCCGCTGGTCGTCGAGTTCAACGACGATACAGCGCACAAGGGGAATACCGACAGCCTGACGATCGGCCGCGCGCGCCCCGGGGCCACCTATCACTGGTTTTTCCCCACCGGTACCCGTGCGATTGTCACCGGACGACTGGGTGAGGACCTGCGGGTCCGGCTGTCCCGCGCGCAGGATGCCTGGGTGCCGGCGGTGGATGCCGTCGCGCTGCCGGTCGGCACCCCGGTCACCCGGGCGACCGTCTCCTCGGTTACGCTCTCACCCCTCTCGGATCGGCTGGTCCTCAGAATCCCGATGTCGCAGCGTATTCCATTCCGGATGGAGGAGGAGACCGACCGGCTGACCCTCCGGCTGTACAACGCGCTGGGCGACATCAACTGGACGCGCTACGGCCCCGCCGACCCCTATCTCCGGGAAATCCGCTGGCTCCAGGTCGCCAGCGACGAAGTCACGCTGACGCTCGATGTGGCCAGTCCGGTCTGGGGCTATCGGACTCGCTGGAACGGCAATGACCTGATGCTGGAGATCCGGCGGCCGCCGATCATCGATCCGGTGCACCCGCTCGCGGGCCGCTTCGTGGTCGTCGATCCCGGTCATCCGCCCCTCGGCGCAACCGGACCGACCGGTCTGCGGGAAGCGGAAGCCAATCTGGCCGTGGCGCTCGAACTGCGCACCCTGCTGGAAGCCGATGGGGCACGCGTGGTCATGACCCGGACGACCGACGTCAGTGTCGATCTTGCTGCGCGCACCCGGCTGGCAGATTCCATCGACGCGGAAATCCTGGTGTCGATCCACAACAATGCCCTGCCCGATGGCGTGAACCCCTTCACCAACAACGGCTCGAGCGTCTTCTACAATCAGCCGCGCAGTCTTCCCCTCGCGCAGGCCATCCAGATCGCGCTCGTAGGCCAGCTGGGCCTTCGCGATCTCGGCGCGGGCCGCGGCGACCTGGCGCTGGTACGTCCGACCTGGATGCCCTCCGTACTCTGCGAGGGACTGTTCATGATGCTGCCTGAGCAGGAGGCCGCATTGCGACAGCCCGAGGGACAACGCCGCTACGCGCGGGCGGTGCGGGATGGGCTGCGTAGCTGGTTGCGCCATGTGGCGACGACGCAGGGGGCGGGCGTCCCCTAGGCCGAGCGTCACTCACACTGGACCGATGCCCTTGCTCCGTACGTCCCAAATTCGTTTCATCCTGGTTCTCGTCGGCGCCCTGGTGCTGTCGGCGGGCACGACGCTCGCCGCCCAATCATCCGAAGACCGGGTGGCCATCGACCAATTCCGTGATTCGGTGAACGCCATCAGTGACAGCGCTCCGCTCGTCAGTCTCGAGCGGCGGCATATCGCGCTGGCCAAGACCGATCGCAATAACGCCTTCCTCCATCTACGGCTCGGGTTTATCGCCCTTCGGCTGGGGGAAATGGGGAGCCGCAGTCGCCTGGATGATGGCGCGGGTGAGTTCGAATGGGCGACCGACCTGCAGCCGGAGTGGCCCTGGGCCTGGTATGGACTGGGGCTGGCCGAGGACCGGGTGGGCGACTCGGAGATTTCGATCGTGCAGGGTCTCCAGGCGATGTTCGGCAAGGACCACCTGACCCGTGCCGCCAACGCCTACGCCCGCTCGGTGCAGGCCGATCCCTCGTTCGTGCGCGGCCTGGTTGAGCTGGCGTCGACGGCGCTCCGTCAGCGCATCAACATCAAGACGACGCTGGCGCGCGAGGCCCTTCGACAGGCGGCGCTCACCTCCGCGGCCGCGAATCCCGATGTGTTGCTGTATCGCGGCCGGGTGGAGCGTGAAGTGGGCGATATCGACTCCGCGCTCGCCGCCTTTGACGCCTACGTCGTGACCGGTCCCAACAAGCCTCTCGGTTTGCTCGAGCAGTCGCGTACCCGGTTCCTCCGGGGCGCCCCGGATGGGCAGGTGCCCTATTACACCGGCGCCGCCTCGGCGGATTCCGTCGCCGTCCAGGAATACCGGTCGGATCTCGCCCTCGTGGCCAATGACAGCGCCCTCGCGGAATTCGATCAGAGTGCCGGGGAGCGCCGGGTCGCGTTTCTGCGCCGCTTCTGGGGCCAGCGCGATCGTGCCTCGCTCCTGGTGGACGGCGAACGGCTGCGCGAACACTACCGTCGGCTGTACTACGTCAAGCGGAACTTCCAGCTCGTCAGCATCAATCGCCACTACGATATCGTGGAGCGGTACCGCTCCGGGAGTCGGGATTTCGACGACCGTGGACTGATTTACATCCGGCACGGCGAGCCGAACGGGCGGGCCAGTTATAACGCCCCGGGAATGCAGCTGAATGAGTCATGGTACTACACCCGCGCCGATGGCAATCTCGTCTTCCACTTCGTGGCGCGTGAGGATGTGCAGGATTACAAGCTGGTCGAGAGTCTGTTCGATGTGCTCGGCTTCAGCGAAGCGGTGTCGCTGCGCGGCGATCGCGACAATACGGAGGCGGCTGGTCGGGCCAACGAACTTGTCCTGACCCGGGAGAAATTCTCGCCGGTGTATACCCGGCTCATCAATTCCGGGTTGGCGGGTTCCCAGAAGTACCTGACCGAGGAACGGCTGCTTGGCCGTCGCAGCATCGCGCTGGGCACGCACAGCGACACCTACGAAGTGACCTATGCCACGCGACTGCGGGTCGAGGCGCGGGTCGTCGGGGTGGGGCACGATTCAGCCGGCACCATCCTCCATGTGACCTACGCCATCCCCGGAACCGGCCTCAGGGAAGTCGCCTCGGATCGGGGACATCTGTATCCCGTACGCCTCCGGGTGAGTGTCTTCGATGCCTGGGGCAAACCCGTCGCGACCATCGATACGACCAGATTGTTCTTGTCCCGGGAACCGGTGCCGGCTGCGGAAAACCTGGTCGGCCGGCTGACCGTGCCCGTCATCGCCGGCCGATTGACCTATCGCCTGGCGGTGGAGCAGGGCCCCGACAACGGCATCATCCTGCCGACAGACTCCGTGACCACGGGCGACTACTCCGGTGGCACCTTCGAACTCAGCGGCGTCGTGCTTGGTACCCGCGGAGCGAATTTGACCTGGCGCCCCACGCCGGTTGATACCGTCTGGTTCAACCCGCTGGGCCGCTTCCGCCGTACCACGTCGATGGAGCTCTACTATGAGGTGTACGGGCTGGACCGGGGGACACCCTTCCAGACGGAGATCCTGCTGCGCAAGCAGGGCGGCGGAGGCCTGCTCGGCCTGTTCGGTTCCAAGAAGCCGGCGTTGCGCCTCGCGTTCGAGGAACAAGCCGACGGTCCGACGACTCGGGTGCAACGATCGGTATCGCTGGAGCGCCTCCAGCCCGGTCACTACTGGGTCGAGGTGGTGATCAAGAATGCGACCGGCGTCCAGCGCCGCCAACTGACGAGCTTTGAGGTGCAGGACTGAATTCATCCGCTAAGCTCAGCCTTTGCAGCAACTTGACTCCCTGCCGTTGACCCGCGAACCTTCGCCCATGTTCTGCTCCCGCTGTGGCACCGAGGTCGAGAAGGGGATCGGGTTTTGTCCCACTTGCGGGCTTGATCTTCGGGCGGCGACGCCAGCACAGGGCGCGCCCGGGGTCGACGCCAACGAACACGACATCGTCCGCGACGCGCTCAGCGACGAATACGAACTGCTCGATGAACTTGGCCGCGGGGGTATGGCGATCGTCTACCACGCGCGCGACAAGCACCTTGAACGCGCTGTCGCGATCAAGGTGCTGCCGTTCTCGCTCGCCTTCGACGCCGAGTTCGTCGAGCGCTTCACCCGCGAGGCGCGCACCTCCGCTCAACTCGAGCATCCCAACATCATTTCGATCTACCGCGTCGGCAAGAACGGCCGGGTGATCTACTTCGTGATGAAGATGCTCCGCGGTGGCTCCCTGGCCCGGATCATGGCGGAACGGAAGACCCTGGCCCCGGCCGAAGTCAAGAAGCTGCTGGCCGAGGTCGGGAGCGCGCTGGGGTATGCGCACAAGCGCGGCATCGTGCATCGCGACATCAAGCCAGACAACATCATGTTCGACGAGTTTGGCCAGTGCGTCGTGACCGACTTCGGCATCGCCAAGGCGGGGAGTGGCTCGAAGCTCACCGGCACCGGCATGTCCATCGGCACGCCGCACTACATGAGTCCGGAGCAGGCCCGGGCCCAGAGTATCGACGGCCGAAGCGACCTCTACTCCCTTGGCATCGTCGCCTATCAGGCGATGGTGGGCGAAGTGCCGTACGACGGTGAGGACAGCTTCGCGATCGGCTACAAGCACATTATGGAGCCAATCCCGGTTCCATTGTTCGACACCTCGGAGGAGCGCCGGCTCTTCGAGATCGTCAAGCGGCTGATCATGAAGGATCCCTTCGATCGCTTCCAGAGTGCCGAGGACCTTCTCAAGGCACTGGAGGGCCAACCCGGCACGCTCGCGCCGCCCGGCCGACGGCCGTCCGCCGTCCAGGCCGCTCTCGTGGAACCGTCGATGTCTCCCGTGCCTGCGACAGTCGCACCACCCTTCGGGAAGGCGAACGCCTCTCCTCCGCCGGCACCGCGCCCGAGCGTAGTGTCGACTTCGGGGCCCGTTCCCGGCATGGACACCCCGCGAAGGCCAGCGATTCGGCGCTCGACGGTGACCCAGCCAGCGCCGGTCCGAACCGGGTCGGTGCATTGGGCGGTCGCGGGGCTGGTGATCCTGGGCCTCATCCTGGGAGCGACCGCTCTATATAAGAAAGGGCTGTTGGGCGGGGCGGTCGACTCGACCCGACCGCCCATCGATTCAGCGGCGGCGGCTGGCGTGGACAGTCAGGTCGTCTATGACTCCACTGCACTGTCCCCGTCGCTCGGCGGCTACGATTCGCTCCCGATCGACGTGGGCAGCCCACATCGCCCCGCAGCCACACCCATCACGCCGCTGCCGATCGTCGAAACAGTGAGCGGAGACAGCGGTTTCCTGCGGCTGATGAATCTGCCGCGCGGATCGCAGGTGCTGATCGACTCGCGCCAGGCGACGCAATCCGGCGTGGTCATCCGGCTACGAGCCGGCTGGCACGAGCTGGCGGTGACGGCGAGTGGCTTCGAATTCTTTACCGACAGTGTCAAGATCGAGCCGGGCGGCACGCTGGTGTACACCCCAAGTCTCGTGGCCACCGGTGCGCCGGCGCCGGCGCCCGGTTCGCAGGCCGAGCTCAATCGTCGGATCCTGGCTCGCCTCGACTGCGAAGTGCCGGCGGCGGCGAACAAGTTCGGGCGCGCCTGCTATGACACGCCTCCAAGACCGGTGGGGTCGACTCGCGTCCCGGTGCCGGCTGGTGCCGATGCCTCACCCTCGAGTGTGGTGCTGGTGGTCCGGGTCTCCCGCCAGGGTCGTACCACGGCGGTCCGCACGCTGACCCGATCAAGCGATGAGGCCTTCACCCGTGCGGTCGAGACCTACGCCCAGACGCTGCAATGGACGCCGGCGCTGCGGGAGGGCCGCCCGGTCGACGGCTGGACCCAGGCATCCTTCGTCCCCGACATTCCATGACCCGACCGCGGCTCGATCCCACCAGCTGGATTGCGCCGGGTGCGCTGGTGATGGGTGACGTTACCCTCGGACGTGAGTCCAGTGTGTGGTACACGGCGGTCCTCCGGGGAGACATGGCGCCGATCGTCATCGGGGAGCAAAGCAATCTGCAGGATGGCACCATCGTGCACGTGGACGCCGGCGTCCCCTGTACCGTGGGCGACCGGGTCGGGGTAGGGCATCGCGCTATCCTGCACGGCTGCACCGTCGAGGACGACTGCCTGATCGGGATGGGAAGCATCGTGCTGAATGGCGCTGTCGTGGGGCGGGGCAGTGTCGTGGCAGCGGGTGCGGTTGTCAAAGAGGGATTTCTGGTTCCGCCCGGCTCGCTGGTGGTCGGGATGCCCGCCCGCGTGGTGCGATCGGTCGATGCGGCGTTGACGGCGAGGATCGAGCAGACCTGGAAGCACTATGTGCAGCAGGCGGCACAGCACCGCGCGGGTGGGTGCCCTGCTGTCAAGGGCTGAATGATGGGAAAGTGATGTCGCAGTCGCGGCGGGATCGACCGCGGTTTTCTTTTTTCGGATCTGCACGACACGTTTGTGATGTGAAAACAGATTGAGCACAGTTTCTCGTCATTTTCCGACGTATTGTCGCCGCCGTACATCGCCTCTACTTTTGTCCTCCCAATCTCTCCGCTGTAGACGTTCTCGCTACCTTCTGATAACGCCTCAGTTACAACCTCTCGCCTCGACATAGGGACGGGCCATGGCGACTACTGGCGATCTCTCGCACCAACTGGACCTCTCCGCCAATGCCATTACGGTGTTGGAGAAGCGATATCTGATCAAGGATGACGCGGGCAAGCCGACCGAGGCGCCGGCGGATCTCTTCGTCCGGGTCGCCCGGACCATCGCCGAGCCGGATCGTCGCTACGGGGCGTCGGCTGGCGCCGTGGATGCGCTCGCCGAGGCCTTTTTCGGTCTGATGGCGCACCGGCTGTTCATGCCGAATTCCCCAACTCTGATGAATGCGGGTCGCCCCCTGGGGCAGTTGTCCGCCTGCTTCGTCCTGCCGGTGGAGGACACCCTCTCCAACGGCAAGGACGGCATTTACGACACGCTGCGCTCCATGGCGCTGGTGCACCAGTCCGGCGGCGGGACCGGATTCTCGTTCTCCCGGCTCCGGCCCAAGAACGCCATTGTCCGCTCGACCATGGGTGTCGCCAGCGGCCCGGTATCGTTCATGACCCTGTATGACGCGTCGACCGACGTGGTCAAGCAGGGCGGCACCCGACGGGGCGCCAATATGGGGATCCTGCGGGTGGATCACCCGGACATCATGGATTTCGTCACGTGCAAGGACGACACCTCCAAGATCACCAACTTCAACATCTCCGTCGCCGTCACCGACGCCTTCATGGCCGCGGTGGAATCGGATGGCGAGTATGACCTGATCCACCCCAAGACCAAGCAGGTCGTCGGACAGCTGAAGGCCCGCGAGGTCTGGACCAGGGTGATCCACGGTGCCTGGAAGACCGGCGAGCCCGGTGTCTTCTTCATCGACCGCGCCAACCAGTACAACCCGGTGCCGCACCTCGGTGCCTACGAGGCGACCAATCCCTGTGGCGAGCAGCCGCTGCTGCCCTATGACGTCTGCAACCTCGGTTCGGTGAACGTCGGATATTTCGCGCAGGGTGGGAAGGTGGATTGGGAGCACATGCGCCAGGTGATTCACCTCTCGACCCACTTCCTCGAGAACGTGATCGACGCGAACAACTATCCGCTCCCCGAGATCAATGACCTCTCCAAGCGCATCCGCCGCATCGGCCTGGGGGTCATGGGCATGGCGGACCTGCTGATCCGCCTCGGGCTCGCCTACGACAGCGAGGAGGGGGTGGAGATGGGCCGCAGGATCATGGCCTTCGTGGACGACGAGTCCAAGGTCGAGTCGGAGCGGCTCGCCACCCAGCGCGGTGTCTTCCCCGAATGGGAGCACAGCATCTGGGGACCGGACGCTACCTGCGCCCGCGATGCGGAGAGTCAGCGGATCCGGCCGATGCGCCGCCTGCGCAACTGCAACGTCACCACCGTCGCCCCGACCGGTACGATCTCCATTATCGCGGGCTGCAGCTCGGGAATCGAGCCGCTCTTCGCCGTGGCGTTCATGCGCAATCAGGCCGGTGTGCTGATGCCGGATGTCAACGAGGACTTCGTCGCCATCGCCAGGCAGGAGGGGTGGTACTCCGAGGATCTCATGAAGCGAATCGCCGAGACCGGCAACATTCGTTTCCCCGAGGTGCCGGAGAAGTGGCAGCGGGCGTTCGCCACCGCCAACGAGATCAAGCCGGAGTGGCATATCCGGATGCAGGCGGCCTTCCAGGCGCACAATGACAGTGCCATCTCCAAGACCTGCAACTTCGCCAACGATTCGAGCGAGGAGTACGTCGAGGAGATCTATAGGCTGGCGTTCAAGCTCGGGTGCAAGGGCGTCACCGTCTATCGCGACGGCAGCCGGGACATGCAGGTCCTCTCCACCGGCTCGGTCGCCAAGAAGGTCGCGGAGCAGTCCATCAGCTCTGGCAAGTCCGAGGCGCGCGCCGACCTCGACATGAGCGGGACCTCGGCCGGTGCCGATCGCGCCGGGACGGCGGATCTGCACGGCGAGATCGCCGAGATCCAGGCTGAGAATGTCCGCCTCCGCAAGATGGTGCACGAGCTGGAGGCGGAGAATCTGCAGCGCCGCCAGAAGCGCTCTCGTCCGGACACCCTGCGCGGCATCGTCCGCCGGGTCGATACCCCGCTGGGCACACTCTATGTGACGATCACCGAGGATGACCGCGGCCAGCCCTTCGAGGTCTTCATGAGCCTCGGCAAGGCGGGCGGCGCCATCATGGCCGACGTGGAGGCGATGGGGCGGCTGATCAGCCTCGCGCTGCGCTCCGGCATCCCGATTCGGGAAGTCCATCGACAGATCCGCGGCATCAGTTCCGACCGCGCCATCGGCCTCGGGCCCAACAAGGTCATGTCGGTCCCGGATGCGGTTGGCATCGCCATCGAGCGGTGGATGCAGGAGAAGCAGGGCGTGCAGCAGGAGCTGCTGCCGGTTCCGCCGACCAGTGGCCAGGATGCGGCGCCGATCTCGATGGAGCAGGTGGTCACGCGTGGCGCCGAACAGCTCAACCTCTCCTACAGTCAGCCAGTGCTGACTGGCGCGTGCCCCGACTGCGGTTCGCAACTGGAATACGCCGAGGGCTGCCAGAAGTGCCACGTCTGCGGTTACTCGGAGTGCGGCTGAGTCTTCAGTGCACCACCTGAACCGCATGACAGGAGGCGGACACGACATCCGCCTCCCGTTGGTATTTCGTTCCAGAGGAGATGCCTGACGGCGGAGATCTCTCCGCCCCGGGGTGCCCGCGCGCGCCTGGGCCGCTGTCGGGGACTGGGTAGGAGCTCCCGACAACCTGCCAGGTGACGACATGGACTACCCCGCCCGCGAGATCAACGACTCCGAAATACCCCGCGCTGCGCATTCGATCTTCCAGCACCTGCTCGACACCTACGCCTCGGAGACCAACAAAACGGTGTCGGTCTGGCATGAGCTGCGGGATGACCAGTTGGGTTTCCGGCCGCATTCGAAAAGCAGTACCGCCCGCGAGATCCTGGTGCATCAGATTCTTTCAGAGCGCCGGTTCTTTGCCGAATTCATAGGTTTGACGGAACCAGCGGCGGCCGCCCTCCTGCCATCCGGAGAGGCTCCCTCGGTTGCCGCGTATGTCGCCAGGTATGTCGAGCTTGCGCGTCCCCGACTGGCTGCGCTGGCGGATCGCGACGCAATCTTCTGGCAGACGCCGGTGCCCTTCTTCGACACCACCCGGGAACGGATCTGGGTCTTCTGGCGACGGGTGCTGCACACCGCGCATCACCGGGCCCAGATCGGACTCATGCTCCGGCTGCTGGAAGATCGCGTGCCTCCGACCTACGGACCCACCGCCGACGTAAGCTGGACCGGCGCTGATCCTACCCGCACGATTGCTGCCGCGGAGCGCCCCGGACCGACCCCGGGTTGAGCTGTGTCAACTGGTGTCGCGGCCGGATTCGCAGTAGCTTGCGCCGCATTCCGGCCCTGTCCGCCGCACCATTTTTCCAACGAGGCATCACATCATGAGCGATGAGTCCGGCGATCTCACACCGATCAAGCCCGAGCGGATCGCCCAGGAACTGGCCAGGTTTCACGCGCTGCGCCAGACTGGCGGGTTGAAGCAGGATGTGCTGGACCAGAAGTTTGCGCGCATCGTGCAGGAGCTGCGGTCCCGGCGTATCGACGGCTCCAGAGCGGACATCGTCGCCGCGCTTAAGCCGCTGGTGGAGAGCGGCGCCGTCTCGCAGGGCGAGCACGACCGCCTGCTCACCCAGCTCGGGATGGCCTGATCAACGCATGACCCAGCCGCTCCTCAGCGCCATTGAGATGACGGTGCAGGCCAGCGATGGTCTGGTGCTGAAGGGGGCACTGGTGTACCCCGAGATCGAGCCGGAGGGCGATTTCCCCCTCGCGGTGCTGGCGCATCAGTATCCGGCGACGGCAGACAGCTTCGCCCCGCTGGTAGAGGATCTGCTCGAACTCGGCGTCGCCGTGCTGGCGTTCGATGAACGCGGTCACGGCGCCTCGGTGCAGACGGCGGATGGTCGGCCGCTCGTCATTGACACGCCATTGGGTTTCGGCATGGAAGCCTTCGGCGCGGCCTTCGTGAGCAGCGTCGCCAAGGTCGGCTTCAATCGCATCGACGATGACGTACTCCGTGTGGCCTCATGGGGTGTGGCGCAGAACTTCATTGACCCCGCCCATGTTGCGCTGATCGGTGCGAGTGTCGGCGGCACCGCCGTCACACTCGCGGCGCCGCGCATTCCCGGGCTGAAGGCACTCGTCACCCTTGGCGCCGCGGGGGAACTCGTCTGGGGCGACCAGGGCCGGGCCCGAGGCCGCGCCGCGATGGAACAGATTGCGGCCAGCACACTGCACGCGAGTTCCAAGGCCGATCCTTTCGGCGCCGCGGACAACGCCAGGGCCTGGAGCGATGGGCTGACGTACGCCAGCACGCGCATCGTCCCGGGCGCGGCCCACGCAATGGCGATCTACTACACCGTCCGAGCGGACGTCATCCGACTGCTGGAGCAAGCCCTGGTCTGACCGGTCGGCACTCCCGTATCCCGCACCACCCCGCTGTATATTTGGACATGCCTCCACGCTCCCGCCGCCAGACCGTGACATGCTTCGTTGGCGGTGTTCCCGTCGGCAGCGCCCACCCGGTGGTGGTGCAGTCCATGACCAACACCGATACCGCCGACATTCCGGGTACGATCCGGCAGGTCGCGGCGCTGGCGCAGGCGGGAAGCCAGCTGGTGCGGGTGACGGTCAACAATGACGCCGCCGCCGCCGCGGTCGCGCCGATTGTCGCCGGCCTCGCCGCCGAGGGAATCACGGTTCCGATCATTGGCGATTTCCACTACAACGGACACCAGCTCCTCACCCGCTACCCCGATTGTGCGGCGGCGCTGGCCAAGTACCGGATCAACCCGGGCAATGTCGGCGCCAGGCGGGCAGATGAACATTTCCGCGCCATTATCGAAGTTGCCCTGACGCATGGCAAACCGGTCCGGATCGGAGTCAATTGGGGGTCGCTGGACCAGAGCCTTCTCACGGAGATGATGGACGCCAACGCCCGCAGCCACGCCCCCCGCGAGGCCCGGGATGTCACCATGGACGCGATGGTCGAGAGTGCCATCCGCTCCGCCGCGCTGGCCGAATCGATCGGCCTGCCCCACGATCGCATCATCCTCAGCGCCAAGGTGTCGGGGGTGCAGGATCTGGTCGAGGTCTACCGGATGCTGGCGACCCGCGGGGACTATCCCCTGCATCTCGGGCTTACCGAAGCGGGGCTGGGGATGAAAGGCATCGTCGCAAGCGCCGCGGGCCTCTCCATTCTCCTGCAGGAAGGGCTGGGCGATACGATCCGCGTCTCCCTGACGCCGAAACCGGGTGGCGAGCGGACCGAAGAGGTGCTCGTCGCTCAGCAGATCCTTCAGTCGCTCTCCATTCGCAGCTTCACCCCGCAGGTCACCGCCTGCCCGGGTTGCGGGCGCACGACCAGCACATTTTTCCAGCAGATGGCGGAAGACATCCAGGACTTCCTCCGCGACCGGATGCCGCTCTGGCGAGCACGCTACCCCGGTGTGGAGGAGTTGAAGGTGGCGGTGATGGGGTGCGTCGTGAACGGTCCCGGTGAGTCGAAGCATGCCAATATCGGGATCTCCCTGCCGGGCACCTTCGAAGAACCCAAGGCGCCAGTCTTTGTGGATGGCCGGCTGATGGTCACACTCAAGGGAGATGCGATCGTGGCTGAGTTTTTGGTCATCCTCGAGGAATACGTCGAAACACGGTTTGGCCGCCGGACAGCTCAGCAATCGGGCGGTGAACGACACGCCTCTGTCGGCTGATCCCGCTCCCCGCCATGGCACCTGTCGGCGAGATACTGCGAGAGCAGCCGCTGCTCGGTCTGGTCACGATGTTCGTCGCCGGCCTGGTGACGAGTCTGACTCCCTGTGTGTATCCCATGATTCCAATCGTGGCAGGCGTGCTCGGCGGGACCGGAGCCGCTTCCCGCTCCCGAGCCCGCACTGCCGGGTACACCGCGGCGTACGTCCTCGGTGTGGCTCTGGTCTATGCCACCCTCGGGCTGCTGGCGGGGCTCACCGGTTCGCTCTTCGGTGCCATCAGTTCCAACCGGTGGGCTTACTTTGCCGTGGGGAATTTGCTGCTTCTCTTTGCACTCGCGCTGCTGGATGTCTTTCCAGTGATCCTGCCGGCGGGACTGACGGCCTGGGCGAGTCGCTTCGGTGGAGGCTCCATCGGCGGCGCCTTCGCCATGGGGGCCACGTCGGGGCTGGTGGCGGCACCGTGCGGGGCACCGGCCTTCGCAGCAGCCCTTACCTTCGTCTCCGCCACCGGCAGCGCGGTGCTTGGATTCGCGTACTTGTTCGTCTTCTCCCTCGGTATGACCGCCCTGCTGGTCGCCGTCGGGCTCCTGGCGGGTTTCGGCGCGCAACTCCCCCGTGGGGGGCAGTGGACAGTGTGGATCAAGCGGGCATCCGGCGTGGTACTGCTGGGGATGGCCGAGTACTTCTTCATCCAGATGGGGAAAGTCTCATGAAATCGG
This sequence comes from Gemmatimonadales bacterium, assembly GCA_039934355.1. Classification (GTDB taxonomy): domain Bacteria; phylum Gemmatimonadota; class Gemmatimonadetes; order Gemmatimonadales; family GWC2-71-9; genus JADJOM01. Next base: position 54,210 of record JBDTMI010000004.1, read on the forward strand.
GTGTGATGGTGGCCGGCCTCCTGGCGGGGCTGGCCGTGTCTTCCGTGGGGCAGCGCCTGCAGGCGCAAGGCGAGGCGGGAATTGCGGTCGGGGCCAGGGCGCCGGTCGTCACGGTGAATGACCTGGACGGGAAGCCGGTCGACCTGGGGCAATGGGTTGGGAAGAAACCGGTACTCATCGAGTTCTGGGCGACCTGGTGCGGCAACTGCGAGGCACTGTTGCCCAGATTCAAGGACGCCCACGCCAAGTTCGGCGAGCGGGTGGAATTCCTCGGTGTAAACGTGACCGTCAATCAGACGCCCGAACGGGTGCGCCGCTACGCCGGGGAACATGGAGTGCCGTTCCGCGTGCTCTACGATGACAAGGGTACCAGCACCCGGGCCTACATGGCCCCAGCCACTTCGTACGTCGTCATCATCGATGCCACCGGCCGCGTGGTCTACACCGGCGTGGGCACGGAACAGCAGTTCGAGGCCACCCTCAAGCGTGTCTCAGGGGTGGAGGGATGAACGCCACACCGAATCGACTCATGCTCGCCCTGGCTCTTGTCACCGTGGCTGCCGGCAACGCCGCGGCGCAGGATTCCACCGCCTCCCGGCCGACCGCCATTCTGGTTGATGGTCCCCGTGAGAATGAGCGCGCACCAGACTTTTCACTGCCCGGGGCCACCCGGGATGGCCCAATCGACCAGTGGTACAGCCTGAGTGCGCTCCGAGGGAAGGTGGTCGTCCTGGCCTTCTACCCCAAGGACTTCACCAGCGGATGTACGGCGGAGATGACCACCTTCACCGAGCAGTACGCCGAACTCTTCGGGGAGGATGTCGTGCTGGCGGGTATCAGCGCCGACTCGGCGGAGACCCACGTCCGATTCGCCGCCAGCCTGAACGCCCCATTCCAGCTCTTGAGCGACATGGATCAGAAGGTCGCCAGAGCCTATGGCAGCGCGGACAAGAATGGCTACAATCGGCGCACGATCTACGTGATTGACCGCAAGGGCAGGGTGGCCTATCGCAACCTCCGCTTCGGGGCGCTCGATCCAAAGGCATACCGCGAGCTCAGGACAGCCGTCCAGGCGGCCCGGCGCGCCAAGTAAAGGGCTCTCAATGCTGTCACAACGTGCGGTTCGCGCGTTCCTCGCTAGCCTGGTCTTCCTGGCGTGGTCACAACCCGCGGCGGCCCAGGAGTCCGAGCCGAAGGTCCGCTGGACCATCGGCAATCCCAAGGTTGGCTTCTGCCTCCATTTCCTGATGAGTCCGGCAGCGGCGGGCAAGGATCTCGTCCGGGGGCAGCGGCTGACCCTCGCGCGGGACGCAGCGGGGCTTCCGGACGCGGTCCGTCGGGTTCTTGCCGACCAGCCGGAGTTCGAAGCGTGGGTACCCAGCCAGCTCTGCGTGCTCTATCCGGAGGCCATATGGGTGAACAAGAAGCGGTTCGACGACGGTGATGGCGGCGCCCACCTCGCCCTGGCGATCTGGGGAGTCACCAGCACCGGCGGCCAGGCGACCTTCTCGATCCGGACGTTGGCCAGCAACAGCGCCGCACTGAAGCGGGCCATGGAGGCTGAGCTCGTACCGATGGACTGGGCCAACCTCAGCGTGAACCCGATCAGCGAATCCGAGGATGAGCGCTACATCCTCAAGCTGGAGGGCGGCGTACTGACGCTGGAGGGACTGGCCAGAACTGACTCAATCGATGTGGAAAACGTTCCATTCCCTTCGCAGGCCGCGCTGAGGGGTCTGAACAACACCCTCTGGGCCGTTGCAATCGACCTGAAGCCAACCCGTCTCGGGACCCTCCCAGGCGCACTTCGGGTTCAGGGGAAGCGGGGGCTCGCTGAGGCTCTCCTGAATTCCCCAATTCGGTTTGTGGATAAAGTGATCGCGGGCGGAACTGGAGAAGTTCGCTTCAGTCACTGACCCCATGGGGGAGGACTCATGCCGCCGGCCGGGAGGGCACTCCCTGGTCGGCGGTACTTTATTATTCTCCCGAATTGGCTGGTATGCATTGAATACACACTTTGTGCATAGTTAACAGGCTAGTGACGACACTGTCGGCAGTCACATTTTCAACATTTACGGGAGGATTTTTCTCATTGTGGGCAATGTGTTTAGCCATTTCACTTAAAGTGAATTGTCACGTGACGTTCGACCTGCTTCTCCTGCAATGGCTTACCTGACTGTTTCGGCTGATCAGAGGATTCCACATGTTGATAACCCGCCTATTCCACACGCGTGGATGACTCCGTTTGCAGCTCCGCGACAGGAAATTCTCTGGGATTTGGAATGTGGGAAAGCTGCACTTGACGGATCCTCGCAGATGCCGGGGTCCAGGCTCGGAACGGACCAGGATGGTTCCCAGCCGGAGGCGATTCACCCAGCAGTCTCGCGGGGAGCGGACCCCTTCTCGCGGTCTCCGACCGTGACGATCCCTGGCAGGATCGACTGGCACCCAACCCGGGCGCTGAGACTGCACGGCGGAGGGTCGCTGAACACCGGACCGGTCGACTTCTCCCGCTTTCTCCCTCCGATTAGACTCCCAGCCCAGCGTGCCTGTCCCCTGCGCGCCATCGAGGAGCCACGTGTCCGTCATTCGCCGCACCAAGATCGTCGCCACTCTGGGACCGGCCTGGTCCCAGCCCGAGCAGATGCAGGCACTGTTTGACGCCGGCGTAAACGTCGTCCGCGTCAATGCCTCCCACGGTACCCCGGATCTGCGCCGCGAGTGGATGGCGACCGTCAAGCGGGTCCGTGATGAACGGCGCGAGTCCATCGCTCTCCTGCTCGACCTTCAGGGTCCCCGGATCCGGGTCGGTGCCCTGACCCGGCCGATTCGGCTCCACCCGGGCGAACTGATCACGTTCGCACCCGAGGAGGAGGCGGAGGAAGGAGAGATTCCCACAACGTATGCCGCGCTCGCCCAGGATGTGCGCGACGGTGCGCGGATCCTGCTGGACGACGGGATCATCGCGGTGCGGGTGCGCGGGGTAAGCGGTAACCGGGTCAAGGCGACGGTCGAGTATGGTGGGGAGCTCAAGTCGAACAAGGGGATGAACCTTCCCGGCATTGACGTGAGCGCTCCGGCGCTGACCGAGAAGGACAAGGACGACGTTACGGAGGCGGTCACCGCCGGAGTCGATTATATCGCCCTGTCCTTCGTGCGAAAGGCGGCGGATCTGGAGGGCCTGCGGCGGCTGGTGCCGCGCAGCATCAAACTGATCGCCAAGATTGAAAAGGACACGGCGCTTCGAAACCTGTGCGAGATTCTCGATGCTTCGGACGCGATCATGGTGGCGCGGGGCGATCTCGGGGTGGAGCTGCCATTCGAAGAGGTGCCGCTGGTGCAGAAGCGGATCATCCGCGAAGCCAACCTGCACTGCAAGCCGGTGATCACGGCGACACAGATGCTGGAATCCATGGTGCACGCCCCGGTGCCGACCCGGGCCGAGGCCTCCGACGTCGCCAATGCGATCCTCGATGGGACCGACGCTGTCATGCTCTCCGCGGAAACCGCGGTGGGGGAGTATCCCATCGAAGCGGTGCGCGCCATGGACCGGATCGCCCGCGAGATGGAATCCCACCGCGAGGGTCGCGGCCACGCCTTTGACGCGGCCGTGGGCCGCCGCGGCGGCGGCGACAATGCGAGTCACGCGCGGCCGGGGAGCGCCTCGCCGGCCCGGACCGAAGATGCGATCGGCGTGGCTGTCTGCGTCGCCAGCGAGCTGCTCCACGTCCCGCTGATCCTGTGCTTTACGAGCAGCGGGTTCACGGCGCGCAAGGTGGCCACGTACCGTCCCACCGTCCCCATCGTCGCGGCGACCCCCGAGCCGGAGACCTATCATCAGCTGTCCCTGGTCTGGGGGACGGTGCCCGTCATCACTCCCCACTCCAGCGACTACGACACGCTGCTCAATGCCGGACGGCAGCAGATCCTCTCCCGCGGGCTGGCGCAGCCCGGCGAGCGGGTGGTGGTCACCGCCGGGGTGCCGTTCGACGTGCCGGGCACGACCAACCTTCTCAAGATCGAGTCGCTGTAGTGCGCCTGACGTTCCTCGGCACGGGCACGTCGTTCGGTGTCCCGCAGATCGGGTGTGGGTGCGCCGTGTGCCAGTCGACCGATACCCGGGACAAGCGGAGCCGGTCGGGAGCGATCGTGGAGCTGGCCGACAAGCGGTTGCTCATCGACACACCGCCGGAACTGCGGCTTCAGCTTGTCGCCGCGGGCGTGGGCGAGATCGACGGCGTGTTGTATACCCACGAACACGCTGATCATCTCAATGGGATCGATGACCTCCGCATCTTCAGCGTGCGGCGCAAGGCGCCATTGCCGTGCTACGGACCGCATGAGACCCTGTCCCGCATTCGTGAAGGCTTCCGCTACATCTTTGACGACGATGTGCACGCCTTCAAGGGCACCAGTAAGCCGCAGCTGGAGCTGGTCCCGCTCGAGCCCGGCGTGCCGACCGAGGTCGCCGGCATCCCGGTGCTGCCGCTGGCGTTCGAGCACGGCTTCCTGCGCGTCTTTGGCTACCGATTCGGGCCCCTCGCGTACATCACCGATGTGAAATCGATTCCCGCGTCCGCACGGGCCGAGCTGACGAATCTCAAGGTGCTGGTCCTGAACGCGCTCTGGTGGCGTCCGCATCCGACCCACCTTTCGATCGGGGAAGCCATTGAAACGGCGCGCGAGATTGGGGCCGAGCGCACCTTTCTGACCCACCTGACCCACGAAACCGGCCACGCCGACCTGCTGGCCCAGTTGCCGGCCGGGGTCGCGCCGGCCTACGACGGCCTCTCGATCGAGGTGACTGCATGAAGCTGCACTACGGGCGGATGTTCTCCGATCGACTCGATGGCGATCACGGCCTGTCGCGCCCGCGCCTGGTCGAGCTCGCTCGGCGCTTCAGCGAAGTGCACGCGGAGGTGCGACGTCGTCGCACGGCGGGCGAGTACGGATTCTATGGGCTGGGCGAGCAGGCCCAGGCGGTCCAGACCATTCAGCGCTTTGCCGAGGGCGTCGGTCAGGCGTTCGATCACGTCCTGGTGCTGGGCATCGGCGGGTCGGCGCTGGGGATGAAGGCCCTGCTCAATGCGCTGAAGCGTCCCGGCTGGAACGAGCTGGATGATGACGGGCGCGAATTCTTTCCCCGCCTCACCGTGCTGGACAACGTCGACCCCACCAGCGTCGCGGAGGTGCTTCGGCGGATCGATCCACGCCGGGTGCTGGTCAACGTGATCAGCAAGTCGGGGGCGACCGCCGAGACGATGGCGCAGTACCTCGTGGTGCGGGAGTGGCTGGAGGCCGCGCTGGGGCCGGCGGCAATCCGGCATCTGGTCTTTACCACCGACCCGAAGAAGGGGGTGTTGCGCGAGATTGCGCTGCGGGACGGCATCGCGGCGCTCGAGGTTCCCCCCGACGTGGGTGGACGCTTCAGCGTGCTGTCGCCCGTCGGACTGCTGCCTGCGGCGCTGGTCGGGATCGATATCGAGGGATTGCTGGCGGGGGCGCGACGAGCGCTGGTGGCGGCGGAACGGACGGACCTGCTCCAGAACCCGGCCGCGCTGTACGCCGCACTGCATTGGGCGGCCGACACCACCCTGGGCGCGCGGGTGCATGTCATGATGCCTTACACCGACCGGCTGCGGGAGTTCGCTGAGTGGTATCGCCAGCTCTGGGCCGAAAGCCTGGGCAAGGCCACGGACCGCAGGGGACAGACGGTCCATGCCGGCCCGACGCCAGTGGGGGCGGTCGGTTCCACGGATCAGCACAGCCAGGTCCAGCTCTTCATGGAAGGGCCGTTCGACAAGGTGATCACCTTTCTCAGCGTGGATCACCTTGCCGAGGACGTCACGATTCCGTCGTCGGAGGCGCTCCACCCGGAGCTGGCGTATCTCGCCGGGAAGACACTCGGCGGATTGCTCGATGCGGAGTACCGGGCGACGACATCGGCGCTGGCCAGGATGGGACGAATGAGTTGCTCGATTCACCTGCCCGAAATTTCTGCCAGTGTCCTGGGTGAAATGATCATGTTCTTCCAACTGGCGACCGGATTCGCCGGCATCTGGTACGGAGTCGATCCGTTCGATCAGCCGGGAGTGGAGCTCGGCAAGCGGCTGACGTTCGCGGCGATGGGACGGAGCGGGTATCCCCCCGAGGAGATTGACATGCCGCCGGGGGATGTGGTGGGGAGTCGGTGAGGCAGGGGCCAGCCGTTAGCCGGGAGCCGTCAGCTCACGGCTGGGCGAGGGCGGCGGATGGCTGACGGCCGAGGGCTGACGGCGTTCCACTGACTTCGTTTGACGCCCGACCCTCCGCGTCCTACATTTCGGGTCCATTTCTGTAACTCAAAAGAGGACAGTCACTTATGGCTGACCACCGGGACCATCTCGTCGGACTCTTCAACGGCGCTGTTCAGCGGGCCGGGGATGCGGTCAAGGTAACCGAGCCTGGCCGGCTCCAGTCGGAGGTCACCGATCAGGTGGTATGGCAGGCAGTGTTTGGTGCGACGGTGGAGCGCGAGGCGGCGCGGTGGCTGCTCTGGGAGTTGGGCCAGGCCGTCGGTGCCCGTCCCTCGTCTATCGGGCCGATCTACTTCGCTCGCGGTCGAGGGGAGTGTGGCGGGTTCACCGTCCCGGCCATCAACATCCGAATGCTCACCTACGAGACGGCACGCGCCGTCTTCCGATCGGCCAAGCGGCGCGACGGTGGGGCGATCCTGCTGGAAATTGCCCGGTCGGAGATCGCCTACACCGACCAGCGCCCCGCGGAATATGTGAGCGTCATCCTTGGCGCGGCGCTGCGCGAGGGGTACTTCCTTCCCATCTTTATTCAGGGCGATCACTGCCAGGTCAACGCGAAGAAGTACCAGGCAGACCCGCGGGCCGAAGTGGACGAGGTGAAGAAGCTGATCGAGGAGGAAATCGGGGCGGGTTTCTACAACATCGATGTGGACACCTCGACGCTGGTGGATCTCTCCCACCCGACCCTGCTGGAGCAGCAGCGGCTGAACTACGAGCACGCCGCCGAGATCACGGCCTTTATCCGGGATCGGGAGCCGAAGGGGATCTCGGTTTCGGTCGGAGCGGAGATCGGCGAAGTGGGCCACAAGAACAGCACGGTGGAGGAACTGCAGGCCTTCATGGAGGGGTACATCCCCGCGCTTCGTCGCCTGGGCGACTACGAGGGGATCTCGAAGATCTCGGTGCAGACCGGCACCAGCCATGGCGGCGTCGTGCTGCCCGATGGCACCATCGCCAAGGTGAAGCTGGATCTTGACGCGCTGGCCGCACTGTCGAAGGTCGCGCGCGACGAGTACGGAATGTCCGGCGCTGTCCAGCACGGGGCGAGCACCCTGCCACAGGATGCCTTCGGAAATTTTGCCCGGCTGGAGACGGCGGAGATCCACCTCGCCACCAATTTCCAGAGCATGATTTTCGATCATCCCGCGTTGCCGGCGGAGCTGCGGCAGCGGATGTATCAGTGGCTCGACGCGAATGCCGAAAGCGAGCGGAAGACCGGCGACACCCCGGACCAGTTCTACTACAAGGCCCGGAAGAAGGCGATCGGTCCGTTCAAGCGGGAGGTCTGGTCGCTGCCGGCCGCCGTCCGCGGGGCGATCGCCGCGGATCTGGAAAAGATGTTCGACTTTCTGTTCGACCAGCTCAAGGTTGGCGGCACGGCCGCCCTGGTTCGGACTTACGTCCAGGCGCCCTATCAGGCCCACGCCTCGCTGCAGAAGGCGCTGGTCACCGCGGTAGATGACGCCGAAGCGGGAGAATGAAACATGGCACGCGATGATGATCGGGAGGTTGTGTACGTCGAGCGGGGCGAGGGTTCGATCAAGCCGGTCCTGTTCGGCGCGCTCCTGGGGCTGGCGGTCGGTCTGTTGTTCGCGCCACAGAGCGGCGACGAAACCCGCCGGGCGCTGAACCGGCGGATGCGGAAGATGCGGGCGCTGGCCGAGGAGAAGGTGGACGAGCTGTCAGAGCGCATCAGCGGTGACGATGCTCGACCGACCCGCGAGCGGGAGGATACCCGGGAGGATGTTCGCGGCGAGCTCGAACGGCGGGTATCGGAGGCGAGAGCCCGGCGTCGTCGCGCGCCCGCCCCGGTCGATGATGACGACGAGGAGCCCGTCGCCTGAGGGCGGAAGAGCTCCTCGGACGGTTGCGGTCCGCCGGTCCCTTCATCCGGCGAACCCTCACGCAGGCCGACCGGCATAACGTGCCGTTCCTGGCGAGCGCGCTGACCTTCGACGCGCTGCTGGCGGCCATTCCGTTGCTGCTGCTCCTGCTCGTCGGGCTGACCCACCTGGCTCGGCTCTCGGCGTCGGCCACTGCCCAGGACCTGCACGCGCTGTTCATGCGGATCGTGCCGCAGGCCACGGGCAACGGCGGCGGTCTCTTCGAGACTGTCGAACAGGCGCTGGCCGGCTTCACCCGTGCCCGCACCACGGTCTCGCTCTACGCCACGCCGCTCTTTCTCTGGTTCTCCACCCGCCTGTTCGCCTCGATCCGCACCTCGCTCACGCTGGTGTACGATGTGCCGCGCCGTCCCGAGGGCGGATCGATCGTGCTCGGGTACCTCGGGGGGAAACTCCGGGACACGATGATGGTCCTGCTGACCGTCGTCCTCGTGGCGGTCAATGCGGTCCTTACCTCGGGCATCCGGATGCTCGACACCCGCGGTCACGCGCTGGTCGGGGCGGTTCCGGTGCTCCGTTTTCTGGTGAGCGGTGTCGGCTACCTGATCACGGAGCTGGTGGCCTTCGGCTCCGCGATCTGGCTCTTCTACCTCGTCTTCCGTCACGCCTCGCCGCGCCGGCTCCCGCGCCGCGCCGCGCTGGTCGGCTCGCTCTTCACTGCCGTGCTGTTCGAAGTCGCGCGGCGGCTGTACAGCTGGTACCTGCACCATCTGGCCGTGGTCGGCCGCTTCTCCACCGACGTGAATATCGGTGCGCTGCTGCTGTTCATCGGCTGGCTCTACTACACCGCCGTGGTGTTTTTGCTCGGGGCGGTCGTGGCCGAGACCTGGGACCTGCGCGCCCGGCAGCGGCGGGCGGCCACGCCGGGCTAGCCGGTCGTCCAGTGTGGGGTACATTGCCCCAGCGGCACCAATGCCTGGTTCAACCCGTTTCCTGTCTACCCCATACCCCCTCCCCAGATGCGCCTGTGCGTCTCTCTGCTTGCCTGCCTGCTGTTCGGGCCGTCCCTGTTGCTCGCGCAGGAATTCGATTTCTACAGCCGCGGCCCCTACCGCTCGCAGGTACCCAGGCCCGAAGCGCTGCTGGGATATCCGGTCGGCTCGCAGCAGACGATGTATCACCAGCAGCAGCAGGTCCTCGACCGGATGATCGAGGCCGCGCCCGACCGAGTGCGCACGGAGATCATCGGACGCACGGCGGAAGGGAAGGTGATGCGGCTGCTGATCATTTCCGCGCCGGAGAACCTGGCCCGGCTGACGGAGATCCGCGCCAATCTGTCCAAGCTGGCTGATCCACGGCAGAGCACTGCCGAGCAGGCGCGGGCGCTCGCGGACCGGACACCGGTTACCGTGCTGCTTACTCATTCGGTGCACGGCAATGAGCCCGCCGGGTTCGAAGCCTCGATGCAGACGGCCTACCAGCTGCTCGCCTCGGAGGAGCCGGCCACCCTCGACATGCTGCGAAACGCCATTGTGCTCATCAACCCGTCGCAGAACCCCGACGGGCATGAGCGCTTCGCGGCGTGGAGCAATTCGGTCGCAGTGGGTGCGGACGATCCGGCCGCGCTCGAGCAGACCGAGCCGTGGGCCATCTGGGGCCGGTACAATCATTATCGCTTCGACATGAACCGCGATCTGCTGGCGCAATCCCAGCTGGAGTCGCAGGCCATTGCCAGCGTCTATGTCCGGTGGCGACCACAGGTCGTGGCGGATCTCCACAGCACCACCAGCCAGTATTTTTTTCCGCCGGTGGTCGAGGCCCACAACCAGAACCTGCCGCCGCGCACCTACCAGTGGTTCGAACGGTTCGGTCAGAGCAACGCCCAGGCCTTCGACGCCTACGGCTGGCAGTACTACGTGCGCGACGTGTTCGACTTCTTCTATCCCGGTTACATCGACATGTGGCCGACGATGCGCGGCGGGCTTGGCATGACCTTCGAGACCGATGGCGGACCGGAACTCCGGAAGCGGAAGGACGACGGCTCGGTCACCACCTTTGAAATGGCGATCGCGCATCACTACGTGGCATCGCTCGCGACCGTCGCCTATGCCGCCCGCACCCGCGTCGAGCGGCTGCAGGACTTTCACGCGTTTCACGCCACCGGACTGGTGGAGGCCCAGAAGCGTCCGTTTCGCCGGGTCGTGTTCAGTGGCCAGGACGAGGGGCGGGCGCTCTGGCTGGCGCAGCGGCTGGCCCGCGAGGAGATCGAGGTCACCCGCCTGTCGCAGCCGTTCACCACGCTTCGGGCGAATTCCTACCTCGGCGGCGCGGTCGTGAAGCGGACCTTTCCCGCGGGGGCATACGTGGTGGACCTGGCGCAGCCGGAGGCGCGGCTGGCGACCACGATGCTTGAGCCACGCGCGGTCTTCGATTCCGGCTTCGTCCGCAAGCAGCTCGCCGCCTACCAGCGCAATCAGCGCCGGGGTGAGGATGAGAATAAGGAGGGGTACGAATTCTACGACGTGACCGCCTGGTCGCTTCCGTTGACACTCGGACTGGATGCATGGTGGACCGACGATACCGCCCGGGTGGCGGGCCAGCGAGTAAATGCCGCCGACGTGGCGGCGCCGCCCACGGCACCGGGGCGGGCGCTATCCGCGTATCTCTTCGCCGATGGCGGTGAAGCCGGTACGCGCCTCGCCACGCGGCTGCTGCGGGAGGGCTTCCGCGTCGGGATCGCGTCCAAACCCCTGCGTGCCGATGGGACGACCTGGCCGCGAGGCACGTTCGTGGCCCGGGTCCAGCGCAACGGGCCCACCCTGCACGAGCGGATTGCGATGCTTGCGACGCTGATCGGGGCCCAGGTGACGGCGGTCCGCTCGGCATTTCCCGATTCCGGCCAGGCGGGCGTTGGCAGCGAGAGCATCCTGCCCCTGCATGCCCCGCGCGTGCTGCTTGCCGCGGGCGATGGGATCGACCAGACATCGTTCGGTGCGGTCTGGTTCTATCTGGAGAAGGAGCTGGGCCTTCCCGTCACGCCGGTCAATGTCGCGCGTCTGGAGGACATCGACCTCTCGGACTACAATGTGCTTCTTTTTCCGAACGGGTCGGCCGATCGGCTCTGGCGCGAACTCGGCGAAGATGGCGCCACCGCGCTCAAGGCGTGGGTGCGCTCCGGCGGCGCGATCATCGGAATGGGAGACGCCGTTGAACTGCTGAGCCGCAAAGAGCTGGAGCTCACCACGGTCAAGGCGCTCGTCGCTGACACCACCGCCGTGAAAGACACGGCGCTCGCCGTCACCGCCAGGCCGGGGCCGGTGCTGGTGTCGCCCACCGCGACGGCAGGTTCGGCTCCGGAATTCATTCCCGGCGCCATCTTCCGCGCCACGCTGGATCAGAGTCACTGGCTCACGCTTGGTTACCAGCAGGACCAGCTCCCGGTCTTCCTCGAAACCTCGAACCTGCTCCAGCCCTCGGCGAAGGGGGCCAACCCGGTGGTGTTCAGCGGCACCGAATTCACCCTCGGCGGATTCACCTGGCCGAACAACACTGATCGCTTCCTGCGCAACTCGGTCTGGGCTGCCGTCGAAACGGTCGGAAGTGGCAGTGTGGTGGTCTTCGCGGAAAATCCGGTCTACCGCGGTTTCTGGCGTGGTCCGGCTCGGCTCCTCACCAACGCGATTCTGCTGGCGCCCGGGCGGTGAAGGAGGCATCCCTCACGCTGGTCGTCCTTGCCGCGGGTCTCGGCAGCCGTTACGGAGGGGTGAAGCAGCTGGCTCCGGTTGGCGAGGACGGCGCCACGCTCATGGACTATGCGGTCCACGACGCGTGGCGTGCTGGTTTTCGCCGAGTGGTGTTCGTCATTCGCCCCGAGCTGGAGTCCGCTTTCGGGGCATTGATCGGGGCGCGCTATCGGGGGCGGATCGAGGTCACCACCGCGCTTCAGCGTCTGGAGGAGGTACCCGCAGGCGTGCTGAGACGCCCCGAACGCACCCGACCATGGGGTACGGCGCAGGCGGTCCTCGCCGCTCGGGCGCAGGTGCCGGGCGGATGTGCCGTGCTCAACGCGGATGATTTCTACGGACGCGACGCGCTCGATCAGGCGGCGCGCTTCCTCCGCGACCTCGATCCGGCCGGGACGCTACATGCGGTGATCGGATACCCGATGGCGCTGACCGCCAGCCCAGCCGGCGGGGTAAATCGCGCCGTGCTCGTCACGGGACCGGAGGGATTCCTCGCGAGCATCGAGGAAGTGAAGGAGTTGCAGGAGGTCGCGGGAGGTCGCTTCCGCGGGATGGCGGGAGCAGAAGTACGGGAGATCGCGGGCGACGCGCTGGTGTCGATGAATCTGTGGGCCTTTGCGCCGACGGTCTTTGGCGCGCTCGACGAGGCCTTTCGCCGGTTCCTGGCGGGGCAACCCGACGAGCGGGAGGAATGCTACCTGCCCACGGTGGTGGCGGGCATGATCGATTCGGGTCGGGCCCGGGTGCGTGTGCTGCCCACCGCGAGCCGGTGGTGCGGCATCACCTACGCGGAGGACCGTCCGCGGGTGGAGGCTGAACTCCGGGAGCTGGTGCGGCGGGGCGAGTATCCCGCCCGGCTGTGGTCGTGACCGGCGCCCACGACCCTCGCCAGGCGCTGGCTGCCTTCGCTGTTCGGCAGGTGACAGGACTGAGCCGCCTGACGCGCGGTCATATCAACAGTTCGTGGGAGCTGGACGGGGCCGGCCCGCTCGGCACCCGCAGGTACCTGCTGCAGCGTCTCAATCCATCGGTCTTTCCTGACGGTCCGGTGGTCCACCGAAACATCGGGGCCCTCACCGATCATCTGCGTCGTGCGGCTGAGCGGGAAGGGGTGCAGGAGGTCGATCGCCGAGTAATGCGGCTGGCCCACCTTCCCGACGGCGCCCCTGCGTGGCAGGCACTCGACGGCGCGTGGTGGCGGCTGCTGTTGTACATCGAACACACCAGGACCGTCACTCAGGTGACCGACCCGGCAGAGGCGGAGCAGGTCGGCCGTGCATTCGGGACGCTGCATCGGTGGCTCGCGGACTACGACGGCCCGCCGATCACCGAGACGCTCCCCAGTTTTCACGACAGCGCTGCCCGGCTGGCTCGGCTGGAGCTGGTCGTGGCGGAGGATCGACTGGGACGGGTCGCCGAGGTGATCGGTGCGGTGCGGGACGCCCGAAGCCGGAGCCAGTTCGCGGGGGTGTTGCCGCCGCTCCTCGCGACCGGGGCGCTGCCACGCCGCATCGTGCACAATGATGCGAAGGCGGCCAACGTGCTCCTGGATGCCGTGTCAGGCGCGTCGCTGGCCGTCGTGGACCTCGACACCGTGATGCCCGGGACGCTGCTCTCGGACGTCGGTGACCTGATCCGCTCCCTCGCCACGCACGCCGCCGAAGACGAACGGGAGCTCGACCGGATCACGGTCGAACTCCCGCTGGTGGAGTCGCTTGCCGGCGGATTTTTTGCCGAGTGCGGCCGCATCCTCGTGCCGGCGGAGCGCGAGCAGTTCGTGTTCGCCGGTTTGCTGCTCACCTGGGAACAGGGGGTCCGCTTCCTGACCGATCACCTCGAAGGCGACCGGTACTACGCCATCCAGCGTCCCGGTCACAACCGCGATCGGGCCCAGGCCCAGTTCCGGCTGCTTGCTGGGCTCGAGCAGTCGCGGGAAGCGCTCGAGTCGTGCGTCGCCGGGTTGTAGCCCGTCAGCTGGTCCGTGCTGAGGACCCCCAGAGTTTCGGAACCAGCCGGAGCAGCCAGATGCCGCTGACGGTGAAGACACTGAGGAAGACGAGCGCCTGCGGCGTCCGTCCGTACAGGAAGCTCCCGGTGCCGAAGAGTGCGGAGTAGACGAAAGCGATGCCGAGGGTCCAGCCGAGCAGGGCCTGCGGGAGGCTGTCGGGGGAGGGGCCGACGCCGGCTTCGGCCTGCACCGATCGCCAGCCAGGACCGGCGGGGCGAACCAGACGGTAGAAGGCGACCAGCCGGGAGCGTTCCGTTGGCTCGGTGAAGAACGCCGTGGTGATCCAGACGGTGGTCGTGATGGCGACGCTGAGGATGAGTGCGATCGCACCGTCGACCGGGTGGCCGCTTTTCGCCAGCACGGTAAAGCTGATCGCAAGCACGAAACTCGACAGCATCGCCGCGATCTCGCTCCAGGCGTTGACCCGCCACCAGAACCAGCGCAGCAGGTAGAGCAGGCCGGTGCCGGCACCGACTGACAGGAGCAGTTCGAACGCCTGACGGGCGCTGTCGAGCACCAGCGTGAATCCCGCCGCGACGACCATCAGCGCGGCCGTCACCAGTCGCCCCACCATGACATAGTGCCGCTCCTCTCTGCCGGGCTTCAGGAAGCGGCGATAGAAATCGTGCACCAGGTAGGAGGTGCCCCAGTTAAGATGGGTGCTGATGGTGGAGACGTAGGCCGCCAGCATCCCGGCGATCATCACGCCCAGGAAACCGGTGGGCAGGAACTTGAGCATGGCCGGATACGCCATGTCGTGCCCGATCAGCTTCGGGTCGACGTAGGGGAAAGTCCTCGCGATGTCGCCGAGGTCCGGGAAGATGATGATCGAACAGAGGGCCACGATGATCCAGGGCCAGCTGCGGATGGCGTAGTGGGCCACGTTGAAGAAAAGTGTTCCGGCCAGCGCGTCCCGTTCGCTCTTCGCGGCCAGCATCCGCTGCGCGATATAACTGCCGCCGCCGGGTTCCGCGCCGGGGTACCAGACCGACCACCATTGCACGGTGAGCGGCATGATCAGGACCGACACGGTGAGCCCCCAGTCGCTGAAGTCGGGCAGCAGGTTGAGGGTCTTCGGATCGGTCTTGGCAATCAGCCCGGCGAGCCCGCCGATCTCCGGCTGTCGCAGGCAGAAGACCGCGAGCGCAATGGCACCGGTCATGGCGATGCCGAACTGGATGAAGTCGGTCACCAGCACGCCCCACAGCCCCGAGGTCGCCGCAAAGGCGATGTTGATCCCCGCGCAGATCAGCAGCGTCTGACCGATCGGCCAGCCAAGCACCACATTCGCGATCTTGGCGGCGGCCAGGTTCACCGTCGCCATGATGGCGCAGTTGAAGAACAGCCCGAGGTAGAGCGCCCGAAACCCGCGGACTAGCGTCGCCGCCCGCCCGGAATACCGCACTTCGTAGAATTCGAGGTCGGTCATCACGCCACTGCGGCGCCACAAGCGGGCGTAGAAGAACACCGTCGCCATGCCGGTCAGCAGAAACGACCACCAGAGCCAGTTGTTGGCGACGCCCTTCTCGCGGATCAGGTTGGTGACAAGGTTCGGTGTGTCGGTACTGAACGTCGTCGCAACCATCGAGACGCCGATCAGCCACCACGGCGCGGCCCGGCCCGAGGTGAAGAACTCGGCGGTTGAGGAGCCGGCGCGGCGGGCGAGCAGGATGGCGGGAATGAAGGAGACGATGATGGACAGCACGACGATGGCCCAGTCGAGCGGCATCAGGTGCATGGCAGAGCTCCCGAAGGGGTGGCCGTGCGGTGTGGTCTAGCGACTGAGCAGTGCGGGATGACGCGGCGCCGCGGGGGCGAGCGCATGGCACGCCGGGAAAGACAAAGGGAGTGTCCCAGGCACCCCGAAGCGACACTGGACATCGCTTAGCGCTGCTACCTCTCGGTCCTGACGCGGTTCGCGCGCCGGCGACCTTCGGACCTGGGACGAGGGGAGTATAGCCCGCCCGCCCGGCCCGGAATAGGGGCAGCCACCGACCTCGGAGGGGCCGGTGCGCGCTCCGTCAACCCGTCTAGCCCTCCAACCGCCGAGCCGACTAGCTTCCCGCCATGGCCCTCGCCCTCGCCCGGAAATACCGCCCCCGCCGCTTCAGCGATCTGCTGGTGCAGGACCACGTGGCCAACGTGCTGCGCGGCGCCGTGGTGCGCAATCGGGTGGGACACGGGTACCTCCTGACCGGGCCGCGAGGCGTCGGCAAGACGACGGCGGCGCGCATCCTCGCCATGGCGCTCAACTGCGAACGCAAGGGTGTGGTGGCGCCGGCAGGGGAGCCGTGTGGGAGCTGCGACAGCTGCCAGCGGATCTGGACCGGTGTCGCCAACCTCGATGTGGTGGAGATCGACGCCGCCTCGAACCGCGGGGTCGACGATGCCCGCGACCTGCGCGAGCGGGCGATGTACGCCGCGTCGCAGGCCGGTCACCACAAGGTCTACATCGTCGACGAAGCGCACATGCTGACCCGCGAGGCGTGGAACGCGCTGCTCAAAATTCTCGAAGAGCCGCCGCCGGGCGTGGTGTTCGTCTTCGCCACCACGGAGCCGCAGAAGATCGCGCAGACCGCGGCACCGGTCCTGTCGCGCCTGCAGCGGTTCGACTTCCGTCGTATCGGCCCCGCGGCGATCCGGGACCGCCTCCGGGTCGTGCTGCACGAGGAGCAGATCGAGGCCGACGAAGACGCCCTCACGCTGATCGCCCGGCAGGCCGACGGCGGGATGCGCGATGCCCTGAGTGTGCTGGACCAGTGCCTGAGTTTCGGTGAGGGTCGTATCACCGCGGCGCGGGTCCGGGAAATCCTCGGCCTGGTGGATGACGAGATCTACACCGAGCTGCTCGCCATTCTGGCCGAGCGCCAGCCGGCCGGTGTCTTCACGCTGCTTGACCGACTGGACGAGGCAGGCGCGGATCTGATCGAGTTTTCCGGTGGCGTGGGCCAGATGCTTCGCGCGCTGTTGATGCTGCAGCTTGGGGCGACGCCCGAAGGGCTCACCGAGGCCATGCATCAGGCGCTCGCCGCTTTCCAGGACCGGCTCGCCGCCGGCGATCTGCTGCGGATGCTCAAACTGCTGGGGGAATCCGAGGCGACGATTCGCCGGAGCGCGACACCGCGCCTCGTCATCGAGACCCTGTTGCTGCGTTGGGTCCTCCTCGACCGGATGGTGGATCTGGCGGACCTGCTCGAGGGGACCAGTACTCCCCCATCCGCGGGGCCATCGCCCAGGACCACCGTAACGCCGGCACGGTCGAACCCCACGCCGCGCGCCACCGAGTCTCCGGCACATCCACCCGCCGAGTCGCCCGCCCGCCGCCCCGTGACCTCGATCGACTTCACGCTCGAGGCCCTGCGCGCGGCCTGGCCCGACCTGGTGCTCCTCGCTCGGGAGCAGAGCCGCTTCCTCGGGGAGGCGCTCAGCGCGGCGCGACCGGTGGCGGCAGCGCCACCCGCGCTGGCCCTTGAGGTACCGGATGGCAACCCGATGCACCTGGAATCGCTGGGTCGCCAGAAGGAGGCGGTGGAGCGGTTACTCGGACAGGCGGTCGGCGCTCCGGTGGTGCTGACCGTGACCGATCCCGGGGCGAAGAAGGAAGGCCCGTCTCCCCGCGGCCGACGACTGACCGAGGCGGAGACCCGCGCCGAACGGCTCAAGGTGCTCCGAACTCGTGATCCCGCCCTGGAGGCGGTGGCGGAGTCCCTGGACCTGGAAGTCATTGAATAGGGTCAGGCTTGCTTGCATCCGACCCCACGGACCCCTAGTTTCTTCTTACTTTGCAGCGACTTAGCGATACTGAGCGTATGGCAGATTGGCAGCAGCTCTATCAGTTGAGCCAGCAGATGCAGGGGCGGCTTCACCAGCTCCAGCTCGATTTGGCCGACCACACCTATGACACGCAAGCCGGGGCCGGCATGGTCCGGGTGACGGTGGATGGGCAGGGAGTACTCCGGCGCCTGCACATCGATCCGGAATGCTTTGCGGGGCGGGATGCCGAGTTGCTGGCAGACCTGATCATCGGCGCGGTCGCCGAAGCGCAGCGACGGGCCCACGAAGCGATGCAGCAGGAAGTTCGACGCGTGAGTCCCGCGACCCCGAACTTGCCGCTCTGAAGATTGTGAGCGCAATCGAAGACCTGGTCACCGAACTGGCCCGCTTGCCCGGCATTGGCCGGAAGACCGCCCAGCGACTGGCGTTCCACCTCGTGCAGCAACCCGGCGATCGCCTGACCCGGCTGGCCCGCGCGCTTGTCACCGTCGCAGAGCGGGTCCGGCCGTGTGATGAGTGCGGTCACCTCGCGGAGGGCGAGCGCTGCTCGATCTGTCTCGATCCGCGGCGTGATGCAGGACTCCTGTGTGTGGTGGAGGAGCCTGCTGCGGTCATGGTGCTGGAGCGCGCCGGCGAGTACCGCGGCCGCTATCATGTGCTGGGCGGTCGGATCGATCCCCTGGGCGGCATTGGGCCGGAATCATTGCGGCTGGATCAACTCGTGGCCCGGGTCGATGCCGGCGGCGTGCGTGAGGTGATTCTGGCCACCAACCCCTCGATGGAAGGGGAGGTGACCGCCACCTACGTGCACCAGTTGCTCGTCGGCCGTGCGGTGAAAGTGACCCGGCTGGCCCGCGGGCTCCCCGTCGGAGGCGATCTCGAATATGTCGACGGTGTGACGCTCGCCCTGGCGTTCACCTCCCGACAGGTGGTGGGCTGAGTGCGGCGTCTGGCGGTGGTGTTCGGGGTCGCACTCGGGGCCGGGATCGGATGGACGCTGGCCCACGACCACATCGAGCGTCACCGGGAGAACCTGTTCAGTCCCCGTCCGTTCCGTCGCCTCGCCGCCCTGGGCGGGATCGATGCGGCGGGAGAACTCGAAAGTGTGCGTGTGCTGCACGATTACCTCCAGTGGGAGCGCCATCCGGTGCTCCGTCGCCGGGCCCGCGCGATCGTCCGCCGGCTTGAAGCGGCGCTGGGCTACACTCCACCGGGGACCTGATGCCTGGGGCTTCCAGCTGGTCGTTCCGTGAAGAAGATTCCCAACGGATCACCGTGATTCTTTCGGCGTTCCTGCGGGAGTCCAACGCCCGCACGGCGATGATCGTGGACCGCGCCGGTCAGATGGTGTCGACCGTGGGCGAGGAGCCCACCTTCGATCCCACGGCGTTTGCCTCGCTCACCGCCGCCGATTTCAGTGCCAACGACCAGCTGGCGCGAATGATCGGCGAGCCGGAATTCGGCAGCCTTTTTCATCAGGGCGAGAAGGAGTCGATGTACCTCGCCGATATCGCCCGGCGGGTGATCCTCGTCGTGCTGTTCGACAATCGCACGACCTTGGGCATGGTGAAGCTGCGGGTGCGGCAGACGGTGACGGACCTGCGCCATGTCTTCGAGGAGATGTTCACCCGGGAGCCGAGCGGCAAGCCGCCGGTGGAATCCGGGTTCATGGGTGAGGCGGAAGATGAAATTGACCGGCTGTTTGGCGCGTGAAGAGGAGTAATACCTGATGTCGATGATCAATTACGCTTCGCGCGAGATCAACTGCAAACTGGTCTACTACGGCCCTGGGCTGGGCGGCAAGACGACCAATCTCGAATTCGTCTTCGCCAAGGTCGCCCCCAACTCGCGAGGCAAGCTGATCTCGCTCGCCACCGAGACCGAGCGGACCCTGTTCTTCGATTTCCTGCCGGTGGATCTGGGCACGATCCGCGGCTTCAAGACTCGATTCCACCTCTACACCGTGCCGGGACAGGTGTACTACAACGCCTCGCGCAAGCTGATCCTCAAGGGGGTCGATGGCGTCGTGTTTGTCGCCGACAGCCAGATCGAGCGGATGGAGGCCAACATCGAGGCGATGCAGAACCTGTACGACAACATGGCCCAGCACGGCTACAACCTGACCACCATCCCGTTTGTCATCCAGTATAACAAGCGCGACCTGCCCAACGCGGCCACGATCCGGGAGCTGCAGGCGGCGCTGAATCCCGGCTGGGCGGTCGAGGATCCCGCCAAGCAGCGGGCGGTCCCCGATCCCTACCACGAGGGCGACTTCCTGGTCGAGCAGATCGACGGCCAGTGGATCGAGCGCGCGCCGTACTTCGAGGCGGTGGCGATGTCGGGCGATGGGGTCTTCGACACCCTCAAGGCGGTGAGCAAACAGGTGCTGAAGAGTCTCGGATCGACCTGATGTGGAACCTGCCGAACGTGCTCACCCTCGTTCGGATCTGCCTGACGCCGGTGATCGGGCTCCTGCCGTTCATCGAAGGGTACTGGCCCAAATTCATCTGCTTCCTGGTGTTCATCTTTGCCGCTGTCACCGATGTGGTCGACGGGTACCTCGCCCGGTCCCGCAACCTGGTGACCGATCTTGGCAAACTCCTGGATCCACTCGCCGACAAGCTGCTGCTCTTCGCCACGATCATCCCGATCTACTGGATCTCCCGCACCCGCCACGACCTCTACGATATCCCAGTCTGGGGCAGCATCCCGCTCTGGGTCTGCCTGCTGCTCATCGGCCGCGAGATCGCGATGACCCTGTTCCGGTTCTGGGCCAAGCACCGCGGGATTGTCATTCCCGCCGCCGGGGCCGGCAAGCTGAAGGCGACACTGCAGAACATCTATATCGGCGCCACCTTCCTCTGGTTCACCTTTCGCGACGCGCGCAAGCCGCTCGGCTGGGAACACAACCGGATGGCAGAGTACTGGAATCAGTTCCATGGCGGTGTGGTCGCCCTCACGCTGGCGTTGGCGACGATTCTCACCGTCTACTCCTTTGTGGTCTACATCTACACCTATCGCCGCCTCTTTCTCGGTTCGCGCTGATCCACGGCGTCCCTTCCGCCCGACCGATCGCCCTCCGTGCCTGACATCGAACTGCTGACCATCGGAACCGAGCTGCTCCTTGGTCTCACGCTCGACACCAACAGCGCTGAACTCGGCCGGGCACTCGCCGGGGCCGGCTTCGGTGTCGTCCGACGCACCTCGGTGACCGATCACCCAGCCGCGATCGGGGAGGCGGCCCGCGCCGCACTCGGGCGCACGGGGCTGGTGGTCTGCACCGGCGGACTCGGCCCCACCGCCGATGACATCACCAAGCGGGTGATCGCCGACCTATTCGACATGCCGCTGGAGTTCCAGCCCGCGCTGTGGCAGGGACTGGTGGACCGTTTTTCCCGGTTCGGCCGGGTGCCCTCGGAGAAGAACCGCAGCCAGGCCGAAGTGCCCCGCGGGGCGACGGTGCTGCCCAATCGGTGGGGCACCGCCCCCGGGCTCTGGCTCGAAGGAAGCGTCGATGGTCTGACCGGCGATCCGCAGGTTGCCATTCTCCTGCCCGGCGTCCCCTCCGAGATGCGCGGCTTGCTGCACCATGAGGTGCTCCCCCGGCTCGCTCGACGCGCGGGGGATCATGTGGTGCGCTCCCGTACCGTGCGGACGACGGGCATTCCGGAATCGAGCCTCGCAGGACGATTGGGCGAAATCGAAGCCGAGCTCGCCCCACTCTCGCTCGCCTATCTGCCAGGGGTGGCGGGTGTCGACCTGCGACTCACCGCCTGGAGCCTGCCAGCCGCCGAGGCAGACGCGCGTCTCGCGGTGGGAATTCGACTTCTTGCGGAGCGGGCGGGGCGCTGGGCCTACGGGGAGGAGGACGCCGATCTCGCCGAACTGGTCCTGGCCGCGGCCCGACGGAAGGGTTGGCGGCTCGTCGTCGCCGAGTCCTGCACCGGGGGTGGTGTCGGTGCGAGGCTGACGAACATCGCGGGGAGTTCGGACGTTTTTCTTGGCGGAATCATCGCGTATGACAACCAGGTGAAGGTCGAGCAGCTCGGCGTCGCTCCGGAGCTGATCGAACGACATGGGGCCGTGAGTGAAGCGGTCGCACGGGCGATGGCCGTGGGGGTCGCCCGGCTGCTTCGCGCCGAGGCCGCGGTCGCCGTCACCGGCATCGCCGGGCCGGGCGGTGGGAGCACGGAGAAGCCGGTGGGCCTGGTTTGCATCGGCATCGCCGTGGCCGGCAGTGGGGAGGCCCACTCCCATGTCTTTCCGGGCGACCGGGGCGAGATCCGAGGTCGTGCTGCGCAGACCGCGCTGTCCTACCTGCTGCAGCGACTGACGCCCACTCCAGCCGAGCTCGGCGCGTTGAAGTAGTGAGCCGGACCACCCCGCCCGGGGCCGCGCCTCAGGCAGTCCGGTACCCCCGCCGATAGTATCCGGCAGCCACCCTCGCGGTTGGCGGCAAACCCGGTGAGCGGCAAAGGGATAGGGGATGAGGCAAGCCAGCGCGAAGGAGTCTGGAACCACCACGACCTGCGATGCGGTCGTGGAGGCTTTCAACGCGCATGCGCATGAGATCCGGTGCCGCAGCGACCGGCTGTTCGCCCTGCTCCTGGTCATCCAGTGGCTCGTCCTTCTCTGGGTGGCGGCCTGGATTTTCCCCGGGACGCTTCCGGCGCAACTCGGCATCGCCTCCTATCCGTTCTCCCTCGTCGCCATCGGCACCACGCTTTTCACGCTGCTCCCCGCCGCGTGGGTTCTTGCCTGTCCTGGTCGCCGCCACAACGGGCACCTGATCGCGCTGGCCCAGGCACTGGTCGGTACCGCACTGATCCACTTCAGCGGTGGCCGGATCGAATCTCACTTCTACATCTTCGGCGCGCTCGCAGTGCTGGCGATGTACCGCGACTGGCGCCTCCTCCTCACGTTCACCGTGACGGTCGCCGTGGATCACGCCGTTCGCGGCACGTACTATCCCGCGTCCGTCTTCGGGGAGGTGCACGTTAACTCGCTCCGCTGGCTCGAACATCCCGGGTGGGTTCTGTTTGAAGGCCTGTTCCTGGTCATCGGGATCGTGCAGAGCCGGCGGGCAATGTGGGAGACTGCGGCCAGACGGGTCGAGACGGAGACCGCCGCCAGGACCCTGGATCGCCGGATCCGGGAGCGCACAGCGGACCTCGACGCGAGCGTCGCTCAGCACCAGGCCATCCTCGAAGCCATGGACCAGGTCCAGATCGAGGCATCACCGAATATGCGCTGGATCAGGCTGTCACCGGCCTGGGAGCGGATCACCGGGTATTCGGTCGAGGAGAGCATCGGTCGCTCGATCCTCGAGTTCATTCACCCCGACGACCGTGAGACTTCCGTCCAGGATGCCCGCCGGGCGACGGATGCTGGCGGAGTATCCGTTCGCTCCAGCACCAAGCGCTACCTCCGGAGAGACGGCCAGGTGCGCTGGATTGAAGCTGATCTGGTCGCCCTGCCGGATGGACGCTTTACCGGGCTGATGCGGGATGTGACGATTCGAAGGGAGGCCGAGGACGCGATCACATTGCAGAGCGAGTTCGAGCGGGGGGTCCTCGACGCGATGCACGCCCAGGTGGCCGTCCTCGCGGCGGATGGGCGGATCCGGGCGGTGAACCGTGCCTGGCGGGAGTTTGCCGTTGTGAACGCTGCCCACGATCAGGCTTGCCCGGCGGAGATGGCGATCGGCTCGAACTATCTCGCCGTATGCCGGCTCGCCACGGGGGAGCGGAGTGACGAGGCTGCTCCGGCGCTGGCGGGCATCTCCGCGGTCCTCGAGGGCAGATTGTCCAGGTTCGAGCTCGACTACCCCTGCGACTCTCCATCGGAGAAGCGCTGGTTTACGCTGAACGTCACCCCATTCGGGAAGGCGATCGGCGGGGCGGTGATCGCCCACATCGATATCACCGAGCGCCGGAAAGCGGCAGAGACGCTTCGGCAGGCCCACGAACAACTCGCGCTCCATCTCGAACACTCTCCCCTCGCTGTCGTCGCGTGGGATGCGGACCACCGGGTCACCCAGTGGACCGGGAACGCAGAATCGATGTTCGGCTGGAAGGCGGAGGAAGTCGTCGGCAAGCGGCCGGGGGAGTGGGCGTGGATTGTTCCCGGGGAAGAGGAGCGGATTGCCGCGGAGTTGGCACTCCTGGCATCGGGTCGCGCCGATCAGGTCATTCTGGAGACGCGGAATTTCACGAGCACCGGGGAGATCCGGCACATTCTGTCGTGGAATTCCGTGTCGCGGGACCGCCTCGGCCGACCGGTCTCCACCTTCTCCCTCATGCAGGACGTGACCGAGATGCGTCGCGCGGAGGCCGCGCTGCAAGAGACCCAGGAACGGTTTGCACTGGCGATACAAGGGACTTCGGACGGCATCTGGGATTGGGATATCGCCGCCGGTACCGTCTGGCGCTCCCCGCGTCTGCTCCAGATTCTGGGTTTGGACACCGCGACGCTTTCCAACGCGGCAGAGGCGATCCTGGATCTGGTGCACCCGGAGGATCGGGAGTGGCTGGAGGCCGCGTTGGAGGATCACCTGCGGTGTGGTGTGCCGTTCAGGATGGAGTATCGCGTGCGGCATGGGGATGGCACGTGGCGCTGGCTCCAGGACCGCGGTCAGGCCGTCTGGTCCGCGGACGGTACCCCGACCCGCTTCGCGGGCTCCAGCAGTGACGTGACGGATCGGCGTGAGGCGCAGGAGGCGCTGCAGCGCAGCGTCCAGGAACTGGAGGAGGCCCGCGACCGCGCCGAGGCCGGCACCCGGGCCAAATCCGAGTTTCTGGCGATGATGAGCCACGAAATCCGGACCCCGATGAATGGCGTCCTTGGCATGACCAGCCTCCTGCTCGACACGGTGCTTGACGAGGAGCAGCGGGATTGCGCCGAGACGATCAAGACCTCGGGAGATGCGCTCATGTCCATCATCAACGACATTCTGGATTTCTCGAAGATCGAAGCGGGCAAGATGACGATCGAGTCGGTCGACTGCGACGTGCGGACCGCCGTTGAAGACGTCGTTGACTTGCTCTCGCAACGCGCGGCGGAGAAGTCCATCGGCCTGACAATTGTCTACCCGGCCAGTGCGCCCGGCCGCCTGATCACCGATCCGGGTCGGCTGCGCCAGATTCTGGTCAACCTGGTGGGTAATGCCATCAAGTTTACCGAGCAGGGGAGCGTCACCATCGAGGCGAGTACCTCCATCGAGGGAGACCAGCTGCGGCTGACGGTGCGCGACACCGGTATCGGCATCGCCGCTGAGGCGCTCACCCGCCTGTTCCAGCAGTTCGAGCAGGCCGATGCGACGACGACGCGACGGTACGGTGGGACCGGCCTCGGCCTCACCATCTCGCGACGGCTGGTGGAGCTCCTGGGCGGATCGCTGGAGGTGGAGAGCATTCCAGGACGGGGAAGTGCCTTCACGGTGACACTGCCCGCACAGCGCGTCTCGCCGGTGACGACGGGCGCGGATTCTGCGCCGAGCGCCGTGCCCGTCACGATGGTCGAGTCGTCCGGGCCCGGTAGCGCCATGCCCCGCGTCCTGCTGGTCGAGGACAACGCCGTCATGCAAAAGGTCGGATTTCGAATGCTGGACAAGCTCGGCTGTCGCGTCGATCTCGCGGCGAACGGGGTCGAGGCGGTCGAGATGTCGGCCCGGTTCACCTATGATCTCGTGTTCATGGATTGCATGATGCCTGAGCTGGATGGCTACGAGGCGACGGTCCGGATTCGGCAACGCGAGGCCGGAGGGCGACGGCTCCGCATCGTCGCCATGACGGCGAGCGCCATGGCGAGTGATGCCGAACGTTGCCTCACCGCAGGGATGGATGATTACATCTCGAAACCGGTTGCGATGGCGACCCTGGCGGAGCTCCTGCGCAAGTGGGTCTCGTCTCCGCGCACCGCACCGGCTCCAGACACTCTGCCAATCTGACCAGCCTCCGGGGTACGCCCGTTGCTATTATCTTTGGCCTACCTGCAACGGGACCAAAGCCCAAGTGGTGGAAGATCAAGACGTTCGCAACAATGCCGGCGGCGAATCAGACGCCGCGGACTCGATTGACAATGCCGGGACGGCTGAGCAGCCATTGGCCGCGGCCGAGATCGGCGGGCTGCCGATGGAGCCGGGATCCGAGGCAATCCGCCGGTTGGAAAATGAGGTCGCCGAAGCCCGGGACCGATACCTGAGGCTCGCCGCCGAGTACGACAATTTCCGCAAGCGGGTGGCACGCGAACGCGAGGAGCTGACCGCCCGGGCGCAGGCCGCGCTGGCCGTCCGGTTGCTCGATGTTCTGGATGATCTCGATCGGGTCGTGTCGGGAACTGGGCTCGCCGCCGGGCCCGAAGTGATGCAGCAGGCGCTCGTCCTCATCGATCGGAAGATGCGCAAGGAGCTTGAAGCGGCCGGGCTCGAACGAATCGAGCCCGCGGGTCAGCCGTTCGATCCCAGCCTGCACGAGGCTGTCTCCGTGCTGGTCCCGCCCGCGCCCGAGGCCGATCACACCGTCAGCGCCACCTTTCAGGCCGGGTACCGGTTCAAGGGCTCGCTGATCCGGCCCGCCCGGGTCCAGGTGTATTCGTCCGAAGGGCATGCCTGACCGTGGCGAAGGACTTCTACCAGGTCCTTGGCGTTCCGGATAGCGCGACACCTGCGGAAATCAAGAAAGCTTACCGCCGGCTCGCGAAACAGCACCACCCTGACGCCAATCCCAACAATCCCTCCGCCTCCGATCGCTTCAAGGAGATTTCGGAGGCGCATTCGGTGCTGGCTGACGCCGACAAGCGCAAGCAATACGACCAGATGCGCCGACTCGGCGCGTTCGATCCCGCGGCCACCCGGCGCGGGCAGGGCGCCGGGTCCCGCGCCGGTTCCCCGTCCGCGGGCCCGGATGGCGCCGAGTTTTCCGACCTCGGCGGGTTCGGGCTGGGTGACATCTTCTCGTCGATATTCGGGCGCGGACGGCAGGAGGCGGAGGAGTCCCAGGCTCTCGAAACCGTGGTGGAGATCCCGTTCCGGATTGCCGCGTTAGGTGGCAAGGTGTCGGTGCGGATTCCGGTGACGGAATCGTGCCACGTCTGCTCCGGCAGCGGTGCCGCGCCCGGGGCGAAGGTCACGACCTGTTCCGAGTGCAACGGCCGGGGGACGGTGACGTTCGGCCAGGGCGGCTTCGCGGTCAGTCGGCCATGCCCGAAATGCCGGGGCCGGGGCAGGACCCCCTCGACACCCTGTCCCAACTGCCACGGTGCCGGGGAAGTGCGGGTGGAGCGGGAAGTGGCGATCACG
Source organism: Gemmatimonadales bacterium (assembly GCA_039934355.1). Taxonomy (GTDB): domain Bacteria; phylum Gemmatimonadota; class Gemmatimonadetes; order Gemmatimonadales; family GWC2-71-9; genus JADJOM01. Next base: position 81,173 of record JBDTMI010000004.1, read on the forward strand.
GTGCCGCTCGCGACGGAGACCGGGACCAAGGTTCGGATGCGGGGGCAGGGACAGGCCTCCCGGCCCGGCGAGCCGCCGGGAGATCTGGTGGTCACGTTCCAGGTGCAGCCGGACCGCTTCTTCCGCCGCGAGGGGTTGGACCTCCACTGCGACGTGCCCATCAATCTGGCGCAGGCGGCGCTCGGGACGCGCCTGCGCGTGCGTACGCTCGATGGCAAGAAGGTGGTGCTGCGGATCCCGGCCGGAACTCAGCCGGGTCGTCGGTTCCGAATCAAGGGGATGGGATTGGCCAAGGGTGAGCGGAAGGGCGACCAGCTGGTGCAGGTCCAGGTGCAGATCCCGGAGGCACTCTCACCGGAGCAGGAAGAGCTGCTGAAGAAGTTCGCCGAATCGACCGGGCTGCCGTTCTAGCCGGTCGCCAGACAGCTGACAGCTGCCAGCTCAGACCTGGCGCCCCACTGCCGGGTATTCCCCCGTCGCCCGGCCCGTCTCCCGATAACTCTCCACCAGCAGCCGATGAGTCGCCAGCTCGGTGTCATCCGACGGCGGGTGCCGCTGGGTGTAATGACCATGGGCGTCCAACTCCCACGCCTGGCGATTGTCCTGCCACATGAGCCCGAGAATTTCCCGGATCGACTGCCGATGGACCGGATCTTCGATCGGGGCGACCGCCTCGATCCGCCGGTCAAGGTTGCGCGGCATCCAGTCCGCGGAGCCGATGTAGACCTCTTCCGCCCCGCCGTTCAGGAAATAGAAGGCGCGGGAGTGCTCGAGGAATCGACCGATGATGCTGATCACCCGGATGTGTTCGCTGACGCCGGGGAGACCCGGGCGGAGGCAGCAGATCCCGCGGACGATGAGGTCGATGCGCACGCCGGCCTGACTGGCCTCGTACAGTGCGCGGATGATGGGCGGGTCCACCAGCGCATTCATCTTGGCGATGATCCGTGCCGGTCGACCGGCACGGGCGTTGGCCGCTTCGCGCAGGATGAGGGCGATGAACCGTTCCCGCATCCCCCGCGGCGCCACGATCAGCTTGCGATACTCCGCCGGTGCCCCGAACCCGGTGAGGACGTTGAACAGATCGGTCAGGTCCGCGCCGAGATCGGGGCTGGTGGTGAACAGGCCGAAATCGGTATACAGGCGCGCGGTGCGCGGATGATAGTTGCCGGTGCCGAGGTGGACATAGCGGCGCATGGTGTCGCCCTCGCGGCGCACCACCAGCATGACCTTGGTGTGGGTCTTGAGTCCCGCGACGCCGTAGCTCACATGGGCGCCCACATCTTCCAGCCGCTGGGCCCAGCGGATGTTGTTCTCCTCGTCGAATCGCGCCTGCAATTCGATGAGCACGGCGACCTGCTTTCCCCGTTCGGCCGCGTGCGCCAGCAACCGGGCGATGCTCGAGTCACCACCGGTCCGATACAGCGTCAGCTTGATCGCGAGCACGTCGGGATCATCGACCGCGGTCTGGATGAACCGCTCGACCGAACTGGTGAAGCTTTCATAGGGGTGATGCACCAGGACGTCGCCCTCGCGGATCACGTCGAACATGTTGCGTCCGCCGGCCAGCCGTGAAGGCGTCACGGGATAGTGCGGCGGGTCTTTCAGCACCGGCAGGTCCATGGCGCCGGTGAGGCTCAGCAGGTCGGCGGTATCGAGGAGGCCAGGGACTTCATAAAGATCGTCCGGTCCCAGCGGGGCAGCCAGCGCGGCCTGCGCCGCATTGAATTCCGCCAGCAGCACCTCCCGGATCGATGCCGGGAGATCCGGGGTCACTTCCAGCCGCACCACGGAGCCGAACCGGCGGTTGCGCACCTCCGCCTGGATCGTGCTCAGGAGATCCTCGGCCTCGTCGTGGTCCACTTCGAAGTCGGTGTTGCGCGTGATGCGGAAGGCATGGCATCCGAGGATTTCGACACCGGGGAACAGCGTTTCGATGTTGGCGGTGACGACCTGTTCGAGCGGAACGTACCGGGTAGGTCCGCCATCGGTCCGCGGTCCCTGGTCGACCGAGACCCAGCGGGGCAGGATCTTGGGCACCTTCACCCGGGCGAACCGCTCTTCGCCGTCCATGTCGCGGAGCCGGACCGCGAGCGAAAGGCTGAGGTTGGAGATGTACGGAAAAGGATGCGCGGGATCGACGGCGAGCGGAGTGAGGACCGGAAAAACATTGTCCCGGAAGTACTGGTCGATGTGCGCCCGCTCCGGGCCGGTCAGGTCGCCGACATCCAGCACCGCGACTCCATCGAGTCGCAGCGCCGGCAGAATCTCATCATGCAGGGAACGGGCGTGGCTCCGGACCATCTCGCGCACGCAGACGGCGATCTGGCGCAACTGCTCATCGGGTGTCAGGCCATCGGGAGTCCGTTCGACATAGCCCGCGGCCAGCTGATCCTTGAGCCCCGCCACCCTGATCTGGAAGAACTCGTCCAGGTTCGAGCTGAAGATCCCCAGGAACTTGAGGCGCTCGAGCAGGGGCGTGCGCTGATCCTGGGCTTCGTGCAGCACCCGCCGGTTGAACTCCAGCCAGGACAGTTCGCGGTTGACGTACAGCGCGGGCAGCGAGAGATCGTGGACCGGCGCCGGGGCGGGGGGGAGCACGGCCGGAGGAGCGAGATCGGTCATGGGCAGGAATGTACCGGCGCGTGTAACGGGCGTGTCACGGCGGCCCGCCACCCACGACCCGAACTTCTTTCTCCCCCACGACGATGGAAAGGAAAAGGCTGACCAGGCTGATCAGGAGTCCGGCCCAGAACGCCGGCCAGAATCCGTTCACCATGAACCCGAGATCGAATTGGGCCGAGATCCACGCGGTGACGAGCAGCAGCAGCGCATTGATCACGAAGAGAAAGAGACCGAGGGAAACCAGGACGAGCGGACAGGTCAGCAGCGTAAGGAGTGGCCGGAAGATGGCATTCACCAGGCCGAACAGTACGGCCACCAGCAGGAGTCCGACCGGACCGCGATCGTAGTCCACGCCGGGTACCACCTGAACCGCCACGTAGAGCGCCAGGGTATTGATGAGCCAGCGAACCAGGAGGGTGCGCATCAGGACCGGGCGCGGAGGTAGGTGTCCATCCAGTCGAGCACGGTGGACCACCAGAGGCGCCGGTTCCTCGCCCGGGTGACGAAATGATCCTCGTCCGGGAAGTACAGAAACTTGCCCGGCAGTTTTCTGAGCTTGAGCGCGGTAAACGCCTGCATACCCTCCGAGAGATCCACCCGATAGTCGTTCTGGCTGTGCACCACCAGCATCGGAGTGGCCCAGTTGCTGATGTAGTTGGCCGGGGACCACTTCTCCATCAGTGCGCGGGCGGCCGGCTGCTGCGGTGGACCGCCAAACTCCCAGAGCGGGAACCACTGCTCCTCCGTTGTTCCAGCCATGCTCAGCGGATTGAAGATGCCGTCGTGGGCGACCAGTGCCTTGAAGCGATTAGTGTGGCCCGCCATCCAGTAGACCATGTATCCGCCATACGATCCGCCCGCGGCACCCATGCGCGTGCTGTCGACGTAGGAGCGGTGTGCCATCACGTCGAGCCCCTTCATGAGGTCGTCGTAGGGCAAGCCGCCCCAGTTGCGTGAGATACTGTTGGTGAACGCCTGCCCATATCCCGTCGAGCCGTGAAAATTGACCGCGGCGACCACATACCCGCGGGAGGCGAACAGGGCATAGTTCCACCGGCTGTGCCATTGGTCGAGCCAGGCACCCTGCGGTCCGCCGTGGATCAGGTAGATGAGTGGATAGCGCTTCAAGGAATCGAACGCCGGTGGCTTGATGAGCCAGCCGAAGACCGAATCGCCCCTCGCACCGACAAACCCGAACGACTCTGCCGGCCGGACATCCAGACTATCGAAACTGGCGTCGTTCACGTGGGTGAGCTGGCGGGGATTCCTTCCCTCCGCCGTCGCCGTCCACACTTCGGCGGCGCGCGCGGCGGTCTGCTTGAGGTAGGTGATCACGTCGCCGCGTGCCGACACCTGCAGATTGGTGAGCAGGCCGCCATCGAGCACTTTGGAGGTCTTGCCCGAGGGCACCTCCACCCGATAGAACGCATGCCCGCCCCGTTCCTCGACCTCCGCCAGAATCGCCCGTGAATCGGGCAGCCAGCGATAGTCCTGGATGCTGAGGTCCCACTTGGGTGTCAGGGGGGTGCGCCGGCCACTGGCGCGTTCATACAGGGCCAGTTGCTGGCGGTCGGCTTCGAATCCCGGCGTGGCCATCGCGAGGTAGGCGATCAGCCGGCCGTCAGGTGAGTATTGCGGTGAGTGATCGTTGCCCGCGCTCGTGGTGATGGCCTGGCGTTCCGACCCATCCGGCCCCATCACGAACACGTCGTTGTTGGTGCTGGTCGCCACGCTGGAATCAGGATTGTAGACGATCGCGAGTTCGGTCCCGACCGGCGAGACGGCGACATCCCGTCCCCCGAGCGCCAGTGGAGGGACATCCCGGTCGATCGGGGTGATGTCGGTGAATGCACCATCCGCAACGTTCACACGGAAGACATGGGACCGCAGACCGAGGCGCCATTCATTCCAGTGGCGGTAGAAGAGCGAGGTCCAGATCTTCGCCTCGGTGGGCCAGGGCGATGCACGGCGCGCCGATTCCAGCGAGTCGCCCACCGCGACATCGGTCCAGAAGAAGAGGGTCTTGCCGTCGGGCGACCAGACGAAGTCGGCGATGCCATCAGGCACCTTCGTGACGCGGGTCGCCTCGCCGCCCCGGATCGGCAGACGCCAGATCTGCGACGTCCCGTCGCGGGTTGAAATGAAGGCCAGGATCTTTCCGTCAGCCGACCAGCGCGGGGCGCGGTCGTTGCCCGCACCGCTCAGCGCCTGCCAGCTCTCGCCGGTGGCGACGTCCGCGAGCCAGATCTTGGTGCTGGTCCGATTGCTGTCGAGGGAAGGTGTGGCGATCGTGAAGGCGACCAGCCCCCCGTCCGGCGTCAGCTGCGGATCGCCGACGGTGGGTGTGGTGATGAACCCCTCGATCGTGAGCGGCCGCTTCTCCTGCGCACCGAGCGTGGTCGCGGTGCCAGCCAGCAACATGAAAACAACGGAGCGACGCATCAGGCGATGATTCCGCCGCCGAGCACCTGGTGATCGGCGGCATAGAGAACGCCGGACTGCCCCGGCGTGATGGCCCGGACCGGTGTGGCCAGAGCGAGGTCGAGTCCATCGGGGCCGCGCGAGATGACCGTGGCGGGCACGGCGCGCGAGCGGTAGCGGATCTGGGCAAGGCAGCTGTCGCCCTCCTGCAGTGGTGTCGCCAGCCAGTTCAGTTCCTCGAGCCGCAGTCGGTGACCGAGCAGGTCCTCCGCCGAACCGACCACCACCTCACGCGTCTCTGGCCTGATCGCAACGACGAACCGCGGCTCGGCGCTGCCACCGGGCAGGCCCTTCCGCTGGCCGATGGTAAATCGGGCGAAGCCGGCGTGCTCGCCAATCCGCTCGCCACTGGTCGTCACCAGCGGCCCCGGTGCCAGCGCCGGTGCCTCGGCCGGCAGGTGCTCCTCCAGCACGGACACGTAATCGTCGTTTGGCACGAAGCAGATTTCGACCGATTCCGGCTTGTCCGCGGTCACGAGTCCGAGGCGGCGCGCCATGGCCCGAGTCTCCACCTTCGTGAGCTCGCCGACCGGAGTCAGCATTCGGGCCACGACCGCCCGGTCGATTCCCCACAGGAAATAGCTCTGATCCTTCGCCGGATCGCTGCCCCGGTACAGTTTGCCCTCACGCGCGGTGGCGTAGTGCCCGGTCGCAATTCCGTCACAGCCCAGCGAGTCGGCGTGGGCCAGCAGGTCACGGAACTTGGTGAATGAGTTGCAACGCACGCAGGGAATCGGGGTCCGCCCCCGGCTGTACTCCGACACGAAGTTGCCGATCACGTCCCGGCTGAACCGGTCCTCGAGATTCAGCACATAGTGCGGAATCCCGAGCGTGTGGGCGACATCACGGGCGTCATTGATGGAATCGAGGGAGCAGCAGGGACGATCGGGGACGCTGTCGCCATAGCAGAACAGCTTCATCGTCGCGCCGATCACGTCGTACCCCTGGTCGACGAGCACCGCGGCCGCGACGGAGCTGTCCACGCCGCCACTCATGGCCACCAGGACCCGGCGCTTGCGTGGATCAGCCATGCAGCGATCCGGCGGCATGGCGCAGGGTGTTGATGGTGGCGGGGACAACGGAGGCGGCGCGGGCGATGTCGGCGCTGGTGGTTTCCCAACCGAGACTGAATCGGATGGCGCTATGGGCGAGATCGGGAGCGATCCCCATCGCGAGCAAAACGTGCGACGGTTCGATGGCTCCGGTGGCACACGCCGAGCCTCCGGACGCGGCGATGCCGGCAAGGTCGAGATGCATGAGGAGTGACGCCGTGTCCGTACCGGGGACAAGCACATTCAGGACGTGAGGGGCACGTTCCTCCGATCCGCCGACCACCACGAGGTCGGGGATGCCCGCCCGAAGCGCTGCGGCGAGCTCCTCGAGGAGGCGACGCAGGCGTGCCGATTCCTCGGCCACGTGACCGGCGGCAAGTGTGGCGGCCCGTCCAAGGCCGACGGCGCCGGCGATGTTCTCGGTGCCGGGCCGCAGTCCGCGCTGCTGGCTCCCGCCGTGGATGAGCGGTGCGAGCCGCGAGCGATCGCGGACCAGAAGGGCGCCGATGCCCTTCGGGGCACCGATCTTGTGGCCCGAGATGGTGGCGAGCCCGATCGGATGATCACCGAGTGTGAACGGCACCTTGCCGAACGCCTGCACCAGGTCGGAATGAAAAGCGACACCGGCGGCCTCCGCGCGACGGGCGATCGCGGCGACGGGTTGGATGACGCCAGTTTCGTTGTTTACCAGCATCACCGACAGCACTGCCGGCCGCTCGGAGAGGATGCGGTCCAGCACGCCCATGTCGATCAGGCCATGGCTCGTCACCGGGACGACCCGCTCGGCACCACCCAGATGAGTGACTTCGTGCGCGGCAGCAAGCACAGCCTTGTGTTCCGTGGCGGCGACCGCGACCAGCATCCGCTCTCCGCGATCCCGGGCGGACAGGGCACTCCCGATGATGGCGAGGTTGTTGGCCTCGGTTCCCCCCGAGGTGAACACCACACTCCCGGGCTCAACTCCAAGTGCGGCCGCGACTTCCCGACGCGCTCCTTCGAGCGCCGCATGCGCGTCCCGCCCGAAGCGATGACCACTGGAGGGGTTGCCGAACAGCTCCCCGCCCAACAGCGGGAGCATGGCCTCCAGCACCTCCGGACGGACCGGAGTCGTGGCGGCGTGATCGAGGTAGACCGGCGGGAAATTCACCCCCCAAAGATACCTGATCCCCTCCGGCCGCAGCTACATGCTCTTTACTTCGAGGGCCACGACGTCATCCACCCGGACCGTTTCGTCGGTATGGAACGGCTCGCCATAACGGGTGCGGATCAGAGAGCCGTAGTGCGCGTTCTGCACCTGCACGAGGGAGTAGAGGTCCTGGCCAGTCGGGAAGATCTCGCCGGCGCTGTCTGCCCCGTCGAACTGGCTCGCATAGCAGCGGATCGCCTGCATCTTCCGCTCGAACTGGGCGCTGATGTCCACCACGAAGGTTGGCTTGACCGGATCTTCGCGGTAGGCCAGTGCATAGAGGATCTTCGAGGGTCGGTGCGGTGCCCCAGGTGCATCGTAGCGCGCCAGCCCAGCCAGAAAGCAGGCGTCGCGGCCCAACTCCGACGCCAGCCGATGATCCGGGTGGCGGCCGACGGGGTAGGGGAGGATCACGACGCTCGGCGCGAAGTGCCGAATGTGCTCGACCAGGATGCGTCGGGTTGCGTCGGTATTCTGAATCCCCGCGTCCGGAAGCCCGGCGTTCCGGCGTTCCGTCACGCCGAGAATCGCTGCGGCGCTGGTCGCCTCGGCACCGCGCAGTTCGGCGCTGCCACGTGTGCCCATTTCTCCCGCGGTCAAGTCCAGAATGCCGGTGCGATGGCCCTGATCACGCGCTCGCAGCAGCGTGCCGCCGCAGGTGAGTTCGATGTCGTCGCGGTGTGCGGCAATGGCGAGCAGGTCGACAGGCATGGGGAAGGGGAAGAGGGAAAGGGGAAAGGGGAACGGCGAACCGGGAAGAATCTACACCGGCTTCCGTCACCCCGATCCCCGTTGGGCGACCCTCCACTATGGTCCTAGAGTCCGCGCCGCCCTTTCCACAGCCGCCGCAGCAGCCAGAGGGCTCCGAGGAGCAGCGCACCCAGCGGCACGAAGACGCCCGAGGACGCGATCGCGCCGGCGATGAAGTTGACGAAATTACGCCATGCCTGCCGGAAGGCCTCGCCGATCACACCGCCACTGCCAACCTCCCCAACCAGCGGGGCCTTTTCGTGGACCGTGATGCTGAGGGTGCTCATGGAGGCGTGGGCCTTGAGGTAGCGCAGGCGACCCTCCATCCGCTCGATCTCTTCCCGCACCCTGGCAAGTTCGCGCTCGATCTCCAGCACATCCGACAGCTTGCCGGTCCGGGTTGCCAGCAGCTCGATCAGCCGCTGCTCCAGCCGCCTGGCATTGGCGACGCGGGCGGTGACATCGGTGAATTCCTCGCCCACATCCTGCGCGCTGACGTTCACGAACTCCACCCGACCCAGCGGCGAGAGCCCGTTGACGAGGGCATCGAAGCGTTCGGAGGGCACCTTCAATTCAAGTGTAGCTGTGCGGATCTGTTCGGCGCCCAGCTGTGTCTGGCTATTGCTGATATAGCCGCCGAACTGCTGGGCGAGGCGCCGCACGGCGGTTATCGCCGGCTCCAGTGAGTCGATCTCGACACTCGCCTGCCCGGTACGAATGAGCATCGGGCCGGTGGTGGCGGGGTCGTGCGGGACATCGGGAAGGGGCGACTCTCCGGAGACGGCCTGATCGGCGGCCAGTTCCCTGCTCTCCATACCGCGCGCGACGGACATCGCGGGCGCCGGTGCGGAGGCCACCTCGTCCTTGGTGGCGTTCCCGAATGTGCTGGTCGGGGCGCCCTGGCCACAGGCGACCAGCAGGATGAGCGCGCCGAGTACGGCGTGGCGGAGATTGACCGACATGAGGTGGCTGTCCGGGTTGGGGGTGCGTGGGGATGCGCCGGTTGCGAGATGTTGCACATCGATCGTGAGGATTGCTCGGCGTCCTTACCGTCCTATTCGTGCCTCAACGCCTCCACCGGGTCCATCGCGGCGGCTCGATTCGCCGGGATCAGGCCAAACGTCAGGCCGATCAGGACGCTCACCAGCGTCGCGAGGACGGCGCTCCAGAGCGGGACACCCGACTGGAGGCCCAGCACCACCTTGAGCAGTTGGCCTGCGCCGAGTCCCACCAGGATGCCGATCAGGCCCCCGATCAGGGTGAGGGTAGCGGCCTCCACCAGGAACTGCCAGAGGATTTCCCGATTGGTCGCGCCGAGCGCCTTGCGAAGCCCGATTTCGCGGGTGCGGTCCGTGACCGACACCATCATGATCGCCATGACGCCGATCCCCCCGACCAGCAGGGCGACGCTCGAGAGCGCCACCATCACGGCGAAGAACGCCGTGGTCAGGCTGCTGATGGTATCGAGGATCTGGTCCTGGGTGATGATGTCAAAGGTGTTGGGGAGGCCCGGCCGCAGGCGTCGCACCTTCCGCAACGCGGCGATGGTGAGGTCGGTGGCGACCGGAACCGGAATCTCAGGCCAGGCTTTGACAGAAAGGAACAGGCCGTTGGTCTCGTCGTAGCGGTAGTTGTACTTGGCGGTGCGAAAAGGAATGATGGCCCCGGTCTGCTGACCCGGTGGCTCGAAGATATTCTCGGGGCGCTGATAGATCCCGATCACGGTCAGGGCCACGCCACCGATCCGGATGCGCTTGCCCAGCGGATCGATCCGGCCGAACAACCGTTCCGCCGACTCCTCCTCCACCACGGCGACCGGCTCCCCCGTCAGTTCGGAGACGGCGAAGAATCGCCCCCGGAGGAGGGTACCGCCCAGGATCTCCATGTAGTGCTCGTCCGCGCCATAGACCGAGACGGTCTGCGTCGAGGCGTCCTGGTACTCCATCTTGACGAACAGCTGAACCCAGATTCCCGCGTACTGGATCTCAGGCACCCGTCGGACGGCCGCGGCATCGCTTTCCTGAATCACGGGGCGGATCCGGACTTCGTACGGCAAGTTGTCCGGATTGAGCGGGGTCTGGGAAAAGAATCGCATGACATAGAACGCGGTGGGGCCGGCGGTGCTCATCGCGTTGAAGATCTGGGCCCGGATACCTTCGACGATCGACGCCATGGCCATCACGGTGGACACGCCGATGACGACACCCAGGATGGTGAGCGCGGAGCGGAGTTTGTTGGCCCGCAGGGAGTCCAGCGCGATCGCGACGCCTTCGTCGATATTGCGGAGGATCATTCTGCCCTGAGCGCGGTGATCGGGTCCAGACGGGCGGCCCGGGTCGCGGGATAGACGCCAAAGAGGATGCCGGTCCCCGCCCCCAGCGCGAGCGCCAGCCCAATGGACCAGGAAGTGACCCGGGCGGGCAACGGGGTGAATTCAGCCACTGCCGCGCTCAGCAGCCAGCCCCCGGCGACACCGGCGATCCCCCCGAGCGTTGACAGCACGATGGCCTCGACCAGGAACTGGCGACGGATGTCGCGCCGGGTGGCGCCGAGGGATTTGCGGATGCCGATTTCGCGGGTCCGCTCATTCACCGACATCAGCATGATGTTCATGATCACAATCCCGCCCACGACGATGCCGATGCACACCACGGCGGGGACCACCGTGAACAGGACCTTGGTCAGGCTCTGCCAGAACGCCACCAGGGCATCGGCCTTGTCCACCGAGAAGTCGTTGTCTTCGTCGGGCCGGAGCCGATGGGCCAGGCGCATCGCTTCTTCCGCCCGATTCATCGCCGCGGTGAGGTCCGCGCCATCGGGCATTTTCACCGATACCGTGGTGGTCTTCCGCCGGCCGTAGAGCATCTCGAATGTCGTGATGGGGATCAACGCGAATCCGTCAAACGACTGGCCCAGGACCCGTCCTTTCTTGGCCGTGACGGCCTTGATGCTCATTTCCCGCCCGGCGATCCGGATATTCCGCCCGATGGCCTGCTCCGGGCTGCCGAAAAGCTTGTCGGCGACATCGAAGCCCACCACGGCGACCAGCCGGCGTTCCCGGATGTCGGGGTCCGTGAGCGGCGTGCCCGCCGCGAAGCGGTAGTCCTGGACCGTCTGATAGGGCGGGGTGACACCGAAGATGAGCACATCGCCGACGGTGCGGTTCCGAAAGGAAATATCGCTCGTCGGAGTGGGCCAACCGGACTGAATCGAGACCGCCCTCGCGTCGGGAATCGCCCGCTGCACCGCCTCGGCGTCCAGCCGGGAGATCCGGGGCCGCTTGGCAATCTGTCGGACTTCATCGTTGCTCAGCAGCCCGATCGCAATCGGGGTCCGGCGCACCTGGAAGGCGCTGGTGCCGATGACGGCCCCAGTGACATTCTCCTTCACATAGGCGTTCATCCCCTGAATCACGGCGACCACAGTGACAAGGAATCCAACCGACACAATGATGCCGAGGAGAGTGAAGAACGAACGGAGCTTGGCGGTGAGGATCGACTGGACGGCGAGGCGGAACGCTTCGGCGACAGGCATGGGGGAAAGATAGCTGGAACGGAGTGGACGGTAGAAAGGGGAGCGACGGCAGGGGCGGTAGGGACGGTAGAGGAACGATACCGTCCTTACCGTCTATTAGCGTCCCTGCCGCCCTTGCCGTCTACTCGTACCGCAACGCCTCCACCGGATCCAGCTTGCTCGCTTTGTTCGCCGGATAGAGCCCGAAGCAGATGCCGGTGATTGTCGATGCGACAACCGCGACCATGACGGACCAGAGCGGAACCTGGGCGGGAATCGGGGTGAACTTGTTGATCCCCACGGCGATCAGGCCGCCCAGGATCATGCCCGCCAGGCCGCCCACCAGCGTGAGCGTCGCCGCTTCGATCAGGAACTGGAACATGATTTCGCGGCGGGTGGCGCCCAGCGCCTTGCGGACCCCGATCTCGCGGGTGCGCTCGGTGACGGAGATCATCATGATCGCCACCACTCCGACGCCGCCCACCATCAACCCGACACTGGAGAGGGCCAGCATCACCACGAAGAAGCCGCTGGTCACGCTGTTGAAGCTCTCCAGCAGCTTGTCCTGGCTCACCAGCGAGAAGTTGTTGTCCTGCGACGGCTTCAGCCCGCGGTAAGCCCGCAGGGCCGCAGTTACCCGGTCCTGCGCCTCGGCCACGGTGAGCTCCGGTTCCGGGATGACCGCGAACATCATCCACCCCTTCCAGTAGTCCACTACCTTCGTGAACGTGGAATGAGGCATGACCATCATCGGCGACTCCGAATCACCGAAGAGGCTCTTGGGCTCGCTGTAGAGGCCGACGACCTGGAAGGGTTCGCCGGCGACCTTGATCCGCTTGCCGATCGGATCGAGGCCGGGATAGAGCTGCTCCGCCAGCCGATCGTTGATGACCACGACCCGGGAGTTCGCGGCGAACTCCAGCTGGGTGTAGTTCCGTCCCGCCACGATCGTACCCCCCTGCGTCAGGATCCAGTCCGGGCTGAACCCCTGAATGTCCACCGAACTCAGGTTGACGTCACCGGCGCTCACTGGCCCGTTCGCGTTCTCCCGCCAGGTGACGCTCCGGAGGCCAGACACCTGCTGCAGCATCTTCGCTTCCGCAACATTGAGATGCGGATTGCGCCGCCACGGCGACATCTCGTCGGAGCCGTCGCTGATATGGAGCCCACCCTGGAAATACCGGAAGACGAAGAAGGTCTTGGGGCCGAGCGTTTCGATCTGGGCCGTGACGCTGCGGTTGACTCCGGTGATCGCGGCGGCCATGGCGATCACGACCATCACTCCGATCGCGACGCCCAGAATGGTCAGCGCGGCGCGGACTTTGTTGCCCCGGAGCGAATCCAAGGCGATGCCAACACCTTCGAAGACGCGGCCAATGGACATGGGGACCTACTCCGCCCGGAGGGCAGTGATCGGGTCGAGCTGGGCAGCCCGGCTCGCGGGATAAACGCCAGCAACCATGCCCACCAGCATGCCCACGCCGACCCCGACCCCAATCGACCAGGGCGCGACCGCGGCGGGAAGCGGGGTAAACGCGCGGACCAGGTAGGCCAGCCCGATGCCGGTCGCCACGCCGAACATCGCGCCGACCGTGGACAGCGTGGCACTCTCGATGACGAATTGGGCCAGGATATCGCGCCGCTTGGCGCCGAGCGCCTTGCGGATGCCGATCTCGCGGGTACGCTCCGCCACGGCCATCAGCATGATGTTCATGATGACGATGCCGCCAACCACCAGCGAGACGGCGACCAGCAACGGCAGGGCGGTGATCAGGACCTTCGAGATCTTCTTCCAGCCTTCCAGCGCGCCCGAGGCGTTCTGCAGGTCGAAATTATTCTCCTGCTCCGGCCGGAGCCCCCGGCGGGTTCGCATCAGCGCCTCGGTTTCGCCCATTGCGGCCAGCATCAGCGTCGGGTTGGCCGCCTTGATCTCCAGTTCGTCCAGGACATTCAACGGGCAGATGTAGCGACGGGCCGGCGCCCGGAACGGCATCACCGCGAACTTGTCGAGCGAAATGCCGAACAGCGTGCCCCGCTTGGCCGCGACCCCGATCACGCGATAGGGCAGGCCCGCGATCATGACGACCTTTCCGAGCGGGTCCTGCCCTTCAAACAGCTTCTCGCCGATCTCGCTGCCCACGACCAGCACCGGCACGCCGGCCCGCACTTCCTGCGGGGTGAAGATCCGGCCGCTGGCAATGTCGACGTTCTTGATCTCGAAATAGCTGGGCTCCGTGCCCATCAACTCGATGTCCTTCGCCTGCTTGCCGTTGTACATCAGCGTCATGCGGTCGGAGCAGTACTTGGCCGTCACCGCCGGCGTCTGCAGCCGTTCGGTGATGTAATCGGCATCGGCGTAGCTGATGCGCGGGCGGCGCTGCCAGGCACGCCAGGTCTCCTCGGTGGTGTTGCCGGTGTTGATCCCCGGCTGGCGCCGGAGCGTGAAGGTGTTCAGGCCGATCAGCCGGTTGGCGAACTGATCCTCCATGTACACGTTCATGCCCTGGACAATCGAGACCACCGCGATCAGAAACGTCACCCCGATCAGCACGCCGATCAGGGAGAAGAAGCTCTTGAGTTTCTGGGACACGATGGTGCGGAGCGCCATCCGCACCGCCTCAAAGACTGGCATCTTATGCCGCCACCCGGGTGTTGGGGGTATCGCTGTGGAGCAGGCCGTCCCGCAGGACAACGACCCGCTCGGCGTGTTCCGCGATGCTCGGTTCGTGGGTCACCACGATGATCGTCTGGCCTTCGGCGTGCAACTCGGCGAACACCTTCATGATCTCCTCGCTGGTCGTGCTGTCGAGGTTGCCGGTCGGCTCGTCGGCCAGGAGGATCGAGGGCTCGTTGACCAGCGCCCGGGCGATCGCGACCCGCTGCCGCTGGCCGCCGGACAGCTCGTTCGGCTTGTGGGTCATACGGTGTTCCAGCCCCACTCGTGTCAACGCCTTGACCGCCCGCTCCCGCCGCTCCCGGGACGACACCCCGGCGTAGACCAGTGGCAGTTCCACATTGTGCAGTGCCGTCGCCCGCGGCAGCAGGTTGAAGGTCTGGAACACGAAGCCGATCTCCTTGTTCCGCACCCGAGCGAGCGCATCGTCCGACAGCCGGGAGACCTCCTGGCCGTTGAGCCAGTAGCTCCCCCCGCTTGGCGTATCGAGGCAACCGATCAGGTTCATGAAGGTGGACTTGCCCGAGCCGCTCGGCCCCATGATCGCCACGTACTCGTTGCGGCGGATGGTCAGCGTGAGTCCCCGCAGCGCCAGGACCCGTTCCGCGCCCATCACGTATTCGCGCGCGAGCGTCTCCACGTGGATGATGCGGTCGCTCATGGCTTCTTGCCCTTGGCCGAATCACTCACGGCGGCCTTCACCTTGGTGCTGTCCTTCAGGTCGCGGATGGCCTGGTAGGTGCCGGCGACGATCGTCTCGCCCGCCTTGACCCCCTCGAGGACCTCGAAATACTCGTCCCCCGCGATGCCGACCTTCACCGGACGGAACCTGGCGATCCCGCCGGTCACCACGAACACGCCTTCGGCTTCCTTCTTCTTGCGCGAGGCACTGTCTCCCGGCACGGCCGGCACGGCTTCGTTGGGCAGCTTCTGGTGGTCGCGCACCGTGAGCGCGATGATCGGTACTGCCAGCGTTCCGCGCCGCACGTCCGTCACGATGCGGGCGGTGGCGGAGAGATCCGGCCGGATATCCTTCGGCGGATTCGTCAGCGTGATCTCCACGTCGAAGTCCACCGCCCGGTCGCTGGAACCCGAGGCCGTCGAGGTGGAGGTGAGCTGAGCGCTGTTGGCGATCTTGGTGACCGTGCCGACGAAGGTCGAGTCGGGAAAGGCGTCGATCGAGACCTCGACCGAGTCGCCCTGGGCCAGCCGCACCACATCGGTCTCATCCACCTGCACCTTGGCGAGGATCACCGAGAGGTCCGCAATCGTCATGAGCAGGCCGACGTCGCGCGAGAAGGTGCCGGGCACCGCGACTTCCCCCTCCTCCACCGACAGCCGGGTGATGCGCCCCGAGATCGGCGCCACGATCCGGGTCTTGCGGAGGTTGTCCTCTGACTCCTGGAGGCTGGCGCGCGCCTGATCGACCGAGGCCTGACTGGCGTTCAGGTTCGCCTCCGCCACGGCATAGCCCGTCACCGCCTGCTCCACCGATTCCGTGGTGATCAGGCTGGTGTTGGTCTTCTGCAGCTCGAGCGCCCGGTCGCGGGCCCGGCGGGCCTGGTCGAGGTTCGCCCGGGCCCGGAGCAGATCGCTCTGCGAGGAGGCCAGGAAGGCCTGCGACCGGCTGACCGCCGCCTGGTAGATCGCGGCGTCGATCTGGATGAGGAAGTCGCCCTTGTGGACGTAGTCGCCTTCCTTGACGCCGAGCTTGGTGATCCGGCCCTGGATGTCGGACAGGACGTCGACCTTCGTGTCCGGTTCGATCTTGCCGCTGGCCGTCACCACCGCCACGAGATCGCGGGTGCCGACCTGTTCGAGCCGGACCTCGACCGCCTTGTTCTTGCTCTTGGCCGCACCGAGCGCGGCAATGCCGCCCACCACGACCACCAGCAGCCCGGCGATCAATCCCAGCTTCATACGACGCGACATGGTCTCTTCCTCTGTTGGCTATTGACGGAGCGGGCGACCGACAGCTGCTTCGAGCGCGGCGAGAGTCTTGTGGTAATCGTAGATCGCGTTCACATAGTCGCCCTCGGCGCGCTGCACCGAGTTCTGGGCGTCGGACACCTCCAGTGCGGTGCCGCTGCCCAGCCGATACCGGTCCTGCGCCAGGCGGAGCTGGTCGCGGGCCGCGTCGCGGCTCTGCGCCTGCACTGCGATGGCCCGGAAGGCGGTGTTGAGCCCGAGGTAGCGCCCGTGCACGTCGCTCTCGACTTGCAGCGCCTGGGCCCGCACACCCTCGTCCGCATCACGGGCCTGCTCGCGGGCCTGCTGCAGCCGGAGTGACCGACCGAAGCCGGTGAACAGCGGCAGGGAGATTGTCAGGCTGGCGCCGAAAGGCTGCTTGGTGAAGTCGAACGGGAAGGCATTGTTGCTGTTCGTGATCGCGCGCCGCGCCTGGGGCGTGAGCGCCGTGCCCGTCCCATTGAGCCCCGCCGCGGTGAAGCAGGAGGCCGGTCCACTGAGCGTATGGCCGGGAATGCCGGCCTGTAGCGTGTCCTGGAAATTGCAGCTTGCCGCGGAGCCGACCGCGCCAGCCAGTCCCTGGCTGAGCAGCAGGCTGCCGTCAGTCGCCTGCTGCGTGAAACCGCTCCAGCCCGCCCGCATCGAGAGACTGGGGAGGAAGGCGGTCTTCGCCGAGGTCACGCCGACATCGGCCTGGTGCCGCCGGGCTTCCAGCGCACGGATGGCGGGGTTCTGGTCCTTCGCCTGGGTCAGCAGCGTGGAGAGGTCGTACCGTGGTTCCTGCACCGGGAACGAATCGCTCAGCGCAATTTGTTCGAGCGCGACCGGCGGCGTAATCCCGATCCGCCGGAACAGCTCCAGCTTCGCTTCGGCCTCGGTCTGGACCGCGCGCAGCAGCGCCACGTCGGATTGGGCCTTCAGCACTTCGGCCTGCCGCACCTCAATCAGTGTGCCCTGGCCGACCCGATACTTCGCGCTGGCGAGATCCAGGAAATTCTGGTTCCGTTCCACCTGCTGCCCCGCCACGGCCACCTGCGCCGTCGCCTGGAGCACGCTCAGATATTGGGTCGTCACGCTGAAGCGGAGGCCGCTCTCCTCGTTCGCGATGTCCTCATCAACCGCGCGCTGGTTGGCCTTCTGTTCCCGCGGGGCCACGAGGCGCCCACCATCGATCTGCCACGAGAGTCCCGCGCTGTAATTGGAGCCCACCACCGCGGAAGTCTGGCGGATGAAGCCCGATCCGAAGTTGGCCGACCCGGCGCCGGTGTAATCCGCACCGGCGGAGACCGAGGCACCCGGCAGCAGCTGACCGTACGCGTTCCGCACCTGCATCCGGGCGGTCGCGGTGTTGTTCAGCCGTTGCTGATACAATGGATTGTGATTGTGGGCCTGCTGCAGCGCCTCGCTCAGGCTGAGCGTGGCAGCGGTCGGTACTTCCACCGGTGCCTGTGCCCTGATAGATGCCGGCACAAGCAGGACGGAGACGATGAGCCAGCAGCGTCGCATCGAACGATCCTGTGGTTGAATAAGGGAGTACGGCCGAAGTCGCATACGGAGAGGGGTTCCAACGAGTTTCAGGATGGGACGGGTGATGAAGCAGGGCCGGCGTGCCGGCCAGCCGAAATCAATTGGGGGCGCGGACCGCCTCCAGCCCGAGGCTGGGAACGGAAATGCTCAGCAATTCGCCGTTGGTTCCCAGGTGAATCTCCGCCTCCACCTCACCGGTCAGGCGGATCAGGCTGCCGGTGGCGGTGGGGGAGCGCCGGGCGGTGAAAACCACACGGCGGGCCTCAGGCAGGACGACGGCAGTGAGTGCGCTCCCGGCCTCGGTGGCGAGCGCGGCCGCCTGCAGATAGGGAGCAAAGACGCTGTCGGCGAGGATGATGAGGGTGGCTCCACCAGGCAGTTCCGTCGCCTGATCGGCACCACGCGCGACCCGGCGCACCGTCAGGCGATTGCGCTTCTGAACGGCGTACGTCTGTCGGCCGCTGACCGCACCGCGGGACTCCAGCTGGAAGGCGAACTCCTCGCCGCTGGCTCGATCGAGGCTGGCGGTCAGCTCGGGCGCCGGACGGGGGCCGTTATACACCACATGGGAGGTGAGCTTGATGCCCTTGGCGGTGGTGGTCACGCTGAAGGTTTCCGTGCCGACATCCCGATCCCGGGCCCGCACGAGCAGTGTGCCGGTGTCGGTGGCCTGTGCGGCCATCGGCCCCGCGGTAAGCCCCGGCGCGAGGAGTCCGAGACCGAGTCGAATAATGACGTGAAAGGAAGGGCGCATGCGTCCTCAATATAATCGTCGCTTTGCCGTGCCGCTCCGCCCCGCCCCGCGCTAACTTGCCTTCCATGATTGCTCCGAGCGTGAACGCAGCCCGTCGTGCCGCGTGGCTGGTGATGGCCGCAACCGTGGTCGCGGCCGAATGGCTGCGGCAGCCGGCCCCCTGGTGGGGGATTGTCGCGGTCGGGCTGACGATCATCGGGCTGCTTCTCGCGCGACGCGCGGGGTTGCGGGTCTGGCTAGTCGCGGTGGCGACAGGGGCGGTCGCCAGCGCAATCGTGCTGGGCCAGTCGCACATGGGACGAGTCGCCGCGGAGTGGCCGGTGGAGCGGGAGCGTCGGGTCACGGAGGTCTTCCGGCGCCTGAGTCGGGAACTGCACGCGACGCTGCTGCAGGTCGACAATCTGGCTCGCTCCGCCCTCCCGCTCGCCGACGCCGACCGGACCGTCGCATTCTCCCACCTCGACCGCGAGCTGCCGAGGGACGGGCCAGAGATGGCGGTGGCTATTCTCGATCCGACTGGGATGCCGTGGGCCTGGGCCGGACGCCAGCGCCTGGTCCCGGAGCCTGAGGGCGATTCGCTCGCCGCGCGGTTTACCCGATTCTACGCTGTGCTCGAAAGCCGGCGCCGGGCACCCTCGGGTCGGGTGGTGGTCGCCACCGTCCTGGTCTGGGCCGATTCCGCTGTCCCCCGTCCCGACCGGAGTCTGGCCGCGCGCTTCGGAGCGGAGGCCGGTGTTCAGGTCGAGGTATTCCCGCCCGGCGGTGCGCCTCCCAGCCGTGATGTATTCGATTACTCCGAGCCGACCACCGCCGGCGATCGACTGTTGTTCAGTCTCCTCCCTGTCGCGCCGGAAGAGGCGGCGGTACAGACCGAGGTGAACAACGCGGCCGCGGCAGGTGTCGCGCTCACCCTCGTTCTGCTGCTTGCGGTCGGGCTCGTGACGGCCCAGGCGTCGCTGGAGCGCTTCCTTCTCCTGGCGACACTCCTCTGGGCGGTGCTGCGCGCCCCACTCGGCGCGGCGGTGGGTTTCGATGACCTGTTTTCCGCTGGGACATTCTTCCGCGGGTCATTCCGTCCGTTCTCGAGTTCTGCCGGCAACCTGCTGGTGACCGGCAGCGTGCTGCTGATCCTGGGCGTCTGGCTCTGGGGGCGACGTGGACCGCTGCCTCGGTGGGGCGCGGCAATTGGTGTGTTGCTACTGCTGGCCACCCCCTACCTCATCAGCGATCTCGGGAGAGGGATTTCTCCGCCGGTGACCGGAGTGCCACCCGACCTCTGGATTACCTGGCAAGTCAGCCTGACGATGGTCACGGCGGCCATCGTGCTGCTGGCCGGGGCTCTGGTCTGGCGCGCACTGCCGCTGACCGGCGGTCCGGGCTGGATCGGCGTGGGAGCGGCCTGTGGGATTGCGGCGGCGGCGGCGGGTCTGCTGCTGTGGGAACCACGTGCCGGTTGGCCTGAGTGGTATCCGCTCCTCTGGTTTCCCGCCCTCCTGCTGGTGGCCCGCCCCGGGCCACGCTGGGCGGTGCTGCTGGCGACCTCGATTGTCGCTGGATCGGCTGCCGCGCTGGTGACCTGGGGCGCGGAACTGGATGGCCGGCTCCTCGCAGCCCAACGCGACCTCGCCCGGCTCGGTGACGTCGAGGATCCCCTGGCGGTCCCGCTGCTCGAGCGACTCGGCGATGATGCGGTGCAGGGCATCGAGCCCACGGCGGCGTCCACCCTCTACCTGCTCTGGCGTGCCTCCGATCTCGGTGGACAGGAGTTTCCCGTGCGCCTGGCGCTATGGAACAGGGACGGCGTCCGCCTGGATGAGCTGGCGCTCGATTCGGTCGACGTGCCGACCTCCTTGCTCTCCGCGCTGGTGCTCAGTCTGGACTCCACCCAACCCCGCACCGTGGTCCCGCTGTTGCGCGTGCCGGGCCGCCACTATGTGCTCCTGCAGCACCTGCCGAGCGGGCGGATCCTGACGGTCGTCGCGGGGCCGCGCTCCCGCCTGCTTGCGCCGGGGCGCCTCGCCCGCCTCCTGCGGCGGCCCGACGCCGGCCCGCCGTTGTACGAAATGTCCCTTTCCCCTCCATTCGAGTCCGGCAGAGTCCGGCCGGTCGCCGCCGCGTGGGAGCGCAGCGGAACCCGGCTCCGGATCGACCGCCTGCTGACGCTCCCGGGCGGCAATCGACACGTTTACGTCGTGGTGGGGCAGGGCGCTTTCTCGCTGCTGCTGGTGCGCGGTGCGCTGCTGACCGCCCTCGATCTCGTCGTGCTGGCGCTGCTCTGGTGGGTGACGGTGCTTCGTCCCGGATCGCTGCGGCGATCGGTCGAGGTCCGCCGGAAGGCGCGCTCCTTTCAGGTGCGGCTCGCCCTCACACTCGCGGCGTTTTTCATCGTCCCTGCCGCGGGCTTCACAGTCTGGGGACTGGGGCGACTCACGGATGAAGTCGATCACACCCGTGATCTGCTGATCTCCGCGGCGCTGCGGGATGCGGTGCTGACTGCCGGGGGATTGCTGCGGGAACCGGGCGACTACCTCGTCCAGGGACTCGGCGAGCTGTCCAACCGGCTGGAAGCGGACCTGCTGCTCTACAGCGGCGGTCGCCTCATTGCGACCAGCGCGCCAATCCTTGAGGACCTGTCGCTGGTCGAACCGCTCCTGGATGCGCGCGTGTTCCAGCGTCTCGCCCTCGGCGACGAACTCGAGCTCACCCGGCAGGCCACGACCTACGTGGCCCCGGTGCGGGTGGGATATCGTGTGGCACAGGCGGGCCCACCTGGCGGAGTCGGCATTCTGGCGACGCCGCAGCTCGCCTATGACTGGGCCCGCACCCAGGACCAGCGCGATCTCGCCGCGGTACTGCTGCTCGCCTTGCTTACCGGGATCGGCGCATCGTTCCTCGGCGCGCAGTGGGCGGCGCGCGCGCTCTCCCGGCCCGTCGCCGATCTGCGACGCTCGGCCGCTGCCATCGGACAGGGCCTTCCGCTCCCCGCCGTGGCGATGCCGCCGGTCGAGTTCGAGCAGGTATTCGTCGCCTTTCAGCGCATGGCGGCAGATATCCGGAACTCGCAAGCGGCGCTGGAGGACGCCCGTCAGCGCACGGCGCTGGTGCTGGCCAACGTCGCCACCGCGGTCGTGGCGCTCGATCCCGAGGGACGGGTTCTCCTGGCCAATCCGCGCGCCGCCGAAGTGCTCGCGACTCCGTTGGTACCTGGGGACGCGCTCGCCCAGGTACTGGCCGGCGAGTGGTCACCCCTGCTGCGGGTCGTCGAGGATTTCCTCGGCCGGAGCGCGCCCGCGTATGCGGTGGAGGTCGAGGTCAACGGTCGCACGTATCGTCTCCAACTGGCCCGGCTCGGTGAGGCGCCGGGGGGCTCCGTGCTCGCGATCAACGACCTCACCAACGCCACCCAGGCGGCGCGGGTCCTGGCCTGGGGCGAGATGGCCCGACAGGTCGCCCACGAAATCAAGAATCCGCTCACCCCCATTCGGCTCGGCATCCAGCACCTGCAGCGCGTCAGGCGGGACCGGCCCGAGCAGCTGACCAGTCTGGTGGACGATACGGCGGTGCGCATCCTCGGTGAAATCGATCGACTGGACACGATCGCACGCGCCTTCAGTCGCTTCGGCATGCCGGGCGGCGAGGCGGTCCCGCTCGCCCGGCTCGATCTCGAGCCGGTGGCCCGGGAGGTGGCAGGCTTGTACGGCCTGACCGCAGAGGGGGTCGAGGTTGTTGTCGAGGTCGCGACGGGCGGCGTGCCACCGCAACTGGCGCGGCAGGACGAAGTGAAGGAAGTGCTGGGCAATCTGGTCGAAAATGCCCGCAGCGCCGAGGCACGCCGGATCGTGATACGACTGCGCCCCGACGGATTCGATGTCGAGGACGATGGCACCGGCATTCCCGCCGCGCTCCTCCCGCGCATCTTCGAGCCGCGCTTCTCGACGACGACCAGCGGGGCGGGGCTCGGCCTGCCTATTGTCAGGCGACTGGTCGAGAGCTGGGGCGCGACGGTCGTGGTGGAGAGTGGCACGGGCCGCGGATCGGTGGTGCAGGTCCGGTGGCCGTGATCGGGACGGCGGGAGTGTTCGCCGCGGCCGACCGCGGTGCCTTCGGTTGCGAAATCCTTCGTCGGCGTGCATCGTACCGGTCGGGTTCCGATGGAACTTCGGGAGCTTTTTAGCGGTTCCAGGGATGGGTGTTGGCGGTCGGCCCGAGTCATGCTACTTCGGTAGAACGCGCAGAGCCGGTCACTCACGCGCACCTCCCAAGGACGATCTGTCATGAATCCTGAGCCCATCCCGGTGAGTTTGCTGGCGGTCCACGACCTCCTCAGGGAAACCCTTGCCACTGCAAGGGATAACAACGGCCCGTTCCAATACGGAGTCGCGGTCTTTCCGCGCACCGGACGGTTCGGGGCTCCGGTATTCGGGATCGCGACCAGTGGCGGTGAGTCCACAGTGCTGACCTACCGGATGCTACAGTCGCTGGTGGAGCTTCCGGTGTACCTGTCCGGCCGGGTTCCCGCCACCATCCGGGAAGGTCTCAGTTACGGACCGCCGCGGGTGATTCCCGTCGCCCTGCTCGACCAGCCGGTTCTGCGGGTGGGTTTCACCTGCTGCATCGGTGCGAGCCGGGACGATCTCGATCGGACCCAGCCGCTGGAAACCAGCGTCTTCGCCGGCGACCTCACGGCACCGCTGATCCTGCTGCTCGACGCTCGTCCCGACGGCTGGCCGCAGTAACGACCGCCCGCCACCGCTCGCGGCGCCGAGCGTCGTCCGCGGTTTTTCTCCGCCTTCCTGCTTCAATACGGTAACCGATCCACGCCTCCGAACTGCGATGATGCTCCGGCCTCTTCCGGAGAACCACGCATGCTCGCCTGTGTTCACGCCGCCACTCTGTTCGGGATCGACGCTTGCCCGGTCGCCGTTGAAGTCGACCTGAGCCCGGGCCTGCCCGGTTTCGCCACGGTCGGGCTGGCACAGGGTGCCGTGAAGGAGAGTCGAGAGCGGGTGACTGCGGCGTTGTCGAACAGCGGATTTCAGCTTCCGCTCAAGCGCATCACGGTGAACCTGGCCCCGGCGGACCTCCGGAAGGAGGGTTCCGGCTTTGACCTGCCGATCGCCGTCGCGCTGCTGGAGGCGAGTGGGCAGTTGCCGGAGGGAGCGGCGGCGGGACTGCTGGTGCTGGGGGAGCTCGGCCTCGAGGGAGACCTGCGTCCGGTGCGTGGCGCCCTGTCGGTCGCGCTCCGCGCCCGGGCTGAGGGGCTACGTGGCGTCATCGTCCCGGCAGCCAACGCGAATGAGGCCGCGGTCGTCGCCGGCCTCGAGGTCATCGGCGCGCGCTCGCTGCGGGATGTGGCGAGGCACCTCTCGGGGGAGTCGCCCCTTCCGGTCACACCCCACGATCCCGCGGCCTTCGCGGCGCTGCCGGTGCCGGATGCGGTGGATTTCGCCGACGTCCGCGGGCAACCGGCGGCCAAACGCGCGCTCGAAGTCGCGGCGGCGGGAGGTCACAATCTCCTCCTCATCGGGCCCCCGGGCGCGGGGAAGACGATGCTCGCCCGGCGCCTGCCGACCATTCTGCCCGCACTGTCGGTTGAGGAAGCGATCGACACGACCCGCATCCACAGCGTCGCCGGCCTGCTCCCCGCCGGCCGAGCCCTGCTCACCGCCCGCCCCTTCCGAGCGCCGCACCATACCATCAGCGATGCCGGTCTCATTGGGGGCGGCGCGACGCCGCGGCCGGGGGAGGTGAGCCTGGCCCATGGCGGGGTGCTTTTTCTTGATGAGTTGCCGGAATTCCGTCGCAACGTGCTCGAGGTCCTGCGCCAGCCGCTCGAGGATGGGGTCGTCACCCTGAGCCGCGCCGCGATGAGCCTTACCTACCCGGCGCAGTTCACACTCATCGCCGCGATGAATCCCTGTCCCTGCGGCTTCGCGGGCGACGCACGGCGTTCCTGTACCTGCGAGCCTGCCCTGGTCGAGCGCTACCTGAGCCGGCTGTCGGGACCGCTGCTCGACCGGATCGACATCCAGCTCCGGGTGCCGGCGGTCCTCGCGACCGAGTTGACCGGGGACCAGCTCGAAGAGCCGAGTCAGGCGATCCGGCTGCGGGTCGAGGGGGCCCGCGCCCGGCAGCGGCGTCGCTTCCCGCCCGGCACCGGGGTCGCGAGCAATGCCTGCCTCGCCCCGCGCGAGCTGCGTCGCTACTGCCGCCCCGATCCGGCCGCCGAAGAGTTGTTGCGCGCCGCACTGACCCGGCTGGGTCTTTCGGCCCGGGCCTACCACCGGGTTCTCAAGGTGGCACGGACGATCGCGGATCTGGCGGGAGAGGAGACGGTGGGCACGGCGCACATCAGTGAGGCCATTCAGTACCGGACCCTGGACCGCGCGGCGTTCGGGCGGGCGCGGGCGGCGGGGTAGGGGCGAAGCTATGAGCCGGGTCGGGAGATCAAGGCGGTTGCTGCTCCCTCACCCGCTTCGTCCCGGTGCCCACCGAGTCGGAGATGGCATCCAGATCATCACCCAGTCACGACCCGGCTGCAACTGCTTTCGGAGCGATTCACACGGCGAATGCCGACCTGCACAGCGCTAACGGCGGTGTGCACCGTGCTAACAGCGGTCCGCACATCGCTAACGGCCGCCTGCACACTGCTAACGGCAGTCTTCACAGCACTCCCCGCGCCTTCCACACCCCTTTCCTCTGGCTCGTCACCGGCGCCTAACACTCCGCATCATCTGGCACGCCGCTCGCGTTGCCTCCCCTCCGCCAGGCTCGGTGTGGGCCGGTCCTGGTCGTCGCGCCGCCGCTCCCCGAAGCGCTCGGCACCGTTGGTCCCCCGTGGTTCTCGGACCGCTTATACGGTGTCGTCGTATGCAATGCTATCTTCGTATCGGTCTCCACGCCGGGCCGATGGATTACACGCCGGGCATCTTCGACATTCTGAGGCAGCGGGCCGGCGGACCCCCCGCCCGGCCGCAAGATTCACGGGTCCGCGCCGCGCTGGCCAAGCAGCTCACACTGTATGTCGTGCTCGACTCACCACTGCAGATGGCGGCGGACTTGCCCGAAAACGACGAGGGGCAGCCGGTGTTCCAGTTCATCCGCGACGTTGCGGTGGATTGGGACACGACCCGCGTGCTCGACGGCCGGATCGGCAACTACGTGGCGGTCGCACGCCGGAAGCGCGGGGGCCAGTCCTGGTTCGTGGGTGCCATCACGGATGGGCAGGGCCGCACCCTCGACGCCCCGCTTTCGTTCCTGACGCCGGGCCGGAAGTATGTCGCAGAGATCTACGCCGACGGCCCGAAGGCCAACTGGCTGGACAACCCATCGCCCGTCACCATCACCCGACGGCCGGTGACCGCCGCGACTCGGCTGCGCGTCGTGCTGGCGCCGGGAGGCGGGCAGGCCATCCGGATCCACCCCGCGAGATGATTCTGGCTGCGCATGGATGAACTGAGGGCGCTCCGCGCGCTCGCCAGGACGATGGGGGTCCACACCCGTTACACCGACGGGTTGGGCAAACGCGTCATTGTGGCGCCTGAGACGCTGGTGCGGGTCTGCGACGCGCTGGGCGCTCCCGTTGCGCGACCGGCCGATGCCGCAGACGCGCGGCGTGCCTACAGCGCGGGCCGGAGGCGGGGGCAGCTTCCACCGGTTGCTCTCGCCTGGGATGGGAGCCTCCCACCGCTCGCCGTGCCCGCCTCCGGCCCGGTCGACGGACGGCTTCAGCTCGCTGACGGCGAGCTCGTCATACTCGAGCGCGTTGGAGCGGAGCTGCAGCTCAATCGCCGTCTGCCCGCCGGGTACCACCGCCTGACGGTCGAGGCCCATGGACGGGCTCAGACGTGCACGGTCATCGCTGCCCCGGTACATGCGTGGCGCCGGCCCGGCGCGCATCGGAGTTGGGGAGTCGGGACCCACCTCGCGGCTCTCCGCTCAGCGCGCAGCCGCTCCCTGGGCGACCTCCGGGATCTCCAGTTGCTTTGTCGCTGGGTGCGTCAGCGCGGTGGGGACCTGGTGACCGCCCTGCCGCTCCTTCCCACTTTCAATACAGAGTGGCCGGAACCGAGTCCGTACTCCCCGGTGAGCCGGCTCTTCTGGTCCGAGTTGATCCTCGATCTGGGCGAGCACCATCACCCGTCGCCTGGACCCGCGATGCTGGACGTGACCGCAGCGGATGCCGAGGTCCGCCTGGCGCTGGCCGGGTATCCGGTCCCGGATGCATCGCTGCTGGACGAGGAGCTGCGTCGTTACGCACGGTTCCGCGGCGCGCAGGCCCGGCTCGGCAGGAACTGGCGGGATTGGCCCTCGAAGGCGCGCGCCGGACTGCTCAGAGCCGACGACGTGGACGCCGAGGTTGAGCGATTCCACCTCGTGGCCCAGACGATGGCGCGGGGGCAGCTGAACGACCTCCGGGCGCACCTGGAGCACGATGGAATGCGCCTGGGCCTGGACCTCGCGGTGGGCGTGCATCCGGATGGATACGACCCATGGTCGCGTCAGGGACTGTTCGGCGAAGGGATGTCGGTCGGCGCCCCACCCGACCAGGGCTTTCCGAGCGGGCAGGACTGGGGCTTCTCGCCGGTGCTGCCGGAAGCGTCTCGCCGCGAGGGCCACCGGTACCTGGCGGCGTCCATCGCCCACCAGGCCGGTCTTGCCGGTGTGCTTCGGGTCGACCACGTCATGGCCTGGAGCCGTCTCTACTGGATCCCGCACGGCCTCGGGCTGCATGAGGGCACGTACGTCTCGTATCCCACCGACGAGCTCTTTGCCATCCTGTCGCTGGAGTCGAATCTCCACCGGTGCGAAGTCGTGGGGGAGAACTTGGGCACGGTGCCTCCCGAGATCTTCGAGGCGCTGCCACGTCACCGGATCTGGGGGATGTATCTCGCGATGTTCCAGGCGTCCGCCGGACCTAACGTCGCCCCCCCAACGGCCGCGGATATGGCACTCGTGGGCACCCACGACACCCCGACCGTTGCGGGTTGGCTCGCCGGCAATGACATCGCCGACCGGGTGCGTTATGGCCTCCTGGCCCCGCCGGCGGTCCACGCCGTCGCCGAAGAACGGTTGAGGGCCACGGGGTGGCTCGCAGCCCAACTGGGCGCCAGTGTGGGTGACCCTCGCGACTTTCTGAGTCGATTGCTGGAATGGCTCGGTCAGTCCGACAGCCCGCTCGTGGTGGCCTGGCTCGAGGACCTGTGGCTCGAACCCGTTGCGGTCAACCTTCCCGGGACGCCGTCGTCGGTGCGTCCCAACTGGCAGCGTCCGATGCGACTGCTGCTGGATGAAATCTTTGCCAACCCCGATGTGGACGAGTTGCTTCGTCGCCTCCAGCGGGCTCGAACTTCCAACGTGAGCGACCTCCCGCCCGTCACCCCTTGAGGTACCGGTCGATCATGGGATGACACGCTGCAACCGCTCGAAGAAGTTGTCGAGGGATTCCTGCTCGGCGTCCAGCCGGCCCTCCGCTCGCCACTTCTCGATGAGGGTCGGCGGCAGATTCACCGGCTCGTCCCGCTCCGTCAGTACCATCCGGGAGCGTGGGGACGAGCTTGCAATCGACGGTGAAGCGTTCGACCTCGTACCACTCGGCGAACCGGGATCGCCTCTGGTTGGCGAGCAGATCCTTCCACGCCCAGAAACTGGTTCCGGTATGGTTCCACGAGTAGTCGATGATGATGTGCATCCCGCGCCGGTGGACTTCGCGTACCAGGGCAAGGAAGAGGCTGTCCGCGGCGGTCCACTTCCACGTGGATGGGTCCGCGGGGCTCTCGGCGGCGATGGTCGCTTCGTCGCGGCGCGGATCGGGGCCGAAGTTGCGATCCGGCGAGTAGCCCGCGATGTCGTGCGCGGTCGGATCGTTGGTGCTGTCGCCGTTGCGGAATCGTTCGACGAAGATCTGGTACCAGATGACGTCTGCCGACCAGGCGGGGACCGCGAGAGTCGGGGTGGCGTCGGGCCGGGCTACTGGCGCTTCCCGTGCGCATCCCGATGCGAGACCCAGTGCGAGCACCATCGCGCCTCGGCGGGCAACGTTGGTCATTACGGCCTCCGTTGGATCGGAAAGGTCAGGGCGTTGTCGGGCCGTGAGGCGCCAGCAGGCGCTCACGCAAGAATCCGGTCGATCAGTGCCAGCTCTTCGGCTGCAAACTCAAGATTCCGTGTGGCGCCGACGCAGTCCTCGATCTGGCTGACGCGGCTCGCGCCGATCAGGGCGCTGGTGACAATCGGATGGCGCAGCACCCACGCCAGCGCCATCTGCGCCAGGGTCTGCCCGCGCGATTGGGCGACATCATCAGGTCGGTGGGAATAGAGGATGTCAACGTATGGCAGTCCCAGCCGTTTCAGCGATTGATCGAGTGAGGCCAGGAGGCTCTTCCTCGAGCCCCTTTCACCGTAAGGCCCGGGCCACATGGCGTACCCCGCCTTGGTGGTCACGATCATCTCGTCGCGCCACCGTCCGAGGTCTTCACCCAGGATGCGGCCGAAGGATTCCTCCGCCGATCCTTCGGGCGGACCGTAATTGTTGGCCAGGTCGAAATGGGTGATGCCGAGGTCGAAGGCCCGGCAGACCATTGCGCGGGCGTTGCAGTGGGAATCCTGCGCCCCAAAGTTGTGCCAGTGGCCCAGCGAGATCCGCGGGAGTGCGACGCCCGAATGACCGCACCGGCGAAAAAAGTCTGGCCGGTTGTACCGGGCTGCATCGGGCGCGTGCGTCATTCCTGTGTCACTCCCTCGGCTGAGGGGACAACCTCGGCTTGGACGAGGCCGAATGTGCAGCAACCGGTCACAGCGCCGCAAGGGAGTTGGAGACCGCTACCGTGGAGTCCAGGTCGGCTGACCGGTGAACAATCCGTGCACCACGCCGACCTGATACGCGATAAGTATCCCGAACGCCAGGCTGATGACACCGGCGGAGAGCCGGAGCGCCGCGCCAATCCGCGTGGAGCGGGTCCCGGCGTAGACGAACGGTACGGCGATGGCCGCGGTGATCACCATCATCCCGGCGATGGTACCGAGTCCGAACACCAGCAGGTAGAACACTCCCCAGCGTGGCTCGGCGATCGTGGCGAGGACGAGCAGGGCCACCGCCGCGGAGCCGGCGAGGCCGTGCACGACTCCGACCACGAGCGGGCGCACCCCGCCATAGAGCGTAACCCCGACGAGGTGCCGGTCCAGCCAGCCCACCGGAGTCCGGTCCGGGTCATGGGGGTGACGCTCGGGATCGTGCCCGTGGGCATGGTCATGGATATAGTCGCCGTGACTGTGCGGATGGGCGTGCGTTGACAGGTGGTCGGACGGCTTCCTGCCACGGTACTCCGCGATCAGCCGCCAGAGCCCGGTCAGGTTCATCAGACCGAGTCCAATCAGCATCACCCCCACGAAGAACTCCATGGAAAGCCCGACTCGGGGCGGGATGACCCAATGGCCAAGGATGATGCCACCCCCCACGACGAGAATGGTGAGGGTGTGACCCAGACCCCAGAGGGCCCCGATCCACGCGGCACTTCCGGCCCGGCGATGTCGAGACACGATGGTGGTGATCGCGATGACATGATCCGGATCGGTCGCGTGGCGCATGCCCAGGAAGAATCCCAGCGCGAGGATGGCGAAGGTATCGGTCATCGTGTTGCCCTCGTCGTCAACCGCGGTCCGAGAACTCGAATGGCTCGCCACGTCCATCGCCGCTCCGGCGACCGCCCATGCGCGGGCGACGCTCAGACGATGACCCTTCCTGTTCTCGGGTGTCGCGCGGACCCCGGCGTCGCTCGACAAACGATTCGATCGCCTCGACTCCCAGGAGGACGGCAAGCGTTACCAGTGTAATCACAACCGCGGCGGCGAAGTGCCCGATGCCGATGAGGCTGCCGATCGCGGCCAGTACCCAGATGACCGCCGCAGTCGTGACACCCAGGAGGCGGCCCTCCCGGGTCAGGATCACTCCCGCCCCGAGGAAACCAATGCCGGTGACGACCTGCCCAAGCACCCGGGTGGCATCGCTCCGATCAGGGGCGGTCGTCACGCCGAGGGCGACAAAGAGGGAGGTCCCCAGGCAGATCAGAATGCTGGTACGCACACCGGCGGCCTTGCCCCGAATCTGCCGTTCGAGGCCAATGGTGCCGCCGCAGAGGAGGGCAACGCCCAGATGGAACCAAAAGACGGGAGTCTCGGGCGAAAGGGAGTCAGGCGGCATGGTGAACGCCTCTCTTTCCATGAGAGTGTGAATCGAGGGTCGGCCCCGAGCAAGATACGGTGTGTCGCATAGTGAGGCACACCGGGGGAGGTGGCCGCCTTCCGACCGCCGACCTCACCCCTACGCTGGCCGTGCCTGCCCTCTCAGCGTAACTTTCGAGCATCCAATTCCCTGAGCGCATACTGTACCCAGTCGCCCGCACTCTACCCCTCGCGGGCCTTTTCCTGCTCGCATGTACTCCGCTCGGCGCATGGGTCTACGACGACCCGTCCTTCCAGCTCACCCGGGTAGAGGCGCGCCACCCCGGCGCCTCGGGGCTGGAAGCGGATTCGGTGAACCTGGTGTTCCTCGCCTGCAACCGGAACGACTACGACCTGCAGTTGCGGCGGGTCTCCGCCCGGCTCGCCGTCACCGGTCGCGCCGCGAGCCCGCTGGGCCGCTCGGACAACTACACCCTGCCCACCCGCACCATGAGCGAAATCATGGTAACCGTCTCGCTGGCCGACTCGGCGATCGCCGCCGACCAGGAGCATCGTCGTTTCGAGCTGCTGGGCGAGACCACAGTGACCACGCCAGGTGGAGACCGGGTCGTGGCGTGGCAGCAGCGCGGGCAGGTGTGGAAGCGCGGCGACTCGCTCCACTGGGTCGGGGAGCAGGGCGTGGCCTGTCGGCCAGGGCTGTCACAGCTCCCCACCTATTTCGCACCGCTACCCAAGATCGGTCCACTGGTCAAGGAGCCGCTGCCAAGCATGATGAACCCTGACTCGAACCCGCCCACACGGCCTTCAAGACCCTGAACCGGGAGTATTGAGCAGCGAAATCCTGCGCTGAAGCTGTCCGCGAGTGCGCTCGCTCGGCCCGCCCTCACTCCCGTGCTGCCCGCTCCAGCCGATCCCGGACCGCCGCCCATTCGCCGCTCGCCGGCGGCTGCTCAATCAGGATAAGCTCGACCCCGGCCGCATCCAGCACATGCAGGGACTGGTACAGCGAGCGGGCATAGCCCGCGGGGTCGTCCGGCAGGATGATCGTCTGATCCGCCGTCGGCCTCGCCTCGCAGACTAGCGCCCCAACTTTCCCGCCCCGTGCCCTGACATCATCGGCTATGACCCGCGTTGCCTCCACCGCCCCCCGCTCGAAGAGTCGGACCGCCGCCGCGGGGGCATAGTGGCGTTCGAGCATGCCCGGCGAGGGCCGGGGCGCGGCGTGCGAGTGCGGGGCAGCGGGCAGCGCCAGGCGGCCCAGCTCCTCTTCCAATTCGCGCTGCGACACCATCCCCGGTCGGAGCAGCACCGGCGGCTCTGCCGAAAGGTCGACCACGGTGGATTCGATCCCCACCTGGCAGGCACCGCCATCCAGAATCAGCGGCACCCGTCCCCCGAGCCCGCGGGCCACATGAACCGCCATCGTGGGTGACACCTGCCCGGAACGATTGGCGCTCGGCGCCGCCAGCGGGATGCCGGCGACCTGTAGCAGCGCCAGTGCGACGGGATGGGCCGGCACCCGCAGGGCGACCGTGTCCAGTCCCGCAGTGACGGCGTCGGGAACGTTCGCGGACTTCGGCAGCACGAACGTCAGCGGACCGGGCCACCAGCGCGCCGCCAGGCGGTCCGCCTCCTCGGGCCACTCCCGTGTCAGGCGGCGTGCGGCCGCGACATCCGGAACATGCACGATCAACGGATTGTAGGCCGGGCGGCCCTTCGCGGCATAGATCCGCGCGACCGCCGCCGGATCGAGAGCGTGCGCGCCGAGGCCGTAGACGGTTTCGGTGGGAAAGGCGACGAGGTGTCCGGCGCGGAGCATGCCCGCTGCTCGCGCCAGCAGCTCCGGATCGGGGTGCCGCCCGTCGATCGTCTCGATCGTCACCGGCGGAGGTCAGTCATCGGGCTGCGGCCGCTGACGGTCCCGTTTGCGGGCCGCCTGGGTCTTCTTCTGTGCCAGGCGGCGCTCCTTGGACGCCTTGGTGGGGCGGGTCGCCCTGCGCATGCGTGGGATGGCGACCGCCCGGGCGAGCAGGTGCTGAAATCGCTCAAACGCTTCGGCCTTGTTCTGGGCCTGGCTGCGTGACGCGGCGGCCACCAGCCGCAACATCCCCTCCGCGGTCAATCGGGTGCCGAGTCGCTCGAGGACCCGGGCCCGCTGATCGGGTGTCAGGCTGGGACTCTGCGCCGCATCCCACCACAGCTCGATTCGGGTTGACGAACGATTGACGTGCTGGCCGCCCGGACCACCGCCCGTCGTCGCGCGCAGCGTGAGCTCGGAGAGCGGAATGCTGAGGCTGGTGGTAATCGGCAGGGGATCGGGGGTGGGCATGGGGGGAGGGGCGCGCGCCGCGCCCCGGCGGCGAGCAGCTACGCCTTGGCGACGGCTGCGCTCTTGGGGATCTGGTCAAAGCGTTCGATGATCTTGCCCACCAGGCCGTACTGGATCGCGGTGGATGCGTCGAGCCAGAAATTGCGGTGGGTGTCGTCCTCGATCCGCTCCAGGCTCTGCCCGGTGGCTTTGGCGAATACCTTGTTGAGCCGGTCCCGCATCCGCAGGATTTCCTTCGCCTCGATTTCAATATCCGAGGCCGTGCCACCGGAGCCGCCCGCGGGCTGATGCAGCAGGAAGCGCGTGTTCGGCAGGCAGAAGCGCTGGTCGATCGGGACCGACACAAAGATCAGCGCGCCCGCGCTCGCGACCCAGCCGGTACCGATGATGCGCACTTTCGGCGTGATGAACCGGATCATGTCGTGAATCATGTCCCCCGATTCCACATGCCCGCCCGGCGAGCTGATGTAGATCGTGATGTCATCCTGCGAATCGGCCGCCAGTGCGAGCAGTTGCGCGGTCACCGACGCGGCAAGTCGCTGCGTGACCTCGCCGCTGATGATGAGGGTCCGGGAGCGGAACAGCCGCTCGGCCATCTGGTTGGACAGGGCGGCCGCCGGCCGCTCCGAAGGATCTGGATATTCCATCGCGCTGCTCGTGGTGGTAGTGAGAGAAGCGGAATCCTACCCGGCGCCAGCATGCTGCCGCAAGCGGTGGGCAAGGCTGTCGCCACCCGGGGGAACGGCTTACGTTTTTGCCATGCTCTCCCTGGCAGCACTCGAGGCGCAACTCCGCACGCTCGGCCGCGTGGTGCTCGGCTATTCCGGAGGGGTGGACTCCGCCCTCCTTGCGCTGGCCGGCCGGCGGGCGCTGGGGCGCGAGAGGCTGCTGGCGGTGATCGGCCGGAGCCCATCCTATCCAGAGGTGCAGTACCAGGCGGCCCTTGCCACGGCCCGCACCTTCGACATCCCGCTGCTCGAAGTCGAGACCCACGAACTGGAGGATGACCGTTACCGCGCGAATCCCACCAACCGCTGTTACTTCTGCAAGGCCGAACTATGGCGCGTGCTTGGCCGCATCGCGGTGGAGCGCGGGGCGGACACGATCGTCGACGGCACCAACGCCGATGACCTCGGAGAGCACCGGCCCGGGGTGCGGGCCGCGGGCGAGCACCAGGTCCGTTCCCCACTCGCCGAACTGGGGTGGACCAAAGCCATGGTCCGCGAGGCCGCCGCAGCCCTCGGGCTTCCCACGTGGGATGCCCCAGCCGCTCCGTGCCTGGCCAGCCGGATCCAGTACGGTCTCGAAGTGACGCCGGAGCGATTGCGTCAGGTGGAGCAGGCGGAGGCGCTGCTCCGCTCGCACGGCGTGACCGGCGACCTCCGAGTGCGGCATCGTGGCGATCACGCCTCCGTGGAGCTGTTGCCCGCCGAGCACGCCCTGGTCGCGGAACAGTGGGAGGACGTCAGGCGCGAGCTTGAAGCAGTGGGCTTCAACTCCGTGGTGCTCGATCCGCGGGGGTATCGGCGCGGCGGCCTCCTTGCCGGGCTGCCGGTGCTCGACCGCTGATGCGGCTCTGGACCCTTCCGTTCCGATTGCTTGGCCTGCTCGGGCTGTCGCTCCTGATCAGCGTCGGCTGGTTGTTGCGCAAGGAGATTCTTGGGATGGTCCGGCCCCAGGTGGCTCGCGTGGCCGAAGTGATCGAGCAGCGCGGTGCCACGTCGATCACCTCGCCCGCCGACGCCGCGCGGGACAAGGTCGACAGTCTGCACGGCTGGAGCGCGGACTCCGTGGTACTGACCGCCGCTGAGATGACCGCGTTGCTGCTCGACGGCCTGCCGGCCGAGGCGCGGGGTCACCTTGATTCGGTGAAGGTGACGCTGGGACAATCGCGAGTGTCCATTCAGGGGCTGCTCGAAACCAGTCAGATCCCGCGTGATCTGCTCGGACCGCTGGCCGGGGTCGTGCGCACGTGGGAGCCGGTGACGGTGGCGGGAGACGTCGCGATACCGCGGCCGGGTCACGCCGAATGGAAGGTGGATGCGTTGACGCTGCGGGGTATCACGTTGCCCGCCGATGCCAGTCGGGCGCTGATCGAACGGGCCCTGCCGGGTGCCAGGGAGGGTCGTGTCCCGCTCACGCTCCCGGACGGGGTGTCCCGAATCACGGTCCGTCCGGCCGGGGTGGCAGTTTTCCGGGAGCAGACGCGATGACCCGACGACTGCTCGTGGTGGACGACGAGCCTGGGATCCGGGCGGCGCTCAAGCAAGTCCTCGAGTACGAGGGGATCGAGGTCAAACTCGCTTCCTCCGGTGGCGAAGGGCTCAGACTGTTCGAAGAGTTCCGTCCCAATGTCGTGGTCCTCGACGTCAAGATGGCCGGACTCGACGGCCTTAACACCCTGGCCCGGCTGCGCGAACTCAACCCAGACGCGACGGTCGTGATGATCTCCGGCCACGGAACCATCGCCACCGCCATTGAAGCCACCCGACGCGGCGCCTTCGACTTCCTGGAGAAGCCCCTCGACAGTGACCGGCTGCTCCTGACCATCCGCAACGCGATGGCGCATGCCGCGCTGGCGGGGGAAAACACCCGCTTCCGACGGGAGGTGGTCGCCCGGCATGAGATGATCGGCGGCAGTCGCGCGCTCAAGGAAGTGCGGGATGTCGTCACCCGGGTCAGTCCCACAACGGCGCGCGTGCTGATCACCGGGGAGAGCGGTACCGGGAAGGAACTGGTGGCGCGCGCTATCCACGATGGCTCCCCCCGACACGACCGCCGCTTCGTCGAGGTCAACTGTGCCGCCATCCCCTCGGAGCTGATCGAGAGCGAACTGTTCGGTCACATGAAGGGCTCCTTTACTGGCGCCGTGTCCGATCGGGAGGGCAAGTTCGAGCAGGCCGATGGTGGCACGCTCTTCCTGGATGAGATCGGGGACATGTCGCCTGCCGCGCAGGCCAAGGTGCTGCGGGCGCTGCAGGAGGGCGTGGTGACCCGGATCGGCGGCAACAAGCCCGTGACGGTTGACGTCCGCGTCCTGGCGGCCACTAACAAGCCTGTGGAGGAGGAGATCGCGTCGGGGCGTTTCCGCGAGGACCTTTACTATCGTCTCAACGTGGTCCCCATCCACGTGCCGGCGCTGCGCGACCGCCGGGAGGATATCCCGGCACTGGTCGCCTACTTCGTGAAGCGCATTGCCGGCGGTGCCGCGGTCAAGGGAAAGATGTTTGAGCCGGCCGCCCTCGAGCGGCTGCAGGAACGTCACTGGGCTGGCAATGTGCGCGAGCTGCGGAACGCCGTGGAGCGGCTCCTGATCCTCGCGCCGGGCAAGGCGGTGCGGGCGTTCGATGTCAGCCGTCTGCTGGGCGAGAGCACGATCGCGGAGACCATCGGCGAAGTGTCCACCGCCAAGTACGGGACCTTCGAAGCGTTCCGGGAGGATGTGGAACGGATGTGGCTTGCCGGGAAGCTGAAAGAGAACGACTGGAACATCACGGAGACGGCGAAAGTCCTGAAGATGCCGCGCTCCAATCTGTACAAGAAACTCGAGCAGTTCGGCATTGCGAGGGATGAGTCATGAGCGACCAGCCTCGGAACTGGGACAAGGAGATGGCCGACATCGACCGGCTGATGGCGAATCCCTCTGCCCAGCCTCCGGTAAAGAGCGGCGGCCTGGCTGCGCCCGTCGCGCGCGGCGGCACATTTCCCGTGGCCACCGGGGGGCGGATGACGACTTTCACCACCTGGCTGCGGGTCCTGCTCGGCGTCGGTCTCGCTGTGGGGATGACGCAGTGGCCCTACCCGACGGCCTGCGGGTTCAACCTCGCCGTGTACCTCGGTGCCATCTCGACCGTGGTCGTCGCCGGTCTCTGGAGCAGTGTGACCTCCTGGCAGCGGCGGCTCGGTCTGGCCCACGTACTCTCCATGCTGGTCCTGCTCTGGGGCCTGGTACTTTCCGCGCGAGAAATACTGCCGCGGATCGGTTACGCCCGCCACGCCCGGGTCTGGAATTGCCCGACGGGGAACA
Organism: Gemmatimonadales bacterium; assembly: GCA_039934355.1. Taxonomy (GTDB): domain Bacteria; phylum Gemmatimonadota; class Gemmatimonadetes; order Gemmatimonadales; family GWC2-71-9; genus JADJOM01. The sequence continues at coordinate 118,239 of JBDTMI010000004.1, forward strand.
GCGTCGAGGCACCGCAGTAAGAGGGGCCGTTCACCGTTAGTCGTCCGCCGTCAATTGCCAGCTCAGTTCCCCCTCGCCTCGCTCACGATGCCCTCCACATTCAAGAACCTGATCGACGGGAAGTGGGTCGCCCCCTCCACCCGGCGCTATCTCGAGAATCGTAATCCGGCCGACATGCGGGATCTCATCGGTCGCTTCCCCGACTCCGCCGCCGACGATGTGCAGCGTGCCGTGGCGTCCGCGCTCGGCGCCTTCCCGCGCTGGCGGCGGGTGCCGGCCCCGGCGCGGGGAGACCTGTTGCGTCGTCTCGGGGATCTGCTGGCGCGGGACAAGGAATCGCTCGCCAACGGGATGACGCGCGAGATGGGCAAGGTGCTCGCGGAGGCGCGCGGGGACGTCCAGGAAGGCATTGATACCGCCTACTACGCCGGCAGCGAATGCCGACGCCTGTTCGGCAAGACGGTGCCGAGCGAACTGCGCGACAAGTGGGCGATGAGCTGGCGTCGCCCGATCGGGGTCTGCGGGCTGATCGCGCCCTTCAACTTCCCGCTGGCGATCCCGACCTGGAAGATGTTTCCCGCGCTCGCCTGCGGAAACACGGTGGTCCTGAAGCCCTCGGAGGATGTGCCGCACACCGCGCACCGCCTGGTGGAACTGGCGCTTGAAGCCGGCTTCCCGCCGGACGTGATCCAGCTGGTACACGGACGCGGGGCATCGGTCGGCCGTGCGCTGGTGGAACATCCCGACGTGCCGGTGATCTCATTCACCGGCTCGACGGCCACGGGGTCGGAGATCGGTGAGAGCTGCGGTCGGCAGCACAAGCGGCTCTCGCTCGAGATGGGAGGCAAGAATGCCGTGATCGTGCTGGACGATGCCGATCTGGACCTCGCCGTCGATGGCGTGCTCTGGGGTGCGTTCGGAACAACGGGCCAGCGATGCACAGCGACAAGTCGTCTGCTCCTGCACAAGAAGGTGCACGATCGCTTCCTGGCGCGGCTGATCGAGCGGACCGAGCGGCTGCGGCTGGGCGACGGGAGGAAGCGAGGGGTCGACGTCGGTCCGCTGATCCACGAGGCCGCGCTGCACAAGGTCGAGTCGTACGTCGCCCTCGGTCGCGGGGAAGGGGCGACGCTGGAAACCGGGGGCCGCCGTCCGCGTCGTGCCGGGCTGACCCATGGGTGGTTCATCGAGCCGGCGATCTTCACCGGGGTTCGGCCGGAGATGTGCATTGCCCAGGAAGAGATCTTCGGACCGGTGCTCTCGGTGATCCGCATTGGCTCGCTGGCCGAGGCACTGACCGTCGCCAACGGCGTCCGCTACGGGCTGTCGAGTTCCCTCTACACCGGAAACGTGCGGGCGGCGTTCCAGGCCATGGAGTCGCTCGACACCGGCATCACCTACATCAACGCGCCGACGATCGGCGCCGAGGCGCACCTGCCATTCGGCGGGGTGAAGCAGACAGGGAACGGGCACCGCGAAGGCGGCTGGGGAGTGTACGATTTCTATTCCGAGGTCAAAGTCGGCTATGTCGACTACTCGGGAACGCTGCAGCGGGCCCAGATCGACAACTACTAGCGGTCAGCAGTCAGCGGCCAGCATTCAGCGGCCCTCCAGTCACCCCGCCGGGGCTCGCCGATTAGCGGTCGTCGTCGCCCGATCGACACCTGCTGAATGCTGACGGCTGAACGCTGAAAGCTCCATGCCAATTGCTCCTTGCGCCCCTTTTTTCGCCCGGCTAAGGTTCTCCAGTAGAATTTTCCTGCCGGTGGTGAGGCCCCGCACATGCGACCCATGCGAGTTGGTTCAGGCAAGCGAGGCTCGTCGAGTTTCGACGAGGGTTCGCTTGACCAGTATCTCCGCGAGATCAGCCGGTATCCGCTGATCAATCAGGAGGAGGAGGTTCGTCTCGCCCAATGCATTCGCGCTGGCGATGCCGAGGGCCTGGACAAGCTGGTCCGCAGCAACCTCCGCTTCGTCGTCTCCGTCGCCAAGAAATACCAGAACCAGGGTGTCTCGCTCTCCGATCTCATCAACGAAGGCAACCTCGGTCTGATCCGCGCCGCCCACAAGTTTGACGAGACCAAAGGGATCAAGTTCATCTCGTACGCAGTGTGGTGGATCAGGCAGGCCATCCTCCAGGCGCTGGCGGAGCAGAGCCGGATCGTCCGCGTCCCGCTCAACCGGGCTGGAACCCTGCACCGGATCGGCAAGCGGTCGGCGGCGCTGCTGCAGGAACTCGGACGGGAACCGACGCCGGCGGAAATCGCCGAGGGCATGGATATCACGATCGAGGAGGTGCAGAAGACGCTCTCGATCAGCCAGACCCATCTCTCCCTCGATGCGCCGCTGACCCCGGGCGAGGACAACAAGCTGCTCGACTACCTGCCGGATCTGGTGAATGCCGGACCCGATGCGGAGACCTTCGAGAAGGCGCTGACGGAATCGATCGAGGAAGTCCTGTCTTCGCTGAAGGAACGGGAGGCCAAGATTCTCCGGCTGTATTTCGGCCTCGACGGACCGGAACCCATGACGCTGGAGGAAATCGGCGGACAGCTCGGGATCACCCGGGAGCGGGTGCGTCAGATCAAGGAAAAGGCGCTGACGCGGCTGCGCCATGTCAGCCGGGCCCGCGCCCTCGAGAGTTTTCTGTCCTGAACGGCCGGACCCCGGCTGCCGTCAGCGTCGTCGCAACGACGCGACCAGCATCATGCCGAGGTTGGCTCCCGCACACGCTCCTCCCGCGATCAGCAGTCCCCGTCCGGCCTCCCGCAGGAAATCGAATTCCTTCACGCTCAATCCCACCAGCAGCACCTTGATCGACAGCAGTGTGATCGCGGACGAAAACAGGATGACCTGCAACAGCAGCAGCGGTCGATAGCCCAGCCCGCCATAGAGCCAGTAAAGGGCGGCAGCGGCAAGGAGCCACGCCAGGATTGCGGTGCGGGTGGTCTGGCCCAGCGGCAGGGCCCGGATCAGCGGGCCGATGACGACAAGGGCGACAAGCCAGAGCGCCAGGCGGACACTCGCCGCCCTGAGTTCGCTGGGGGTCGCCTGTTCTGCCGTGTGTTCTGCTGGTCCGGGCATGCGCGCCGCCTGTGAGATGTCCCTTCCAGCCCGCTATCTCGCTTCGCCCGCGGGGATCCGAAGCAATCGTTCGACCTGATCGAATTCGATCAGGAACGCATCGTGCCCGTAGATGCTGCCGATCTGTTCGTACCGGGCCACCGCGCCCGCGGCCGCATAGGCCGCGACCCAGCCGCGCACCTCGGCCGGATAATATAGAATGTCGGTGTCGATCCCGACCCCCACGACCTCGCCCACGCACCCCGCCGTCTGGCGTGCGGCCGCGGCCAGGTCGCCGACATCATGCGTGTCCATCGCCTGCATCAGGGCGACATAGCTGCGGGCGTCGAACCGCTCCACGAGTTTCTGGCCATGTCGCCGCAGGTAGTGGTCGACATCGAATCGTCCCGGGTCGCGGGTCTGCCGCCGCCCGAAGCGCTGCTCGAATTCCGTCACGGACCGATAGGTGATCATGGCGATCGCGCGGGCCGCAGCGAGCCCGGCCGCGGGCCCTGCGCCAGCGGGGTACTCCCCTCGCTCCCAGGCCGGATCGGCTTCGATCGCCATCCGTTGCGCAACATTCCATCCGATGGCTTGTGCGCTGGTGCGCACTGGCGCTGCGAACACGACCAGGCGATCCACCGGCACTGGTGTGACGCACCCCCACTGCAACGCGACCATCCCGCCGAGGGAACCCCCGGTGGCCAGGGCGATGCGCTGGATACCAAGTGACTCGATCAGCCGGACGTGTGCCCGGGCCAGGTCCGCGGTGGTGAGGGTGGGGAAGGTACCGTCCGTGATACTCACGGGACCGGAGGATCCGTAGCAACTGCCCAGCAGATTCGCCGCGACGACCGCATGTCGGGTGGTGTCGAGCGCACGACCCGGGCCCAGCACCGGTGCCCACCAGTCGTCGATGTCCGCGCTGCCGGTCAGTGCATGAAATACCAGTATCCAGCCGTTCGCGTGTCCCAGCGACGGGTCACCGAAGACGCGGTAGCGCAGGCGGGCATCCCGGATCACTCCGCCTGACTCGGGGTGGAAGTCTCCCAGTGGGAGCTCCACGGGCAGCCCACGCAGCGGGCCCGCGACGGTCATCGACACTGGTCGGTCACGACGCGCGCGCGATCTGTCGGGGGAGTGGCGGGACAAAAATGCTGTGGATGACCCGCGTCGCCGCGCCCGCCTGCTCGGCCGGAACCAGAAAGCGGGGGCCGTCCGGACCAGGGTGAATGTCGAGCAGCGGAATGAAGGCGGCTCGCAGCGCTTCCCGGATCAGTTCCCAGGTCCCGGAGGGGGGAGTGATTCCCGCGGCGATGGCGGAAATCTCCGCGATCTCGCCCTTGATGTTCGTCGCCACCGCACGCAATCCGTCGCGTGGCGTATCGGCGGTGATCCGCGTCTCGCTGGCCTCGCTGGCGAGCGACACGAACTCGAGCGGGAGCGACTCGGAGTGTGCGAGGCGTGCGGCGTCAGGCTGAACCACCTGTGCGCCGGCGGTCGTGAGTGCGCAGAGGAAGGCGTGCGAAGCGCAGGGTATGGCCTGCGCGTCGGCCACGAGTTTGGGATCGGCAGTGCGGAGGCCTTCCGTATCCTTCACGAACACCAGGCGCGGACTCCGCAGTGCGGCGGCCAGCGCGACCGCCGAAGTATCGGTGCCGCCCCGGCCCAGGGTTACGACTCGCCCGCGACGCCAGCCCTGGAAACCGGCGATGACCGGAAGTTCACCCCGCGCGAGGCGTCGGAGGACCCGGCCGGTCTCGATCTTGCGGATGCGTGCCCGGCCGAAGCTGCCAGCGCCGAGGACCCCCGCCTCCCGGGCGTCAAGCGAGACCGCCGGAATTCCGAGTTCATCCAGTGCCAGTGCGAGCAGCGCGGCGGAGACCACTTCACCGGTCGCGAGGGCACGATCTGCTTCGGCGTGCGGGCGAGTACTGCCACCGGTGGCGTCCCGGATCTCCCGAACCAGGCCAAGGAGGTGATCGGTGACGCCGCGGCGGGCGCTCGCCACCGCCACGACCGGTCCCTCGGCGGCCAACCGGCGGATCCGCTCTGCCGCGGCGAGGATGCGCGCGGGGGAGGCGAGCGCGTCGCCCCCGAGCTTGATCACGATCGGACGCTCAGGCATCAGGCCTTCGCGGCTCCCGTGGTGGCAAACTTGGCCGATGGGACTTCCCCGAGGGCCTGGTCGAGGTCGGCAATGAGATCGCGTGCGTCTTCAAGCCCGACGGAGAGACGGATGAGTTCCGGCACGACACCCGATGCCCGCTGCTGTTCGGCCGTGAGTTGCTCATGCGTCGTCGAGGCCGGGTGGATGATCAGCGATTTCGCGTCGCCCACATTGGCCAGCAGCGAGAAGAGCTTGACCTTGTCGATGACGGCGCGCGCCTGCTGGAGACCGCCCTTCACGCCAAATGTCAGCACCCCGCCGAACCCGCCTTCGAGATAGCGCCGCGCGTTGGCGTTCTCGGGGTGCGACGCCAGCCCGGGATACGAGACCCACTCGATCCGGCCATCCTGCTGCAGCCACTCGGCGACCTGCAGCGCGCTCTCCGAATGCCGGCGGATGCGCAGCGGCAAGGTCTCCAGTCCCTGGAGGAAGAGGAATGCGTTGAAGGGCGAAAGCGCCGGGCCAAGGTCGCGCAACATCTGCACCCGCAGCTTGATAATGTAGGCCAGATTGCCAAACGCCTGGGTGTAGACCAGGCCGTGATACGACTGATCGGGCTCACTCAGCTCGGGAAAGCGGGCCCGGGCCTTGTCGCTGGTCCAGTCGAAGCTGCCGCCATCCACGACCACGCCGCCAATGGACGTCCCGTGTCCGCCGATCCACTTGGTCGCAGAGTGAACGATGATGTCAGCGCCGAATTTGAAAGGTCGGCAGAGTGTGGCCGCACCGAAGGTATTGTCGACCATGAGAGGAATGCCCGCCTCATGTGCGATATCCGCCAGGGCGGCGAAGTCCGGGACGTCGAGGCGCGGATTGCCGATTGTCTCGACAAAGAGCAGCCGTGACTTCGGGGTGATCGCGGCTCGGACGGCGTCCAGATTGTGGATGTCCACGAACGAGGTGGTGATACCCCACTTGGGCAGCGAGTGCGCCAGCAGGTTGTAGGTTCCGCCATACAGCGTCTGGGACGAGACGACGTGATCGCCGGCACGGGTCAGATTCAGGATGGCGAGCGTCTCGGCGGCCTGCCCGCTCGCCACTCCGAGTGCCGCGACGCCACCTTCGAGCTCTGCCATCCGCTTCTCGAAGACATCGGTCGTCGGGTTCATGATGCGGGTGTAGATGTTGCCGAATTCGCGCAGCCCGAAAAGGTTGGCCGCATGTTCGGTGTTGTTGAACACGTAGCTCGTGGTGGCGTAGATCGGCACGGCCCGTGAGTTCGTCGTGGGGTCGGGCGACTGGCCAGCGTGAATCGCCAGGGTATCGGGATGGTACGTCATGGAAAGACTCCTCATGGGTCAACGATGTGGGCGCGGCTCGCGGGAATGCGAAAAGGCCCGATTCACGTTGGGTGAACCGGGCCAGGGATACATCAACGGCTGGGTGTAGTGCCTACCCACCTGCCCGTGACGTGCCACCGGCACAGTCCACCCCGCGAGGGGTGCACTTGCACAGGCGACAACACATCAACGGGCTGCGCTTCATTGCTGAAACGTCTCCGGATGACGCGCGGCGCGGTAGGTGCAAAACACAAAACCCCCGCGGCCACGAGCTCGGGGGGTTGGTATCCACCGGCTCTTTAGCTCTTTGTTTCGGGGGTCACAACCCCAGGCGGTAGCAAGTGGCCCTAAATCCGTCCGCCGAACTTCCGAGAGTATAGGACGGCGCCGCGCTGTCGTCAAGACTGGGCCGCTAGAATTCTCCCAGATCTTCCAGGTCTTCAACCGTGTCGACCTCGGAGACCGGGTACATGGCAATCGAGATATATCCGCTCGGATAGTCGCGCGCCCAGGCCCGGAAGGCGAGCTGCTGTTGCAGTGACGCTTCCATCTGGTCCCGCTCGGAGTCGGACAGGGGTGACGCTGGAATGCGCTTGTGGCGGTAGATCTCCTGGATGCTGGCCGAGAGCAGCGAAATCAGAAGGTCCCGGTTGATGCACAGCTCCACCGGCATCAGCATGTTGATGCCGCGCGGCAGCTTGGGAATGCCGGGATCCGCCTCAACTGGCTTCTCGGGCGCCTGATGGAGCTCGACGGGCTTCCAGTCCTTCAGGAGGTGGCGAATCCGGTTCTGCACGGTGCGTCCTTGCTGGGGGTCTGATCCAGTCATCGGCCATCCCCATGAAAACTTGAGGCGTTGCGTGTACATTCAAACCCCAAGTCCCAGAAGCAGTTAGACCACCCCCTCTCTTGGCTCCCATGGCCAGCAACCCCTCATTCGACATCTCGACCGGTGCCGACCTCCAGGAAGTGGACAATGCCGTCAACCAGACCTTGAAGGAGATCGGCCAGCGGTATGACTTCAAGGGCACCAACTGCACCGTCGAGTTCGACCGGGAAAAAGCGGAAATCCGTCTCGCGGCGGATGATGATTTCCGCATGGATCAACTGGTCGATGTCCTGCGCACCAAGATGATCAAGCGGGGGGTACCGGTGAAAAACCTCGATATGGGCGAGCCGGAGGCCGCCACGATGGGGTCGGTGCGGCGGACCGTGAAGCTCACCCAGGGCATCGCGACCGAGGCGGCCAAGAAGATCGTCAAGGCGGTGCGAGACCAGGGCTTCAAGAAGGTCCAGGCCGCCATCCAGGGGGAGGAAATCCGGGTGACCGCGCCTTCGCGCGACGAACTGCAGGCGGTCATCGCTTTCCTGCGAACCCAGGACTTCGAACTCGAACTCAAGTTCGGAAATTACCGCGGGTGAGGCCGCATTTGGCGCGACGATTCGCGCTGGCCGTCGGCCTGCTGACGCTGTCCACCTGCGCGCCACCGGTCGGAGAGCTGCAGCTGCCGCCATCGCCCGCCGCGACCGTACCCGAGGTCCGCATCGGTGTCCTGGTCGGGTCGCCTGCACTCGACATCGGCGGTGACAGCGGGGTCCTGGTGCAGGATGCGGACGGCAACACCGTCGCCGCCATCGAGGCGGGCTCCCACTGGCGCACCCGCGCGGTGCTGGGAGCGGTCGACGCCGGCCCCACCGGCGCCTGGCAACTGACCGGGCAGCGGCAGGTCACCTTTGTGCCCCGGGTCGCCGGAAGCTGGCTGCGGGTGGGCACGCAGCCCTATCGCGGCCGTCTCACGATCGCGCCCGACCGCACCGGGCTTACCGTGGTCAACGCCGTAAGCCTTGAGGACTACCTCGCTGGAGTGGTCGCGGCCGAGATGGGACGACGGGACTCGACCGATGGAGCGGCACTCGAGGCACAGGCCATTGTCTCCCGCACCTTCGCGCTCCGGAATCTGGGCAAGCGGGCAACGGAAGGTTTCGATCTCTACGCCACCGTTGCCGACATGGTCTACAGCGGGGCCGTGGCCGAGTACCCCGCCGCCAGCGCCGCGGTGGCGGCGACTGCGGGCCAGATTCTCACTTGGCAGGGGGTGCCGATCGATGCCTTCTTCTTCTCAACCTGCGCCGGCCAGACGGCGGCCGGCACCGAGGTGTTCGTTGCGGCGGATCGTCCCTACCTCCAGTCGGTGAGGGACGTGGATCCTGACGGGCAGGCCTACTGCCGCATCTCGCCCCGCTTCCGCTGGCGCGAGGAGTGGAGCATCGAACAGCTGCGCGGTGTGCTGAAGAGCACGCTGCCGCCGGCCACTGCGACGACCGCCGAGGCGGCGGCGAGTGTCCGTGGCGTGACTGTCGTGCGTCGCACCGCATCAGATCGGGTCTCCCGCGTTACGATTGCATTGCGCACCGGCGGGGTGGATGTCGATGGACCGGCCATTCGCCGGGTCCTGCGTCCGGCGGGGGACGCGGTGCTCCGGAGCGCCATCTTCCAGCTCAGCGAGGTGCGGGAGGGGAGCCAGCTCCGGCGGCTGGTCGCCGACGGCGCGGGTGCCGGGCATGGAGTCGGATTCTGCCAGTGGGGCGCGGTAGGCCGGGCCCGGGCGGGGCAGGATGCGCCGACGATTCTCGCCGCCTACTTTCCGGGCACCACATTGGGTCGGGCGTACTGATCACCCTGAGCGGGGAATCGCATGTCGGACACACTCAAGCTGGGTATCATCGGCGCCGGGGCCATCGCCCAGGTCGCCCATCTCCCCGTGCTCCGGAAGCTGAAGGGCGTTGAGATCGTCGCCATCTGCGACACCGATCTGCCCAAGGCCCGTGCCCTGGCCAGCCGATTCGGAATTCGCGATGCGTTCAGTGATATCGAGGAGATCCTCGAGTTCGAGCAGCTCGATGCCGTCGCGATCTGTACGCCGAACCACCTCCACGAACCCCACGTCCTCGCCGCCCTGACCGCGGGCGTCAACGTCCTGGTCGAGCGCCCGATGGCGTTCACGGCGCAGGGGGCGCAAAAGATCCTGAAGCAGGCCGAGAAGCGCGGCAAACACCTGATGGTGGGGATGAATCATCGCTATCGCGCCGACGTGCAGATCGTGCGCAGCTTTATCCAGAGCGGTGAACTGGGCCGCCTCGAGAGCGTCCGCGGCAGCTGGCACGTCTTCCGTCCCGGCCGCGCCCAGCACGGCTGGCGTCAGCGGCGCGACGAATCCGGTGGCGGCGCCATGCTGGACCTGGGGCTGGCCATCCTCGATCTCGGCTTCTGGCTGGCCGGGAATCCCAAGCCGGTGCGGGTGAGCGCCAGTCTGCACGGCGGCGAAGGCACCAAGGGCGGGGTGGAGCAGTCCGGCAGCGCGTTCGTGGTGTGCGAAGGGGGGTTCTCGATCTTTCTCGATGTGACCTGGCATCATGTGGGCGAGGGGGAACGCTTCGGACTGGGCGTGAAGGCCAGCAAGGGAAGCGCCGGCATCAACCCGCTGCACGCCTGGAAGGAGCTGCACGGAGTCCCGACCGATGTGGCGCCGACGGGCTCGATCAGCCGCGAAAACGCCTTTACCGCCTCGTATCGGGCGGAATGGGCCCACTTCCTCGGCCTCCTGCGCGGCGAAGCGAAGCCGTTCGATAACCAGGAGCAGGTGATGTTGCATCGCGTGCTGGACGCGATCTACAAGTCATCCGCCGAGGGACAGGACGTCGAGCTGTGAAGGGAACCCGGAGGGTTGGGCGGTTGGGCGTTTGGCTTGTCTTCGCTCTCCTCTGCCGTCCCACCTCACTCGCCGCCAGTCGGGTCCAGGTCCAACCGCCCAACCGCCCAACCGCCCCGGCTGTCGCCCCACCTGGCTCAAATCTGCGCATCTCCATCCTGACCATGGGGCCGGGCGCCGATGTGTGGGAACGCTTCGGGCACAACGCGATTCTGGTGGAGGATCAGACCGACCGCAGCCGGATCGCCTACAACTACGGCATGTTCAGCTTCCGGCAGGAAAATTTCATTCTTCGGTTCATCCAGGGCAGGATGCACTACTGGATGGCGGGCGAGACCGCGGAAGCCGACCTCGCGAAGTACGTCGCCGCTGGGCGCTGGGTGCGAGTGCAGGAACTGAACTTCACGCCGGCCCAGCGTCTTGCCATGCGGGACTTTCTGGCGTGGAATGTCCTCCCGGAAAATCGATTCTATCGCTACGACTACTATCTCGACAACTGCTCCACCCGTGTCCGTGATGCCATCGACACCGTGCTTGGTGGGGCGCTGCGTGCGCAGAACGGGGAGCCCGCCAGCGGCACCTTTCGTTTTCACACCCAACGACTGGTGGACAACAGCCTGCCGCTGTACACCGGCCTGCTGCTGGCGCTCGGTCACGGCGTGGACCGACCGCAGACTCGCTGGGAAGAGATGTTCCTCCCGTTCAAGCTGCATGAGTATCTCGGCACCGCGACGATCCGCGACAGCGCGGGTGCAAGTGTCCCGCTGGTGCTGCGTGAGCAGACGCTGTTCGAGAGCGGGCAATTCCCGGTGCCGAACCAGCCGCCGGCCTGGTGGCCCGGCTATCTCGCGGCGGGACTCCTAGTGGGGGGACTGCTGTGGTGGGGCGGGAGGGCAGGGCGCCAACGCCCCGGAGCACGATGGACGCTGCTCCTGCTCGGGACAGGCTGGGCGCTGCTGACCGGTGTGGCAGGCGTCATTCTCATCGGCCTGTGGGCGTTCACCGATCACGTGGCCGCCGCGAACAACGAAAACGTGCTGCAATGTTCGCTCTTCGCCTTGGCACTGGCATTCGTGCTGCCGTTGGCACTCAAGGACCGCACTGGTCCACAGCGGGCGGCACGACTGCTGGCGATCGCTGTGGGGGGGGTGTCACTGCTGGGACTGCTGCTGAAGCTGCTGCCACTGTTCTACCAGGTGAACGGCCAAGTGCTGGCCCTCACCGTTCCCGCGAACGTCGGGCTCGCGCTCGGGGTACTGGCATGGGCTCGCGGCGCCGTACTTTCGGCTGACGGCTGACGGCTGACGGCGCTCTACGGTCGGTTCACCGCCAGACTGTCCCGCTTCCGCTCCGGACGATCCTCCCAGACCTTCGCCTCCACGAAAATCTTGAAGAGCTCGGCGTCGAGCTGACCCAATTTCACCTCGTCGCCGAGAATATCCAGCGCCCGCGTCGTGGGGAGGGCCCGCTTGTACGGCCGGTCCTGCGCCGTGAGCGCGTCGTAGATGTCGGCGATGGTCATCATCCGGGTCTGCATCGGGATGGCGTCGCCGCCGACCTTTCGGGGGTAGCCTGCGCCGTTCAGCTTCTCGTGGTGTCCACGCGCGAAATCCGGCACCTGTGCCAGCCCCTTGGTCCACGGAATCTTTCGCAGGAATTCGTAGGTGTGGGAAACGTGACTTTCGATCTCGAGTCGCTCTCGCTCGTCGAGGCTGCCCTTTCGAATACTCAGGAGCTTGACCTCCGGCCCGCTGAGAAACGGCTGCTGGGCGCCGTCGGGGTCGGCGTAGAGCCGGGTGGCGAACTCGCCCAGCAGCGCGAAGTCGCCTTCCGCGAGGACGGTGGGCTCGTTGGCGGCCAGTACCACCTGGAGGAAGCGGTCAGCGGTCGCAAGAGCCTCGCGGTGCGCGGCGTCCAGCCTGACGAGGAAATCCGCATAGCCCGCCGGTCCATGGGCGACGAGAAAGTCGGCCCGCGCCTTCTCGTATTCCCATTCCGTGCTGCGCCGGATGAAGGCGTGGCGCTGACGGATGATCACCAGGTCGCCATCATAGAGCTTCTTGGCCTTCACCAGCACCTGTTCCCGCACGCCGACTTTGCCAAAGTCGTGCAGGAGTCCGGCGTAACGCAGTTCCCGCAGATGTTCCCGGGTGAAGGTGACGTTGCGGAACGGGCCGTCCTGGAGGCTGTCCACCGCTTCCGCGAGTCCCACGGTGCGCATGGCCACCCGCTCGGAGTGGCCTGAGGTGGTCGGATCACGCTGCTCGATCGCGTGCACCGAGGCGCGCACGAAGCCTTCGAAGAGCCGCTCGATCGATTCATAGAGCTGGCTGTTCTCGACCGAAACGGCCGCCTGACCCGCGAGGGCCTTCACGATCTTCACGGTGTGCGGACTGTAGGCGACGATCTGCCGGGTGGCTTCCTCCGGCGTGGTGAGTCGTGCCGCCGGGTCTCGCTTGCGATTGAGGAGCTGAAGGATGCCGATCACGTCCCCGTGGTGATTCTGCATGGGGATGACCAGCATCGATTTGGTGCGATAGCCGTAGCGTTCGTCAAAGGACCGGTTGAACGAATACTCGACATCGGGCGGAAGCATGTACACATCCTCGATCACCAGCGCGTCGCCATCGGTCGCGGCGTAACCGGCCAGGGAGGCGTGGTCGATCGGGATGGTGAACTCCACCAGTGGAATATCCGGCCGACTGTCGTTCTGGCTCAGCTTGAATCGCAGGCGCCTGGTGCCGAACTCGTCGGTCTCGACGATGTAGAGACTGCCGGCGTCCGATTGGGTGACACGCCGCGCCTGGCTCAGGATGAGCGCGAGGAGGTTGTCGAGGTTCTTCTCGGTCGTCAGGCGCACACCGATGTCGGCCAGTTCGGTCAGGTCGTTCAGTCGCGACGCGCTTTCCGCCCGGGTCCGGGTCTGCTCGCGATGGGCGGCCGAAACGCGGAACGCTGCCCGCAGGGCCACGAGGAGCTGGCGCGGCCCCACCGGCGCTTTCACGAATCCGCTCAGGAGTTCGGCCGGGAGCTCGGCGGGAATGTCTGCTTCCCCCGCGTCGCCCAGGGCGAGCAGGGCCACACCGCTCTCGCGCAATCCGGCGAGGATCGGCGTCGTGATCTGCTGCCTGGTCGGCAGGTCGAGCAGGTAGGCTACCGGCCGATTGTCGGCGCGGATATCGGAGGGCGATGCCACCGCACGCAACTCGACAAGCTCGGTAGCCAGCGGGCCGGCTAGGTCGCCGGGCGACCAGGAGGGCGGGTGGAAGAGGAGGTACTTCATCGCGTGCTGTCCCGAGGCATGGTATCGGAAGGCAGCGGCCGCACCCCGGTCAGGAGTCGATGTGGGCGGCGACTGATCTGGTCCATGAAGTACTCGAGCTTGACACTCAGGTCGTGAATGTTGCGAAGGGTTTGACGCACATCGGGTGTCAGCTGGTCCGTGGTCCGCGTGACATCGACGGTTAGCGTATCCGCGTGGTTGACGAGACGTCGAGTGTCGCTCAGCAGCAGGGAAAGCGAGTCTTGCAGGGTTGCGACACTGGTATCGGCGACGGCCATCGTTGTTCGGGCCTGCTCGATCATCGGCTCCAGCCGGTCGAGTACCTGGCGGGCACTGGCGAGCGTCGCACGCAGATCGGGTGCGGTGGTCGTCATTTCCGCGTGCGCTGTTGCCGCGGTCCGGTCGAGGGTCGCGAGCAGATGGCGGGTGTCGCTCAGGATGTGGGAGACCTGGGTGCGCAGCGTGTCGGCGACTTCCTTGAGCACATCCGTCCAGCCCTGGGTCAGCGCCCCGCGGATCGTGTCGCCCTCCACCAGGATGGCGACGATGTCGTTCTTGGGGACCACGAGCGCAATCGACGCACTCCCGATCAGGCCGGTGGAGACGATTTCTCCACTGGTGCCCAGCGGGAGTCGGATGGGCACTCCATTGGCATATCGCTCGCGCAGCCGCAGCGCGACGAGAAATTCCGGTGCGCCCATGGCGAGGCTGTCGCCCATCGGCGAAATCGCCGACACCTCCCCGATGTTCAGTCCCTGCAGGAAGACCGGCGTATCCTGCTTGAGGTCCTGAACCGATGGGCTGCGCATGTAGATGGTGACGCGACGCTCGGTCCACCCGCGGGTCACCACGATCGTGATCAGCGCGACGGCGACGGCGCCGAGGACCAGGAGTCCGATCAGGGCGTCGGCTGAACGGGTGCGCAGCGTCATCGCACCGTCTCCATCTGTCCCCGCGCCAGCCGGAATTGCCGATCCACCCGGCGCCGGAGCAGCGCGGGCAGGTCCGAGCCGGTGAGGAACACTGTCCGGCGCGCTCCTTCGGCGGTTTCGCCACCGCGTGCCGCCTCCAGCAGTTCGCCGCCGGCGCGTTCGGTGATGCCATCGAACGGATCTTCGAGAATGACCAGCTCGGGATCGAAGGCCAGCGCGCGTCCCAGCGCGGCACGGCGCCGATCTTCGGCCGTCGCCTGGGCTGGGCGCAGGTCGCCCACGCGAGTCAGCCGCAATTGGGCCAGGATCACGTCGACACGTCCTTCGATGTCCTTGGGTCTGAAGTCACTGCCGAAGCGGAGCGGCAGCCGGATATTCTCGCGCAACGTGAGATTCTGCAGCAGCCCCTCGCCAGCGGGAAGGTATCCGACCTTCCGGCGGAAGGCGAGTTGGGCCTTCCGCTTGAGTTGCGCCACTTCCGCGCCGAGCGTGAAGACATGTCCCCCGGGTGCAGTTTCGAGTCCCATCGCGAGGCCCCCCAGGAGATCTACGCCACTCTGCTCATCACCCACGACTGCCATGGTTTCCCGGGCGGCCACCGTCAGTGTGAACGTCGCGGCGAGATCAATCCCAGTCGGGGGGCCGATCAGCGTTGAGCGCCGGACGCGAGCCAGCGGGACGGCGTCGAAGATCAGGGGAGCGGTCATCCGCGCAGCACCGCCACGATGATCGCGGCCAGCACGAAGATGACGGCGATCGAACCCACGGTCCCGCGGATCACGGCCTGGGGGATTTCCGTCGGCCCGCGCCGCACCGACAGGCCCTCGTAGCTTGGAATCAGGCCGATCACGAGTCCATAGAGCAGACCCTTGATCAGGGTCAGGACGACGTCCAGCGTCGTGAGCTGGCCCAGCACGATCGCGAAATACCGGGCCCCGCTCATCCCGCCGATCACGCCCGCCGCGAGGTAGCCGCCGCCGATGGCAATCAGGTCGAACAGGACCATCAGGGTACACACCGACACCACGCAGCCGAACAGGCGCGGCAGCACGAGATAGTGGAACGGGTCGATGCCCATGCCTTCGAGGGCGCGCACTTCGCCGAGCACCGTGTTGGTCGCGAGCTCCGCGGTGATCGCCGTGCCGCTCCGGCCGACAATGGCCAGGGCGGTGAGCAGCGGACCCAGCTCCCGCACGATCACGACCACCATGAGCTGCCCGATCAGTTCCGAGGCCCCGACCTTGTCGAGCTGGGCAATCGCGCTGGAAATCGTCAGGTAGCTCAGGACGGTCGACAGCAGGACGATCAGGCTGACGGCTTCGAGCGCGGTAAAGCGCAGCTGGTTGAGCAGCACCCGCCCGGCCACTCGTCGCCCGGCCCCGGGCAGGCTCGACAGCGACCCGAACGCTTCAACGCCGAAGCGCGCCAGCGCACCCACCCGGGCGAGCCAGCGCGCCGTCCCACGCCCGATAGCGGCGAGGAAATCGATCACCGGCTCAGGTGCCGTTGATCTTCCTCAACCCTTCGATCGCCTCGGCGTACTCGGGGAAGACGTCGGTGGCCTTCTTGTAGAATTCCGCGGCCTTGGTCTTGTCGCCCCGATCCTGGTAGAGCAGGGCCCGGCTGTAGTAGGTCAGCGCCTCGGTCGGCACGTTGCGGGCCCGCACCGCGCGACTCATCTCGGCGGTGAGTGCCGGCAGCTTCGTCTCGGTCATGAGGCGCTCGGCGACCGACTGCAGCAGCTTGAAGAGTTCTTCGCGCTTCTCGTATTTCGGATCGCTGCGCACCACCTTCAGGATTTCGCTGGTCTCGACGTCGACGATGCGCGCATCGACCCGGAACCGTCCGTACAAGTCCACGAAACTACCCATGACCATGTACCGGGCCCCGACCAGCTTGCCGATCTTGGCGGCGGTGGCAGCGTCCGCGCGGCCATCCTTGCCGAGATCCTGCTCGTCGAGCAGGCGCTGGACGCTGCTGCGATCCACGATGCGCGCGGCCGGGTTCTGCGCCAGCTCGCTGATCAGCATGCCGGCGATTCCCTTCTCCAGCGCTTCGAAGTTTTCCTTGTCCTGCCCGTAGGAGCCACCGTTCTCGAACGGCATGACGGCGATACCGGGACGGGAATCCTGCGCCCACAGCGCGGGCGCGGCGAGGAGTGCCGTGAGAGCGAGGACCGACAGCTGTCGAGACCGCATAGTGGTGTACCTCATCAGAGAGACAGGGCCATTCCTTCCTTCGCCGCATCGACTACCAGGCCAGGGGCGTGGCTCGCGGCATAACTCCGGGCGCCGATCAGGATGGCGTCCACTGCGCTGTCATCGTGCTCCGGCTCGTGGTGGAACAGCACCAGCCGCCGGCAGCCCGCCTCGTGGGCGAGGTCGATCGCCTGTTCGGGGGTCGAGTGCCCCCAGCCCGCCCGCGATTCGATCATGGCTTCGGAATACATCCCGTCATGGATCAACGTATCGACCCCCTGCAGGAATCTCACCAGGCCCACGCGCCAGTCCGCCCCGACGTCGTAACTGCCACCGGTCCCCAGCTCGTTGTCGGTGATGTAGGCCATGGTCCGCCCGCCCCGCGCCGGCACCAGCTTGTATCCCAGGGTATTCCCGGGGTGCCGCAGCCGATACGCCTCCACCAGGAAGCCGTCGATTTCAAAGGTGCCACCGGCGACTTCAGTGATGGTCAGGTCGGCCGCCAGCGCCTTCAGCGGTACCGGGAAGACGACCGGGTCCATCTGGCGGTCCAGGATCTCCGCCAAGGGCACTCCGGCCTGCGCGGCCCCGAAGATCCGGATCGTGTTTCCCTTGGTGTTCAGCGGCTGGAAAAAAGGCAGCCCCTGGATGTGGTCCCAATGGGTGTGCGACAGCAGAATGTCGAGGTTCATCGTCCCGCTGAAGACCCGCATCAGCTCCCGCCCAAGGAGCCGGATGCCGCTACCCGCGTCGAGGATGACCAGCTGATCACGATTTCCGGACACCGCGACACAGGAGGTGTTGCCCCCGTACCGTGCGGTGTGGACGCCGGGGGTAGGGATCGACCCCCGGGTGCCCCAGAACGTGACGGTGTAGGTCAAAATGCCTCGCGAATCACGGGAGCTGCCTGTGCAAGGAACCTGCCAGTGGGACGGGGGACCCCACCCAGCCGAACGATGTGCGGCAGATCACGACCGTCCGGCGGCGCGTTCGAGCAACGAGCGGTTCACAATCGTGATCTCTTTGCGAGTGACCTGAATCAGGCCGCGCTCCACAAAGTCCCGCATGGTACGGGAAACCGTCTCTCGACTCGATCCGATCATCTGCGCGATCACATGATGGGTGATTTTCTTGGTGATCATGTCACCGCCTTCCTCCTCGGCGAGTCGCAGGACCAGGTCGGCCACCCGCCCGTTCACGTCGAGCAGGACCAGGCTGCCGATCTTTTCATCGGCTCGGCGCAGCCGGCGGGACAGCTCCCGCAGCAGGGCGATTGCGACCTCCGGAGAGGAACGCAGCCGGGCCTGAAAATCCTCACGGCGCAGGACCAGCACGGCGGCATCGGTCATCCCGATGACGGTGGCGGAGCGGGGCTGGTCGTCGATCAGCGACATCTCGCCAAAAAAGCTGCCCTCGCCAAGCACCGACAGGATGACTTCGCGACCGTCCTCGCCGATCAGGACCACCTTGACCTGGCCCGCCGCGACAAGATACAGCGCGTCACCGGGATCGTCTTCGAAGACGATGACACTGCCCTTCGGATAGGTCCGCTCCCGGACCAGTTCGGCGAAGGCCGTGATGTCGCCTTCCCGCATGGTGGCGAAGAGCGGGACCTTCTTCAAGACCTCGACCGGACTGAGTGGCAAAGCGCCCTCATTGTTGTGGAAGTGTAGGTCCCTACGATACTTATGTCGTTTCAGCCTGTCAAACTGCTCCCGGCGGCCGGCAGGGGGTCGAGGTTGTTCGACGGGGGGAAAGGCTGCTATATTCTCCGGCTGTCATTTTCAGTCTGTTTCACGGCCCCGTCCGCGGGGTGTCAAGGAGCGATGTCGTGAAGGCCAATCTCCATCCGACGTACCAGAAGGTCTCCGTCCAGTGCGCCTGTGGCAATACGTTCGAGACGCGCTCGACCAGTAGCAGTGTGAAGGTCGATATCTGCGCCAAGTGCCACCCGTATTTCACCGGCAAGACACGGCTCATCGATACCCAGGGTCGGGTCGACCGCTTCCGCAAGAAGTACGCAGGCGACAAGGCCACGGCGCAGAGCTGAGGCATGGAGGCCAGACTCCGCCAGGCGCTCGCCCGGGCGGAGGATGTCGCTAAGGCGCTTGCCGACTCCGCGACGACCAGTGACCCGGCCAGGCTGAAATCGCTGGGCCGGGAATACACCCGCCTTATTCCGATCGTCCGCGCCGCCGAGCGTCTGGAGAAGCTCCAGCTGGAGCACGCCGAGGCCCGCGAACTGGCCTCGGAGTCCGATCCGGAGATGGTCGAGATGGCTCAGGCCGATCTCGCCCGGCTCCCAAATCTGATTACCGCCCTCGAGACCGAGCTGCACGACCTGCTGCTCCCCCAGGATCCGCTGGATGATCGCGACGCGATCGTCGAGGTCCGGGCCGGGACTGGCGGCGACGAAGCCGCCCTCTTCGCGGCGGACCTCTTCCGCATGTATCAACGGTTCGTCCAGCGGAAGGGCCTCACCCTCGAAATGATCTCCGTCAGCGATGGCACCTCCGGGGGGCTCAAGGAGGCGATCTTCGCCGTGCGCGGCCCGGATGCCTTCGGCCTGCTCCGTCGGGAGGCGGGGGTGCACCGAGTGCAGCGGGTGCCCGCCACGGAGTCTCAGGGCCGCATCCACACCTCCGCCGCGACCGTCGCCATCCTGCCGGAGGCGGAGGAAGTGGATGTCTCGATCCATCCGAACGACTTGAAGATTGACGTCTTCCGCGCCTCGGGCCCGGGCGGCCAGAGCGTGAATACGACGGACAGTGCGGTTCGCATCACGCACCTTCCCACCGGCCTGGTGGTCTCGCAGCAGGACCAGAAGTCCCAGCTGCAGAACAAGCTCAAGGGAATGGAGGTACTGCGGGCGCGGCTGCTGGACCGGCGCATCGCCGAGCAGGAATCGGCCCGCTCCCGCGAGCGCCGCGCCATGGTGGGCACCGGGGATCGCTCGGCCAAGATCCGGACTTATAACTATCCCCAGAGTCGGGTGACGGACCACCGCATCAATATTTCGGTGCACAATCTCCCCGACGTGCTGGATGGGGCACTCGACGGATTCATCGACGCCTTGCGCATGGCCAGTCGCCATGAAATGGATGGCGACTGACGCCGAAGCAGGACCGCGGCTGAGCGAGCTGCTGCGCACCGCGGCGGCACGTCTCGCACAGGGCGGGGTCGACGACCCGCCGAGGGAGGCCTCCCGGATCTGGGCGGACCTGACCGGGACGAGTCCGGGCGATACCAGGCGGGAGTCCGACCGTCCGGTGGCGGGTGAGGTCCTCGAGCGGTTCCGTTCGGCGATCGTGCGGCGGGCCGCAGGCGAACCGCTGCCGTACGTCACCGGACTCGCCGGCTTCCGGATGCTGACGCTCCGCGCGGACCGCCGTGCGCTCATCCCGCGGCCGGAAACCGAGGGGCTGGTGGAACTGGTGCTCGCCCAGGCGCCGACCGGGCGGGTGGTGGATGTCGGCACCGGGAGCGGCTGTATCGCGCTCGCGCTCGCTCAGGAAGGGCGGTACGATTCCGTCGTCGCCGTAGATCGGTCCGCCGAGGCACTCGCGCTGGCCCGGGAGAATCGCCAACTGACCGGCATCGGAATCGAGCTGGTGCGGGCCGATCTCCTCGATGGATTCGCTCCGGGCGCCTTCGATGTCATCGTTTCCAATCCGCCCTACCTGACGGCATTGGAATACGAGAGCCTCGACGCCGCGGTGCACGACTGGGAGCCGCGAGCGGCGCTGCCGAGCGGCGAGGATGGGTTGAATGCCACTCGCCGGCTGATCCTCGAAGCGGCGGGGCAGCTGCGTCACGGCGGGCTGCTGGCGCTCGAGGTGGATGCGAGCCGGGCAGAGGAGGTGGCAGCGCTGGGCCGGACGCCGGGCTGGACCGGTGTCACGGTGCATCATGACCTTTTCGGCCGCGCGCGCTACGTGCTCGCGCGGAGGAGCGAATTCTCGTGATCTGGGACAAGGCAGAAGAGTTGGGCCGGCTGATCGGGCAGACCCCGGAATACAAGGCGCTTCGCCGGGCGGAGAGCACACTCCGGGAGGATGCCGACGCCCAGGCCAAGGTGGAGCTCATACAGAAGCTCGCGCGGCAGATGGACGAGCTGGTGACGCTGGGTCAGATGCCCGACGCCGCGACGGCCGAGGTCTATGAAAACGCCGTCCGGGATCTGGAGGTGAGCCCGATCGGACAGGCGTACGCCGTGGGCCGGGCCAATTTTGAAAAGGTCATGGTCAAAGTGAATCAGTTGATTGCTCAGGGGATGGAGAAGGGCGCCGCGAGCAGCATCATCACGCTGGGATGAGACGCGGCCGCTTCCTCGTCGTGGAGGGACCTGAGGGGGCAGGGAAGAGCACGCTGGTCCGCGCGTTGGCAGAGCGATTTGCTGCCGTCGGGAACGACCCCGTCCTCGTCCGTGAACCGGGCGGAACCCCAGTGGCCGAACAGATCCGCTCGCTCCTGCTTGATCCTGCCCACAGTATCGAGCCGGTCAGCGAGCTGTTCCTTTTCCTCGCCGCCAGGGCAGATCTGGTCGCACGAGTGATCCGACCCGCATTGGAGGCCGGGAGGCCGGTGCTCGCCGATCGGTTCCAGCTATCGACCGAGGCGTACCAGTGTGGTGGTCGCGGCCTCTCACCCGAACTGTTCCACATCGCAAACCAGGCCGCCACTGGCGGGCTGGCCCCGGATCTCACGCTGGTCCTCGACCTGCCGCCGGAACTTGGCTTCGCCCGGATCCGTACCGGCGGCGGGAGACTGGACCGGAT